>NZ_JBLXGZ010000033.1:0-44906 GCF_048260245.1 Kordiimonas sp. | reverse complement strand
CCTGAGTAAGGCCCCGGCAGTGACACCCCCCCGGGCAGCACCGATCTCACCTGGGCTTGCTGGTGCGCCGGACGCAGACATGGACGCGGGACTTGCCGCGAGAGCAGCTGCGGTTCGCCGCTCCGTCCGGGGTGAGGTTGAGGGCGACGTGCCTGCGCCGGCACCAATGGACGAAGATATATATGACGATGACGGTGATATGCGGTCAGATATATCCTCTACCCGGGAGCCTGAAGGCGCAAGTGATGATTTTGGTATCGCGAAAGCGCTAGGCAAGTCTTTCGGTAACGATTTCGATATCGACGATGATGATGATGAGAATGAGCCCCGATCTGGTGATGGGCTGAGTTCTGATGCTGTTGATGACGAGTACGATGACGATGACTTTCTGGCCCGCCGCCGGTCGGAACAACGCCGACAGGCACAACGTGAAGCTTCTGCGCGCAAACGGAAGTTCATAACTTTCGGTTGGGCACTATTGGTCATCTTCTGGCTTTGTGTGCTGTACCTGCTCGTGTTCAAGAAAGAGGAAGTTGTGCACAACATGCCCGGCATGTCCGGGTTTTATGAGCTTTTTGACGGTGTGGAAGATATTGAGCGTTTCCAGCCCGAGGAAGGGGAGCCGCTTTCACAGCCGCTTGGCGAGGTTGAGGTGTATGTCACCGCCAAGTTACATAATGACCGTACGCGGGTCGAGGATGTGGACGGTCGCAATACACTGATGGTTCGTGGTTTTGTGCAGAATATGAGCATGCAGAGCTCGGCGACGGTGCCGAAGGTCAAGGTCGATGTGCTGGACAAGGACGGCCGTATTCTCCAGAGCTGGGTTGCTGACCCTCCCGGGCGTATATTACGTCGACAAGGAATGCTCAATTTTGAGACCAGTCTATATCCCATCCCTAGTGGCGCGAGTAATGTTGCCGTCAAGGTTATCGAAGGTAGCCGTTCCGACGCTGAAGCGCGGACCATCGAATAATGGAGCGGTTTTTCGACTGGAACAAGGCGGGCGATGCGCATCACGGCATTGAGCCCGTGTTTACGGCCGAAGAAATTGTCGCCAAAGTTGATGATCTCGCTGTACGCCTGACACGCTGGTTTGATACCGAACCGGTAGCCCAGGTGGTGATGAATGGTGCAATGATGTTCGCCGCCGACCTTAGTCGGGCCATGTCCGCGCGCGGTTGCGTGATGGAAATGGACTTCATTCGCCTTAAAAAAGACAGGAAGTCCGGCTCAGTTAATTTGCGTTCGGCGTCAGATCTGCCGGTTGAGGGTCGTGATGTTTTGGTGATCGATGATATCTTTGAACACGGCAAAACACTCAACTTTGCCCGGAAATATTTTCTCGATCAGGGGGCAGATAGTGTAACAAGTGTCGTATTGCTTGACAAAAGCCAGCGACAGTTAACTAATATTAACCCTGATTTCGTGGGTTTTGAGTGCCCGGATATATTTGTTATCGGCTATGGCATGGATGTTGCTTACCGATACAGGGAGTTGCCGTTTATCGGCAAAATGGGCCGCGCATGATGCGCAGGTCTCAACATGCGGGAGTACCGCCCTGTGGCACGGGTGCTGGTGGTAGAGGATGAGGAAGCAGTACGCGATTATGTTTGTCGGGTATTAACTCTTCATGGCCACACGGTTCTTGTCGCGCATGATGGAGCTCATGCCGTTGAGCAGATGAACGAACATCATTTCGACCTTCTTGTCAGCGATATTGTAATGCCGATGATGGACGGTATCTCGCTTGCTCTTAAAGTGCGGGCTACTCGGCCTCATGTTCCCATCGTTCTCATGACCGGTTATGCCAATGAGCAACAGCGTGCCCATAACCTATCGTTGCTGATCGAAGGCCTTCTCTCGAAACCTTTTACGATGGACCAACTGCTGGCTGTTGTGAACAAGGCCCTTGCAGGGGCCCGCCATCGTGCCATGGAGGAGGAAGAGAGTGCCAGTGACACAACTGTTCAGTCCTCTTCCAGCCAGGACGGCACGCTGTCGAGCGAGAGCAAATCCTGAAGCGTTTGCCGCTTGCGGATCACCTCAAATCTGTCCCGGTTCACCAGCACTTCCGGCACCAGCGGCCGCGAGTTATAGGTCGACGCCATCACGGCGCCGTATGCGCCCGCTGACTTGATTGCGACAAGATCACCACTTTTAAGGGGAGGTGTTTTACGGGCCTTGGCAAAAACATCGCTGCTTTCACAAACCGGGCCGACAAAATCAGCGGTGACGGTTTCTGCGCCTGCTGGTTCGATGACTGGCACAATCCCGTGATAGGCATCATACATTGCCGGGCGGGCAAGGTCGTTCATGGCTGCGTCAATTATGTAGAAGGTGCGGTTCTTGCCCTGTTTTTCATACAGCGTGCGTGTGAGCAACAGGCCCGCGTTACCCGCAATCAACCGGCCGGGTTCAAGGATGATGTCACAGTCCATATCGCCCATGACGTCGAGGATCATCTGGCCATAGGCACTGGGAGCAGGCGGCGTTTCGGCGTCCGGGTCATACGGGATGCCAAGGCCGCCGCCAAGATCGACATGTTTGATGTCGTGGCCGCGTTCGCGCAGATCGCGTACAAGGCCCAGTACGCGTTCGAATGCTTCGCGGAAGGGTTCAAGTTTTGTGAGTTGCGAGCCGATATGCAGGTTCACTGCAACGGCCTTAACATAGGGTAGTTCTTTTATCCGGGCGTAAACCGCATCGGCTTTCTGCCAGGCGATGCCGAACTTGTTTTCCGATTTACCGGTGGAGATTTTGGCATGGGTCATCGCATCGACATCCGGGTTGACCCGAATGGACACTGGCGCGACTTTACCCATGCGACCGGCCACAATGTTGAGTGTTTCAAGCTCGGCTTCGCTTTCGACGCTGAACTGTTTGATGCCAACCTCAAGCGCAGCTTCCATTTCTTCTTCGGTTTTGCCGACACCGGAGAAAACGATCCGCTCACCCGGGATGCCCGCTCGCGTAGCGCGCATAAGCTCCCCAAGGCTGACAACATCGGCGCCGGCACCTTCGCGCGCAAGTGTGGTCAATACCGCCTGATTACTGTTGGCCTTGACGGCAAAACATATCAGCGGGTTTACGGTGGCAAACGCTTCGCGGAATACGCGGAAGTGACGCTGTAGCGTGGCGGTGGAATACACGTATACAGGCGTACCCACCTGCGCCGCAATATCTGTGAGAGCAACATCTTCGGCCATAAGCTGACCGTCTCTATACAGGAAATGATCCATGACGCGGCTGCCTAGTTGTTGCTGTTGTTGTAGCTTGGCGGAGGCTTTACATCGCCTTTTTTTCCGCACGCTGAAACGGTTAGCGCGGTTGTTGCGATGAGGCCGAAAAGCAGAGTGGATTTCAAGAGCTTGCTCATTTTAACGTCTCCCGTGCGGCTTTGACTGCGGCTTTTACATTCTCGGGCGCGGTGCCACCAAAAGAGGTGCGGCTGTTGACTGAGGCGTCCACGCTGAGCACAGAATAAATATCTTCGGTGATGCGCGGTTCAATGGCCTGCATGGCATCAAGCGGCAGGTCTTTAAGGTCCACGCCGCGTGTTTCGGCTTCCTTGACCACTGAGCCGGTGACATGGTGGGCATCCCGGAAAGGCAGGCCGAGCACCCGCACGAGCCAGTCAGCCAGGTCCGTCGCGGTGGAGAAGCCCAGCCCGGCGGCCTTGGCCATCTCGTCGGTGCGGGGTTTAAGGTCTTCGATCATGCCGGTCATGGCGGCGATACACAGCACAAAGTCATCCACGGCCTGAAACACCGGTTCCTTGTCTTCCTGCATGTCCTTCGAGTAGGCCAGCGGCAGGCCCTTCATCACCATCATCAGGCCATTGAGCGAGCCGGTGATGCGGCCAACCTTGGCGCGGACAAGCTCGGCCGCGTCAGGGTTGCGCTTTTGCGGCATGATCGACGAACCGGTTGAAAACCCGTCAGACAGTTCAAGGAACTTGAACGCCGAAGTGGCCCAAAGCACAATCTCATCCGCGAGGCGCGACAGGTGTATGGATGCGATCGATAGTACCGAGAGGAACTCAAGCGCAAAGTCCCGCGCGGACACAGCATCAAGTGAATTGGCCATTGGCCGGTCAAAACCAAGGGCCTTGGCTGTCATGTGCCGGTCGATTGGGAAACTGGTTCCCGCCAGCGCAGCAGCACCAAGCGGGCTTTCGTTCACCCGTGTGCGGCAGTCAGCCAGGCGTGAGCGGTCGCGCGCAAACATTTCATGGTATGCCATCAGGTGATGGCCAAGGGTGACAGGCTGCGCGGTCTGCAAATGCGTGAACCCGGGCATCACCGACGCGGCGTGTTTGTTGGCCTGGTCCAGCAGAGCCGACAGCAGGTTCGCCATGCCCTCATCAAGCGCGTCACACTGCGCGCGCACCCAAAGGCGGAAGTCGGTAGCAACTTGATCATTGCGTGAGCGGCCAGTGTGCAGGCGTGCGCCGGCGTCACCAACCAGTTCGCGCAAGCGGCTTTCCACATGCATGTGGATATCTTCCAGTGCGGGGTCAAACACCATCTCGCCAGCCTCGATCTCGGCCTTGACCTGATCAAGCCCTTCGTGGATCGCTTTCACATCTTCGGCGGAGATAATACCCTGTGCGCCCAGCATGGCAGCGTGTGCCTTGGAACCCGCAATGTCTTCACTGTAAAGGCGCTTGTCAAAACCGATGGAGGCGTTGATTTCCTGCATGATGGCCGATGGCCCACCACCGAAGCGGCCGCCCCACATGGATTGGCCCTTGCCGTCCGCCCCATGGGTGTTGTGCTTGTCGTTTTTGTGATCCATGCCTGTATTGCCTTTCGTACCAACACCACTATGCTTGCCGCCGCAACCAATCAACGATCCCCAACGATACCGGAGTATCAGGATGCCAAAGAAGGTTCTTCTCATTGCCCTCGTGACCGTCGCCCTACTAGGCGTTGCAGCTTATCGGGTGTTTATACCGGTCACAACGCCAGATGCACCGATAAATTCTTATCTGAAAGGTGAAATGGCAAAGTTGACCTTGCCTGAAGCGCCGATGGATCTGCCGGATCATGAGATTACCTTTGAAGACGGTAGCAAGGCGCCGCTTTCCAGTCTCAAGGGCAAGGCTATGCTGGTTAACGTTTGGGCAAGCTGGTGCGCGCCCTGCCGGGCCGAGATGAAAGAACTGGCGAACCTGCAAAAAGAGCTGGGAGACGAAGACTTTGAAGTGGTCGCGATCACCGTGGACCGCGGCGGTATTCCGCAGGCGCGGGATACGCTTGAGGAGTGGGACGTTGAAGGTCTCGCGCTTTATGCTGAGCCTACCATGAAAATCGCCTTTGACCTGGCGGACGGAAAATTGCCAACAAGCTATATCATTGGCCGTGACGGTATGGTGAAGGCGCTGTTCCTCGGCCCGCTCAAGTGGGATGAGCCGGAAGCCATCGCGTTTTTCACCGCGCTCAAACAAGGCAAGATTTAAAGCCTGCCGCCAGCAGATTCGATTCTGCTGACATAATTGCTGCGCCGGTTCGTGGTATGCTTCGGCAACAATAAACGAATTGAGGATAGATCATGCAGCGTATCACAGTGGCCCTTATCAGCGTGTTGCTTACCTCGCTTGCCGTGCAGGCGGGTGACATTCGGTCCTATCTTGTTGGCGATCTTGAAAGCTTGACTGTTAAATCCGAGCCTGTGCAGGTGGCGGACATGAAGGTGGAAGCGGCCTATACCGGCACACGAAAGAATATCCTGCGCCTTGGCGGCAAAGCGGGCAAGGCTTTGGTCGTCACCTTCTATAATCGTAACTGCCTCGCGTGCCGTGGTCATATGCGTAGCCTTGAAGCCATGCAGCGCACCCTTGGCGAAAACACCGTGGAGGTAATCGCCCTGCATGTTGGCGCCGGGGGCATTCGCGAAGCCGAACGCACGCTTGAGAGGTGGGGCCTTAAGGACATCACAGCCTATGCGCCGCACCAGCAAAGCATTATCCGTGATCTGGGCATGGACCCCGATTTCCAGCGTGATGGCACTGGCCCCATGACCGTGATTGTCGGCCCCGACGGGCTTGTGCGCGCCACAAGCTACCGCCTGCGCGAATGGCAGGCGCCGGAAACGCTAGCCTTTTTCAAGGCGTTGACGAAAGGCGAGTTTTAACCCTCAGGGCACGGGTTAGCCCAGCCGGGTGGCGTCTGCCGGGATTTCGTCCATCGGGACGGCAGCCGTCTCTGTCGCTGCGTCCTTGTACCAAGCATCAACCAGCGGGTGGTTTCGAACGGCATCCATATAAGCGCGGCAAGCTGTGTTTACTTCAATATCATACGTTAAAAGCCGCGCAGCAACAGGTGCGAACATCATATCGGCTGCACCGAAGTCACCAAAGAGGAACGCGCCGCCTGAGCCAAACTTTTCGCGCGCCGCCGTCCAGCGCTGTTGTACCTTCTCCACATCGGCTTTCACGGCATCGCTCAGTTCAAGCCCTGACCACGCGCCGCGCAGGTTCATGGGGGCGTGAGCTCTCAGTCCCATATAGCCTGAATGCATTTCCGCTGTGATGCTGCGGGCGAAACCGTATGCCGTCAGGTCTTTGGGCCACCAGAAATGCTCGGGCGTGAGGCGTGCGCAATAGTCGATAATCGCCAGCGAATCCCAAATTACCGCATCACCGTGGTGCAGCGCGGGCACGGTGCGGCTGGGTGACAGTCCGCCGATTCGCTTCTGAAACTCGGGGGTGTCGAGGGGAAGTAATACTTCTTCGAACACAAGGCCGGTATGCGCAACGGCGAGCCAGCCCCGCAGGGACCAGCTTGAATAGGTTTTGTTGCCAATAATAATTTTAAGTGCAGGCATGGTGTGACGATCCTTGTTGATATTGGCTGGATAGTCTCATCGTATTTATCATGCGAGTGGGTGGCACACGACCGAATGATTCTAACTCGGACGCCAAATTTTCATTAAAGTGGCATTCTTTATTGCAATTAAGAATGATTATTAATAAAAGAATAATAGAGCAAAAACCTGCCTGTTCGATGCATTCGCGCTCAGGCCTACGGAGGGGAACCGCATGTCCTGCTGTCATAAAGTCACCCGGTCGAAGCCGATCATGGGAGACGTTTTGTCTCTCACTACCCTCGGTTTGCACGGAGTCTGCGCTATGCGCGCGATGAGAATAGCGTTTATGCAAGTGGAGCGGTTGGCTGCGAGCATTGATACCGGATATGCAGAAAGTGAGCTGATGCGCTTGTGTGCGAGCGCACCAGGCACGCCCATCGCGACTTCCAAACCGCTGTGGTACATGCTGCGTTTGGCGCAGGAAGTGGCATACCGGTCAGACGGTGTGTTCGATGTCGCGAGTACAGGCACGGGCGGCGCGGCTGACTGGATGGACATTGACCTGTCGACGACAGGTTTCGTGACGCTCCGTCGACCATTAATGATGGACCTTGGTGGTATCCGGATGGGTTTTGCTGTGGATATGGCCGTAAAGGCCTTGCAGGAAGCAGGGGTGCGCCGCGGCATTGTTGACCTTGGGGGACACATCCGTGCTTTTGGTGCGCAGGAATGGCGGGTGCATTTTCAGCTGGATCATGGCGCGGATAGCCCGGGCTTGCCGGTTATGTTGAACAGTGGCGCGCTGTCGGGTTTCGGCGGCCCGCTTGGTGGCGGCGCTTTTTTTGACACCAATATGCATATCGTACGTGATAGCTGTGAATGGGGTGAGATGAGCATGATCGTGCGTGCTCCCACGGCGGCGGCGGCTGATGCCCTGACGGTTGTGGCAGCGATGATGCCAGGCGCTGCTGCCAAGGTTCTTTCTGCATTTGGCGGTAACGGCATCGTCTTGACGCGGCAAGGGGCCCATGCGCTTGAGTATGCATCCTGACCATACAGCCTGGCCTATGAAAGGTTTGGATGCTTATAAAAAAACCCGGCGCAGGCCGGGTTTTTATTCAGTGGTCTTTAATTGCTTTCTAAGCTGCTAAGGCCTTTTTGCGCAATTTGCGCTGGCGCCGGGCCATAAAGACCACAGCAGGCAGAAGTAGCAACGCGCCAGCGGGCTCAGGCACGGCCGCTGGGTTTACGATCAGCGCTATGCCAGAGAAATGCGTATCAGCGTTCGGGTCCGTATTGAACGGGGTCGGCTGGAAGGCACCAGTGTTCCCACCCGGCAGCGCAAACGTTGAGGACGAAGGAGACAGCGTTACATTCAGGCTGAGGAAGTAGGTTCCCGCCGAAGTTATAAGATCACCGACACCGCCTGTTGTCATATTGGTGGTGACATTTTCAAGATAACCCAGAAGGCTGAAACCCGCGTCAAAAACACTCCAGGTGAAGTCGAACGGACTCAAATCGGTTACGCCGTTACACAGTGAAACAGTAGGGCCTGACACGCCTGTGGCGGGATTGAAGTCAAATACTGAACCACATCCGTCGAGAGCAACGGTATCGCCGAGTGCGACCGGAGCATAGACCCCGGTATCAGCCAATAGTTCGCCATATATCGTGGCCGCAGAAGCTGTGTTGCTAAGGCCAAGTCCGGCGGCAAGGGTGAAGCCAGCGGCGAGGAACTTTTTAAAACCTGTCATTTATAAATATCCCATGACAATATAAAATTTTCTCCTTATAGCTAAAAAATATAAGAAATTCTATTAAAAATGTACCAGATACAAAAAAGCCGTGTTTTTTGGTGGTTTCGAGATTAGGCAGCATAAAAATGTTCCGGAAATATAGTATTGTATTGGCTCTGCTACTGGCCGCTTGTGGGGACGCGAATGAGGCAGGGCTCGATTCGGGCGAGCTGGCGTTATTTGACAAAGCGGCACTTGAACAGCTGATCCATGACGGGCAGATCGGTCGGGCTGTTGATATAATCAGGGCTAAAGAACAGGCAAACATTGCGAAAACTGAGGATTATCTGGTCCTGGCCGATATCTACCTGGCCGATCTGAACGGTGTTGCAGCTCAGGTTGCGGTCGAAAAGGCCCGCAGCAGTGGCGCACTGGCGTCCCAGACAGCACTGCCTATGGGGTCTGCCTATATGCTGCAGCGCAAGTTGCAGGATGCGAAGGACGAACTGCGCAACGTCAAGATTTCCGGCCCGGACGGTTTTGAAGCGGTTCTACTGCAAGCTGACATTGCGGTACAGGAAGGCGACATCGCCCTTGCTCGGAAATTCTACGGCATCTGCGAAAACATGCAGCCGCAAAACTATCGCGTTGATCTTGGTCTGGCACTGCTGGAATTGGGAGAAGGCGACCTTGATGCCGCGGAAGCCGCTGCGATAACTGCCCAATCTAAAGATGCTACCGCCCCGATGCCCGGATATATTCTGGGATCGATTGCGCGTATGCGCGGCGAACCGGAAAAGGCCATCACCTTACTTCAGGGGGCCTTGGACCTGCGTCCGCGTCACATCCATGCACTGCTTGAGCTTACAGCCGCGTATCTGGATATTGGGGACGTTATGAAAGCCGAAGCGGTGCTTGATAACGCGGTGACCCTCGCAGGCAGCTATCCACTGACCCAGTTTTATATCGCCTTTATTCAGGCTGAGAAAGGTGAACTGCTGGACGCGCAGGAAATTCTGCTAAGGTCGGGCGAAGTGTTCAGCCTGTATCCTGCAGCTTCCCGCCTTTATGGTCTTGTCACGTTTCGGCTTGGCAAATATTCAATCGCCGCCAAATTCCTTCAACAGTATCTGTCTAAAAACCCTGCTGATCGGGAGGTGAGGCTTGCTCTTGCGGAGAGCCTGATCCGTAGCGGTTTTCCTGACCGTTCCCTTGAGGTGCTGGATCCGCTAATGGCGGATAAAGATATTGCTGTTGATGCACAAGCGGCGGCTGGTGCGGCGAATATTGCGCTTGGCAACAGTGAGGCGGCTAGCGAAAATTATCGAAAGGCGATTGAACTTGCCTCGCAGTCCGACGAGGCGAATGCCGCAAATACAAGTCAGATCAAGGGCAGTTTGATTGCGGCGCAGGCAATCGCGCAGTATGAAGCGGGTAATATCGGTCCGGCGATAGAGACGATGAGCAGCTTGGAGAGCATGGGGTTGATCTCGGTTGAGCAATTGACCTCGATCGCCAATATGCAGCTTGAGAGCGCGCAGTATGAAGATGCGCTGGCAACTGCGGGCAAGTTGCTTGAAATGGACGGTGAAAATGCTGTCGCCCACAATATTCGGGGTGCGGTCTATTACCGCATGAACAAAGCCGGACAGGCGATCGATTCGCTGAATGTCGCACTCAAGTTGAAGCCTGACTATCAATCAGCAATGAAGAACCGGGCCTATGCTTATAGCGCGATGGGCGACTATCGGTCGGCAAAAGCTGACCTTAAAGCGCTTGCGGCGAAAGTTGAGAACGATGGTCAGTTGTACGCAAAACTGGGGCACACTCATTTGATGCTGTCCGAATTTTCCGAAGCCAAAACCGCGCTGCAGGCAGCGCCCAAGCTTTTGCCGCAGTCGGCGGTGGTTGCTGCGAACTATGGCTATGCGCTGGCGCAACTGGGGGCGTTTGATGAGGCTATCGCTGCGACGGAAGTGGCTGTTGGTCTGGCCACCTTTGACGATAATTTCCAGAAAGAACTGAAAAGCACGGTTGCCGAGTTTAAAGAAGCCAGGGATGCTAAAGAGAAAGCTGCCAAACAGGAGCAGTAACAGTATCGTTCCAAAATAGTGTATAAAAAGCCGCTTCGTTTGAGAGCGGCTTTTTTTGTTTGGGTCAGCAGGAGAGAGGTGCTTACCGGGTTGGTACGGGCTCACCCCCGGTGCGGTAATCATAGAAACCACGACCGGTCTTGCGGCCAAGCCAGCCTGCTTCGACATATTTCACCAAAAGCGGGCAGGGGCGGTATTTGCTGTCGGCCAGGCCGTCATACAGCACCTGCATGATCGAGAGGCAGGTATCAAGGCCGATAAAGTCCGCAAGCGTCAGCGGCCCCATCGGGTGGTTGGCCCCCAGCATCATCGCGCTATCGATCGCCTCGACGCTGCCCACACCTTCATAAAGTGTGTAGATGGCTTCGTTGATCATCGGCATCAGGATGCGGTTGACGATAAAGGCCGGGAAATCCTCGGAGATCACCGTGGTTTTGTTCAGCTTGCCAGTGAACACCTTGAAGCGTTCAAACGTATCCTCGGACGTGGCAATGCCGGGGATAAGCTCCACCAGTTGCATCACCGGCACCGGGTTCATGAAGTGCACACCCATGAACTTTTCTGGCCGGTCTGTGGTCGAGGCAAGGCGCGTAATGGCGATAGAGGATGTGTTGGAGGCGACAAGTGCACTTTTTTTAAGGTGCGGGCAAAGGTCTTTAAAGATCGCGGTTTTGATTTTCTCATTCTCAACGGCGGCTTCGATGACGAGGTCACAGTCGGAATGCGCGGCGAGGCTGTCGGCAACCTTGATGCGTGCCATGGCTGCGTCCATCTCCGCAGCCGTAATCTTGCCTTTGCCGACCTGACGCGACAGGTTGCCCCTGATGACCTCAAGGCCTGCTTCGACCTTTTCCATGCTGATATCTGTCAGCATGACATTCATGCCCGCAAGTGCGCTGACATGTGCGATGCCATTACCCATTTGGCCAGCGCCAATAACCCCTACCTTCTCAACCATTTTGTTATTCTTTCACGCTTTGTTTTCAGAGCTTTATATGGCCCATTATTATCACGTTTAAAAAAAGGGCGCTACAGGAGCGCCCTTAATTTCTGATTGTGCTTAGGCTTAGAGGGCCTTCTCCAGCGCGGGCACGGCCTCAAAGAGATCGGCCACAAGGCCATAGTCTGCCACTTGGAAGATCGGGGCTTCCTCATCCTTGTTGATGGCGACGATGATCTTGCTGTCTTTCATGCCAGCCAGGTGCTGGATAGCACCCGAAATACCGACAGCGATATAGAGCTCAGGCGCCACGATCTTGCCGGTTTGGCCAACCTGATAGTCGTTCGGCACAAAGCCCGCATCCACCGCCGCGCGCGACGCGCCTACAGCAGCACCCAGCTTGTCGGCAACCGCTTCAATGATCTTGAAGTTTTCACCCGACCCCATGCCGCGACCACCAGATATGATGATTTTGGCGGATGTCAGCTCAGGGCGATCGGATTTCGACAGCTCGGCGCCGACAAATTCGGATACGCCTGCTTTGCCAGCCGCCGCGATATCCTCTGTCGTTGCCGACCCACCTTCAGCAGCAGCCTTCTCGAAGGCTGTGGCGCGTACGGTGATCACTTTTTTGGCGTCGGACGATTGCACAGTTGCAATGGCGTTACCGGCATAGATCGGACGCTTGAAGGTGTCGGTGCTGACCACTTCGATAATGTCTGAGATCTGGGCGACATCAAGGCTTGCCGCGACACGCGGCAGGAAGTTTTTCCCGGTTGTCGTGGCTGGCGCAAGGATCGCGTCATAGTCACCTGCGACAGACAGTACAATTGCGGCCAGTTCTTCGGCCAGCGGGTGAGCATAGGCAGCATCGTCAGCCACAAGCACCTTCGTCACACCGTCGATCTTGGCGGCAGCTTCGGCCGCCCCACCACAGCCCGAACCGGCAACAAGCGCATGCACATCACCAAAAGCTTTGGCTGCGGTGACAGTGGCCAGGGTGGCGTCTTTCACGGACGCATTATCATGTTCAACAAATACGAGAGCGGTCATCAGATTACCCCCTTCTCTTTAAGCTTGCCTACAAGTTCCTCAACGCTTTCAACCTTGATGCCGGCTTCGCGTTTTGGTGGCTCTTCAACTTTGAGAGTGGACAGGCGTGGCGCCATGTCGACACCAAAATCTTCCGGCTTCTTCTCGTCGATCGGTTTGCGTTTTGCCTTCATGATATTCGGCAGCGACGCATAGCGTGGCTCATTAAGACGCAGGTCGGTGGTGATGATGGCCGGAAGCGTCAGCTTCACGGTTTCAAGGCCACCGTCAACCTCACGGGTTACATTGACGCTATCGTCGCCAAGCGCAACTTCACTGGCGAACGTGCCCTGCGCCCAGCCCAGAAGCTGTGCCAGCATCTGGCCGGTCTGGTTGCAGTCGTCATCGATGGCCTGTTTGCCGAGAAGCACGATGCCGGGGTTCTCATCGGCAATGATGCCCTTGAGGATTTTGGCAACGGCGATAGGCTCGGCCACACCGTCATGCTCCACCAGAATGCCGCGGTCGGCACCCATGGCAAGGCCGGTGCGCAGCGTTTCCTGAGCAGCCTTGGGGCCGATGGAGACAACAATAATCTCCTCTGCCTTGCCGGCTTCTTTCAACCGGATTGCTTCTTCAACAGCAATCTCGTCGAAAGGGTTCATGGACATCTTCACATTGGCGAGTTCAACGCCTGAATTGTCCGACTTGACGCGAACCTTCACGTTATAATCGACTACCCGTTTGACGGGGACCATGATCTTCATGGGGGTCTCTCTCCCATTATTGTGCAGGGCAACAAAGCCCGGGGAACCTCAGTTGACAAAGCCGGGGAAAAATGGCCCCAGTCCTTGGAAAATTTAGGGGTACACAGCGTTAAACCATAGAAAAACCCGAGTCAATGCAGTGCAGCAAAAACCGGTTTTCCGTAACGGTAATTCCCGTCACCGGTTGGCGCCGGGCACCCACAAAACGTCACCTGAACCTTTTTTGTTCACGTGTCTTGAAAGGACAAATAGGTGGTCGGACAGCCGATTCAAATATTTTATCGCTTCCGGGTTGATGGGCATCTCCCGGCTGGCGGTGATCGCCGCACGTTCGGCACGCCTAACCACGGTGCGGGCCACATGCAGGTGCGCGCCCGGAGGTGTGCCGCCGGGCAGGGTAAAGTTTGTCAGCGGTGACAGGTCGGCGTTCATGGCGTCAATTTCTTCCTCAAGCCGGGTGACCTGTTCTGCGGTAATGCGCAGGGTCATCTCGGAAGGGGTGAAATCGTCGCCGGGGGTCGAAAGGTCGGCGCCAAGGTCGAACATGTCATGCTGGATGCGGGCCAGCATTTTGTCGGGCACGCCTTCGCAGTGCAGGCGGGCTACGCCGATGAAAGCATTGGCCTCATCCACGGTGCCGTATGCCGCCACACGCAGGTCATCCTTCGGTACACGCTTACCACCGGTCAGGGAAGTTTCGCCCTTGTCGCCGCCGCGGGTGTATATCTTGCTCAGTTTTGGCACACATTCACCCCTAGCTTGCCACAGCCCACAGCACAAAACAGACAACCGCCAGTGCCTGACACACCACACGAGCCTGCATCAGCTTGTTGCCGTATTTTTTATTGAACTCGCCGCCTTTGCTCATGGTGCCGATGCCGACGAAAAAAACCGCCAGCGTGATCAGCATGAACAGCAAGCCTAAAAAGAATAGAAAATTCATGAAGGGACCTTAACCTTATTGATATTTGCCCCACTATAAACCTGCTGGGTTGCGCGGCAAGTGCTGTATGGCCGCTTGCGACAAAAGGTGGCGTTTCAGCGCTTGAGGGTCGGTGCCACCCGCGCGCAGGATTTCAAGCGTGACAGACCTGTTGCGTTTGGCGAAGCGCTGGCCGTTTTCATCCAGCAACAGGCCGTGGTGGTGGTAGGCTGGCTTTGGTAGGCCCAGAAGGCGCTGCAAGACAACATGAATGTGGGTCGCGTGCCATAGGTCTTCGCCGCGAATGATGTGGGTGACGCCCTGCAAGGCGTCGTCTACCACCACACTCAGGTGATAGCTTGTTGGTGTGTCCTTGCGCGCCAGCACCACATCGCCCAGCTCTTCGGGTGTGGCTTGAACGGTGCCCCTGATTTCATCCTGCCACGCAAGTGGCGCGCCGATATGCGCCAGTGCAGCGGCAAGGTCCAGCCGCCAGGCATGCGGTGTGCCTTCCGCGATTTTTCGCCCACGTTCCGCTGTGTTCAGGCCTCTGCAAATGCCGGGATAGATTGGCCCATCCGGACCATGCGGCGCACTGGCCGATTTGGCGATTTCCGCTTCAATATCCTTGCGGGTACAGAAGCAGGGATAGGCAAGGCCCTCGGTCCTGAGTGTCTCCAGCGCGGCCTGATAGTCGGCAAAATGCTCGCTTTGGCGCCTGACCGGTGTCTCCCATTCCAAGCCCAGCCAGGCAAGATCCTCAAAAATGCCTGCCACAAATTCGTCCCGGCACCGTGTGGTATCAATGTCCTCAATCCGTAGCAGGAAACGACCACCCTCTGATCGGGCGCGCGCGTTAGCAAGCAATGCCGAAAAGGCGTGTCCCTTATGCAGCCGTCCGGTAGGGCTGGGCGCAAAGCGCGTGACAAATGCGTCAGTCTTGGTAAGCATGGGGGCAGCATAAAAAAGCCCGTGCGCAAAAGATAGTGGAATGATGCGGGCAAGAGGTTGCGTGAGACATGTTCGAGACGATTAATCTTGGCGAGATATTCCTGCGTGCGGCGGGGCCAACAGTCCGACAGAAGAAAAAGAGCGTGGCGCGCATCGCAGCGGCGCTGAACACTTATCCCTATTTTTCCAAGGTAAAGGGATTCCATCCTAGCGGTGACAAAACCGAGGTTGTTTCGCTTGCGGAATGGATGGGGGAAGTGCCGGCGACCACGGCCACCAAAAAGGTCTCGTTTACCACTGTCAACATCCGCCCGGATGCGCTTGGACGTGCGCAGGGCGTGACTGCCTACAGCCGGACACATCTGCCTCTCAGCCCGCACTCTGATTCTACCTATATGCCGCGTCCGCACGAATTGGTGGCGTTCCAGTGCGTGATCGCAGCGCGGGAGGGCGGCGAAAACACTATGGTGCCGGTGGATGATATCCTCAGCCATCTGAGTGAGGAGGACCGTGTCAGGCTTATGGAGCCTGTCTTTCCATTTGGGCGTTTCAGGGACGCCATACTCGGCCAAGTAAACGGGCAGGCAATCGTGCGCTATTACCGCGCGCAGATAGACCGTGCGGCCGCGGACGGTGCAGCAATGCACGCCGACGATATTGCCCTGCTTGACCGGTTCGATGCGCTGCTGGACCGTTTGGCGACCAAGCTCACTTTCTCTCTCTCGCCCGGCGAAGCGGTGTTCATGAATAATGCCCGCGTTTTGCATGGTCGCACCGGTTTTTCACCCGATAGCCGCCGCACGCTCTTTCGGGTGCGCCATCATGTCGACTTTGCCGCCCACACGCCTAAAACCGGGTTCTGGGCGCGCTTGTTGTCATCACCACCGGCGACAGCCGCTGCGGAATGGGACAATGATGATGCGTCAGGCCTTGAAGACGAGTTTGCCACAACCAAAGCCCCTATCCTGCCGGACCCGGCAGAGGAATTGCTGGCAAAACTGAAGGCTCACCCGCATGACGGGGCGTTGCTACAGGCGGCAAGCGACGTATTCCTGTCCACGGGGCGCTTTGACGATGCGCTTGCGGCGAATACCCGCCTGCTGGCAAGCGAGTCGGGTGACTATAAAACTCATATTGCGCAGGCGGGGCTATACGAACACAAGGGGGATGAAGAACGCGCGCAGGCCCATCAGCGCCTTGCCGCCAAAGCAAAGCCTTTTTTGGTCAGGGAAACCCACGATCCCCTGAAGCCAACCATATTGCGCAGCCGGGGCCTTATGGGGCCGGCCTTTACCCTGAACGTGAAGGGCGGCTTTTATAAGCCGGTGCTTGAGGGTGGGCATTTCTCCGCCCGGCATCTGTTGCTGAAGAAACGCTATAATATGGTGCTGCAGAATGTGTTTGATGAGGCTCCTTCGCCAGAGGCACATGTGCCATCGCCTGATCTGCTCCTGAATACCATGGCCTGTGCTGACCGTGTGCCGGGTTCCTTGCGGGCGTTAGAGCACTTCGTCAGCGCGCACCCGGAGTTGCCGCTCGTTAACCATCCGTCCCGTATACTGGCCACCACTCGGGACAATAACGCCCGTCGCCTTGGTGCCATTGAAGGTGTTGTCTGTGCAAAAACCGTGCGGCTTATGTGGCAGGGTGATATGGCCGCGGTTGTGACCGCCATGGAGAGTTCGGCGCTGGGCTTTCCGATCATCGCGCGCCCAACCGGCACCCATACCGGTGTGGGCGTGGTGATGCTGCACGGTGACGGCGACCTTCACCGCTTCATGCTGGGCGCGCGGCAGGAGCGGGAATACTACCTTATTGAGTACCGTGACCTGGCTGATGCGCACGGGCTTTACCGCAAGGCCCGCACCTTTTGTATCGACGGGGGTTTCTTGCCGGTGGCGTCACTGACGCACAATAGATGGAACGTACATTCCGGCGACCGCTATACGGTCATGGACAAAAGCCCGGCCATGCAGGCACGGGAGCAGGATTATCTGTGTGATATGCCCGGCACACTGGGGGCGGCGAATATGGCGCGGCTTGAAAAGGTCAGGGACATCATCGGGCTTGATTTTTTTGGTGTGGACTTCACCGTGCTGCCCACGGGCGAACTGTTCATTTTTGAATGCAACGCCGCCATGCGCCACAACTATGATCACGCCAACAGCTTCCCCTATACCCGTGTACATCTGGACGCGGTTTCATCTGCCTTCGAGACCATGGTACAAAAGCGCATCGGCGCCGGACGGGACAGGGGCGGAAATTAGCCTGAATCTAAGGTTCACACATATGATTCGGCACAAGATAGTGCTTTGTCATCACGTCGTAACACTGTATCTTGATTCTCGGACATGTCGGAGTTGAAGCCCTATTGGGCGGGACCGGCGGTTGGCGTCGGGACCCGGGACGATACGTCAGGGGGACAGAGCTATGGGTGTCAATTTTGCACCCCTTCTACCATCGCCGGAGAGCTGCCCGGCGCTTGTGCTGAACGCCGATTACCGGCCGCTCAGCTACTACCCACTCAGCCTGTGGAACTGGCAAACGGCGCTCAAGGCCGTTTTCCTCGATCGGGTCAGCATCCTGTCGGAATATGACCGTCAGGTGCATTCACCGTCTACGGCAATGAACTTGCCAAGCGTGATTGCGCTTAAGAAATTTGTGCGCCAGCCGCGCTATCCGGCGTTCACGCGCTTTAACCTTTTCCTGCGTGACGAATTCCAGTGTCAGTATTGTGGTGCCACCCATGACCTGACGTTTGACCATGTCATACCAAGGGCCTATGGCGGGCGCACCAGCTGGACCAATATCACTGCGGCCTGTGCCCCGTGCAATTTGCGCAAGGGAGGGCGCACGCCCGAGGAAGCCCGGATGATCCCCATGCGGTGGCCGCATAGGCCCACCAATCAGGAACTTCATGCCCGAGGTCGTCAATTCCCGCCAAACTATCTCCATGAAAGTTGGCGGGATTTTCTTTACTGGGATGCCGAGCTGGAGCAGTAGCCCGGGCTTGATCCGCCGCTGGGCCCACCGCCCAGACCGCCACCTTGTGACGGCCCATTTGGCAACGACAATGAACCAGAAGGCGTGCCACCAGGCGGTCCGCCCAAATACCAAGGCCCCTGATATCTTGAGGAGCAATCATGGAACGTCATGACCTCAGCAATCTGGGCACTTTTGAAGATAGCGGCCCTGTGAGTGGTAAAGGATACCCGCTGTAGCTGATCTAGCCCAGCGCCGGGGCGTTCAAACGTGCCAGAAAGGCGTAGTCGTGCTGGTAATAGCTGCGCAGCATTTCCCGCTCTGCTGTGCCAAGCGCTTCGCTGGAAATGGCTGGCCCTTTCGTTTGGGTGACGGGCAAGCGCACGGTGTGTCCGGCACGTTCGCTCAGCAGTGTTTCAAGCGCGCCGATGTTGTCGAGGTGGAAAATATGGTCGTAAGCCTCCGGGTTAGCACCCAGAAAGGTGACCATCGGCAGGGTGTGGTGTTCAAGCGAGGGCACCAGCGCCTGATAATCGGCAAGATCATGCACAAATTCATTCAGCGTGGGGAAGGGCTTGAGTGTTAGCGGCAGGCCTTGTTTGCGCAGTTTCCAGTGTGCCGCTTCCTCGTGGCCATGGACGCGGTTGCGGTAGGCGGATACAAAACGCTCGATAGGGTCACGCACCAGTGCGATGCGCAGTTCGTCGGGCTGCCGTTCCGGCTGGGGCAGGTCAAAAACAAGTGTGGCATAAACCTTGTGAATGCCGCCGCCACCATGGTTTGTGCCGTGCTCCAGCGTGTACAGCACCTGTTTGACAGAGGTGCACGCCACTTTCGGGACCGGATAGTAGCGGATATTCAACGCTTTGTTGTAGACGGACATCAGATGCGCTTCGATATCCAGATGGCGGCGCGGCACCCGGCCTTGATGACACCCGACAGCACCGGGTATCCGGTGGCGTCTTCCGCACCGTGGGCCTTGGCAATCTCCAGATGCTCCACCTCTTCAGCCTGAAATTTTTCGATGGTTTCTTCAAGCTCATGATCGCGTGCGCTCTCGCCCCGTTTGGCCAACGCGTCACGCTGTTCCTGATAGTGCCCGTCAATTACTTCTTCAACGGCGGCAGTACAGGCCATGGCGGCCTTCTCACCCAGAAAGGCTGTGCCAGCGCCCAGTGCAAAGCCCGCCACGTGCCAGAAGGGTGCCATGATGGTCGGGCGTACGCCGCGCTCGTTGATCAGCTTGTTGAAGCGCGCAAGGTGCACTTCTTCCTGCTCGTACATATGTTTGAAAAGCCCGGCACGGGGGTGGTTTTCGCCCAGCACGGCGCGCTGGCCCGCATAGATGCGCACGGCACCAAATTCGCCTGCGTGGTCAACGCGTACCATGCGGTCTGTCTCGGCCTTGTAGCCCCGGTCGCCCGGCAGGGGGCGGGCTGGTGCGGTTTTTTCGGTAACAGGTTTGTGCGTTGTCTCGGCCATTATTTTTTCCGGCTTTGGTCCACAAGGAACAGGGTCATGCCCAGTGCAATGAGGAAATTATAACCCGCCATTGAGATACCAAACAAGGACCATGCTATTTCGTCGCACTGTACCACGGGTGCATTCATAATGGCGTCAAGCGCGGCGTCCATATCGCCGGACATGTCCACATACGCCGAGCAGGAGGCAAGACCGTCCCACCATTTTTGTTCTACGCCGATATGAAAAGCGGCGATGCCGGCGTCTGTCGCAAACAATAGAGCAAGCAGCATGAGCACAAGCCAGGTGGGCAAGGCGCGCACCAGCTTGGCAACCACAGCCAGCGCAACCGCTGCCATATAGGGGTAACGCTGCCACCAGCATAACTCGCACGGCGGATACCCGGCATACTGAAAGGCAAAAGCCGCCGCCAGCAGGCTGGCCGCCACGAGCCCGGCAAACAGCACCGGGTCGCGCGCAGGCAGGGAAAACACGTTTTGGCTCATGGTTGTACCTCTTATAAGTATTTCAGCGCGGCGAAACCGGCTATACCCAGTGCCATGAAGGCTGTCAGCACAAGGCCTAGGCGCTTCTCAATAAACTCGCGGATGGGCGGGCCGAACTTCCACAACAGTGCAGCCACAAGGTAAAACCGCGCGCCCCGCGCCGGCACGCTGGTGAGGAAAAACACCAGCGGGTTCATGCCCACGACGCCACTGGCGATGGTCACCACCTTAAAGGGCAGCGGCGTGAAGCCTGCCACCAGCACAATCAGCACGCCGTAATCTTTATAATAGCCCTGAAACGCAGTAAATTTTTCGCCATAGCCGTAAAAATCAATGATCGGCTGGCCGATGGCCTCAAAAAGAAACGCACCAATGAGGTAACCGGCAATGCCGCCCAGCACGGAGGCGACAAGCGTGATGGTCGCCAGCCGAAAGGCCTTGAAGGGCTGCGCCAAAATCATCGGGATCATCATCAGGTCTATGGGGATCGGGAAAAAGCTGCTTTCCGCGAAGGATATGCCCGCCAGCCATTTTTCCGCGTGCGGACTCATGGCCTTTTCGATCGTCCAGTCATACAGCTTTTTCAGCATGCCCGCTCCTTGCCTGCAGCCCCCAGGGTGCCCCGCAAGATGGTTAGCAATCGGGGGGCATAAATACAATCACGCATTCTCACTTTTCCGCGCTTGACGCAGCAGTGAAGCCGTATATGATGCACGGCGCTCAAACAGAGCCCATCCCACAGGCCCCTGTGGCGGAACTGGTAGACGCGCCGGATTCAAAATCCGGTTCTTTCGGGAGTGTCGGTTCGAGTCCGACCGGGGGCACCATCAACCATAAGTTGTATTTACACCATTAAATTGAAACACATTATATTTCAATGGCTTGTCGACAATCCTGCCTCGTGATGGCCGTCGATTTTGGTTGATTTTTCGCTGTCAAAATTAACCAAATAGATCATTTTTTCCGCGAATTTCCCCTTATTGTACCTGAATTGTACCCGGAGATATGCCTGTATCGGTGGTTTGTGCGGCATTTTTGTAACTGGAAAACCCTACTTGGGGCGTTGTCTCTGGTCGCTTTATCTTGTCGTTCGTTACTACCGACTGTACCCTTCCTTTATCTTTCAGTTAGGGAGGGGAGACACAGCATGCAGGGGGTTCAGGCAATTATTGATCATCCAATTACACTACTGGTTATTGGTGCTCTAGTTGGTGCTTTTCTAAACTATGTTTTCCTTAAGTTTCAGAACAAAACGAGTGTTCTCGGTTTTACACGTTCCGTCGTTAGAGTGGCGGTATCGGCAGAGGATGCTCTTTTCGGTTCAATACGAGTAATGTTGGGGGAACAACAGGTACGGAACCTGTTTCTGTGTACCATTGAGGTCGAAAACATGTCTTCGACCGACCAAGAAAATGTGAAATTCAAGGTCTATACTGGGAATGACACCTGTTTATACAATGTGAGCGCTGTTGTGATGGACACACCGTATGCGATTCCGCTCACCGATGAATTTACCGAATTCCTTAAAATCCCGGAGGGGCAGCAGGTTTCTCAGGTGCAGCTAGATCGTGTCAGGCATGAACGAGATTATCAGGTGGTGGCACTGAACAGGGATCAGAAGCTGAAATTCACTTGTTTGTGCCAAAAATTAAATGACGACAACGATCCTTACGTGACAATAAGTACGCCTAACAAAGGCATTCGCTTGAAGGAGCAAAAACAGCCATTCGAGGTGCTGAATCCCATATTCGGTGTTCCCGTTGCACGGGCTAGAGTCAGGGCTGTGCTACTTGCGGTGCCAGTGATCTTTATCTGCGGTCTTTTAATAGACAACATATGGATTTCGCTATCGGTGGTACTATTATACGGGCTGCTGGCATTAGCGTGTGGATCTATCTTTTACAAAATAGAAAGGGCTATTCGAAGTTTTGTTGCTGGGTAGGTTCATCTGGTGCTTTCAAGCGGACTCGAATATTTTCGCTACCTTGCACTGCCATGTCGTTAGCGCTCTAATAATCCCCGAAAATATGGAAAATATCGCGAGAAATTAACTCGTTGATTTCAAAGAATTTTTCTATTTTTGTGATGTACCGTAACTGTACCAAAAAGGCCGTAAGTTATTGATCTATATAGAGTGTGCAGGTCCGACCGGGGGCACCATTCTTATTATACTTCAGGTTTTTTCAGCACCATGAACACGGCTTTCTGTGAGCATGGGCGCCAGTTGTGTTCGATGATAAAACCGGCGGTTTTGAACTCGTGTTCCAACTGCGCTGCGGTAAGAAAGGCGACGGTTGGCGGGGCGAAGCCCACACATCGCATCACAGGCAGGATATATTTAAGGTAGCCATAACCGTCCTGCAGGCATACGGTGCTGCTGACCAGAAGCCCGCCAGGTTTGAGCATGGCAAAGGCACGGCTGATAACCTGCTCATGGTTAGGCAACAAGTGTAAAATGGAAAGCGCCAGCACCATATCAAGGGTGCCCTCCGCCACCACCAACTCATCCACGGAGGTACATTCGAAGGTGATGTTCGCCACGCCTGCGGCTGCTGCTTTTTCCCGCGCGATCATGAGCATGTTTTCCGATATATCAGTGGCGCGAATGTGCTTCACATGCGGCGCGTGTATGATGGCGGTACTGCCGGTGCCGCAGCCGATCTCCAGCACCTGCATTTCGGGCGTAAAATAGGAGCGAGTTATGGCAAGCTTTTTTTCATAAGCCTCCTGGTCACCGATGGCTGCGCGAGCATAGCGCGCCGCCATGCGGTTCCAGAATGATGCTGTCTTGTTCATGGTGTTTCCCGTGATCTAGGTGTGCATATATATATGGCAAAAAATGAGGAAATATTCAGCGTAAAAATCGGTGGCCGCACGAGATTACCCCAGGTCCGTGATTTTGAACCAAGTTGCCTGATATCCCGTTTAAGCTTAACCGCTACTTAACCTTGGCTTGGGTATAACGGTATGTCTGTTGGTTATCAGCATGTTTGGTGTGAATGACGATAAAGTATAAAAAACGTATATTTTCTGTCTGTGCCGCCTTTTTAGTGGTCGGGCTGAGCCTGCTTTATTGGCTTCAGAAGGCGCAGGAGCAGGAGCATCTCGCGCGGTCTACCGACTCGCTCGCGCAGTACCGGGCTATTCTTGAGGAATCGCTGATTCGGGATCTGGCGCTAACCTCCAGTTTGAAATCCTATATCTCGGTTGAGCCTGATTTGACGCAAGAGCAGTTTGCCAATTTTTCCCGCGATTTGCTGACGCAGCATAACCATATCCGCAACATGGGAGCAGCGCGGGACTTTATCATCACACACATGTATCCGCTTGAGGGCAATGAAAAAGCCGTGGGGCTGGACTTCCGCAATCTGCCGGAGCAGATGCCGATGGTCCAGCGCGCTGTGGATGAGCGCACAACCGTTCTCGTCGGGCCAATTTCGCTAGTGCAGGGTGGCCGCGGTTTGATCGCCCGCCAGCCTATTTTTCGGACAGATACCGGCGGTTTATGGGGGTTGGTTTCGGTTGTTATTGATGTCAGCCGCCTGTTCCAAACTCTGGAAGGTCAGATCGACGGGGCGGAATTCGCCATTCGCGGACGTGACGGGCGAGGTGCCGAAGGCGGCATGATACTGGGTGATCCTGAGTTGTTTTCCTCATCAACGGCGGTCCGCGGCACTATTCACTTACCGGCGGGGTCCTGGCAGGTTGCCGCCAAAGCCGATTACCGCGTGGGCGAAAGAATTGTGCCGATTGCGGTGTTTGCAGGGTTTGCTGTGTTTTTTGTGCTGACCATCCAGCTTATCCGGCGCCAGGCTGCCTACGAACAGGAACTGCTTGATGCCAAGCAGGCTGCGGAAGCCGCGAATGAGGAGAAATCCAAATTCCTTGCTCATATGAGCCATGAAATTCGGACGCCGATGAACGGTGTGGTCGGGGTCATTCAGTTGCTTGACCAGACGCAAACCGAGGTCGAACGCAAGGAATTATTGGAGATTGCCCGTGCATCGGCCCAGAACCTGATGGCTGTCATCAGCGATATTCTTGATTTTTCAAAAATTGAAGCACAATTGCTGGAGTTGGAGCAGCGCCCCTTCTCTCTCGATAATCTGATGGAGTATGTGGGCAGCAATATTAAAAGCTCAGCAGAGAATAAGGGGCTTGTTTTTGAATTTGTCCGCGCGGAAGACGTGCCGGCATACTGGTTGGGCGACGAGGTCCGGATCGGCCAGATACTGCTCAATATTGCTTCCAACGCCGTGAAATTCACATCTGAAGGTGTTGTGCGTATTGAGGTCAGTTGTGAGGCTGGCGTTGAGACGACGCAATTACAATTTGAGGTCTCCGATCAGGGAATTGGCATGACACAGGCGGAAATATCACAGCTTTTTCAGCCATTTACGCAAGCCGATGCCTCCATCAGTCGCCGGTTCGGTGGCACAGGGCTTGGCCTTGTGATTGTCAAAAGTCTCGTTGACCTCATGGGGGGTAAAATCCAGGTCTTTAGTAAAAAAGGTGAAGGGACACTGTTTCGGGTTCAACTGCCGCTGGCCCCCGCTGACGCCCCTGAAACCGACACCAAACAGGCAAAGCCCAACGACAGTAACTTGCCTGACCTGACGGGCGTGACCGTGCTGCACGCCGAGGATATCGACATTAACAGCGTCATCTTTAACCGCATGATGGCGCCCACGCGTTGCCGCGTTGTCCGGGCAAATAACGGAATGGAAGCCGTCTCTAAATTTGCTGAGTTAAGGCCCGATCTGGTATTTATGGATATTCAGATGCCGATGATGGACGGCATCACTGCCACGCAGTTGATTAGGGAACAAGATCCGACTGTACCGATTTTTGCGTTGACAGCAAATGTAACGCAGGACGACGTGACCAAGTATTTGGCCTCAGGCTTCACGGGGGTATTGGCCAAACCCACGCGACTACCAGAATTGCGCAAACTGTTGGCAGAGCACGCGGCAGGGGTACACCCGGTCGCCTGACGTTTCCGCCCAAGCCTCCCCCCACGCCGCCGGTGTTTCGCCCATGGCCTCGAATGCATGACATCTTTTGCAGGTTGCTTTGACACTGCGGTGCGCTATCTTTCGCCTGAAGGGGAGACACCATCATGATCAGAAAGTTATCGATATTCCTTGTTCTGCTTTGCCTGCCTTGCGGCCTTCAAGCCGCAGACCTGCCGCGCGCGATACCCGCCGAGGTTGGCCTGTCGGCGGAGAAGCTGGCCCTGCTGAAAGACCATTTCCAGGCATATGTGGATGACGGACGCCTTGCCGGGCTGACTACGCTCATCGCAAAGGGCGGAAAAGTTGCTCACTTTGAAACCTACGGCAAGCGCAGGCTTGACGCGCCGGAGACCATGCCCGAAGACGCGATTTTCAGGATTTATTCCATGACGAAGCCGATCACCGGCGTTGCGCTGATGATGCTGTATGAAGAGGGGAAGTTTGAGCTTGATGACCCAGTCTCCGCCTATATTCCTGCTTTCGGTGGCCAGCGTGTCTTCAAGGGTGTAGGCGATGATGGTGCCATGATCACAGAGCCGGTGACCAGGGAAATGACCATTCGTGACCTGATGCGTCATACATCAGGGCTAAGTTACGGTGTGTTCACCGAGACGCCGGTGGACCTGAGTTACCGCAAGAATAAACTCGTCGGCTTTGATCAGCCACTTGCGGAATGGGCACCAAAGTTGGCGGCGGAGCCTCTGCTTTATCAGCCAGGTGCCGCATGGGTATACTCCCTCGCCGTGGATGTGCAGGGTTACCTTGTCGAGGTGCTTTCCGGCCAGTCGTTTGATGTCTTTCTCAAGGAGCGTATTTTTGATCCGCTTGGCATGGAGGACACCGGTTTTTATGTGCCCGCTGAAAAGCTTGACCGCTTTGTCGGGATTTATACGTTGGGCAAGGAAAGCGGCTTGCAAGCGACCGATGACCCGCTGATACAGGATTTCACTGTTGAGCCGCAGTTCAAGTCCGGCGGTGGCGGCCTGGTTTCTACGACGGCTGATTACTGGCGTTTTGCCCAGATGGTTGCCAATGGTGGTGCGCTGGGCGGTGTGCGTCTGCTCAAAAGCGAAACCATTGACCTGATGCGGACAGATCATCTGCCGGCTGCGGTGAAAGGTATAAACGGGAAGGACGTGACCGGTTTTGGGCTGGACTTCGCCGTGGTGAAAGACCCTGCCAAATTTGGCGGCACTGGCCATGCGGGCGAATTTTACTGGGGTGGCATGGCCAATACGGTGTTCTGGATCGACCCCACTGAGCAGATCGTTGCCATTTTCATGACCAATGTGCTGCCTTACGGCGTTTCCGATTTTCGCCAGGAAATGCGCAAGCTGGTCAACGATGCAGTGGTCGACTAGGGAATAGAAACGGGGTGGCAAATTGCGCCACCCCGTCCGCGGTCCACGTGTAACGCCCATTACTCGATCAGGACCGCAATTCGCTCATTTGGAAGGCCTGCTTTTGAGACCTGATCATGCAACCGCACCAGTAGGCCGGTGAAGCTACCGGGGTCTGCGGCAATAACCACCGATGCTTTTGGGCGGGTGGTGCTTTCCTCTTTGATGATGGCTTCCGTCATCCAGAAGTCCACCGGACGGCCATCATGCAGGACGGTATTGTCAGCGCTGATGCGAAAGGCGATAGGCGCATTGGGCGACTGAGGCCCCGTGGCTGGCTTCGGCACGTTGGGTGTAATGCCGCTTTCCTTGATGAAGCTTGCCGTGACAATGAAGAAGATCAGCATGATGAACACGATGTCCAACATGGGGGTCATGTCCGGTTTGGCGCTCAAACCGCTGCGGTATGATCTATGTCGCATGCTTCATCTCCTCTAGTTAGCTGTACCTGAAAGCGCAAACACAAAGCGGTAGCGTTCGGCCGAGGAGGCATAGGCCACGCCGTCCACAACCTTTGGCTTGTATTTGAACTTGGCGATGGCGCTCAGCGCCTCACGGTCGAACATGCCTTTGGGCTCCGCCTCTATCACATGTGCGCCCGCGACCGTGCCGTCCCTGGTGACGGTGAACTCCACGACCACAGATCCTTCAATACCACGCTCAAGCGCGCGGCGCGGATATTGTGGCTGCACACGCACGAGAGGGATACGTTCACCGTCAGCAAGACCTGCCAGCGGCCCCATGCCGCTGCCCGCAGGCACGACGGGTGGCTGTCGTGGTACGGTTGGGCCGATATGGGTCCCTTTGGTGGGCGAGATGGGTTTTATTTTGGTTCTCGGCGGCTCAATAACCTCCGGCGGCTTTGACACCCGGTTGATCTTGCGCACCGGCTCGGGCGGCGTTACCGGCAAAACGATATTGGGGTTGAAGACCGGGCGGCTGTCCGGGAAGTCCATCATGTCGCTGCCGACAAGGCCCTGCATCAAGAAAAAGAGGCCAAAGGTGCTCAAGGCTGCCCCGCCCACAATGGGGAACGTTCGCATGCTTACAGTGTTCATGTCACCCTCCTGAATGTTATGTTGTAACAATAGCATCAAGAGGATCAAAAATAAAGTTATAGTATAACAATTTTATCGTGCGGCGTGGCCGAACTTCTCCATCTTTTTTAGCCAGCGTGCCTTTCGTGCTGTGCTGCCGGCCTCGACCATGCCGTAGATCGTAGTGCGTATGGGGCCGATGCCGATGAAGGCGAGGATATTGCGCTTTAGCGCCTTGAGGCTATGAGCACGAAAGAACAGCCGGTATGCGAGGGCTGGCATGCCCATGGTGATCACGATGCGGGCCGAACAGCCGCGCTTGAGCTTGCGCCACGCCAGCGGGTTATTGCCTTTGCCAGTGAGGCCTGGCCGCAGGACCTGCTCAAAGAACCCCTTTAGTCGGGCTGGCATGCCGCCCAGCCACAGCGGATAGATGATCAACAGGTGATCGGCTTTCAGGATCGCGGCTTGCGCGGCACTGAGGCCGGGCGGTGTGTCTGTGGTCTCCCACTCGCTTTGGCTGCGCAGCAGCGGGAAATCAAACGTGGCGATGTCCAGCAGGGTAACGGTATGGCCCGCGGCCTCAGCACCCAGAACATAGTGCTCTGCGAGGGCGTGGCACAGGTGAGCCTCGCTGGTGTCAGGGTGACCCTGCAGGATAACGATTTGTTTGCCCATTATAGTGCTCCTTGCCAAAGCAGCAGCATAGGGCTTGTCGCAGATATTGCCTTGATTGCTGTCAAGGCTGAGCAAGCGAAAAAGGGGCCGGGCCAAACAAAAACGGCGCCCCGAGGAGCGCCGCTTAAGAATATTTATAGTGTGGGTGAACCCCGTGTCAGCCTTCGAGCATTTCCTCGCGGGCTTCTTCAGCCTTCAGGTAATTGCGCCACTGCGTAATCATGCGACGGTCCTTTTGGTCCTTCGCCAATTTACGGGCAGAGTCAAAGGCTGCGTGGGCTTCCTTGAATTGCTTCAATTCGGTCAACGCCTGACCTTTTTGCATGGCGGCCGTCAGGATCTTGTCCTTGTCTTTTGTGTCCTTCGTATTTTTGAAGGCGCTGATGACATTGTCAAAGCTCTTGATGGCATCCTTGTAATAGGTCAGTTGCATTTGTACCTGGGCAATCTGGAACCACAGGTCACCGTCGGCTTCGCTTTTGGCAGCAACGGAAAGCGGCTTCAGGGCCTTTTCATATTCCGTCGCCATAAGATAGCACTGGCCAAGGGTTTTGTAGTTCTGGGCCGTCTTCTCGATCCGGTCTTCCTTGAAGGCCTTCTCTAGAACCCATGCACATTTGATTGGTGCACCGCGAGCCAGCTGGATTTGAGCCACGTTGACGAGTTGAACCGGTTTGTCGTCGAGGAAGCCTTGCTTGTACGCGGCTTCTGTGAGCGAGTAAGAGGTCTTTTCGTCGCCAAGCTCCTGATAGACACCCGCAAGCTGGATCCAGTATTGCGGTTTCGGCCAGTTAATCAGCAGGATCTCAAGCACATCGCGGACCTTGGTATATTGCCCAAGTTCCCAGTGCGCAGACAGCGCCATACCATACCAGCTTTCCTTCACTTCGACCGTGTCAACGGCCTGAGCGTCTGAAATAGCGCGGTTGATATACTGAAGTGCCGTCTCGAAGTCTGTCAGGGTGTAATAAACCTGCGCGATAAACACGAGGTGGTTCACCGTGACAACTTCGGCCCGGGGCTCCCAGATCTTGATATATTCGAGGGCTTTATCGTAGTTTTCCTCGCTATAATAGAGCTGGGCCAGACCATAGAGAATGTTGAGCTCAAGGCCAACGGGGATGCTCTCGGAATAACCGAGGATTTCTTCGTACGCCCGGATCGTGGCCGCCGTGTCATCCTCTTCGTAAGAGATCATCGCTTTCAGTTGCCATGCAACGGCTTTTTCATAGTCGTTGATGCGCTTGCTTTCGAGCGTTTCGTTCAGGATCTCTTTCGCTTCGGTATATTCCTTGAGGTCCATGGCTTCCTGAGCTTTCTGGATCTTCTTGTGAATATCCAGGCTCATGGCCGGTACCTTGCGGGTTTTTGCCTGTTCAGCGTAAGATTGCTCTTGCTCCTGAGCAAAGGCTGTACCGCTCAGGCTGGTGCCCTCCGGCAGTGGCAGTGCGGCAAGGATAGCCGCCGCTGCAACAGCCATAGGTAGGGACTTTATGGTTTTGATCATATCCATGATTTTCTCCTGTCCCTCTAATCAGCCAAGTCAAAGGAGAAACGGTATTTAACACCGGTCACCTTCTGCGGTTTGCCGTTCACTACCTTCGGCTTGTATTTGAACTTCTCTGCGGCTTTAGACGCAGCGCGTTCAAAGTAACCTTTGGGGTCGGCTTCGATAATAACGATGCTCTCCGAGGGGACTGTCCCGTCTTCGGCCACCGTCAACTCTACGATCACATACCCCTCGATACCGCGTTCCTGAGCACGGCGTGGGTATTGTGGCTGTACACGTACCAGCGGCAGGTAATCACCGTCCTGGCTAGGACCGAGGTCGATGGAGCCAAGATCAACGCCGGAACCGGAGTTCGCGCGGCCAATCGAGAGGTTCATCTTGTTCGGGCCTTCAATATCTACCTGAGGTGTTTCCATCTCAGGCGGCGGAGCTTCCACCTCGGGTGGCTTCTCCACCTTGCGCTCCATGCGCTGTGGCGGTTGTTCATTGATGTCTTCTACAACATCAATGAACCGTAGCTGCTTATCCTCATCCAGACGAACGTCGTCATTGAATGCAACCAGGCTGTTCATCAGGAAAAACAGGCCAAAGGTTACAGCGGATGCGGCCAAGAGCGACGAAATTACACGAGTAATCATCAGTTTCTCTCCGCAGCAATAGCTATTTTGTCAACGCCGGCATCGCGCACAGCGTCATATACTTTCATTACCAAACCGGCCTTCGATTCGACGTCCGCCTGGATCGCAACCGTCCCTTTCGGGTTCTCGGCATGGAGTTTTTCCACAGTGGTGCGGACTTCCTCCAATGTCACTTCGTTACGATTAATATGGATCAGGTCGCTCGGTGTCACGGCGATCAGAATGCTAACCTGTTTCTGGATAACAGCTGATTCCGCGTCGGGCTTCACGACCTGAACCCCGGCTTCCTTCACGAAGACCGCAGTGACGATGAAGAAGATCAACATGATGAACACGATGTCTAGCATCGGGGTCATGTTGATTTCAGCATCCTCGTCCTGGTTTTGTGCGTGGTCTCGCATTGTTTTCTCCACTACGCCCCGAAGGGCGGCCCTTGAGGCGGGGGCTTAAGCCCCCACCGGCTTTACTTCTTGGGCGTTACGACGATCTTTTCGCGAGCGATGCCGATAGACAGGGCAGCGTCATAGATACGAATGACGTTGCCCGTATAGGCACCCTCTGAAGCCTGGATCACAACCGGCGCTTCCGGGCGCTCCACACTTTCCTTCTTGATGATGGAACCGACCGACGAGATATCCACGTTGCGGAACTCATGCGATATACGGTTGTTATCATCGATAATGAAAGCAATGGCACGCTTGTCATCGTCCGGTGGCGGAGGATTGTTCTGGGTATTGTTATCCTCCGGTTTGTTAATCTCCAGGCCAGCTTCTTTGACAAAGGAAGCGGTAACGATGAAGAAGATCAGCATGATGAACACGATGTCTAGCATCGGCGTCATGTTGACTTCTGCTTCTTCCTCTGACTTCGAGAATTTACGCATTGGTTAAACTCCGACTTTCTGGTCCTAGTGATCCATGGTCAGGCTATCTTCGAGACGCTCTGATTCACGCTTGGCACGGCGTTCGATATAGGTGCTCAAGAACACGCCCGAGAGCGCAGCAACCATGCCCGCCATTGTCGGGATTGTTGCTTTTGAAACACCTGCTGCCATGGCACGGGCGTTTGACGACCCCTGCGAACCCATGACATCGAAAACCTCGATCATGCCGGTAACTGTACCCAGAAGCCCGACAAGCGGACAAAGGGCCACGAGTGTCTTGATGAGACCGATTCCCTGATGAAGGTTATCGTTCACTTCAGAGATCATGGCAGTGCGGATTTTATGCGCATACCATGACCGACGCTCGGCACGGGATTCCCATGCGTCAACAACACGGTTCTTTTGCTTTTTAAACTCAAGCTCGAAATACCAGATACGCTCTACGATTAGCACCCACATGATGAACGTGACCGCAAGGATCAGGAAAAGGACGTCTCCGCCCCTTTCCATGAACTGGCGAATCGCGTCGAATGCTTCATTAAGCGCTAGCATTCGCATGCTCCTTCTCTGCGTGTACAGCGATGATGCCAGCGGATTGCTCTTCAAGTACGTGGATCACGGACTTGGAGGCACCGGCAACAAAGGCGTGCAAGAGCAGAGTCGGGATAGCAACCATGAGACCTTCAACCGTCGTCATAAGAGCAGCCGAAATACCGGAAGCCATCATGCTTGGGTCACCAGTACCGAAGAGGGTAATGGCCTGGAAGGTTTCGATCATACCAGTCACCGTACCGAGCAGACCAAAGAGAGGTGCCACAGCGGAGATCAGCTTGATCAGGACAAGGAAGCGCTCAAGGGCAGGCGTTTCCTTAAGGATCGCTTCGTCGAGCTTCAGCTCAAGCGTTTCTACGTCAACGTTTTTGTTGTTTTCGTAGACAGCAAGAACACGGCCAAGCGGGTTGTCGGTTTTAACCGTGTCAGACTGGATCTGACGACGAACCTTACCCTTAACAACCGTGAGGTAGAGCCACTGGATAACAGCCATCAGGACACCAACAGCACCAAGTGCAAGCGTGATGTAACCAATAACGCCACCCTGATCGAGACGTTCCCTGTTGGTTGGCTTCTCAACTTCAAGGTTGAGGAGTTGACCACGGGTCGGATCGATACCCACACCAACGAGACCACTGTTTGCCGATGTGAATTCACCAACCGTGCTGGTGAAGCGGCTTGAAGGCTGACGCTGCAGTTCTTCAACCGAACCGTCATTCTTCAAGGTAAAGTATTTTTCGCCACTCATCAGGGCGAAATCGCCAACACGGGTCAGTTCGACAACGGCAGACGTACCGTCGACCATGCGTACTTCGTGGTCGAAGGTCACAACCTGACCGGAACCGATGGCTTCCAGAATCATCTGACTTGGCCACGTGCGGATTTCGTCGATTGTTGGCAACTCGGACGCGTCTGCGGCCTTGGCTACCAGATTGTCGATTTCTTCCATACGGCCCGGATTGTCGATGGTGATGTGCGAAGTTTTGATAACAGATTTCGCATCACCGGCAGCTTGTTGAAGAACACCAAACAGTTCCTGGAGCTGACCAAGGCGGTCACGCTGCATCTGAACCTGTTTCGCGATTTCTTCTTCGTTTACGCGGCGTACTTCCTCAAGGCGGGATGATTCGCGCTCGAGACGCTCCTGCTCGGCACGGGCTTGTGCCAGCATTTGCTGTTGTTCGTTTTTACGCGCCTGGAACTCGGCTTCACGACGTTTGTGCTCAGCGGACTCAGTCACGCTGCCTTCACGAACTTTGTTGAGAAGGGAGTTGAGATCGGCGGTTTGAGCCTGGGCGGCGAACGTTGCGCCAAAGACCAGGACAGCAGCTGATGTCAGAATCTTTTTCATTGTTATTTCCCTTTCGGCGCCTGAATAGGAAGTTCCACGATATCAAATGGAACCTGGCGGCGAGCCATGCGGATCATGTTTTTCACAGGAGTCGCAAACTCTTCGTCCAGTTTTTTCCATGTGCCGGATTCTTTATCCCAAGCAGCAGACTCTTTGCCGTCCTTGGTTTGATAATAGAAGCCAACACGGCCAACACGTACGAAGTTCACGCTGCGACGATCGTCGAGCGTTGCTTCATAGGCGTTCACGCTGCGACCGTACTGTGTTTCAGCCTTGTAGGCCTCCAGCACAACGCGGAAGCGCTCAGGATCGCTTACGTTGGGATCATCCATTACATCTTGCAGACTCGCAACACGATCGAGGCGCTCTTCACGTTGGAAAGGCACGTCTGCTTTGATGAACTCTTCCAGGTTAGAGATCATATCAAGCATGAGAGGCGTGATCTGACGTTTAATTTCGTCGATACGACCAATCGAGTTCTTGATTTTCTCGATCTCTTCTTCCTGTTTTTGGATCACACGCCGTTGTTGCGCGTTGTACGCCTCAAGACCAGCGTTGGTCTTCAGAACTGTACGGTAATCACCAAAAAGTTTGGAAGTGGCATCAGCAGTTTTATCAATACGTTGCTGAGATTCCTGTGCGATTTTAGTGGCCTGGTTGACCTCTTCTACGATCGACTTCAGACGTGCATCTTGTGCGTTGGCAAGAGTTGCGCCGAGAAGGATCGAGGCAACTGCAGCCGTCGAGACAGCTATCCGTTTCACTTTAGCCTTATCCATTTTCTGCCCACATGGGTTTTAACAAAGCTGCATGATTCTCTCCGAAGAGACCCCCAAGCAGCGGATTAAACCTTGCAAAGATTATGAGCCGGGGGTGGTTTCACCCTTAAGACTCCAAACCTTTACCCTATAAAATTGGGAGCAAGCCAACATATCGCAGAAGCCGAAATTTACAGTTTTCGGTCTCACCGCGAATGTCGTTTCAAAAGGCTTTCCCGTACCTCTCCCAATTGTGCCGACCGCCTCACGAATTAATTCCGTGTTATCTCGTTTTGTGTCTCGCCATCATATTCCCTCCTCGGGGAGGTGGGAGGACGATTTTTATCGTTGTTTCCATCTTCAGGACACTTACGCGACCTGCTTTTGGAAATGAGACGGGCGGTCCGGCTCGGTGCCTATCATCCAAGAATCTTCTGCGATTCCAAGCAAAAATTTCACTTTTCGTGTCTGAGGCGGAGTCAATATATAATTTTAATGCGCCAGGCGGCCCCAGGGATCGCTATTTTTATTATGTGATAATGTAACTTTATGCGCAAAAAGTCAAATGTTTTGAGGGGTATCGCTACTAGCGGTTGATGTTTACAGCCATACTGTCACAAAAGTTAAACTCTAAAACTTTGGTTTAGGCAGCGTCAGCAGATGCGATTTTTTTTCTGCTGCATTTCACGAAGAGCAGCTACCACGCCGTGCCACTGATTCTCGTTGCTTATCTGTATGGCGTGCTCAAGACCCATATGTCCGGATAGCCGCGCCGCGAGCGTACGACAGTCATCGGAAATATAGCTGTCTTCATAATCGGTAACGGGGAGAGCGGTAGGTCTCATGTGTGATGTACTCATACTATTCATACCTCAGCGTTGGGTGTCGAGCGTGCGCGCTAAAACCAGTCAATCCCCAGTAAACCCCGGCTTCTGCGACGTAATCACCGTACCGGCGACATCTAAAGAAGCAGTTAATGGATGCATGAAAATTTAGGCGGATGCATGGTCAGACTATGCCGAAGCTGGGGCAGTTATTCGCTGGCCCTTGCCGGTGCAGGCGACGGGCTGGATACGGGGTGTCAATGGGGCCGAACGGGCCGCCGCCGGTTTTCGTTAATTGAGATCCTGAGGTCAGGGGCAGTACAGGCGCTTACAGCGTGGCGATTCTCCGCGCGCTTGCGGTTACCTCCAGCGATTCGAGGCCGTCGACCTCAACGCGTAATTTCTGGCCGTCGCGCAGGAAAGTTGGGGGCGTGCGGCCTGCGCCGACTCCGGCGGGTGTGCCGGTCAGGATAATGTCCCCCGGCTCAAGCGCTGTGATGGCGCTGATGGTGGCGATGACAGTGGGAACATCAAACAGCATCTCGCTGGTATTGCCGTTTTGCATCTGTTCGCCGTCGACAAAGGTACGCACCCCCAGCGCTGGCGGCAGGTCAAAACGGTCTAGTGGGGTGAGGGTCGGGCCGAGTGCGCCGGACCGGTCAAAGTTTTTGCCTAATGTGAACTGGCTGGTGCGCCTTTGCAGGCGGCGCAGTGAGCCATCGTTCGCCACTGTCAGCCCGAACACATGCCCCCAGGCGTCCTCCGCGGCGATGGCGCGGCCAGCACGGCCGATAACCACGGCAAGCTCTCCTTCGAAGTCAAAGGTGTCTTCTCCTGCCGGGTATTCGATCTCGCTTTCGTGGCCGGTAAAGCTTGACGGAAAGCGAACAAAAATGTCGGGGGCAACCGGCACGCCCGGCGTGGTTACACCCATTTCCTGGGCGTGGTCGGCATAGTTCTTACCAACACAGAAAATCCGGCTTGCTGCGCCCAGTGGCGCCAGCACGGTGATGCCGTCCAGCGGCAACCAGCCATCGGTTTGGGCGGCTTCGTGCACTACGGCATCCCAACCTGTCGTCTTGAGAAAAGCGCAAAGGTCTTGCGGCGCTCCCGGCAAAACACTGCCGGTTGGCAGATATTTGCCTTTGTCTGTAAAAGCCAGGATGGAAAGGCCGTCTCTCTCAAGCTCAAGGCGGGCGAGGCGCATATGGGTCTCCTAAATCTCTTTGTCATGCAGCATGACGCGCCGGAGGCCCCGCACGCTGTTGCCGATATATATTTCGTCTGTGGCGAGCAGCCGGTCGCGGCTGATAGTCTCTACTGCAATGTTGTGGCGGGATGAGGCCAGAAGTTCGGTGCGCAGGATGCCCGGTAACACCCCGGCATCAAGGGGCGGCGTTGCCCATCTGCCAGCTTCGACGATAAAGACCGTGCTGATAGCGCCTTCGGTCAAATTGTCATGTTCGTTGAAGAACAGCGCATCGGCGTAGCCTTTGGCAAAGGCCTGTGCATAGGTGCCGTCGTAGTTTTGCCGGCGGGTTGTCTTGTGGGCAAGGAACGGATCGTCTGAGCGTGTGCGTTGCATTGCAAGGCAAACCCGTGCCTCATTTTGCGGGGCGGCAGGCAGCGCGGTACTGGTTACCGACGCCGAGCCGCGCGGCCCGACAAGCAGTCGGGCACGTCGGGCTTCAGCCGACCCTTCGAAAGCGGCGGCATGATCGGCCAGCACTTCGCGAACATTGGCTTCGTCGTAGCTGAAATCAAAATAGGCGGCGCTGTCGGCCAGGCGGGCCATGTGGCGTTCCAGCAGATGATAACTACCGTCAGCTTCAAGTTTCAGGGTTTCAATAAGCGAAAAGCCGTTGGCGTGTTCACGGGCGAAGCGGGCTTTCAGCAGGCATTCATCATATTCTGCCGCTGTCTCACTGTCGGCCACGACGCCGCTACCGATGCTCAGGCGTCCCTTGTTTTCGCTGTCCAGAGCAATGGTGCGGATGGGTACGTTCAGGCTCCAGCGGGGGGCGTCTTGATCCGTCGCCGGACTGAAGTGGCCGATCGCGCCACAGTACACACCGCGGGCGTCCTGCTCTAGCTCTGCGATGATCTCTATGGCGCGTACCTTGGGTGCGCCGGTGACCGAGCCACAGGGGAACAGGGCCTCCAGTAGCCCGGAAGGCTTCAGGTCGTCCGGCGCTTCGGCGGTAACGGTAGAGGTCATCTGATGCAGGGTCGGATATTTCTCCACCTCATAAAGGCTGGGGACACGTACACTGCCAGGGTTGGCGATTCGGCTTAGATCGTTGCGAATCAGATCGACAATCATCAGGTTTTCCGCGCGCGATTTGGCATCACCGCGCAGGAAGCTTGCCACGGCGTTATCCTCCTGCAGGGTGCGACCGCGTGGTGCTGTGCCTTTCATCGGGCGACAGGTAAGCTGGTCGCCCGCGCGCTCCACAAACAGTTCGGGTGAGAGGGAAAGCATGCGCCAGTCTCCGGTGTCTATAAAGGCACCATAGGGAACCGGCTGGCTTTGCCGCAGCCGCTCATAAAGCGCGAGCGCGTCGCCCTCAAGGCTGAGCGGCAGTGCGAAGGTATGGTTGATCTGATAAACGTCGCCGGCGGCGATATAGTCGTGAATGCGGTTCAGTGCTGAGGCATAGCTCACGGCACTTTCGCGCGGTGTGCCAAAGTCCAGCCGGGCCTGTCGCCCGCTGCCGCGTCGGCTGGCATGGAACAGTTCTTCAAGCTCCGCTGCGTCCAGTGTTGCGCGCGCCCGTGTCGCCAGCATCCACACAAGCGGTTCGTCCGGCCGTGCGGTCATGCTCTTTTTCAGCCTTGGCTCGAAATAGGCGGCGCACTCATAAGCGAGCCAGCCCGCCAGATGATATCCCTCAGCCACCAGCGCATCCATGCGCGCCAGCGCTGGGCCGATATCCTCAATCCGGTTTGCGGTGATGATATGCTCCGGTGAATGAAACAGCACCGATCGCCCGGCGCGGTGCGCGGGGCGGCTGTCGTCCAGAAGGACAAACGGAGCCTGTCTCAAATCGCGGATGTTCACGCCGTTACCTGTCTTTCAACCTGTGCGGAGCACCGGCCCCTGATCGGACCCGGCTTTTCGCGCACCTTATGTGCTGAAGTTGGCCGCGCGTCAACACACACTGATTTTACCGCTGCGCTTTCAGCGGTCTTCACCGCAGCACGCGGTCCATAGGCGGAGGATACTGGTTTTCCATACTGTTTTTTGATGTGCTTTGCCTCAAAACATAAGGGCCTGCCGTTGGCAAGCGCCGGGCATCCAGGGAATAAACAGCGAGCCAACAACCATGGACCAGATACTTTCAAGCCTGAATATCACCACGCTATCAATATCAGAGCTGGCGCTCAGGATCGGTATGGCACTTGTGCTGGGCATGATCATCGGCCTTGACCGCGACAATAAAAACAAGCCCATCGATTTCCGTGCCTATATGATCATCGCCGTCAGCAGTTGTGCCGTCGCGATACTGGGGCAGGAAATTCATTTCAGTTATGTTGACCTTGAGCACCCGCCGCACCTCGACCTGTCCAAACTGATGGAAGGTGTGCTGACGGGCATCGGCTTTCTGGGCGCGGGCGCCATTGTCAAACAGGGCAATATTGTTGTCGGCACCGCGACGGGTGCCAGCATCTGGGCATCTGGTGCGATCGGGTTGACCATCGGTTTCGGCTTTTACGGCATTTCTCTCATGGTGTTTTTTGCCATTGTGGTGACCCTCACCCTTGGCGGTGTGTACCGCGAGAAAGTGCAGGGCATCGAAGACAGCGGCCCCAACACCAAGGAAGAGATGAACACCGATGAGTAACATAGGTGTGTTTTTGTGCCCCCCTTGTGCCCCTGGCACCTTTTTCTGGAGCCTGAACCATGGCTGAGCCCGCATCCTATTACCTGCTGATCAACAGCAAATCCGGCACCGCCGGTAAAACTGGCCGCGATGCCATTGAAAAAGCGGTTACTGCAAGCGGCCTGCCGGTTGACCGGCTTGAGTTTCTGCCGCCCGACGAACTGGCCACCCGGCTCGAAGAGGCCGCAGGCGGTGAGCATCCGGTGCTGATCGGCGGTGGTGACGGCACGATCAAAACATGTGCGGAACATATGCTCAAAAGTAAAAAGCCGTTTGGCCTGCTGCCGCTTGGCACGATGAACCTGCTCGCGCGCGATACCGGCATCCCACCGGACCTTGATGCCGCGCTTGCGGCCTATGCCCGGGGCGCGCGTGAGGTCATGATTGATGTAGGCTGGGCAGGGGATGAACTGTTCCTGTGCTGTGCGGCGCTTGGCATGCTGGCCGAATCGTCGCGCTTCAGAGAAGAAAACCGCGGCCAGAATGACCTTGTTTTGCTACCGCGTCTCACCGCCTTCGTGTTCAACAAGATGGATAAGGTGTTCCAACGCCGGGTGGACCTGACCATGGGCAAGCGTCGCCGCCGGCTTAATACCGCCATGCTGGTGGTGGCCAATAATGCGTTCGATAAATCCGGCAATTGGCTCATGGAAAGTTTCCGCCGCAAAAGCCTGCAGGGCGGCAAGCTGGCGGTATACTCCGCGGCCCCCGCCGACACATGGGACAAGCTGCGCCTGCTGTTGCGCCTGCCCACCGGTGGTTGGGGGCACGACCATGTGGTGCGTGAATGGCAGACACCTGACCTTGTGCTGCATTCCGGTCATAAAGAGGAGTTAATCTCGCTGGACGGGGAAGCCCGCACCGCGAAGATGCCGCTTACGTTCCGCACCGAACCGAAGGCACTGAGCTTGCTGGTCCCCAAAGGAGCCGGAGAACAACCATGACGGAAAACCATGCCCTGACCGGCACGCTGGAGACTATCCGCGAAGAAACCGACGGCGACGAGATCAGCGTTGATGCGCTTGTCGAGGCACTGAACTCGCGTGGTTATGGCCCGCTGCTGATCGGCCCCGCGCTGATAACCATTTTGCCCACGGGCGCTATCCCCGGCATGCCGGATGTGTGTGCACTTATCATTATTCTGGTCTCGCTGCAGATCCTGTTTGGACGCACACACCCCTGGATACCGGCTCGTCTGGCCCGGTTTTCCTTCAGCCGTGATAAATTCCTTCATGCGCTTGAGAAAGCCAAACCCTACACCGGCAAAGTGGACAAGGTGATCTATCCCCGGCTGACCTATCTGGCGGATAACCGGTTTGAGCCCGCCATCGCAGTGGTGAGCATTGTGCTCTCTGTCTGCATCATGATTATGGGGTTCATACCGTTTCTGGCGGCGCTGCCCGCATCGGGCATTCTGTTCCTGGGGCTGGGGCTGGTGGGACGCGATGGCTTGATGCTGCTGGTTGCGTCCGTGATCTTCTTTGTCTCGCTTTTTGTGCTTCACTCCACATGGACGGCGATCTTCTGATGGCTTTCATGCGCATTATTCACCTCTCAGACCTGCATTTCGGTACGGAAGAAGCGGCTGTGACAGCAGCGCTCAGGCAGGTGATCCAAAGCGCTGGGCCTGATCTCGTCGCCGTCAGCGGGGACTTTACCCAGCGCGGTATCACCCCGGAATTCCGCGCAGCGCAAGCCTTTTTGGGCAGCCTTGGTGTGCCAGTGCTATCCGTGCCCGGCAATCATGATATTCCGCGCTATAACCTTTGGCAGCGTTTCACCAACCCCTATAAAAAATATCGTCAACATATCCATCAGGAATTGTGCCCGGTGCTTGAACGCGGCGGCGTTGTTGTGGCAGGCCTCAACACAGCGCGCCGTGCGTTGCCGCACTGGAACTGGGCCAATGGCGCCATTTCAGCGGACCAGCTTGACTATCTGGCCGATGTCTACGCGAAAAGCAGCGCCCGCTACCGGGTCTGTGTTTTCCACCATCCCATTCATGAGGCCGCCGAGACCCCGATTGATACCGTTGTGTTTGGTGCCCGCCGGGCGCAGGAGGCGTTGCGAAAACTGAAGGTGGATGTGGTGCTTACGGGCCATGTGCACCACGCATCCATCACCACGCTGGGCGACGATGGCCACAAAACCATATATCTGAGCGCGTCTACGGCGCTTTCATCCCGGCTCAGGGGCCAGAACAACGGCTTCAATATGGTTGAAATTTGTGATGGCGAACTGGCTGTGCAGGTATTCACGCGCGGGCCCGGCGGCTTTGACGTGATGGAAAGCCACACGCTTCGGATGTGACCGTGTCATGCCTCCCGCAGGCGTTTTCGTCTGCGTCCACCTTTTTATAATACGCGGAATTGCGAAGCGCTTGCCACGGTGGCGGGGTTGGCGGGCGGCGCAGGCATGGGCACGTCGTCGTCACCCCGCAGCGGTATGGATACATTGGGTGCGCCGTGTCGGGGAATGACGTCGTGGCCATATTGGCCATGCCCGGATGCCCTTGGCCGGGTATAGGGCGGGGGCGTTCCGCCCACGACATTGCTGGCGCAAAAACCGCGGACCTTGACAGTGTTAGCCAGTATCACAGATATGCCGTGACAATCTCCGGTACTGCCCGCAAGGGTATCAGCCACGCAGTGGTCATAGACGAGGTCGACCGACAAAACGGGCATGAACCCTCGCACAGTGTGGCTGGTGCCGCTTTTTTTGCCCCTGCCATGAGACTGGTGGTGAGTGGCTTTGCAGTTGGTGGTGATGATGTCCATGCAGGCCGCATAATAAAAGCCCACCACCGCGCCGTTATAGTTGGCCGCATGGTTGACCTCGCACCCGCTGATGGTGGCGCCGCAGGTGGTCAGGACCTGAATGCCCGCGCAGGCATCTGCTGCGGCATACAGATATTGCACCCTGCAATTGGTAATAGTGACTCGTTCAGATCCGCTTATGAAGATACCGGCGGGGCAAAGGCCGCGTTTATGCAGGTTGGCAAAAACCTGCCCGCATACCGAGATATTCCGCAGGGTCAGGTTATGCACACTGTCCGCCTGAATGCCGTAATAGCCCATGTTTGCCAACACACCATCCAGCACACTTATACCGCGGCATCCTGCTTTTATAAGGATGCCGACAAGGTGCTGGCTGTTGTCGTCTATGGTTGCCGAGAGCCTCTGGCCCGCCATATCCAGCACAACATCATCGGCGTCAATGATAATCGCGGCGTGAGACAGGGCGTTCGGCTGCCACGGCGTGTTCGAGATTTTCTCGCTCAGTATATAATGCCCCGGCTGGCGGATGACGATGCCTTCAGGCGGTATGCTGGTTATTGTGGTGTGGGTCTGCAGCGCGGGCACGCCTGCGGAGGCATGCGCCGCATTGATTTGTAATATGGCCGGGGAGGGGTCGTGTTTTTGCACCAGTGCGGCTGTATCGATATCCCGGAAAATTGCATGGTCGAAAACACGGGCAAAAACCCTGTCCCTCAAAAGCCTGTCCCCGGGCGCCTGACCCGTGTCATCGTTGCTTGTAGTTTTGGCGCCTGTAACTTTTTTGTCCATGTGTCTCATGTTGACTCTCTTTACTGCAAGCGTTGCCGTCATGACCTCAAAGTCAGGGGGGGCTCGGGTCCCCCAATAAGCCCCCCCGGTCCCAATACGCCCTGTGTGGTTAATACCTGTTCAGGGTCAATCGTTCCGCGTTCGCGGTGGCGTTACTTAGTGTATCAGCAACATGTATGCCAGATCCGTTTATATAAAAAACAATGCCTTAGCAAATATTTTATCGTGTCAGGCTGTGATTTGGCGCGGTTGACACGGATGACACGCCAGCCTGTCCCGGGCTTGGGTTTGCTCTTTCGGCCTGCGGTTTGGCCGTCCCGCCTTAGTGACGGGTTTCACGCGGCCAGCTGAACATCGTCTGCCGCAGTTTCGCCGATGACGGCTTTGAGGTGACAATGCCATCGAATATCACTTCGCCATTCCGTGTGGCGGTGGGCGCACGCAGCATGAAAACTGTGCCTGCTCCGAAGACGATGCGGTCGAAAAACGGGATAAGCACGCTGATCGGCGTTTCGGTTTTGAATACCGGATTGTCGGCGTCCAGCGTTGTGCTCCAGACCGGTGTTTTGGGCTGGCCGTAGCGCCCCGTCTGCATTGTGATGGTTGCTGTGCTGCGGTCCGGCCCTGTCACGACGGTTTTAAAGGACAGGTCCTGCATGAAATAATAGGTGTGCTCCAGTTGGCTCGGCTCACCGGTGGCGGCGGCAGTGTTGGTCATGAAAAATTCCTTCGCGTAAAATATCGCCGGAAGGCAGGCAACCACAGCCCCCTATTCTGCAGGCCCCATGTGCTGCAGGAAAAGGGGCTATGCTCCTTGAGGGGCAGCCCATGGCGGTCGCCCGCTCCCAGGCGGTCAGTTTTTACAGCGCTCCCCCGAGCATACTGTATCGGTACGCGCCCGGTGATGATCACAATCACCAGCCGCGCCCCTGGTGTTCAGCAAGGGCTGTGCCAAGGACCTGACGGGCTGTTTCAAGGGGTTTGGGGAGGCGTGCCCGTGTCAACCGTGTCAGGCCTGACACGCTGGCACGTTTGACATACCTGACACGGTTGACACGGGTGCGCTAAGCCAGAATGAAATTCTGCTTTATACTATTCGGAAAGCAGCACGTTGGGGTTGTGGTGTTTTTATACAACCTGGCATATAAGCATGCTAGCGGATGAAATTAAATGCCATGCAGAATTGCAACGCATGAGATGGTTTTATTTTTCTTATCAGGGGGATGGGCATGAAAATCATTAAAGAAAACCTCAAGCTGATTTCCGTGACGGTACTTATATGTAGCGTCATCTCGTTAGTGCTCATCGGGGGCATGATGGTCGCGTTTTATCCAAATATCAGCAGTTTATCGGAACGTCTCGGCACAGCGGAAGAACAGCTGGCCGAGCGTGACCTTTCAGAACACCTTCTAGAGGACGAACCTGAATATGTTGCGAACATTGCCCGAAATCAGCGGGAGATCAACAGGCAGCTTTTAAACCTGGCCGAGTCTAATGTATCCCTGTCCGGCAATTTCTTTACGATATTTATATATGCATTTTCGCTGATTGGCGTGATTGGTGGGGTGGTCGGCTTCAGTGCATATCGGGTGGCTTTGAAAAGTTTGAAGCAAGTTGTCGATGAAAAGGTGAAGTTTGTAGAAAAGGAAATGGAAGAAGAATTACGTCATTCCAGCATTCACGCTCAAACCTCTACCTTCCGGGAGCTGTCCTTCACATGGTTCCAGCTATATTACCCGTTGTATCAGGAGTTCAAACGCGACCCTGAGTTTTTTCTTTCGGCAGGTACCCTGAATGAAAGGTTTGAGGATTTTATCATTAAGCTTGATACGGCGCGTTCTATGGCTTTCCAGGGAAAAGAAAGGGGACGGTATGACTATAAGCTGCTTCAGCAGGACCCTGATAATAAAAGGCTCAATTTCTGGGTCAGTTACGTCAGTTTACAAAACCACTTTGTATATCATTCAACCGCAAGAATTAGCGTGAATAGAAAACGCGCGGAAATAACAGGGGTAGCGGCGGACGATTTTAAAGCTGAAATACGCCGTATTCTGATTGAAGCTGAAGAAATATTGGCGCACTCGGAAGATGAGCGGCTTAGCACAAAAAAATGGTATGAATTCAGGGAAACAGCCGCTGCGGCGTTTGTAGAACTTGGTGATACAGAAACGCAGGCTCGCGGCGCAAAACTACTCGCAGAATTGTCTGAGGGTCAAAAGCCAGACATGATATTCCGCGATGTGCCGCAGTCTACACGCAAAGAAATTAGGGAGGATTGGGGAGACAAGCTCGGATTTAAATAAGGTCTGCCATTATCTACAGAGACAAGACCAACCCGTCATCTTCAGGTTTACACTGCGTCTCCAGATCGGGACCATCGTCTTCAGGTTTAAAAGAACAGACGTCGGAAGAAAGCATAACCGCCATACCATCATTCGGGTCAATTAGCTCTCTATTCATTTGCAGTCCTCTCTATCCTGTCAGTCCTGAGGAGGATGCAGCGCACCCTTCCATCTCGATATTCTTAATTCTTATAATCAGCCAGAATTAAAAAACCGTAACTTTTACACGGAAATGCTTAGCATTACCTATACAGTAAAGAAAATA
>NZ_JBLXGZ010000032.1:0-45469 GCF_048260245.1 Kordiimonas sp. | reverse complement strand
TAACACGATCAAACAACGCCGCTTGCTTCACAAGCAGCAAGCCGCATAATATCCAAAAATGATGAGCCAAACACTCACATCATAAAGCGCTCAAACTGAGACAAATGTTCTGACGACGGACAGATGCCATCAACAAAGATATTGTCCCCGGCCCGCGGATTTATACAGCTGACAATATAGTGACACGATCCGGCGGCCACGGCACAGCAACGATGCTAAATGAAACTTTCGCGCATGCAGCTCACGACTCGCTTTCGTGCGATGGTGTTGAAAGCTGCCGGAAAGCAGTTCGTGAGCAAATCGGTCGCGGCGCTGACCTTATCAAGACAACGGCTTCTGGTTCGGCACGAGATGAATGGAGCACCGAGACAGCGCCACCGACTTTTTTCGATGATGAACTGAAAGCTCTTATGGATACGCCGAACAGCCCCAGACTGAGAAGGCTAAACCCACCACAGTTTCTCCCGACCTACGGAATTCATGATCCAGCGTTTGCGGCAGAAATGACACATGTGGTATCAACCAATTTTTAAATTAGGTTGCCATCAGTTGGTCATCTCTATACTGGACGTCTCGCTGCTATGCCCGCGATCAGCACCTCCACCAGAAAGTGAAATGTGTCCGGCCGCTCAGATATGGCCATGACCTCATGAATTTGGGGGAACCGCTCGACCGGTACCAGCTCCGGGTTAAGCTGAGGGACCGCATTGGTCTCCCGCGCCACATCCTCGAGACCCAGACCAAATACGACGACGTTGACAGCACGCATCGCACAGAAGGTAGCCTCAATATCAAAGCCGTCCGCTCGAAAAGCGGCGATTGCTGACTCTACGGTTTCCATGGCCTCGTCGCCTTGGGCTAAACCGCGCTGGAATACCTGGAACGCGCCTGGATGCCGGCACGCCATTTTCCGAAAAGCTTCTGCATAGCCTCTGATCCAGTCCTGCCATGTGAAGGACCCGACAGGCATATCAGAGTCCGCAAACATCTTTTTCATCATTTCAATGAAGACAGCGTCCTTGGTGGGGACGTGATTATATAATGAGGTTACGTGCACCTTCAGTCGTTTGGCAATGCCGCGCAGCGTGACAGCTTCATGTCCTTTCTCATCGGCAATTTCTATGGCGGTATCGATTATCTTTTCTTTGCTCAGTTGCGGTTTGGGCACCTTTTCGGGCTCCTTGACTCTTTAAAACATACACTGTAGGTTTCGGAAAAACATACAGTGTAGGTATAAGCCTATTCGACAGGGAGAGTGAAGTGAAGAAAAGATTCTGGATAGCTATTCCAATAATGGCTTTCGGGCTTGGCTGGCCGTTGCTGGCGCAGGAAAACCCGACTGAGCCCCAGCCGCAGCACGCACAGGCGCAGGCACAGCCCGCAGTTTCAGCACCCGACGTGAAGTCGCCCGGCACCCCGCAGCTTGATGCCGCCGACCTTGAAGCCTGGCTTGATGGTTATATGTCCGGTGCACTTGAGCAAGGTGATGTGGCGGGCGCTGTGGTCAGCGTGGTGAAGGACGGCAGGCCGCTCTTCGCTAAAGGGTATGGTTACAGGGATGTCGCAAGCAAACTGCCGATGGATGCGGCGCAAACCCTTGTCAGGATCGGCTCGACCTCAAAGCTGTTTACATGGACAGCCGTGATGCAGCTGGTTGAACAGGGTAAGCTGGACCTTGATGCCGATGTGAACACCTATCTCGATTTCACAATCCCCGAACGGGATGGCGGGCCAGTCACCATGAATGACCTGATGACCCACCGGGGCGGTTTTGAGGAGGGGCTTAAAGAGATACTGATCACGGACCCCGCCAAATTCATTACCACGGAAAAATATCTGAAAGACCACATGAGGCCGCGGATATTTCCCGTAGGGAAAGTGCCGGCCTATTCAAACTATGGTACTGCGCTCGCGGGCTACATCGTTGAGCGACTTTCCGGAGAGCCCTTCGACGATTATATCGAGCGGCATATTCTTGGCCCACTTCATATGGAACGCTCTACGTTCCGGCAACCCCTGCCCGAGAAATTCCAGGATAACGTATCGCTTGGTTACATGAGCGCGTCCCAGCCGCCGCAGGCCTTTGAAATGATCACATCTGCGCCGGCCGGCAGCATGAGCGCCACTGCGGACGACATGGCCAATTTCATGATTGCCCACCTGCAACAGGGCCGGTTTGGCGATGCACGCATCCTGAAGGCGGAGACAGCCCGACTGATGTACCAGCCCTCAGCACCCCACGAACCCGGCTTCACTACCATGGCGCACGGTTTTTTCAGTGGCCCCATCAACGGCAAACGCCTGATCGGCCACGGGGGCGATACCATCTGGTTTCACACCGACATGAACCTGATCCCGGAAGAAGGTGTTGGCTTTTTTGTAAGCTTCAACAGCCGGGGCAAAAACGAAGCGGTCTACGGCATGCGTGAGCGCTTTGTTGAGGGCTTCATGGATCGCTATTTCCCCGACAAGGGCAATGAGCCGCTCCCACCCGCCATCCAGAGCGCTCAGGCAGACGCCCAGGCGCTTGCAGGGAAATATCGGAGCTCCCGCCGCATCGACACCGCGTTCCTCAAGTTAATATACACGCTGCAGCAAAGCACCGTAATTGCCAACGAGGATGGCACGATCAGCTTCGCCTCCGAGCCTGGCACAAAATACAGGGAGACCGCCCCCGGCATGTGGCGCGATCCAAATAGCGAAGGTGCGCTTCACGTCTCAACCGTTGACGGCCAACTCACTATTACCAACAGCAAGAACCCGGTCTCTGATATGCAGAGGGTTCCTTTGGCAGAGAGTGCAGGCCTGAACAGCTTCATACTCTTTGGGTCCATCGCCGTGATCTTACTGGCTCTTGTCGCCTGGCCGCTTAGTTGGTGGTGCCGCCGGCTATACGGCCAGACACTCGGCCTCACAGGGAGAGATTTGGTTGCGTACCGGCTTTCCCGTCTGCTGATGGTTGGCGATATGATCTATCTCCTTGGCTGGTATATGGCACTGCAGCCGCTCTTTCAGATGCAGTTTGACGGTTTTGGCACGGCGCTTGATCCTTTGCTATTCACGCTTCAGGCTGGCGCTCTTGTGCCCCTCATTGGCGTGGGCGTGGGCCTCTGGAACGCGTGGCTGACCGTCCGCTCCGACCGGCATGTCATGGCCAAGGCCGGTAGCGTGCTGTTTGCTGCTGCCCTGTGCGGTGTGGCCTGGGTTGCCTTTATCGGCGGCCTCATGAGCTTCACCCTGGAATACTAAACCTGCGCCGGGCCTGATCGCCCGGCCATGACCTTATGCATGTGTCGCCCCGGCCCTGATTGTCAGGCCCGGTGGCGCGCATCCCGCCTGCAAGCCCTGTAGTGTACCGGCTCAAAACCCATCGGGAAGGGTAGTCAATGTTCAGGAACTACATGAAGATCGCGATCAGAAACCTGATCCGGAACAAATTATACAGTGCAATAAATACCATCGGGCTCGCCACCGGTTTTGCCGCATGCATCCTTATTATGCTTTATGTGCGGCATGAGCTTTCCTACGATAAATTTTGGGACAAGGCGGAGCGCATTGGCCGGATAAATACAACGGTTCTGTTGCCCGGCCGTGCGCCTTATGATGCGGCTTCCGCATCCACCCCGATGAAGGAGGTTATTGAAACCTACTTCCCCGACAAGATAGTTCGGGCCACCCGTTTCATTCCGGTGCATCCCGTCGTCATCCGTGGTGGTGAGGCCTTTGCAGAGGACATCCACCTGACGGATCCCGAGACTGCACAGATGTTTGACATACCTGTGCTTCGCGGGGATATGCAGGCAACGCTGAACGACAAGGCCAGCCTTGCGATCAGCGAAACAATGGCAGAAAAGTATTTCGGGAACACCGATCCAATCGGACAGGTACTACGCATCAAACTGTCGGAAATTGACAGGGACTACCGCGTAGGAGCAGTTTTCAGGGACCTGCCGGACAATACAGCGCTCGCCATCAACGGCCTCGCGAAATTCGACCTGACCGATTTTCCGCAAACCCGAGGCTTCTACGACACGTGGGGAAACCTTGGCGAACATCAGGTATATATCGAGGCGATCAGTGCAAATGATTTTAAAACCATCAGCGACCGTCTGCCAGACCTGGTCAACACCCATGTGGTCGGGCTTGATTCACTGAAGTCGGGACCCGAGGCCGAGGTCTCAGATTTTTATATTCAGAGCGTACAGCCCATCACCGATATCCACTTGAACCCTGTCGGGATTGGCGAGATGAAACCCGCGGGTGATATGGACGCCGTGCGCATACTTGTGGGTATAGCCCTTGCGGTTCTCCTTATAGCCTGCATCAATTTTATCAACCTTGTGACCGCCAAGTCGGCCCAGCGGGCCCGTGAGGTTGTGCTGCGGAAAGTGCTGGGGGCAAGCCGGTCACAAGTGGTTGCCCAGTTTGCTGGTGAGACGATTTTGCTGGCTGGGCTCGGTCTGCTGTTCGGCCTCTTGTTCGTGGAGGTTTCCCTGCCCAGCTTCAACCGCTTCCTGAACCTTGACCTCACGCTTGCCTACAGCGACGCCACAACACTTGTGCTGATCGCGGGCTTACTGCTCACGGCCGGTTTGATCGCCGGCGTATATCCCGCCCTTATTGTCTCAGGCTTCAAGCCCGCACAGCTACTGCGCGCCAACCGTTCGACCGAGGGAAGCGGGTCGCGCCTGTTGCGCAGCGCGCTTGTCGTCCTTCAATTCACCATATCCACCGCGCTTATCGTGGCAACAGCCACTGTTTATATGCAAACATGGTTTGCCACCAACAAAGACCCAGGATACAGCAAGGACAACGTACTGGTGCTCAACAACACAGGGAACGAAAAGATTGCGGGCAGCCGGGAAGCGCTGAAGCAAGCGGTCCTCAGTGTACCGGGTGTCAGCGCCGCCGGCTATACGGACTATAGCCCGATTGACATCCATGAAAGGCTTAGCCCCTTCGAGCTAATTGGTGCCAAATCCGACCAAACGGTGCTGATCAGTACGCAGTCGGTCGATCATGACTATCTCGACACCTACAAGATCCCTATGCTCGCAGGGCGGTTCTACAGCCGGGACTTTCCGTCTGACGGTATGCCGGCAGAGGGGGCCCTAGGGTCCGTTGTCATGAACGAAACAAGTGCACGCAAGCTGGGTTTCGCAGCGCCGCAAGAAGCGATTGGCCAGCGTGTCACTGCCGTAACAGGCGTGAATGCGGAAGGGCCGGTATACGGCGAGCTTGAGATTATTGGCGTCACGCCCGATTTCTATTTCCAATCACCTAAAAGGGCTATCCGGGCTGAGGTCTATTTGCTCGCACCCGCGCGCTACAACACACTCGCCGTAAAATATGACGGCGCGGGACAAGCCGTTGTCTCGCGGTTGGAAACCGTCTGGAATTCCTTCAGTCGGGAAGTGCCGTTCCAGTATGAATTTGTCGAGGATACGATTGCGGCAGAGTTCGAGCGGGAAAGCACCATATCCAGGGTGCTGGCAATCTTCTCCGTCATTACAGTGGTTATCGCCTGCCTTGGCTTATATGGCCTTGCTGCCTTTACGGCGGAGCGACGCACAAGGGAAATCGGCATTCGCAAGGTTATGGGGGCGCGGGTGTTCGATATTGTGCGTCTTCTTGTCTGGCAGTTTTCCAAACCGGTCCTGATGGCTAACCTGCTTGCATGGCCCCTTGCTGTCTGGGTGATGTCTCGCTGGCTTGAGACCTTTCCCTATCGGATCGAGACCTGGTTCCTATGGCTTTTCTGCCTTGGGGCCGGGGCCCTTTCTCTCGCAATTGCCTGGGCCACAGTGTGCATACAATCCACAAGGGTGGCCCGCACCAATCCGATCAGGGCATTACGCTATGAATAATATTGTCAATATGTCGGAACGCAGCGCATCATGCGCCCGGGAATAGACGCCATGACCCGACCGATACCTTCTATCCACGGCACTTTATGCAAAGTGGCAAGGCGGTAGCGATGGATTCCTGCTAGATTGAGGAGTTATACTCCGGCCGGCAAGAAACGGCTGATGGTGCGACCGAACTTGCCATATCAAGAATTCCGGAGGGCGTTCCTGAGGAAGTGGTAGCGAGCATCTCCGAGGCGATCTCAATATCGCGGAAAACTCAGCACCCGACAATGTTGATCGCGGAGAGTGTCCGCTAGGAACAGGCTTCGAATTGGAGACCAAAGCTCATGCATGGACTCTGCAAACACCCGAATTGAACTCAACGTCCGAGGGGCGGGACAATCATCCAGTAGGCAATTCCAGATTGACAATTCGCAGGGCTGCCCGTCGGGCATCGCTTGCGACTTCGCCCGGCTCAAAAAGATGTGCGAGCACGATCGCCCCTTCCTTGACAATGAGAAGTTCCCGCGCCAACGATTCGGGATCTTGCGCCCCTGCATTCCTCGCGAGTTCTGTAAAATAGATAAGCAGCAATCGCTTATGTTCCGCAGCGGTCACATGGATAGGATGAGTACGATCCTGATACTCAGACGACGCTTTGACAAACATGCAACTTCTAAAGTCTGGCTCATCAAACCACTCACCCAAGGCATCGAAAATTGCGATCAACTGCGCCTTGGGATCCGTTGCAAGAGCCCCTACCCGGCGCATCAACCAATTCCGAAACTGCTCGTCACGCAACCGCAAGGTCGCAAGGATCAGATCTTCTTTTGTGCGGAAGTGTTTATAAATAGCAGTTTTTGAAACACCGGTTTCTTTCGCCAACTTGTCCATACCGATAGCGTGGAAACCGCCTCGATAAAAAGTCTTGAGAGCTCTCTGGACCAATTCATCACGCTTCGACGCACTCATAGCAAAACAATCCCTTCGAAGTCCCTCATTACATTAACCTATCTGTACATGATATATCACCCTTAGGCGCCTAATCAAGGTCATTGTGAATCAATGATTGTATGAAGCCCCTCAACAGATCGTTCACCAAATTTCCTTAAATTATCATTTATAACATTGACAGATCAGTTACCCTTCGATATATACCTTAACCGACCTGTTAATGTTAGCAGGCCAACAAAAGCACACCGGAGCAAGTTAATGCCTTAAATCCGTAAGAAGGCATCTCATGCGACTGGTGAGGCGTTTTTGAAAGGGCGGCGACGCACTTCACAAATAAACCCCTCGGGATTTCCAAAATGCACCCGAGTCAGACAGGAGAACTGGTAATGAAACAATTGACTAAACGCTCCGTAGTCGCAGCAGTCGGCCTCGCGCTTGCCGCCACTACGCTCACCATCAGCACACCAAGTTATGCGGTCGTTGAAACAGCGACCTCCGAGGTCAACACGGATGTGCAAGGCCTTGCCATGCAGGGATATGACCCGGTTGCCTACTTCACATCAGGCGGACCAATGAAAGGCGACAAGAAATACGCTGTCCGGCACACCGGCGGGACATACTATTTTGCAAGCGCCAAGAACAAAGCCGCTTTCATGGCAAACCCGGACCACTACCTCCCGCAGTATGGCGGCTTCTGTGCCATGGGTGTTGCACTAGGCAAGAAGTTGGACGGCGACCCCACGGTCTGGAAGATCGTCAACGATAAACTCTACCTGAATGTCAACGAGGACGTGTCCGTTGCGTGGAACCGGGACATCCCAGGAAACCTTTATAAGGCCAATGAGTATTGGCCAGAGATCAAATACAGCACCCCGGCATCTTTGAACTAGGAAACAGCGACGGGCGGTCGGGCGGCTGCGCTAAAGGCCACCCGCCTCACCCCTTATTCCTCAATCAAAAGGGACCCCAAATGGACATCAAAAAGTCAGCATATATTTCTGCGGCGGTGGCCACAGTAGTAGCAAACATGGTGATTGCCACACCTTCTGAAGCACGTGAACCACAGGAGAAATGCTACGGCATTTCAAAGGCAGGCTACAATGATTGCGCGGCAGGCCCCGGCACGTCCTGCGCTGGTAGCTCCAAAAGAGATTACCAGGGCAACGCCTGGAAACTTGTACCCAAAGGTACCTGTACAACGATTGAAACACCTTCTTCGTCAACTGGTTTTGGTCAACTTGAAGCCTATAGGGAAGCGAGAGGTTAACCGTGGTTGGTAAGCTTGACATAGCCGATCTCCCCTCTTTGCCCCCCAACTCCCGGCTCGAGCTTACCCCCGGTGTCGGGGTTGGCCTGAAGCATCAGTATTTATCTGGGCTGATGGCCAACCCCACGAGGGTAGATTTTGTAGAGATCCATGCTGAAAACTTCATGACGCCTGGCGCTGCTCGCGAGCTTCTTCTGGAAGCATCAAAACAGTGGCCATTGTCCATTCACGGTGTCGCCTTGTCACTTGGCGGCAATGACCCTCTGGACGGGGCTCACCTTTCGCGCCTGAAAGACCTTGTCGATATCGCAAAACCAGCAATCTTCTCTGAGCATATTGCCTGGTGTCGGCATGATGGCACGTATTTTAACGATCTCCTGCCCGTTCCATACAACAGGCAAACCTTAAACCGTCTTTGTGACCGCGTTTACGAGGTCCAACAATATCTTGGCAGGCAAATACTACTTGAAAACCCCTCAAGTTATGTTCGCTTTCAATCCGACACAATGCATGAAGCAGACTTTGTTGCGGAGCTGGTTCACCGCACGGGCTGTGGCATTCTTCTTGATCTCAACAATCTTTATGTTTCTGCGCAGAACCATGGATGGGACACGGGGGACTGGCTCTCCCGCATTCAGCTTGATGCCGTCGGAGAAGTCCATCTGGCCGGCCATGAACTAAGTGATGATGACATTGGACATCAGGTACTGATCGACACGCACGGAGAGGAGATATCTGGCGCTGTATGGTTCTTGTATAGTGAGTTTCTCTCCGCTGCGGGACCTCGCCCCACCTTAATCGAGCGTGACAATAATGTACCGGCGATTGAAGACATGTTGGAGGAAGTGGCGCTCGCAAGATTCCTTATGCAGTCAGACATGGGGAAAGTGGAATGAATAGGGCATTTGCAGTCGCTCTGATAGACACGGCCACGGCCGCACCATCTGATATCATCAACGTTGGCAACCGGTTCAACATATATCGGAATAACCACCTCACTGGATTGATCGGCGCATTAAGCGCGAAGTTTCCCGTGACCAGCCAATTGGTTGGCACGGAATATTTCGAAGCTGTCGCACATCAATATGTCATTGAGACTCCACCTGATTCCCCACTCCTTGACCTCTACGGGGCAGACTTCCCGGATTTTCTCGAGAAAATCGCGCCGCCGAACTCTCCACCATACCTCTCAGGCGTGGCGAGCCTTGAGTGGGCCCGATGCACCGCCCCGTTGGTCGCGCATCAACCAGCTATAAAATTGGCGAGCAGAGAAGATCTTGAAGCTGCAATTAAATTGCCGTTCCAGCTTACGCCAGGTGCCACGCTGATCCGGTCGCCCTATCCGGTTGGCACTATATGGGAATACCATCAAGCTGAACTGCTGGAACCGATTTCCCGGTGGACTTCAGAGGTGGTCGCCGTTTGGTGGTCCGGAGGAAGCCTTCGTCAAAAGACGATCCCTGCAGACGCAGCCCCCATCCTGACAAGGCTGGCAGGCGGCATACCCTTCCTGAAAATCTTAAACGACGCCGATGATGAAAAACAGGCCATCCAAATGATTGGCAGTTTCACATCATTTGCACATGCGGGGCTTTTGGTCCCCCTTGAAGAAAGCACGGAGCAACATGAAAATGAAACTTAAATCCAGCATTGGCAAGGCGGCTTTAACTGCGTCGAGACAGTTGGCCCGAATTCCAGCCGACGTTGTTCAACTGACACTGCGTCTTGGTCTTGCTGGCGTCTTCTGGGCGTCTGCGCGCACGAAGGTAACGGGAGCGCTAACCATAAGCGAAAGTACCTACTTCCTGTTTGAAGAGGAATATCAGATTCCAATCCTGCCGGTGGACATCGCGGTCCCGCTAACAACCTACGCTGAACACGTCCTGCCTCTCCTGCTGTTTGTCGGGTTTGCTACCCGCCTCTCAGCGCTGGGGATTTTTGTGATGACATTGGTCATTCAGATATTTGTCTATCCATCAGCGTTTCTATCCACCCACCTTGGCTGGTTTGCGATAGCACTGGCAGTCATGAGCTTCGGACCCGGGCGTTGGTCACTAGACCACCTGATTGCTAAACGCCAAGCCTCCCACCCCACACCTGAAGGAGTGAACTAATGTCACGCCCCCCTTTACCTCCCTTCACCGTCATGTCAGCGACGGAAAAGATACGACTGGCGGAAGACGCCTGGAACAGCAGGGACCCTGCGCGCGTGGCGCAAGCATACACCCTAGATAGCCAATGGCGGAACCGCGCAGACTTCATCACTGGGCGACCCGCAATCGAGGCCTTCCTGTCCCACAAGTGGCACCGCGAGCATGAATACCGGTTGATCAAGGAACTGTGGGCCTACACCGACAACCGGATCGCCGTTAGGTTTGCCTACGAGTATCGGGACGATAGTGGCAACTGGTTCCGCGCTTACGGCAATGAAAACTGGGAGTTTAATGACGAGGGTCTGATGCAGCGACGTATTGCAAGCATCAATGAACATACCATCCACGATCAGGACCGAAAGTTCCACTGGACACTTGGCCGCCGACCAGATGACCACCCTGGACTAAGCGAGATGGGCTTTTAGGAAAGGCCGAGGCGCTACCCACCGGGTCGGTCCGGCCCTTGCAACACCTTGTTGTTAATACTCTGCAACGGCACCAGCACTTTTCAGGATAGGAAAAAGGGCCCCGCCACGTAATGGAGGGGCCCTCTACTCTGTACAAAGCTTTCAGCCTTTACACGCGCTATGGCCTAGAAATTAGCCCGGATACCTAGCTGAAATGAGCGACCATAGTCCTGCACGCTTTCGAACATGCGCGGCGCATTGGCGCCATTCTGGAATACCCGCACATCCTTGGCGTTATTGACGTTGATGGCGTCAGCGTAAATTTGTACGCCCTCACTCAGATAGTAACGCGCACCAATATCGAGTGAGAAACGCTCCTGCCGGATTTCATCCATAGCGGAATCAGACGCGATGGTTTCGAGTTTCTCTCCGACATAGTTGCCAGACACCCGCAACGATACTTTTTCGTTCTCATACCCGACGGAGAAGTTACCAACCATTTTAGGCTGATCCGGCAGGCGGAACTCTTCGCCTGGACGCACGCTTTCGATGCGGCTTGTGCTATCAGCGAATGTAATGTTGGCATCTACGAATACACCCGGGACGGCTTCAAACGCCTGATAGTAGTTGAATTCTACCCCCTTCACGGTGGCCGTTTCGCCGTTCACGAAGGTGATGACGTTGTCAAAACCACCCGTGGGAGTACCGTCACCCACTTCAAAACCCAGTTGTGTTACTGCCTGCCCGGAAAGTGAGGCTTCTACAATGAAGTTCTTGATATCTTTGTAGAAAACACCGCCGCTGATAGCGACGTTGCGGTTGGGGTACCAAGAGACCAGGAAGTCGACCTGATTGGCACGCAATGTTTCCAGATCAGGATTGCCGCCGACATAACCACGCGTATATGTGCCGTCTTCCTGTTCTTCGCTCACGATGGACGCATTCGGACGTGTCTCATCAAACGCTGGCCGTTTGACAGCTTTGGTCAGTGCCAGACGCATGATCAGGTTTTCCACCGGCTCATACCGGAAGTGCAAGCTCGGCAGCACATCGGTGTATTTGTTTGAACGCAGAATGTCTCTCTGCCCCACCTGAACGCTTGTTAAGGTGCTGCATTCCGCGTCGTCACAGGTGCGAATTGTCTCGGTCACGTTCCCGGCGGATTCAAGCTTGGTCTGCTCAAGTCGTGCACCACCAATAATGGAGAAGTTTGGCGTGATTTCCACTTCACCCATCAGGTAACCGGCCATGACCCGCTCATCAATCGAGAAGTCATCGTTTGGCGTACTGGTGTTGAAACCTTCTGCAACCATCTGGTCGCGTACAGCAAAAAACAGGTCGTGGGAGGCATCTAAATTCGGAATGAGGACAAAGTTGTCGAGGTTGGTATTCTCAGGATTATAGGTACCGACATCAGCCATTGTTTCGGTGAAACCAAAGTCACCCGGGTTCTTGTCCAACTGCTCTTTGTCCTGCAACCGGCTGCGGTCACGAAGCTTGAGACCGCCCTTGATGGAAGCCGGCATGTCACCCATGTTAAAATGCCATTTCCCGTCAATGTTACCGCCGTATATTTCGTCACGCGACGTCACATCGTCGATCAGGATATTGTCGAAGGCGAATTTTGTCGGGTCCATGATGTCCACCCCGGACTTGGCGCGACTGTATTCGTCTGTGTCAGGTGTGGCATCAATCAATACACCGTCATCTGTTGCCGTATACTTCACAAGCTCGTCACGTTCGCGGAAACGTCCACGTGTACCCAGCGGGTTCCGATACGTGCTTTTAGCGTAGTTAGCCTGATAGTTCAGCTCGAATTGTTCAAAGGTATGCTCACCGCCAAAGCTGGCCGAATAGTTTTTGCTCGTCGTGTCCTTGAAGAAAATCTGCTTCTCAAGATCTACGTCGTCAAATACACCTGTGTTGGCACCGATAACCTTGACCTCGCCACCGCTTGAGCGACGAGTTTCCCATTCCTGCTGAATACGGATGTCCTCATCGCGCAGGCGCGAACCGGTCAGGTTGAGGTAAATTTCGTGATTTTCATTTGGCTTGTAAGCGATATTCGCGGTGCCGCCGATGCGGGTCCGCTTACCAACTTCGAGCCTCTGGTCAATCTCTTCAGGACGGTAGTACTCACCGTCACCGGTATCAAATGCGCGCAGGTCCGCACCTTCTGAACGTGCCACCCGCAGGTCATCCAACTGAATATTACGCTGGGACCAACTTGCTGTCAGTGCGATACCCAGCGTATTTTCACCCGCCGCCGTATCAAAAAGCCGCGTCATGCTACCGGAAAACTTGGGCGAAACCTTTTCGGAACGCCCACTGTAACCTGCCTCACCACGCAAGGAGAGCGTATTGCCCTTGCGGTCAAAAGCCGTAAGCGTTTTCAGGTTGATAGTACCGCCAATGGCGTCGCCATCCATATCAGGTGTCGACGCCTTCGATACCTCAATGCCGTTCAGCAGATCAGAAGGGACTGTATCAAGTGAGACTACATTGTCGCGGGATTCTTCACCCGTCGCCCCCATGCGCACGCCATTGATGGTGACATTGTTAAAGGCCGGGGACAAGCCGCGTACGCTCACGAAACGACCTTCACCTTCGTCGCGGGTAACCGTCAGGCCCGGAAGTCGCTGGAGTGATTCCGCAACGTTCTGGTCTGGAAAGTTACCAATATCGTCCGCTGCCACGACGTTTTTCCAAACATCTGAATTGCGCTCTATATCTCTGGCACGCTCAAGGCTGACACGTGTGCCAACCACGATTACTTCTTCAAACATCATTTCGTCATCTGACGTGTCTTCCGTTTCTTGGGCTTGCGCGCCACAAGCGAGCGAAAGCGCGAGAACACTTCCCACCGAAACTGAATTCAACAAACGCGATTTAATCGACATATATCCTCCCCAGGATGAAAGACTTGATTGCCTTGTTTAGCGTCGGACTCATGGAATTTTCAGAACTGGTCTTATTATCAGTCATCATACGACACTTCATCAAAAGGCTGTCACAGAAAACTAAAGGTGTCAATAATGTTGTATGATATCTTACTACCCATGAACATCAGGTAGAAAAATACCGTAGCTTCGAGGCAGCAGGTGCATCCAGATAAACTGAAACGTCCTGATGAACCCGCAGGACTGAGGCCGGGCACGCACGGTCAATCGCGCCCTCAAGGGCCGCACCCACTGCCGCGGCCTTACGCGAGTCAGGCACCGTGACAATCAATCGTTTGGACTTGAGGATCTGTTGAAGGCTCATTGAAATGGCTGTTTCCGGCACATCGTCCAGGCTACTGAACCAGCCTTCGCCAACCTGTTGCTGACGGGAGACATCATCAAGCTTCACCAGGAGGTAAGGCGAGGTGGCTTCAAAATCTGCCGGCGGCTCATTGAAGGCGAGGTGGCCATTTTCACCAATACCGATGCAGGCAACATCAATCCGGTTCGCTGCGATATCCGCATTTAACCGGTTAATTTCCGCACCAAGGTCCTCTTCATCCGCATTGATCCAGATAAAACGTTTTAAAGTAGGTACCTGATCAGTAAACCGCTCCCGCATGTAGCGACGAAAGCTCACCGGATGTTCGCGATCAACCCCGCAATATTCATCAAGGTGATATGCGGTGACCGCAGACCAGTCAATGTCTGGCGCTGCTGTCAAATTTTCCAGCATACCAAACTGGCTTGCGCCAGTCGCAAGTACGATCGCTGCATGACCGCGGTCTGCAATTGCCTGCCGGATAGAATCCGCAGCATGTTTAGCTGCTGCCACCGACATTGCCTCGGTAGTATCATGAATATGAACACGCATAAGGTACTTCCTTGATCTCGGGGTTACCGGCGACTGTTTTTAAGGCGCCGGGCGGTGATGACTTGACAATATTTACCGCTAGTCCATAAAGATGTAATACATCATATAACTTGGTTTTATGATAGAGCAACAGCGGGCTGTCAACTGTGAATGGTTCAAGTGGGAGGACATTACTGCCAGTGCCGGACGCCACCACGTGAAATTCGCTTGCCAGACAATTGAGCACGCGCATCGTTTATAGAAAGAGGGGATAAGTGAGCATGCTTTCATGTAGAAAAAAGGTTAAGAAACGCACGCTAAGAGCAGGAATTGCTGCACTTCTGTCATGCACAGCCCTTATCTCGGCATCAGGTGGTATTCATGCCGCAAGTCCCCCCTTCTTAGACGCTACGGCACAGAATATTGTGTTGGATGCAGGCCCTCCTGACACGCTGACGAAAGACGGTCTGCCGCTTGAAACAACCACCATTTACTCGGCAGAACGCGGCTACGGCTGGCTTGATCCGGACAAAGAGAGGGTTTTTGTAACCCGTGACGGCATGGAACGCAGCCGCGACGCTTTTACGATCGATAGCATCGAAGCATCATCACTGGATTTCCGTATTGACCTTCCCGTGGGCGACTGGCTGGTTCGCTTCTGGGCAGAGGCAGGACTTGAGTATATAAACACAGCAACCTTCAAGGCCAACGGTATCGAACACCCCCTGAACTGGTATGAGTTTGCCGAACCGTCAGAACCATCCACCCAGTTGCGCCGCGGGTATAGATTGTACCAGAAAGTGGTGAAGGTCGGGAATGATGGCCTCGTCCTCAACTGGCAAGGCGGCAAGGATAAGGTCCGGCTAAACGGCCTGCAATTTATCCCGGCGCCTGAAAGTGAGGTGGATCTGGCCGATATCAAAGATACCAAAATCCAGATACTGCTGCGCGTGAAGGAAGCGGGCCGCTACAACAGCACGGTTTCACTGGACGCTATCGTCCGCGATCTTGAAAAAACACTGGCAACAGACCCCAACAACCTGGTCGCAGCCTATTGGTTGCCACAGGTTGAAACTCTCGCCCGCGCGGAAGAGTATTTTGAAGGCCTGCGTGGGTGGGAGTGGGCGCGCAAAAAAACAGGCCTCAGCATGTTTGGCCGCTATAATCAGGCCATAATGCTCCTTGATGGTTTGCTTGCCAGCGCTGACAGCAACCACCTGCTTTATGAGCGCGTCCGGTACCAGCGCGGCAGGATACTTTACTGGCTGGACCGGGAGGGCCATGGTCAACATTACGACGGATGGCTGCCCGAAGACCTCCGTTATCTTGCGCAACGCCACCCCAACGACAACCTGCTTGCCATGTATACGGGCGCCAAGATTGACACTCCGGATGCATGCGATTTTGTCATAGCGCCGGAGACAGCGCCGAACTGGAGCCTTGGGCAAAGCGAGGTATTGTGCCGCACCAAACTGTTGAGCAATTGGTGGGTCACCGAACGTCAAAACCCGAACGGAGAGCTTGGTGGAAAATACGGTGATGATGTGGAAATGCTACGCTGGTGGTCCATTCCTTTTCTGGCTGGTGACGCGGTTACCTCCCTCGGCTGGAAGACGCTGGCAACGGGTGTCTGGAGCAGCGACCGTCTTGAAGACGGCTACTATAAAAATGCCAGCGATGTCGAACACGCTGCCGAACCCATATCGGACACCGCACCACTTCTGAGTTATTTGAACGAACCAGAATATACCGCCCGGCTTTCCAATTCTGCACGGCACTTCCTCGAGCGCTGGACCGTACGCACACCAGACGGAAAACGGTATTTCCGCTCCGCATGGTTTGGTGCCCACACCATCGACGAACGCCCTCCAAGGAACCGCGATGTGCCAATGAATGGGCGGGCAGCCAAAGCGGTCAAATTTTACGCCTGGAACGTCGACGACCCCGCACTGCACACTGCACTGCACGAATGGGCGCGCGCTTGGGCAGACGCCGCCATGAGCACCGACAAGGGCAAGCCGAAAGGCGTCGTCCCCGCAAGTCTGCGCGCGTCTGACCAAAGCATAAACGGCGACGAACCGAATTGGTATGACGCCAATATGTTCTGGGAGTATTTCAACTGGTCCCATGAATCCGGGCAGCAAATATATGACTTGCTGCTTTTTGCGGCGCAGCTAACCGGAGATGAGACACTGCTGGCACCGCTTTATGCCAGCGCAGACCTTGTGGAAAAACACCTGAAGCAAAGCGGAAACTCATCGCAGACACCCGCACCCGGCTCGGAAGCATGGGCCGCGAGCCATCTGGCCAAAGCCGGTGGTTTCTGGAGCGTATTGTCACAGTGGCGCCTGTTATACGATAAACCGCGATATGACGATTTGCTGAAATCGCATGGCGGTGCCTATATCAAGTTCCGCCTTACCGGCGATGAAAAACATCTCGCAGAGGCCGCCACTCCCATTCTGGACGAAATACGATATAATTTCCCGATGCGTACTGACGAAGCGCTCTTTACCGACCGGGTCTATATCAGCAAAACAAATGCCACACCGGAAATTCTGGGCATGCTGACTGGTAGCCTTAGAACTTCCGCTCCTTATGCGGCCATTACCTGGCAAAACACGCCGGCAGGCTTTTCTGCTCTTGTCAGGGATAACGGCAAGGACCGGCTGGTGGTGGACGCCTATCTGTCAGCCACTGCGAATGGCAGCCTGAATTTCCGCCTGTGGCAACTGGATACTGGCCTCTATGACGTGCATGTTCAAGAGGGCAGCGGCGGCACTGTCACCCTTCCACTCTCCATTGAAACTGCGGGACAGTTGGTCTCCATCCCTGCTGAAGCAGAGGGCTTGTATAAGATCAGCATTTCACGCAAAGCCGCCCGGTAACGGCAGAACAGTAAAAGCAGGTGGCCTTGCTGGCCACCTGCTCCCCTAAGCTAAATTGATTGCTGTTGCTAAAATTTAGAAGGTGGTTTGCAGTTCAGTTCGCCACTGACGGGCAATATTACCAAGTGAGCCCGCAGGCGATTTCAAACCAGCTTTCGCAAAATCCCGCACCACCGATTTTTGATGCGCTGTCGTGATATATTCCGCAGGCGACTTTCCATCCACCCGCGCCAACAGCATCGCATACAGCAAGGTGATCGCCCGGCGCTCCAGTTCATCATGCGGCTCCCAGTCGACACCAATCATGTAGGTCTCGGTAAACGCCGAGTAGGCCGTGAGGTATAAACTTGCCACACCCGGATGCCACACGCATTTAAGTAAGAGGTGGTTCAAGCAAAAAGCCAAGTCAAACGCCGGATCGCCGTACCATGCGGTTTCTGCATCGACAATATACGGGCCTTTTGGCCCTATCAGGATATTCTTCGGGCTCAGGTCACCGTGCACCAGCACCTTTTTCGTGGCCATCAGGTCTGCGGTCAACCTGTTGATAATATCCGCTACATCAGGGTTTTTTCGCCCTGCCGTGATGAAATAGGGGTCTGGTCGCAAGGCCATGAACTGGCTGTCATTCGCGAAGACTTCAGCGACATCACTGTCACCGGCTGTCGACCGGTGGACGGCCACAATGGCACGGGCAACCGACCGGGCGACGCCAATATCCACCTTGCCCGCCGCCAAAGCCTGTTTCCAGCTCTCATAGGCCGTCTGCGACAGATACTCCATGGCGAAGCAGCCCTCAGCGTCATCCTCGCCAACGACCTTCAGAATATTGCCGGGCGTAATACTGTGGGCTGTCTTAAGCCAGTCGATTTCCGCCTTCACCCGCTCGACTGGGGCCTCCCAGTTTTCAGCCACCTTCAACTGTGCCAAGGCTCGTTTTATACAGTAGGTACGACCAATGTCTTCACCAACCGTTACCTTCCAGATGTCAGAAGAGACCCCGCCCGTAAGGGGGTGTGCTGCCAGCGCCTCTCCCTCACGGGACAGACCCATATTGACAAGCCCCTGACTGATAAAACCGGGCACGCTCACGGATGAAATATCGCTACTGTTTTTTGGCATGATAATCTGGTCGCACATTTCTCAAGGTGTGGTTTGGTGGTACATGGCTTTGCCCGGCAAAGGCAATGCCCCGGCATAACGAGCGGCAGAGCCAAGGCTCTCTTCAAGCCTGATCATCGCATTCCACTTCGCCATACGTTCGGATCGGGCGAATGACCCGACTTTGAACTGAGACGCACCCCAACCATATGCAAGATCAACGATGGTCGTATCTTCCGTCTCGCCAGACCGGGCGGAGACGACTACATTCCAACCTTCTTCATGGGCTGCCTCAAGCGCACGACGAGCAGCGCTTAAGGTGCCAGCCTGATTTGGTTTGCACAACAAGGTATTGCACGCTTGCTTGTCCGCTGCCTCTCGCACGCGCGACGCGTTGGTGACCAAAAGGTCGTCGCCAATTACCTGCACACGGTCGCCGACCAAAGCAGTAAATGCCTTATGGCTTTCAAGGTCCGTCTCGATGAAGGGGTCTTCGATGGAAACAATTGGATACTGGCTCACCCAACGGAGCATTATGTCAAACCACTCGATGTCGGTCAGGTGTCGTTTTTCGGCTTTCAGGTAATAGCCCGCTCCATCGTGAACCTGATTGGCAGCAATATCGAGCGAAATTCCCACCTGTGTTTCGGTATCGAACCCAGCAGCCTCTATGACTTCCTTGAGTGCCACAATGGCCGCTTCGTTGTCCGCGAACAAGGGCCAGTAACCGCCTTCATCTGCCACACCAGCGCTTTTGCCCGCGCGCGCCATGAAATGACCCGCTTCCCTATATATTTCAGCTATCCATTCCATCGCCTCGGCGAAACTTCTGGCGCCAAAGGGGACGGCCATGAAATCTTGCAGATCCATTGAGCCCCGCGCATGCGCACCGCCACCAAAAATCTGTACCTCGGGCAACGGAATCATATTCACTTTGTCGCCCGCCAGATGGCGCCAAAGGGGAAGACCACGCGCCTGCGCCGCGGCATGCGCCGTTGCCATCGACACTGCCACCATCGCGTTACCGCCCAAGGTGCTGCAGGTGTTCGTGCCGTCAAGATCGCACAAACGTTGGTCGACCAGTTCCTGATCAGCAGCGTCCAAACCGGATAACGCGCTCGCGATACTCTCATTGATATTGGCGACAGCTTTCGATACGCCCCAACCGCCAAATGCGTTACCGCCGTCCCTTAGGTCAAGCGCCTCGCCGCCGCCGGTCGAAGCGCCGGCTGGTGCAATAGCCCGACCCAGTGCTCCACCCGCCAGATGGACTTCTGCCTCCACCGTCGGGCGCCCCCGGCTATCCCAAACCTGGCGCCCCACTATGGCCCGGATGTTACTATCCGTCATGCGCCTGATTCTTCTTCAACGCGCTGATGCTGAACGCCCAGCTTTTCAATGCCCAAGCGCATTTCATCACCATTTTGCAGCCATCGCGGCGTTTCCATGCCGGCCGCCACGCCAGGTGGTGTGCCTGTCGAGATGATATCGCCCGGCTGCAGCGACATAAACTGGCTGATATAAGATACCAATTCTTCGATTTTGAAGATCATCTGGTCTGTATTGCTGTTCTGAACCCGTTCCCCATTCAGTTCCAGCCATATGTCCAGGTCGTGCGGGTCGCCAATTTCATCCATGGTCACAAGCCACGGGCCGACCGGGCCGAATGTATCGCAGCTCTTGCCTTTCACCCACTGGCCGCCGCGTTCCATCTGAAACGCCCGTTCCGACAGGTCATTGATCACACAAAGCCCTGCGATATGGTGATGGCTTTCACCAACAGCAACGTTTTTAGCCGGTTTACCGATGATAATACCCAGCTCGACTTCCCAATCCGCTTTACTATGGCCAATCGGCAACTTGACGACATCATTTGCGCCCTGCACCGCCGACGTCGCTTTCATAAACAGAATTGGCTCTTCCGGTACAGGCAGGCCAGCCTCGCGGGCGTGATCAGCATAATTGAGCCCCACACAAACAAACTTACCCACATGCGACACCGGTACCGCCATGGGCGGCGTACCCTCGACTGCAGGAAAGGTCGTCGCGCTCGCGTCCTTCAGTTGATCAAAAAGATCCCCAGCTAGAAATTCGGGCGTGATGTCGCTTACGAAAGATGAAATATCGCGCAAATTACCATCGTCGTCTATCAGGCCCGGTTTTTCCTGCCCGACTTCTCCAAATCTTACCAGCTTCATATTCTACTCCCTTACAAACTGAACCCGCCGTCAATTACGACGTCCGAACCCGACATAAAATTGGCTTCGCCCGATGCCATCATCAGTGCCACGGCCGCAACTTCTTCAGGTTGCCCCAAGCGCCCCATGGGTTGCCTCGCAACAAAATCCCGGTAAGCCTGTTCACTATTGCCTGCAGCGGCAATGCGTTCCTGCAACGACGGCGTATAAATCGTTCCCGGGCTGATGGAATTGCAGCGAACACCGCGTCCGATATAGTCAATCGCTATTGACTTGGTGAGCGCCACGACAGCGCCCTTGCTGGTCGCATAAGCAAAGCGATTCTCCGCACTTTTTGACGCGGCGGCAGCCGAAGCAATATTGACGATCAGACCATCTTCACGTTCAAGCATTCCCGGCATATAGGTCCGGGTCATGTGAAAGATGGATTCCACATTGATCCGCATGGCCTGGCTGAAATCTTCCGGGCTGCAATCAAGTAGTGGGCCATGATGCACAACACCCACGCAATTCACCAAAATATCAGCGTCCGGGTAAAGGTCCCCGCACTGTGCAATATCCTGTGGCTTACTCACATCCATGCAATGCGGGACAATACCTGGCAATCCATCAAGCCCCGCGAGGGTCTCTTCATTACGATCAACAGCGACAACCGTCGCTCCTTCCAGACCAAATCTGGTCGCAATCGCCTTGCCGATACCCTGTCCGGCACCCGTCACCACAGCTGTTTTACCTGACAGTTTTTGTTGTACTGAGCCTTCGGATGGTTGGCTTTGGTTTTCTATATGTAGTGTTTGCATAGAACTCTGTTGCTCATACGAAATCGTTGATCATGCGGTGATGGCCAATGGTCAAACCGCCATCCACCACCAGCCCGGCACCGTTAATGAAACGCGCGTCGTCAGACGCAAGAAACGCGACCGCGGCCGCGACATCGTCAGGAGTCCCAACCTCACCGCCTGGATACCAGGATTTAACCTTGTCCATAACGTCCGGGTACTTTGCGGCACGGTCATCCCACGCCGATGTACGGATAGTACCCGGCAGAACGGCGTTGGACCGCAGCCCGTGTGACGCATACTCGGTCGCAAAACTTCGGGTCATAGCCATCATGCCAGCCTTGGCGGCACTGTAGGCAGGCACACCGATTGTCATAAGCGCATTGACTGAGGAAACATTCACGACAGCGCTATTTGAATGTTTCAAAAGGTGCGGCAGTGCCGCCTTTGTCACCGAGAATGTTCCGTTTAGGTTCACATCGATGTTCCAACGCCAGATACTGTCATCGGTGTCATCAAGGCTTTCACCCCGGACAGCCCCGGCGCAATTGATCAGGATGCTGAACTCTCCCAGCTTCTCGGCTACATGCTTGACGGCGCTCGAAACCGCTGAGCAGTCACTGATGTCGGCCTCCGCAAAAGAAACGGTGTGCCCCATATCACTGAACGCCTGTACCGCTTCCTCGCCGGCGGCCTCATCCATATCGATGATGCCCACCCTGGCTTTCTCGCACAGAAACCGCTCAGCAATGGCTTTACCGATTCCCTTGGAGCCACCAGTAATGACAACTGCTTTGTCTCTAAATCGTTCCATCAGGCTAACGCCCTTTCCTGAACTAAACCTTCAAAACACATCGTTTAATGCGCCTGCCGCATGTACGGGCACAGCCATGCAGAGCCCTGCCCCTGTTCACGCAGGTCAATCGAGGATGCGATATCTGTTCTTGTGTGCGGAGATTTTGTTGTCTGGCAAATTAAAGGAGAACTTCATATCTCCACCGTGCCGCACCAGCTTCACCATCACATAGTTTTTCCCCGCCTTCAGGGGCAGCCGGATTGTGTCCTCATCGATGACCAGCGACCGCTCATCATCATGCCGGTACACACTCACACCATTGACGAAAATCTCCATCGCGCCACTTGACCCGACAGCAGCCTTTGCGATGCGTTCATCTGGGCTGGTCAATTCAGCGAATTCATAGATAACGGTTTCATCCGGTGCGCTGGGGTTCAGGTCAATCAGGTCTACAATATCTGGCGCGTTGGCCAGTACGCGGTGCCAGCGATACTTGCGCCCACCAAAGACAATCGTTTCCGTCACCTTCGGTCGGGAGGCCAACTCACCACCACTGTCTGTCAGATAGTCCGTATCCAGCGCAGAGGCGGTGTCGCCAACAGGAAAGGCATCCAGTTCAAGCCAGCCCATGAAATATTGACCGGAGAGTGGCTCAACCGACAAACGCACATTCATGGGCGCTGCAATAGCACGCCCCATGTCAAGGTCACGCAGGCTAACCCTGACCCGCGCATGGGCATCTGACCACGCCGCTATATGGCCTTGATATTTTTCAAGTACATGGTCCAGCCAATAGGAATGGTTTTCGTACAGCCACAGACTTTCGTACCTGTCATGCAATTGGCGCCATGAACCCGCGACCTCACTCAGCAAGTCAAGCGTTTGCAACAGATGGCCGCGCGCCAGAACCGGGTCCTGGAACTGGTTGCGGGACGCCAGCGAATATTGGGCCGCCGCATCAAGTGCGTTCAGCCGTGTCTTGGCCAATGTCTCGAACAACAGTGACGAGAAGGCGAAAACGTCGGCGTCCTCGGGATAGACCCCGAGCTGTGCATCTTCCAGCAAGGCCCGGGCGCTCACCGCGCGCTGCAGCACATCGTCCCACCCTGCGGCATCGATACGGCTCGTCTCACCACGGGAAGGTATGGCACTGCGCCACAAAATTCGGTCTTTAAAGCCCTGTGTAGGCTTCAAATCATTGAGCTCATACAGCGTATCCAGTGCACGAACAAAACCATCACCCGAGGCACCGTAGACCCCTGCGCCCAGCCGGCGCTCAAAGTCCTGTTTTTCGATCGTTTCAGTCGAATGCCAGTTTTGTTCTGCCGCATAGGCCAGCCCGTACCAGTCATGGGTAAAGAGCGCCATGCCCCCATCGTCCCAAACCGTCGTCCACGAGCCCATGATGTCTGTTTCCACTGCGGCACCAATAAAGTTGCGCAGGTTGTGCCGCACCTCCTCGAAGTTGGGGATGATACGGTAGGAATTCAGAATTCCGGCAGTGGCGATGACATCGTAGCCCGCGTCCTTCAAGGGTGCGATCATGCCCTTAAAGTCCTGCTCGGCGCTATAGTCCCAAGGCATCATGATCGTATCTTGCGGTATGCGATGGGCTATTTCCGGGTGCTTGGCAACAATGTCTGCCCAGAGCATCATGCGCACACCGTGGCGGGTGGTCTGCTCATGCAGCCAGTTGATGTGGTCGGCATAGACATTGCCCAACCCTTTTTCATCCACGGCAAGCTTGGAGTAGCCCTTGCCCAGATCAAAGGTTTCGTCGCTATTGATACAAAAATAAGGGGCATCAAAGGCCGGTATGACCTCATCAAGGATATCGGCAAGAAAATCCTGCGCTTCCGGCAACACCGGGGAGATCATCCTGTCCGCCTCACCAAGGGCACGAACGCCCGGGTGCGCCAAAGACTTCTCAAAATGCCCGAATGACTGGAAGTTACCAACCAGCATTACGTGGCGTTCTCGCGCGTAGGCGCCAAGCGCTCTCCACTCAGGGATACTGATAGACCCGGCCGGTGGTGCTATTTCAGGATGACTTTCTGTCTGGATGATATGCTCGGAATAGTAGGAGAGCCGGTTGAACTTCAATTCGGACAAACGGTCGATCTGGTGGCGAACAAACGCCACCGTGGGCACCGGGCCCCGACTTATGTCATCCAGCACACCGCGAAAGGCCAGATCGGGCCAGTCCTTGATTTCCTGAGATGGAATTGCACCGGAATTTCCGTACGCCCGAATGAGTTGCTTCAAGCTTTGCACACCATAAAACAGCCCTGCCTCAGTCCCTGCGCGAATGCTGACATGGCTTTTGCCAACACGCAGCTCGTAGGCTTCGTCATCAGGCGCTTCATTACCAGGCACTGAAAAACTTTTGTCCAAGGTGAGCTTGATTGTATGCGTGGCGCTGGATCCGGCAGATGCAACCGCACCGCCGGCACGTTGCCACTCTTTGGCAATCTGCCCCTTTTCCAGCATAAGGGATTCTTCAGAAACACCGTCAACCGCAAAACCAAGGACAGAGCCACTGATCGGAAAGACGCCCTCGGAAAATCCTATTTCCATGGGTGCGGGCACAATAACATTGTCTTGCGCTGTCGCTGCGGGGCCTGCAGCCCACATCAAACAAAATGCAGCGAAAAAACACCGTAGCCGACGAGCTCTTTTTTTGATCGAAAACACTTTATTACTCCCCGTTAGCTACCGATACCGGCCAAAAGAATACCAATCAGAATGATCCCCGCCACCGCAAGGCAAGCGGCAACAAACCCCAGAAGGTCAATCCGGTAGCGCTTGAAGCTGAATTTTTTATGCAGCGACAAAAGGTCCACCAGCACGAGGCTGTGTCCGCGCTCGAGAAGCGATTCTGCCCCCGCTTTACGCGGTTCGATGTTATCGCCCTCAAGCATGATGTCGACCCCTGCTGCCTTCAGCTTGGCTTCTTCACCAACAGGCGTGTTCAACAGCGCGTAAAAGTCATCCAGCTGTTTGTCGTCTTCTGGCTGCGTCAGCAGGCTTGCAACAACAAAAGTAAGGATACCAACCGGCAAATACAGGGCGATCTGATATTCGATATCCCAATTTGCGCCAAAGCTGGTGAGATCACTGGTCAGCACAACGCATATGATCATTGAAATTACGCTGGCAAAAACACCAAAGCGATTTGCCCTGCGCCATATCAATGCCATCCAGAACGCTACACCGAAGAAAGCGGTAAATTTCCACAGAAGAAGCACACCCTGTATAACGCTGTCGAGCCAGAAGGCGTAGGCCACGCCCCCGACAACAACGACCAGCGACGCTAAGCGTGCGACACCGAGGTAATGTTTTTCAGAAGCATCGCGATTAAAATATTTCGCATAAAAGTTCCGCGTGAAGAGAGCCGAACCACCAACCATAAAGCTGTCGCATGTCGACATCACCGCCGCAGCCATCGAAGCCAGCATCAAACCGACAAGCCCTGCGGGCAAAAGATTGTTGACGGCGAGACCAAACGCCATCTCCCGGTTCTCTTCTCCCAGACCCGGATAGAGGAACGCGGCAAACACGCCAATGAACGCCCAACCCAGGGTCATGAACCTCTTGACGAAGCTGCCGTATGTCCAGCCAACCCGGCATGAAATTTCTTCCTTGCCAGCGCCGCCAACGGCCATGTGGTGTGGCTGTACCACGATGCTCACCAGCCCGTTTATGATCACGGCAACGATGAAAAAGAGGGTAATTTCTCCCGGTGCGATAAAACTGAACATGTCGGCGGGCAAACCGTCATGAATAGCGCCGATACCCCCAGCCGCATTCAGTGCAAACGGGATAAGCAGAAAGGACAGCACAAGGATAAAGATTCCCTGAATGAAATCTGTGATAACGGCGGCCACAAGGCCCCCGACCATGCTGTAACTCACAAACAATATAGTCATGATCACAACGGCATAGTTGCTAGGCACTTGCCCGTCTGTGATCACATCGATCGTTGTTGCGGTTCCTTTGAGCATAAGCCCGCAATTGGTGGTGAAGTACAAAAGCCCCATTGCGGCATACCATGCACCCAAGGTCTTGCCGTACCGGCGCTCGAAGAAATCACCCGTCGTGATATAACGAAGCCGACGATACACGGGCGACAACAACCAGTAAAAGGGTGTGCTGAACATCCACATCCACTGATACCAAATGCCCGCAAGGCCGTGCTGGTAGCAGGCGCCCGCAACAGCAACGGGCTGATCGGTATGGGTCCCTGTACCCATGGCATGACCAATCATAAGGAGCTTGTTGAAACGGCGCCCTCCCATGAAATAATCACCGGTGTTTTTAATAGAACTATAAGTTCTAAGCCCGATCCATGTCAGCCCGAGGAAATAGATAACAATGACCCCAAGGTCCAGATAACTGAGTCCAAACATCGCGCTACCCCGTCTGGTTTTTATAGGTGAATGGTTTTGACCAACGGTCCTTAAGCGTGAAGGCCGCTCGCTTTGGTTCGCGCGTTCGTGTAAAGACCCCCTTTAGGTTGAGAATCACGCGGCGATGGTTTTGCGCTGTACGAAAGTCTGCGAAGTTCCAGACGTGGGTGCCAATGGCATTGGGATGATTTTCAATGATATCACAATAGACCTCGAGGAATTTGGCCTGGTATTCCTCGGTAAACAGTTGGTCGGTCGTGCTGTGCGCGCCTGCAATGGTGTCCGCCCCAAACTCCAGAACCAACAAAGGCTTGTTATGCCGACGTGCAATTTCGTCCAGCTCTTCCTGAAGCCGGATCGCAGCCCTGTCCAATTGCGCTGGCATGTCATACCAACCGTAGTATCGGTTGATGGAAATGATATCCACATGATGAAAGCATGGATCATCAACACCAACTCGTCCGACATTGGCCACTGTCAACGGGCGGGTGGCGTCCAGCTTTCTTGTGTAGCCACAAACCTCTTCCCAATAGTCATAACATGCCTGGCTTTTGTATTCTGCCTCACCTTGATAGCCCGGCTCGTTGGCAACAGACCACATGATGACACTGGGGTGGTTCTTGTCCCGCGCAATTTGCCGTTCAAGCGTGCGTTTATGGTTTGCGAGCGTCTGATCACCGACCAGTCGAAAGTCAAGATTAACCGAGGCTAGCTCGCTGATCACCAACACACCTTTGCTGTCTGCATAATCGAGTATCTCTTCCGCATACGGATAGTGCGAGGTTCGAAACGAATTGGCGCCAATCCAACGCATAAGGCCAAAATCTTTGACCATAAGGGGCAAGTTCAGACCGCGGCCATGCACCGGAAAGTCTTCATGCTTGCCAAAACCTCGAAGAAAGATAGCCTCGCCATTAAGGTACAATCGGTTGCCCCGAACCTTAACTTCACGCACACCCACAGATATCTCGTAACTGTCCACTGCTTCACCGTCTGCCAGCAACACAACAGAAAGCGAGTGCAGGTACGGGTCCGTTGTTGACCAAAAGCGGCAATCCTCGATGCGGATTTCACCCTCAGCAACACCGTCGTTGATCGCAACGTTTAAAACACGGTCTTCACCACCGGCGCCCGCGACCGTAAATGTCACCTGATGACCATCGGGCGCATCCACGCATGCCGAAACCCTAACAAGGCCAGCATCACTATCAAGATGTGTCGTCACCGTGGTGTCGGTGATGTGGTGCTTAGGTACTGCGCAAAGAAGGACTGGTCGCTGTATTCCGCCATAGGGGAAAAAGTCTGGCCGCGTCGCGGGATACTGTTCCTCGCGGATACGTTCTTCTCTGGCATAATCCTCGATCGCTACCCCGGGCGTAATCGCGTCATAGCGCTGCTCGTTGCTGACCCACAGCACGATTCGCGCCTTCGCCCCGGGCTTTAGGAAATCCGTCGCCATACCATCATAGGGCAGGCATAGAATATCATTTTCAGCCACAAGATGGCCATTAACCCACAGCTTGCTTTCAAAATCAGCCGAGCCGACACGCACAAATATGTTTTTGCCGCCAAAGTGGTTCGGCACATGGACATCTCGCTGATACCACGCACCCCCCACGTAGTTCATCAGGCCATATTCCTGAAGCTGTTCGTTCCAGCTTCCCGGAACGGCGCACTCATGGGTAGGGGTAAATCCTGCAGCCCAGTTCTCTCGGAAACCGGTGCCTTCGGCGTCTGGCCTGAAACCCCAGATACCGGAACAATCAACAACCTCCCTGAACGCGTTACTCTGCGGATACAACAAACCTTCCCCCTTAGAAAATATAACCAGAACCTTGTACACCAGCGACCTGATATCTGGCATTCATGTTGTAGGATGACATACAAATATTCGCCGCACAAGCCCGAAACTAGCTTCTTGTCATACATATTATAACAGGGTAAGTTTGCCGCTCTATTCCCATTGCATGTGTAAAAAATCATTCACCAAGAACGTGGAAAAATTCATGCACAGCAATGAGTTATGTGTTCCAAGAAGAGGGGGAGTTACGTGAAAAACTGGACCAAAGCGACATTTGCAGTCTGCGCTGTTATCAGCCTTGGCGCTCAAGGTATCGTTCAAACAGCCTATGCCGAGGGCACTCTTCCCCAACCTGAGGCCGTCGCACAAAAAGTTGCCGACCGGCTGGTAAAGGATACCACCTTTGCCTTCAAACCCACGCTGCCCACGGCACGTGATGAGGGGTACCAGTATCTGGATTTTCATGATTCCCTGAGCGCTGTCGCGGGCGGCGTTTATGTGGCGCGCGCCGATGTTACCGTCAACACCAACGTGCCAGATCACGTATTGCCACTTGATGCTCTTGCCACCGCCAGCTTCGGCATCTCCCATTCTGCGGGGGCAGTGACTGTTTTGCTCGACGGTGAAGTGATTTATGACGAAGCTACGACTGAGGCCCATATACCAAAGGGTATAGATTATGATCGCTACGTCGCCGCTTCTTACGTCAAAGTATCACTGGAGCCGGGCAGCAAGCATAAGCTTTCGGTAAAAATGCGCCCGGAAGAGGGTGGAGAGGCCCGTGTCTGGCTTGGCTTTTTCTCTCAGAGCGGCGCGTCGCTTGGCCACCGGATAGCCCTGAGCCCGCCCCGCGTTAAAGACGCACCGGACTATATGCATTTCCTCATTGCCGGTCCGCTGGCCACCGAGAGCTACCCCTTTTCCGAACGCAGCGACCTTGAAACCGGCCCGCTCGATTTCACCCGCGATTATGACGGCGCAGAAGGAAAGGCAGTTCGCTGGGACCTGCCGCGTATCCATCTACAGCGCAAACACAGCGATAAACTTGAATATGCCGATTGGCGCTATTTCACCGGTACGATCCTTGATTCTCTTTATACGGTCAGCGATACGATCGAAAAACTTGACTACAGGCCTTTCATCAACCAACACATGGACTTCTTTATCGAAAAGCGTGAACTCATCGCGCGCGAACGGCAGGAACGCGGCCTGTTGCACAGTCCTTTCGGGCACTTTTTCCGCTATGCGCTGCTTGACGATACAGGCGTAACATCCTTGCCTTTTGCTGAGCGTTATATCCGCACCTATGGTGCTGGCAGCGGCAAGGGGCTGGATAGTGAGGACTATCGTCTGGCTAAGCGCGCAGCCGAGCACATTATGAATGATATCCCTCGGCTGGATGACGGCACCATCGGACGGGTAAACCCTGTGCCCCTGACCATCTGGGCGGATGACATGTTCATGGGCGCAGGCATTCTAATGCGAATGGCCCGGGCGGAAGCGTCACCGCGCTATGAGGCAGAGGCTATTAAACAGATTCTGCAAATTGACCAGTATCTGTCCGATGATACGACAGGCGTCTATTGGCACGGATATTTTGGGCACAGCAACGAACACTCCTCAAGCAAGTGGGGGCGCGCCAACGGCTGGACCATCATGGCAAAAACTGATGCGCTGCTGGCGCTCGACCCATCGCACCCAGACTATAACCAACTGCTCACTGCTTTTCGGAAACATGCAAACGGCCTGCTGAAATTACAAAGCGACGAGGGGCGTTGGCATCAGGTTCTGGACAACCCGGACACCTATCTGGAAACATCAGCCAGCAGCATGTTTGTGCGCGCTTTCGCTGAAGGTATCCGCAATGGCTGGCTGGACAGAGACAGTTTTCTGGACGCCACCCTAAAAGGGTGGAGAAGCGTCGCCGCTCAGGTGGACGACAATGGCCGCGTCCACGGTATCGTCAAGGGTACGCCCATCTTCTTCAACGATCAGCAGTATGAGGATCAGCCGACCCGCCTCAACGACCCACGCGGGTTGGGCGCATTCCTTTACATGACAAGCTCGATGCATAAGCTACTAAAATATATAGAACTTGTTGAAGCAAACGAAACGACTGAGTAGAGTTAACGCAACCACCTTTGAAAACGAACAAGAATAGCGAAAGTCAAGCATATGGCTGACAATTTAATCAAACCTCTGGGTAAGCGCATGTCCTTGACCGCTGAGTTGATCGAACAGCTTCGGTCTCAAATTCTCAGTGGCAAGCTTGCGCCGGGTGCACGGCTTCCAACCGAACAGGCCCTGGTCAACTCTGGCGGGGTCAGCCGTACTGTCGTACGCGAAGCGGTAGCCGCACTGAAAGCTGATGGCCTTGTTATTACCCGGCAGGGCGTTGGTGCTTTTGTTGCCGAAAAAGCAGGCACCGAAACATTTCGCATACGCCCGGAGGAAATGGCCACCCTTGAGGAGGTCATGAATGTCCTTGAACTACGCATGGCTGTCGAAATCGAAATGGCTGGTGCCGCCGCGCTCAGGCGGAAGCCTGAACAAATTGACAAGATGTACGAGGCGCTTGAAAAGATAGAAGCCAATATCAGAAATGATGTAGACGCCTCTGAATCAGATTACGACCTGCACAATGCCATCGCGCTTGCCGCCAGCAACCCGCAGTTTGTGCGTTTTCTGAACTTTCTGGGTACGCATCTGATCCCGCCGCACGACCTGCTGATGAAACACGACTTCGCCATGGCTGGTAAAGACGAGCCAGCGCCTCATCTCAAGCGCCTGAACCAAATGCAGTCTGAGCACCGGGCCATGGTTGAAGCTATCGAGAAGCAGGATGCCACGGCAGCGCGGGAGGCTACACGTCGGCATCTCGCGAACAGCATCGAACGCCACCGCGCCGCTTACGACATGCGACAAGCCGTAACAGACTGAACCAAAAGACCTTTTTATGAAAACACGCCGCCCGCATGGGCCGTGTGTGTTTGGCTTTTGCGCGACTGCCTGCCGCTGTCCCCGCGCCTATGGGGTGCCATCTGCATAGACATGAAATATAACTTGTCATATGTCAGACATCTATATACCTTTGGTCGAAATATGTGACAGCGGGGGGAGACAAACCGTGACATCACTCTGGAAAAGAGCTGCTCTCTTTCTATCGACAATCGGGCCGGGGCTTTTTCTGGTCGGCTACAATATCGGTACCGGCAGCATAACAACCATGGCATCAGCCGGGGCTTCACACGGCATGATCCTTTCCTGGGCCGTGCTGCTGTCATGTATATGTACGTATTTTCTCATCGTTTTTTTTGGCCGCTACACCCTAATCACCGGTGAAAGTGCGCTGCAGACCTTTCGCAAGCATTTTGGCAAACCCATAGCAATGACGGTATTGCTGATCCTTGTCTTCACCGAGATGATCTCAAGCATCGGGGTTATGGCGATTGTCACGGATGTGGTGAACGAATGGTCGAAACCTCTGACTGCCGATGGCGAGGGCTTCAGCACCATCATTCTGGCCATCCTGTTCGGGGCCATGCTGGTCTTTCTGCTGTTTAACGGTAAATACGGCTTCATCGAGAAACTGCTCGCGCTGTTTGTGGCGCTTATGGGCCTGAGCTTCCTGATGACCGCAGTCATGGTAATTCCCGATGCATCGCTGGTCATTCGCGGCCTGGTGCCCAGCATTCCGGCAGAGGCCAACGCAGGCCTGATTGTTGCTGGCATGATCGGCACCACCATGGGCGGTGTGCTTTACGTGGCTCGCTCCATCACCGTGCGGGAGAAAAAATGGACCGCCACAGACCTGAAGCTGGAGAAAAGGGACGCGTTCGTTTCTTCATTCCTGATGTTTTTCCTCAGCCTCTCCATCATGGCCGCTGCGGCTGGCACCTTGCACCCCAAGGGCCTGCACGTTGAAAATGCGATAGACATGATCAAGCTGCTTGAGCCGTTGGCTGGCCGGTTTGCGATCTCCATTTTTGTCGCGGGCATCGTTTGTGCAGGTCTGTCGTCGCTCTTCCCACATTATATGCTGGTGCCGCTTCTTCTGGCTGATTATCGCGGCCAACAAATGAACCTGAAATCACTTGAGAGCAAGGCCATCATCATTTTCTACGCGGCCTTGGGTCTTGTGGTGCCGATATTTGGCGGCCGCCCGGTCATGGTGATGATCATAACGCAGGTTTTCGCACTGTTCGTTACGCCGCTTATCCTCATACTCATGACCATCCTGCAAAACAGAAAAGCGATCATGGGCGAGAAAAAAGCAACACCCGCCGCCAACCTCCTGCTCGTGACCATCACCCTGTTCACCATCTTTATGGCTGTGATTGGTACCCTCGGAATCCTGGATGTTTTTAAAGGATAGCTTATGTTTGATCAAAGAATTGTCTGTGCCTTTCTCTATATCATCTCAAAATATGGCTACCCGCCACAAGCCGAGATGACCACAAAACACCTTGAGGAAATGAAAGCCCTTGGGTTTACATCGGTGGAACTGGAAGGCATCCGCGAAGAGCATCTGATGGCGGTTTATGAGAACCGCCACACATTTGCCGAGAAACTGAAGTCTCTGGAACTTAGCGTCCCGTATTTCTGCGTCGTACTACCCGGACTTTCCAGCCTTGACGACCAAGAGCGCGAAAAACAACTTGCCCTGTTTGAAAAGGGTTGCGAAATAGCCAAACTGTATGGAGCAAAGGGCGTGCTTGATAATGCACCCCTGCCTCCTTATCAGTTCCCCGCCGACATTCCCGTTGTCAGGCATTATGGCGAAGATGTCATTGCATCAGCCTTTCTGCCACATGACGTAAGCTGGGACCACGTTTGGTCGACACTGATTGAAACATACAGAATCGCCTGTGATATCGCCGCGCGCTACGGGCTAACCTATCATATGCATCCGGCGGAAGGCTTGCTCGCGTCCAACACCGATGCCTACCTCTATTTTCACGATGCAATGAAGCGGGACAACCTGCGTTTCACGCTCGATACCGCCAACCAGTTTGCCGTGCATGATAACCTGGCGCTTTCCATGATACGACTGAAAGACCATGTCGACTACATTCACATTTCTGACAATGGTGGCAAAAAATTTGAACACCTTGCGGTCGGAGACGGTAAAATCCGTTGGGACATCTTCCTTGAAACACTCCAGCGCGTCGACTTTAAAGGCCATCTTGGGCTTGATATAGGCGGCGACGAGTCAGCCGTGCCAGATCTGGACCGCGCCTACAGGGATGCCGCTGAATGGCTTGAACGGGACTATCTCGACTAGCACGAGCGCAGCACAAAATTCACAAGGAACAGTCTTCCCGGGCCAGGCCTCCCCCCGTTATCTTCCCTGGCCCATTAAACAACCCCCCGCCCTTCCGGACGGGGGGTTGCCTTTTCAGGTTGATTGGTGGGAACCAGGACAGGTCGGGTAAATAAACCCGTCGCGATCAACCTTGGGGGTGGGTTTTGCGTGCGAAAATTTCTCGCAGCATCATAACAAACTCGTCCGTCACGATATCGATGATCTTCTTACCCTTATCGGCTGTGGCATAACTCGGCGCACCAAAAACACCGGTGTGGGCCGTCAGTTCTGCCATGGAGCGCTGGTGTGAGCCCCTGCTGCCGGTCAGCAGATCTGCGTCCGACCAAGTGAAACTGGTCTGCAAGGGTGTGTCTCGCGCGGCGTCAAGGTCAACAAGCTCAGGAGCAATATGCAAAAGCATGGAGGTCTCAAACTCGCAAGCGTGGCCAACGCCACCAAATTCGCTTTCCTGCAACGCCTTGAGCGCTTCCGGCGCCAGCTTCCACCAGGTCAGCATGAAAAAGTCTACATCCGGATACCTGTGCCCCAGTTTTTCCATGATCACTTGCCCAATGGCCAGGTTTCCGCCATGGCTGTTAAACAGTATGATGTTGGTAAAGCCGTGCGCGATAACAGACGACAGAACATCAGACACATACGCCAACATGGTTTCATGCGTAAGTGTCAGGCTACCCGCAAAGCTCATATGATGCTCGGAACAGCAGACCGAGACCTGGGGCAGAATAAGAAGATCATCGCCCAACACATCATCTACCAGACCGGTAAAATGACGCCCGATAAGCGCGTCAGTCACAAGCGGCAGATGCGCACCATGTTGTTCTATGGCCCCTATATTGAGCACAACCGGCGTATTGCGGTCAAAGGCGTCAAGCGCTGGACTGGTGAGGTTTTCCCACCTCATTTCTTTGCTGCCCACATCTCTATTTCAACCAGCAGGCCCGGTAGCAATACCGCCTGTATCGCGGTACGTGCCGGGTAGGGCTCCGGCATGACTTGCCGATAAACCTTGTTAAACCGGTCCCACCCATCCAGATCTGTCAGATATATGTTCGCCTTGAACACATCTGAGAGGTCACAGCCTGCATTCGCCAATTGTCGCTTACAGTTTTCAAGCGTCTGGCGGGACTGTTCTTCAAGATTTTCACTCGTGATATCGCCTGCCAGATCAACCGCCACCTGGCCTGAAATCACGACAATCTCGTCAGTTTTCACGCTCAGAACCGGCGAGTATGGCCCGGCTGTAACATGTTGCTCGGCGGGCGGTGCCGTGATCGGGCTCTTGCCAACGCCGCCCATGACCGACGGCAGATAGCCAACAAAGGAGCTGATTTTCCAGCTCTTGCCAACCTTGCGCATAACATACAGGCTCTGCCAGTCGAGGATTTCCTTGCTACCGTCACGCTTCGGTATCGCGCCCTTGATTTCCTTGTGTGCAATTGCTGTTGTACCGTTGATGTCAATGGATGTCAGGCGGGAAGCCGCATACATGGGTTCCCGCACCGCTTCCAGATCAGTCTCGTCTGCGTTCTGCTGCGCGGCTTCAAGCCACAGAAATTTATAGGATGCGAGATCGGGAAACGTCATCGCCCAATCATCGGGATTGTCTCTGCCCTTACCATCGATGCCGAAGAAGCCGTCTTCAATGAAATCATCCTTGGTGGCATCCCAATCGACCCTCAGGAACGCTTCGAGGTCGCGGTGTACCAGTATTTCCCATATTTCCGCACGGTCTGTATCTCTTACGAACGGATTATCAAAAACACTCATTGTCTTTCCTATTCTACCGTAGCCGCCGACACCTGGTGCATCGCAAGCGCTTCTTCATCAAGCTCAATACCAAGACCAGGCCCCCGGTCGGGCACAAAGGCGTATGGCGGTTCAAACCGGATGGGTTGTTTGAGCAAACAATGAGACCGCAACATCCGGCCAAAAACATCACCGGGCCAGACACAACTTTTTGCTGCGATCGACTGGTGCAGATACATCGCCTCAAGCACACCCAGATCAACTTCCGAGCCATGCCAGCAATATTTCCGTGCGGCCGATGCGATACCGTCAAGCTGGCGGAATTTTGCCAGACCCGCGTTGAAGTTAAAGCCGTCAACCGCATTGTGCTCGATCACATTGATAGCATCATGCACCCGCTGGCCCTGATATACGTATGGCAGCGAGACATGTTGCACGATCGGGATGGAGGTAAACGTCCGCAGTTCGGCGTAATCCTTGAGCATCCACTTGCAGATGGGGTCTTCCAGAAGCAGCACGTTGCCTACCTCTTCAAGCCCCTTGAGCCGGCGGCGTGCCTGGCCAGCGTTTTCCCACCGCTGATTTGGGTCAAAAATGACCTTCATGTCAGGAGCATGCTTTTTGATCTGCTCACACCAGGAGACGATATCGTCCTCAAGATCACACTTGAACTTGATACAGTCGTACCCCTGCTCCGCATATTTTTTCGCCACAAGGCCGGCTTCATCGACCGTGCGGTGGCTGGACCATGCACCGACATAAACACGGTCGCGCACTGCACCGCCCAACAACATATAAAGCGGCACGCCAAGCAGCTTGGCGTAGGCATCCCAGATCGCGCACTCAAAGCCGTCATATTCCCGGCAAAGCGGGATCGGCAGATCCTGCAGGCAAATACGGTGAATGTCCTGCCCTATAAGGCTTTCCGACACTTCCTTGACCAGTTGCCAGTTGTGGTCCCGGTAGAATTCACCAATCCCAACGGTGCCGTCACTCAGTTCAAGCCGCAGAATAAGTTTCGGCAGTTCGTCAAATTGCGTGCTCCATTCACGCTTGCCGCCCACAGGCAGCATGTGGAGCGGTTTACGCACTTCGGCTGAATCAATCACCCCTTCCTTGGCAGGGACAATAACCTCGCTAAAGTGGAAACGCCGAATAGTGACAGCCGTACTCATTGCTCATGTCTTCCCGTGGATTTCAGCGATTACCAATTAAACATCGTGCCGTCCGATAGGCGGTTTACCGGTAAGTAGGCGCGTTCATATTCATATTTGGCGGCCAGCTCTTCGTTGATGTCCACACCGTGGCCTGGCGTGTCGCCAACAATGAGGTAGCCGTCCTCGAACGTGTAATCGTGCGGAAAGACTTCGTCGGTTTCAGGTGTGTGCCGCATATACTCCTGAATGCCGAAGTTTGGCACCCAAGTATCAAAATGCAGAGCCGCGCCCATAGTGATTGGGCTCAGGTCCGTGGCCCCGTGGAAACCGGTTCTTACATGATATAATTCGGCCAGATGTGCGATCCGGCGGATGTGCGAAATGCCACCGCCATGCACAATCGTGGTGCGGATATAATCAATCAACTGTTCAGTGATGAGTTGATGACAGTTATGGATGCTGGCAAACACCTCGCCCACGGCAAGAGGCGTTGTCGTGTGCTGCCGGATCAGGCGGAAACCTTCCTGAAGTTCGGCCGACACCGCGTCTTCCAGCCAGAACAGACGGAAAGGCTCAAGGTCTTTGCCAAGCCTGCCAGCTTCGATCGGCGTCAAACGGTGATGCACGTCGTGAAGCAGATGGCGGTCATAGCCATAAGTGTCTCGCAGCGTGCGAAATAGTGTTGGTACGTGCTCCAGATACCGCGCTGTGTCCCACTCGTTCTCGGTCGGCAGATCAGCGTCAGCTGGCTCGTAGAACAACTTGTCCTTGGAAACCCCATAGGTTGACGCGAGGCCAGGCACGCCTGTTTGCGCCCGAATGGCCTTATAGCCCATGTCAATATAACGGCCGACTTCCTCCACGGTTTCTTCAACCGTGTTGCCGTTGGCATGGCCATAAACCATGACGCCACTGCGGCTGCGACCACCCAGCAACTGATAAAGTGGCATGTTCGCGGCTTTGGCTTTGATGTCCCAAAGCGCCACGTCAATTGCCGCAAGCGCCGTCATACCCACAGGGCCACCACGCCAGTATGCGCCCCGATAAAAGAATTGCCAGATATCTTCGATCTGACCCGCATCACGGCCAATCAGACAAGGGATCAAATGGTCGGCAAGATACGAGGCAACCGCCAGTTCGCGACCGTTCAGGGTCGCATCACCAATCCCATATATGCCATCTTCAGTTATAATCTTGATCGTGACAAAGTTACGTCCCGGACAGGTTACAATGACTTTTGCGTCAACAATCTTCATAGCGCTCTAAACCCCTAAAACAGTTTGGTACCAAGCCGGTTTTTTTGCTGTGCGTCCTGAACTTCCCTCGGCGCGCATATTCACCCGCAGTAAATCCACCCCAGCCAGCTAATAAGTTGCGGCTTTTCAATCCCTCGAGGCGCCAACAACGACGACGCCTGAACACATCAAATCAGATGTAATCAAGTATGTTGTATGATGTATTATATTTAGAATAGAACAACAGTCGACCCTTTTTTTCGCCCGAAGACGCTTTTCAGGGTTTTCTGCTGAAAATGGGGGGTGGCGAGAGGGACGCCTATGTTAAATTGTCGCGCGCCTGATCAAATTCCGCGCGGGGCGCAATTGCCCCCGGAAGGCCGACAACAACCGCCGCGATTTCCGCAGCCTGGCGCAAAGCCGCACCAGCATCGGCTCCCTCCAGCCATGCGGCCAGGTAGGCGCCATCGAACGAATCGCCTGCAGCGGTTGTATCCACAACTTGGCGCGCAGGGGTAAACGGCAAGTGAACTGTCATGCTGTCATCGCGCACAAACATACCGGCGTCGCCGGCTTTGAGGACGATTTCCTTGCACCCATAGACCTGCATGCGCTCAAGCGCGTCGTAGGGATCAGCAGTGCTATATAACGCACCTTCTTCTTCCATACCGGGAAAGGCGATATCCGTAAGCCGGTAGGCGCGGTCCAGCCAATGGCGTGCTTCATCGGCAGACTCCCATAAACGAGGACGGTAATTAGGGTCAAAAGCAATCGTTGCGCCACCATCGCGTGCCTCGGCGATGTCATCAAGCAACCCAGCCCGACTGTCATCGTCCAAGATGGCAAGGCTAATGCCAGAGAAGAAAATGAGATCAGCACCAGATTTCGACAACGACCGGTTTTGCGCTCGCATCAGGCGCACCATTTCTTTCGCCGCAGCATCTCGCCGCCAATAGGAAAAGGAACGCTCGCCTTCATTGTCCGTGCTGATCATATAAGCACCAGGGGTGCCCCTTGTCAGCCGATATACGTCTCCGCAGTCCAGCCCTTCACTCATGAAACTGCTGATCATGGCGTCGGAGACTGTATCATCCCCCACTGCGGTCATATAGCTGATATGCGCTTGCCCTTGCAGGCACCGTTTCATGTAGACAGCCGCGTTATACGTGTCCCCGGCAAAGCTGCGGCGATAGGTGGCATCCGCAACCGGGCTAAATTCAACCATACATTCGCCTATGAAGACCGCCTTGGTCACACCAGCCTCCCGGCCGCATATGTGGGAGATTCGTGTCCATCACCGGCGTCAGCGAAAGCCTCAAGCGTCGCATGCACTCCGTGCGTAAGAAAAGAATGCAGCCAATTGTTTACACACGTCCGCACCCTATCGTTTTGAATCAGGTCTGTCGCAAAGATTTCTTTAACCGAGAGGAACGCCCGTGTCAGGGCTTCAGGATCCTCACCGGCATCAACCGCAATCTGTTTCAAACGGGGCGCAAGCGGGTCCTGAACCTCGTAACGCTTTCCGCTCTCGTCATACCCCATCACGAAACGGATCCAGGCCGCAATCGTGAGCGCATAAGCGTCAAGCGGTCTCCCAGCTTTCAGGTTCGCCCGTAAAGGTGCCAGTATACGCTGCGGCAACTTTTGCGAACCATCCATCGCTATCTGGTAGGTACTGTGATTGAGCGCCCGGTTACAATAGCGGCCAAGCACCGTCTCTCTATACACATCCATATCAAAGTTAACGGCAGAGCTCAGCGATGGGGCTGCCTCATCCTGCATCAGCCTTTCAGCAAACGCGTAAAAATGCGGGTTCCCCACCACTTCATGGATGTATGTATATCCGCCAAGAAAACCTGTATAGGCGAGCGCAGAATGACTACCGTTAAGCATCCTGAGCTTCGCATCTTCATAGGGTGCCACGTCGGGAACCAGCATGGCGCCAGCCACCTCGAACGGTGGCACAGCGGAGGCAAAGTTATCCTCGATCACCCACTGTGAAAATGGTTCAGATTTCACCAGCCCCCGGTCTTCAACCCCGGTAGAGGACGCAAAAGCTTCCCGGTCAGCGTCTGTGGTTGCCGGCACGATTCGGTCCACCATTGTACACGGAAAAGCCACGGCCTTTGCGATCCAGTCCCTGAGCCCGGCGTCTACCAACCCGGCGAATTGCAGGACAACTGCACGCGCCAGCTGGCCGTTATGGGGAAGGTTGTCACACGACATGACCGTTACGGCCTCACGCTGCGCCTCATACCGACGTTTTAAAGCCCAAACAAGATAGCCTATTGCAGTGGTAGGCGCACCGGGATGCGCGAGATCGTGCTGGACCGCCTCACTTTTCTCCTGAAGGGTTCCGGTCGCCGGGTCATGACAGTAGCCCTTTTCCGTCACTGTCATAGTAATCAGGCCGATGCTTTCATCCGCCATAAGCGACAAAACAGCCTCGGGATCCTCTGGCGCGGTCAAAACCCCCGCCACGCTGCCCACCACACGGTATTGCACACGGTTATCCGTCATGACGGCAAGTGTATAAAGTCCGTCCTGCGGGGATAGCTGCTCGCGCACCGCCGGGCTACGCAGCGACACCCCGACGGCCCGGCAGTCGCCGCCATGCCGGGCCAATATATCGTCGAAAAAAACTGCCTGATGACCCCGGTGGAACGCGCCGATTCCCAGATGTACAATACCGACGGCATGAGCCTCTATGTCATACGCCGGGCGCGCGACATCCCGAGGCAATTCAGCAAGTGTGTGTTTGTTAAGACGCATCATAATTTATAGGCCTCCTTCGCCAACCTGTAGCTTAGGTCTTGTATCAAGGTTTCCGCGTCATCCATGTGCATACGGTGTTCACTTACCAGTGTGGCCAGGAAACGGCAGTCCATCCGGCGTGCCACATCATGGCGGGCCGGCAACGATAGAAAAGCGCGCGTATCATCGTTAAAACCGACAGTATTATAAAAGCCCGCTGTTTCGGTCACTTGCTGACGGAAACGAACCATACCTTCCACACTGTCGTGAAACCACCACGGCGGACCTAGCTTCATACAGGGAAAATGCCCGGCAAGCGGCGCTAACTCGCGCGAGTAGGTGCTTTCATCCAGCGTAAATACGATCAGCCTCAAGGCCGTTTCATTGCCGTATTTATTGAGCAGCGCCTCAAGGCCATCAATGTAGTTGGTGGCTGATGGCAAATCCGCCCCGACATCAAAGCCGAACCGGTCCAGAAGCGGCCGGTTGTAGTTTCGGCGCGGTCCTGCATGCAACTGCATGACCAGACCATCCTCTATGGCCATGCCAGCAAATTCAGTAAGCATTTGTGCCCGGAACAGTTCTGCATCAGCGGGTGTGAATTCATCAGAGACGATTCGGGCAAAGAGAGCCTCAGCGTCCGCTTGTGACAGGTCGGCCGTCATGGCTGAAGGTACGCCATGATCACTTGCAGTAGCGCCATGATCACGGAAAACCTGCCGTCGCTCCCGGAGGGCCGCAAGATACTCTGGCCACGTTCTCACATCCCGCCCGCTGATCTCGGCAAATTTGAGCAGGTTTTGTTGGAATCCCGGCCGGTCAGGGTCAACAACATCGTCAGGTCGGAACGTCGTGATCACCCGTTTGGCCCAAGCCGTTCCCTGAAGCGCCGCGTGGTGCTCAAGCGTATCCGTCGCGCCTTCGGTGGTGGCAATCACTTCAATATTGAACTTGTCCATCAGCGCCCGAGGCCGGAAAGCCTCGCTCCGCAGCTTACCCTCTATCGTATCGTAATAATAATCCGCACTTTCTGGAGTCAGCGGACGATCAAATCCAAAGATATCGAAAAACACATGGGATAGCCAAAAAGCCGTCGGTGTGCCAAGGAACAGATGATAATGTGCGGCAAACATACGCCAGATCTTGCGCATGTCGGTTTCAACAGGTTTCCCATCCAGACGCGGGATGCCTATGTCTTCAAGTGGAATACCCTGGCTGTACAGCATCCTGATCAGGTAATGATCCGGCGTGACAAACAGATTGGTGGCATTATCAAAAGGCCGGTTTTCCGCGAACCAACTGGGGTCAGCGTGCCCATGTGGGCTAAGGATCGGCAGATCCTTCACCTGCTCATAGAGGCGCCGCGCTTTATCACGGATACCTTTGTCAGCCGGAAATAGCCGGTCCGGGTGTAAATAAGCTGCCAAATCGCTCGTCACGTTATCAATCCCATCAATAAACTAAACACCTGCCACCATGCACAGGCCCGTCTCGCTTTGTCTTAAAAGTATTGCCATCGGTGGCATATAATCACAACACCGAAAGAAATAAATTAATTATCTGTTTAATAACATATACTTATAGAATTTTAACCCGCGCAACCATGATGCTGTCGCTCTATTGCTGGCCGGGGCTTGCACTGGAGGAACGCACGACAATCTCTGGCTGGACATGAGTCTGTACCCTGCGGCTAGCCGCTTCATCGCCACTTATCAGGGCCAAAAGCTTGCCCGCCGCCAACGCCGCCATCTGCCGAATGGGGCGCCGCACAGTGGTGAGCGCCGGCAGAACCCGCGCAGCCAGAATACTGTCATCAAACCCTGTCACCGAAAGATCGTCTGGCACCTTAAAGCCCATAAGGGACGCCTGGTTCATGACACCCACTGCCATATGATCGTTACTTGCAATAATCGCTGTCGGCGCGGGCGATTGCTTCAGCAGGTATTCTGCCGCCTTCATGCCGCTTTCAAAGCTGTAGTCGCCCTGCTGCGCAACATAACGCGCGACAAGGTTCAGGCCGGAGTCACGAAGTCCGGCCTCATAACCAGCCAGACGTTCACGAGCCGAGAGATACTGTGTCGGCCCAGGCACAAAACCAATGCGCTGGTGCCCCTGAGCCGCCAGCGAAGCCGTGAGTTCGCGGATAGCGCTGCGGTCATCAGAGACCACAGTATTCTCTGCCCGGTCCTGTTCAACGGATTCGATGCGCACGTAAGGACAACCGACATCTTTCAGCGCACCGGCCAGATAATTCAATTCAGACACCGGCGGCATAATGACAACACCGTCAAGCTGTACGCGCTGAATAAACTGCATGACATCCTGCACGAGATCGCTGCTACCGTAGGTGCAGGGGTGCACCACAAGTTCGAAGCCTGCCTCACCGAGCTTTGACAGCAAACCCCGCAACACCTGATCGATAAAAAGCGGGTCGGGGTTATCATAGACGAGACCCACCAGATACGAGCGCTTTGCAGCAAGCCCCCTCGCGTAACGATTGGGCTCGTAATGCAGTTCCTGAATGACCGCCTGAACCTTTTCCCGCGTTTCTTCGTTCACCAGCGCAGAACCGTTCAATACACGGGACACCGTACGTTTTGAGGTACCTGCCAAACGCGCAACATCCGAGATTGTTGGCTTTTTATTCTGGTCAATCATCAACAGCTTTCCTAAAATGGAGGCAGTGCCCAACTTAAGGGCTCCGACGCCTTTATGCTACTGGTGGCAAACTTGGGTGTCCAGCCTTCATAATATGTGGCCGCAGGCGTGACCAAAAATCTTCACGCCCTCTTGGCTCACCGTCTTGGCCGCTTTCCCTATAATGCTTTAATATCAAAAGATTTTAATTGCTTACTGGAATGGTATGGGCGGAAAACCGTCCTGCCCGGTCATGATAATACATCAGACAACTCACCGTGAAGGGTCTTGCCACCGTGTTGCTTCGCTGATACCGTCCATCATTAAGGGAAGTGAGCCCCGTGAATGAGAATCTCGCCACTAAGCAAGCGATATCATTCTAAGGCCATGTATATAATACATAAATCTGGGAAGTCTCTCGTGTTCTATCGCAAGCAAAACCTGCTTAAACTTATATTGCTACCGATGGCAATATGTTTGAGCAACTGCAAGGATTACTCTGAGCAGACCACCGTTTTGAAGCTTGGCCATACGCTGGATACAGAGCATGCGGTCCACAAATCGATGCAATATATGTCCGAGCGGCTGGAACACTATTCAGATGGCACCATGCGGCTGGAGCTTTACCCCAATGCCCAATTGGGGACCGAGCGGGAGCTGGTAGAACTGTTGCAAATTGGCAGCCTTGCCATGACCAAGGTATCCGCCAGCCCACTTGAGAGCTTTGTCCCGGAAATGAAGATCTTCAGTTTACCTTATGTCTTTCGTGACAATGAGCATTACTGGCAGGTCCTGAACAGCGAAATTGGCCAGAAGCTTCTCACCTCACCCAAGCACGCCCGGCTGCGGGGCCTGGGTTATTATGATGCCGGCAGCCGGAGTTTTTACACCAATGACCGGCCCGCCCTCTCGCCCGATGACCTGAAGGGCCTCAAGATTCGGGTAATGAAGAGCCAGACGGCCGTTGACCTTGTCAACTCGCTGGGTGCGGCCGCCACCCCCATCAGCTGGGGCGAGCTATATACCGCCCTTCAACAAGGCGTGGTCGACGGAGCCGAAAATAATCCACCGACCTTCTTTCGTTCCCGCCACTATGAGATCAGCAAATATTTTGTGCTGGATGAGCACAGTTCCGTGCCCGACATACTGCTCATGAGCGAGCATATCTGGAGCACGCTGAGCGAAGAGCAGCAAGCCTGGCTCAATGCCGCCATGCAAGACAGTATCGCGTTTCAGCGCGAACTCTGGCGTCAGGCCACGGAAGAGGCACTAACCGCTGTCGCTGCCGCAGGCGTTGAAATCATCACGCCCGATAAAGCGCCCTTCGCAGCCGCCGTAAAAGATATGAAAGCTGCCTATCAGGGCACAGACATCGGTGACCTCCTCAATGCCATAGATGCTATCGGGCAGCCAAACGCTGGCCCGGCAACACGGCCCGCAACCGACGAGGGAGGCACACCGCTATGACACGGCTGAATACCATCATTGGTAAATTCCTCGCCCTGCTGACAACCACGCTTCTTGGCATCATGGTTCTCGTCGTGCTTTGGCAAATTCTGTCTCGCTACTTTCTGGGTAGCCCCAGCAGCTGGACCGAAGAATTGGCGCGCTACCTTCTTATATGGGTCGGCCTGTTTGGCGCCGCGCTGCTCTACCGGGAACGAGGGCATCTGGGGCTTGATATCTTTCAGGAGAAGGCAAGCCCCGCGGGCAGGCACCGCATGATTATTGCCTGTGACGCGCTGGCTGCGCTCTTTGCGCTCTTTGTCTTGATCGGCGGAGGGGCGTCACTGGTGCAACTGACGTGGGAGCTTAGGCAAACCTCAGCGGCGATGGCTCTCCCGATGGCTTTTGTATATGCCGCGCTGCCCCTGAGCGGCCTGTTTATCCTGATGTTCAGCCTTGAGGATATTTTCATCAACGCACGGTCAAACCCTGTCAATGCAAAGCAGGACAATTCTGGCGACCACCCCACAATCGGCGGAGTTGTGTAATGACCATATTTATCCTGATTGTCACTTTCGCGGTATTTCTCATTCTCGGGTTACCGATCGCCTTTGCTATCGGGCTTTCAACCCTGTTCACCATGGTTGTGACAATCGACTTCATTCCCGCGCTTACTACGGTCGCCCAGCGCATGGCTGGCGGGCTCGACAGCTTTTCCCTGCTTGCTGTGCCGCTTTTCATTCTGTCTGGACACCTGATGGGGCAAGGAGG
>NZ_JBLXGZ010000031.1:0-47110 GCF_048260245.1 Kordiimonas sp. | reverse complement strand
TTGTGCTTCTGGTGATGGAATCGATGATCCGTGGTGGTGACATAACCGTCACTATGACGGAGGATGATGGCATGAGTGTGATCACTGTGCGCGGCACGGGCAACCGTGTCATACTGCAGTCAGAGGTCAGGGCCGCGCTGGCGGGGGAATTGTCCGAGGAGGATCTGGAGCCCCGTGCGGCGCCAGCCTATCTCGCTTGGGCGGTTGCGACTGAAGCGGGCGGTAGTACCGCGGTGACTGAAACCGATGAGAAAAACGTCGAACTGACAGCGAAGCTACCTGTACAGAATAGCCAATAACGAAAACGAAGCAGAGTTTGACCGGATAGTTTTACATGTTTTTAACTCTTTTTGGTCAAGGTGCAAGTTGAGAACCGGAAGGTGCCGGGGCCGACCCCGCCCAAGCCGCCACCCTATCCGCAGGGAAGACTGACATATGGATGATCTGTTAAACGAATTTCTGACCGAAACTGGCGAAAGCATCGACGTTGTCGATGTCGAGTTGGTGAAGCTGGAGCAAGACCCCAACAACAAGGAAGTGCTGGATAATATTTTCCGCCTTGTGCACACCATCAAAGGCACATGTGGTTTCCTTGGCTTGCCACGGCTTGAATCGGTTGCCCACGCGTCTGAAAACGTACTGGGTAAATTCCGAGACGGTGAGCTTCAGGTTTCCGAGCACGCGGTGACGGTTATCCTTGAGAGCCTTGACCGGATCAAGGAGATCCTTGCGGGCCTTGAGGCGACGGAGGAAGAGCCCGACGGAGACGACAGTGACCTGATTGCCCGGCTGGATGCCATCGCGGAAGGGGCCGAAGCTGCGCCGGACCCTGAGCCCGACACCGTGGAAGGCGAGATTGTCGACCCGACCCTTGGGCGGACCCTCAAGGCCGGTGAAGTCTCACTCGAAGAGCTTGAAGCCGCATTTGCCAACGCGCCCGGTCCTGAAGAAATGGCGGAAGAGCCTGCGCCGTCGCCCGCCGCAGCAGCGGCGTCAAACGCCACGTTGTTTGACCGTGTGGGCGGTGAGGATACACTTGCTGTCGCATCTCATCTGATTGCGCAGCGTCTTGGCACGGATGGTGAGCTCTCAAAATATTTCACCGGTACGGCTGATGAACGCCGCAAGGGCCAGTTTATGGGCCTGATGATGGCGATTTTCAAAGACGACATCGACGCCGCCGACAATGTTGCGCGGCAGATCGTCACTGCTTCGGGCTTTACCGACCAGCATTTCGACAAGCTGATCAAGCTTATAAAAGAAGTGCTGATGGAATGTCAGGTGGACGGCGATACGGCAGATGAAGCGGTGATGAGTTTTGAACTCGTCCGTGAAGGGGTTGTGAGCGCGGCCAAGACGCTGGCGACCGCCCAAACCAATAAAGCAGGTACGGAATCCGGCGCCGGCGCCAGTGCACAGGCTGCGTCACCCGCCGCAGAAAGCAAGCGGACCAGCCAGTCTATCCGCGTCAGTGTTGACCTTCTCGAAGACCTGATGAACATGGTGTCCGAGCTGGTGTTGACACGAAACCAGTTGCTGCAGATCACCCGTAATATGGACAATTCCGAGTTGGGCGTGCCGCTGCAGCGCCTGAGCCAGTGTACAACCGAGCTGCAGGAAAATGTGATGAAAACGCGTATGCAGCCGATTGGCAACGCATGGGCGAAACTGCCGCGGATTGTACGCGACCTGACGGTCGAGCTGGACAAGAAAATCGAGCTGGACATGCGCGGTGCAGATACCGAGCTTGACCGCCAGGTGCTTGAGTTGATCAAGGACCCGCTGACGCACATGGTCCGGAACTCGGCCGATCACGGGATCGAGACCCCGGCCGAACGCATGGCTGTCGGCAAGCCGGAGGGCGGCACGATTGTGTTGAATGCCTACCATGAAGGCGGCCATATCATCATCGAAATCAAGGATGACGGGCGCGGTATTTCCGTTTCCAAGCTCAGCAGCAAGATCCTTGAGAAGAAACTGGCGACCGAGGCTGAACTGGCCGATATGTCGGATGGTCAGATTCAAAAGTTCATTTTCCATCCCGGTTTTTCAACCGCCGAGAAAGTCACGAGTGTCTCGGGCCGCGGGGTCGGGATGGACGTCGTGCGCTCGAACATCGAAAAAATCGGTGGCACCATCGACATGGTGTCGATCGAAGGCAAGGGCTCTACCTTCCAGATCAAGATTCCGCTGACTCTGGCCATCGTCGCGGGCCTGATCGTCAAGGCGCAGGAAGAACGTTACGCCATCCCGCAGATCAGCGTGCTTGAACTGGTGCGGGCCTCTGAGAACTCCGAACATAAGATTGAAACCATCAAGGATACACCAGTATTGCGCTTGAGAAATCGCTTGCTGCCGCTGGTATATCTCAATGAAGTGCTGGGTTTCATGACCCGCGACGAGATCGACGCGCGCGAGAATGTAGACGATTTTATCGTGGTTGCGCAGGTTGGGGCCTTCACGTTTGGTATTGTGGTGGACCAGGTATTCGACACCGAGGAAATCGTGGTCAAGCCGGTGGCGCCAATCCTCAAGGATCTCGATATTTATTCCGGTAACACCATTCTGGGCGATGGAAGCGTGATCATGATTCTTGACCCTAATGGAATCGCGGCCAAGACAAATTCCGGTATGGGTGACCATGAGCGCGAGGAAGAAGACGCCCGCGAGCAGGTCCGTCGTACCGCAGCCGACGAAAAAGAGAGCATGCTCCTGTTCCGCGCCGGAGGCAAAAATCCGAAAGCTGTACCGCTAGCGCTTGTCGCGCGGCTTGAGGAAGTTGAGATCGACACCATTGAGATCTCTGACGGCCGTCATATGGTGCAGTATCGTGGCGCGCTGATGCCTCTGATCAAGGCGCATCCCGATATGACCCTGCGTACGGAAGGGCGGCAGCCAGTTCTGGTCTTTACTGACCGGGAGTACACCATGGGGCTGGCCGTTGATGACATTCTCGATATCGTCGATGAGGAGTTGAACATCAAACTGGCGTCCGACAAAAAGGGCGTCGTCGGCTCGGCGATTATCAGCGGAAAGGCGTCCGAAGTTATCGACGTATCCTATTACCTGAACCTTGCATTTGCAGACTGGATGAAGTCGCGCAATATGTCGGAAGATACAGCGTCGGCCAAGGGCTCAACAGTGCTGTTGATCGACGACAGCGACTTTTTCCGCAGCATGCTAAAGCCGGTTCTGCGTGTGGCAGGCTATGAGGTGAAAGCTGTCTCCAGTGCCGCTGCGGCCCTGAAGCTGATGGAAGACGGGTATATGTACGACCTCGTCATTTCTGACATTGAGATGCCCGACATGAACGGCTTTGATTTTGCCGCCACCATTCGCGATGGCAGCAAATGGAAAGACTTGCCGCTGATTGCATTGTCGGCGCTGGCGTCCGAGCGCGACGTAAGCCGAGGTCATGCCGCCGGGTTTGACGACTATATCGCCAAATTCGACAGGGAAACCCTGCTCCGCAGCCTTGCCCAACAGCTTAAAATTAAGGGAGATGCGGCATGAACGACGTTATTGTCCGCGATGATCTGAGCCTTGTAAGAACCGGGACGCAGGATTTTGTTACCGTTGTCCTTGAAGGACAAACACTTGGCATCCCTGTTCTGGCTGTGCATGACGTGCTCAATCCCCAGCAGATTACCAGAATTCCACTGGCCCCTGCATGGGTGTCCGGTGTGTTGAACTTGCGTGGCAAGATTGTCACGGCCATTGACCTGCGACAGCGGCTGGGGCTGCCCCCGCTTGAGGGCGACAAGCAGAGCATGTCGGTCGTAGTTGAACACAACGACGAACCCTATAGCCTGCAAATCGATAGTGTTGGCGAGGTTTTGTCTCTTGATGATGCTGATTTCGAACGAAACCCCGTCACGCTCGACCAACGCTGGCGTGAAGTAAGCCGCGGAATTTACCGGTTGGAAAATAAATTGCTGCCTATTTTGGACGTGGATCGTCTTCTAGCCTTTGAAAGCAACGGTAAAGCTGCGTAGACTGGTTAGCGAACAACAGGTTTATGAATCAATACAATAGGCTTTCACCTCTCTGGTGGAGTTTGGGAGACATCAGCAAATGAAGTTATGTCTTGTCGTTGACGACTCAAAAGTGATCCGCAAGGTCGCAAGACGTATCCTTGAAGAACTCAATTTCGACATTGAGGAAGCGGTCGATGGTCAGGACGCCCTCGACGCATGCGAGCGTAATATGCCGGATGTGGTGCTTCTGGACTGGAATATGCCGATTATGGACGGGCTTGAATTTCTCAAGGCCATTCGAGCGCGTGAGGGGGTTCACCAGCCGATTGTCGTTTTCTGCACGACAGAAAATGATATGTCGCACATCCGCACGGCTATCGAGGCAGGTGCCAACGAATATATTATGAAGCCATTTGATCGCGAGATCATTGAGGCAAAGTTCACCCAGGTCGGGTTGATGTAATTATAGGGATACCCGCGTGAACACTGCGGTTTCGAAAACAACAGCAATGTCAGTCAAGGGCGGCCCTTACCGTGTAATGGTGGTGGATGATAGCGCCATTATCCGCGGGTTTTTATGTCGTTACTTATCTGAAGATGCTGATATCGAGGTCGTCACCACGGCCAACAACGGGGCGGTCGCACTTCGGCAACTGCAGGCACACAATATAGAAGTTGTTGTGCTCGATATTGAAATGCCGGAGATGGACGGCCTGACAGCATTACCGCGTATGATCGAATTGATTCCCGATCTGCAGGTGGTGATGGCGTCTACGCTTACCCGTAAAAATGCTGAGGTCAGTTTGCGGGCGATGCAGATGGGCGCTGTGGACTATGTTCCCAAGCCCGAAACTGCACGCTCTGTGAACGCCAGTATCGATTTTCGCCGCGAACTTGTAGACAAGGTGAAGGCTTGGGCCTCCCGCCGGCGCAAGAAGCGCGGCGAAGATCTGCCCACGGGTGCTAATGATCCCGGCGCGCCAGGTGGTGGCTCGACAGCCGCGGGCTTGGCGGCGCGTACAGTCACGGTGCAGCGGCCAGGTGCCGCGGCAGGGGCCTCAGCCGGGTTTGTGACTGCGCGGCGGCCAGCGCCACCGGTAGCGGTAACACCGACCCGGCGAGCCGAAGCGCCTGCACCGCTGGCGGACGGCAATGCTATCAAATTGCGCACCGGTTCTTTCCGGCGGCCTAAAATTCTGGCTATCGGGTCTTCCACTGGTGGCCCGCAAGCATTGATGAAGTTTTTCAAGGGGTTCAAACAGGCGCCGCAGGTGCCGGTTCTGATAACCCAGCACATGCCGGCAACCTTCACTGCAATTCTGGCAGAACATCTTGGCCAATCTACAGGGTGGAAAACGCAGGAAGCGCGGGACGGTCAACTGCTGATGCCGGGCGAGATGTATGTGGCTCCTGGTGGTCGGCACATGGAAGTGGATATGGTGGACGGAAAAGCGCAAGTGCGCTTGACCGATGAACCACCGGAAAATTTCTGCCGACCGGCCGTGGACCCGCTTTTTCGTAGTCTGGCAAAGGCATACGGTGAGAATGTGCTGGCAATTATCCTGACCGGCATGGGGCATGACGGGCTTAAGGGCGCAAGAGAACTGACACGAACGGGGGGCACACTGCTGGCACAGGATGAAGCCAGTAGCGTAGTATGGGGTATGCCGGGCGCGGTTGCAACCGCCGGGCTTTGCACGGAGGTACTTCCTGTTGATAAACTGGGTGAAGCAGCTGCAGTGCGGCTACAAGGAGGAATCAGATGAAAACTGAAGATTTTGAATTCCTCGCATTAATGTTGAAAGAGCGCTCTGGCCTGATGCTGACGCCCGATAAGGTTTATCTGCTTGAAAGCAGGCTGACCCCATTGGCCCGCAAGCGTGGTCTCGACACCTTGGAGGCGTTAGTTCAGAAGCTGCGCCTGAGCCGGGACGAAGGCCTTATTCGCGACGTTACTGAAGCGATGACCACGAACGAAAGCTTCTTTTTCCGCGACAACACGCCGTTTGACCTGTTCAAGAATCATGTGTTGCCAGCGATGGAAAAGAATCGCGCCACCACCAAGCGGCTGCGCATCTGGTGCGCGGCGGCATCCACGGGGCAGGAGCCCTATTCGCTGGCAATCCTGCTACGCGAAAACTGGATGAAGTGGCAAAACTGGAATATCGAGATTATCGGCACCGACATCTGCACCCAAGTGCTGGAGAAGGCGAAAGCCGGTACCTATAGCCAGTTTGAAGTTCAGCGCGGCCTGCCGATCCAGATGCTGATCAAATATTTCAAACAGGAAGGCGACATGTGGCGCCTGAGCGATGATATCCGCAAAATGGTGACATTCCGCCCTTTCAACCTGCTAAGCAATTTTATCGGCATGGGCACGGTTGATGTAATCTACTGCCGTAATGTGTTGATCTATTTTGACCAGAATACCAAAAAGGATGTTCTTGGGCGTATGCGCAAGTGTCTGGCGAATGACGGTACGCTCTTCCTTGGTGCGGCTGAAACCGTGCTTGGCATCACTGATGCCTTCCGGCCCGTCCGGGGCCAGCGCGGCATGTATGTGCCCTCGGACGGCACGGCGGAAAAGGCCATGGGGCTGGGCTAGCCTGGAGAGACCTGCATCTAACGGGTGACTTTGGGGTCGCTTTTTGCGGAAAGCCGTTTATTCGTGCTCGGATCCGCCGTCGAGAATTTCGTAATAATCGCCCTTGTCTGCGGTGAAGATGTGCAGTTTGAGCTTGGTCCTGGTTGGGCCATCAAACGCCCCCAGTGCGATACCGATCCAGTCGTGTTTGACTTTGTCGAGTGGATCAAAGAACAATGATGAGCCACAGGTTGCACAGAAACCGCGCTGTGCCTTCTCGCTCATGCTGTACCATCTGATGTTCTCTTCTCCAGCAATCATGACAGTGTCGCGCGGTACTTCAGCGTCAGCAAGAAAGTGGCCGGTCCATTTGCGGCAGCGGCTACAGTGGCAGGCGCTGGCTTCGTGAAGGTTACTTTCGACTGTGAATGTCACAGCACCACACAGGCAACTCCCATTATGTATCAATTGGCCCTCCCATAAAAAAGGCCGCACAGCATGCGACCCTGATTACTCGTTTTTTTCGGAAAAACCCGGAGGCGCTAGCTTGCAGCTGCCTCGGTCTCTTCCACCGGGTTTCTCAGCACATAGCCACGTCCCCAGACGGTTTCGATATAGTTGTCGCCCTCTGACGCGGTGGCGAGTTTTTTCCTGAGCTTGCAGATAAACACGTCAATGATCTTGAGTTCCGGCTCGTCAATGCCGCCATAAAGATGGTTGAGGAACATTTCCTTCGTCAGCGTGCTGCCTTTCCGAAGCGACAGCAATTCAAGCATTGCATATTCCTTGCCGGTCAGATGCACCCGCTGGTTCGAAACCTCCACCGTCTTGGTGTCAAGGTTGACGGCGAGTTTGCCGGTCTTGATGATCGACTGCGAATGCCCTTTGGAGCGCCTTACAATAGCGTGGATACGCGCGACCAGTTCTTCCTTGTGGAAGGGTTTGGTCATGTAGTCGTCTGCGCCGAAACCAAGGCCTTTGACCTTGTTTTCCATTTCCGTCAGCCCGGATAAAATAAGGATTGGGGTGTTCACCTTGGCGGTGCGCAACTTCTTGAGAACGTCATAACCGTGCATGTCCGGCAGGTTCAGATCAAGAAGGATGATGTCATAGTCATACAGCTTGCCGAGGTCGAGGCCTTCTTCCCCAAGGTCGGTACTGTAGATGTTAAAACCCTCGGAAGTGAGCATCAGCTCAATGCTGCGGGTCATTGTCGGGTCGTCTTCGATTAAAAGAACACGCATATTCTATTCCCCATTCTAAGGTTGTTATGCGACAACAGCCAAAACAACTCGGCGCACTTTCTGCCGCCGAAACACGGTTGGCCTCCTGTGCGGCGACCCCTTCCGCCCAAAACGTGCTTCTATGGTTAATGTTAACGAAGGTTAACACAATATCCAAGAAAAATCATAGGGTAGGGAAAGGCGTTTGACTAAAAAGGCTGAGGCTTTTACCAATCTTTAAACCGAGATGTGCATAGTGAGCGCACGAGAGATAAGCCATTGCCCATGTGTCAGGCGCGGCGATCACGCCGGCCTTGGGGGTCTGGCCCAGATAAGAGAAAAGCGTGTTAAGTTTAATCCAGGAAGTAGATCGTATTCAGACGGAGAAACGGTTCGGCCGGGTCACGGGCGTGCGCGGGTTGCTTGTGGAACTGGCGGGAATCGGCCAACATATCTCCATCGGCTCCCGTCTGGAGATCGAAACCCGCAGCTTCAAAAAGATCCCGGTAGAGGTGGTTGGCTTTCGCCATGAAACCGCGCTTGCCATGCCGTTTGATGCGCTGGAGGGCGTGGGGGTTGGTTGCAAGGTGACGCTGACACAAAGCGAACCTGAGGTGTTCCCGAGCTCGGCGTGGCTGGGCCGTGTGGTCAATGCGCTGGGTGAGCCGATCGATGGCAAGGGACCAATCAGAAACGGCACAAGGCCCCAGCTATTGCGCTCAGGCCCGCCGCCAGCCCACAGCCGACAGCGAGTCGGCGGCAAGCTGGACCTTGGCGTGCGGGCGCTCAACACCTTTGTCAGTTGCTGCCGTGGCCAACGCATGGGTATTTTCGCGGGCTCGGGCGTTGGTAAATCGGTCCTGTTGTCAATGGTGGCGCGGCATTCTGACTCTGACGTCAGCGTCATCGGCCTCATTGGTGAGCGGGGCCGCGAGGTGCAGGAATTTATCGAGGATGATCTGGGCGAGGACGGCCTTGCGCGATCGGTTGTCGTGGTCGCAACATCTGATGAAAGCGCACTGATGCGCCGCCAGGCCGCGCATCTGACGCTGACACTGGCTGAATTTTTCCGTGACCGTGGCAAGGATGTCATGTGCCTGATGGACAGCGTGACCCGGTTTGCTATGGCACAGCGCGAGATAGGGCTTGCGGGTGGCGAACCGCCGACCAGCAAGGGCTATACGCCTACCGTCTTTACTGAGCTGCCGCGCCTTCTTGAGCGCGCAGGCCCCGGCCCCAGAGGGCAGGGCAATATCACCGGGCTGTTCACTGTGCTGGTGGAAGGCGATGACCATAACGAACCGGTTGCGGATGCCGTGCGCGGTATTCTGGACGGTCATATCGTAATGGAACGAGCGATCGCGGAGCGCGGGCGCTACCCGGCGATCAACATTCTCAAATCCATCTCGCGGACCATGCCGCGTTGTAACTCGGACGATGAGAACCTGCTGGTGCGTGAAGCCAAGCGTTATATGTCGACCTATTCCGATATGGAGGAAATGATCCGCCTTGGTGCTTACCGGCAGGGCAGTAACCCGGACGTTGACGCTGCTATCGGCTATAACGAGCCGATCGAAGAATTCCTCAGCCAGTGGAAGGATGACAAAACGCCGCTTGGCGAGGGGTACCAGCGCCTGAGGCAGATACTGGAGACTGGCCCAGCCTATCAGGCCCTGAACGGCGGTAACGGATGAGCCGGCTGGACGGCATTATCCGCCTGCGCAAGTGGGAACTGGATGAGCAGCGTCGTGTACTCGCGGTCATGCAGGCGGAACGCGACGCCATCAACGCCACGATCGAACGGCTGGAAGACGAGAAGGCCGAGCAGTCGCGTAACTCGGGCGGGCTAGAGGTTTCACCGCTGACGCTTGGCTCCTACCTTGAAGGTGTGCGCAAGAAGCAGGACATGCTGCGTGCCGACCTTGCCCGTAAGGACGAGGAGGTCGACAAACACCGTGATGTGGTGGCAGAAAGCTTCCGCGAGCTGAAAACATACGAGATCGCGCGGGCGCAGGAAAGCAAGCGCATCAAAGCCGCAGAGGACAAGGAAGAACAGGACGCGTTCGATGAACTGGGCATCCAGAACCACGCGCGTGAGGAAGCTTTGACCGACAGCAGTTACCTTAAGATGCGCCGCTGATCAGGCTTCGCGCCACGCCACAGCAAATAAGCACTTGATTGTGTTACCCCTAGCCCGTCATGTTACGGTTATGAGGGGCCGGTCAAGGGAAGGGCATACCATGGCGCAAACCACCAATGAAGACATCCTGACACAGATTCAGGACGCAGACCGCGCGCACCACCTGCATCCGTTCACCGACCCCGGCGCGCTCAGGTCAGCGCCGCCCTTTGTCATTGAGAGTGCCGAGGGCTGTTATGTTACCGGGCAGAACATCCGCCTGCTGGATGCGATGGCGGGCCTTGGCTGTGTGAACGTGGGGTATGGCCGCAAGGAAATCGCAGCGGTGGCCGCCGATGCCATGGAGCGACTGGCCTATTATCATTCGTTTGCGGCGGTCTCCAACCCCTATGCCGGGCCGCTGGCGGCCAAGATCGCTGAATATGCGCCTGCACATATGAACAAGGTGTTTTTCGCCAACTCGGGCTCTGAGGCGAATGAGACGCTGATCAAACTGGTGCGGCTTTATTGGCGCCTGAAGGGGCAGGAGAGCAAACGCATTATCATCAGCCGCGACTATGCCTACCACGGCAGCACGATCGCAACGACGCTGCTGAACGGCAACAAGGCCATGCTGGATGATTTTGGCCTCAAGGCTGGCAAGGATGTCATACACGCCATGGCGCCCTTCTGGTACCGGCTGGGGGGTGATATGAGCCGGGAGGAATTCGGCCTGCACGCCGCGCGTCACGTGGAAGCCAAAATCCTCGAAGCAGGGCCTGAGAATGTTGCGGCTTTCTGGGGTGAACCCATCCAGGGTACCCTGGGCGCCGTTGTGCCGCCGGAGACATACTGGCCGGAAGTGGAGCGTATCTGCCGCAAATATGATGTGCTGTTGGTGGCGGATGAGGTTGTTACCGGCTTTGGCCGCACCGGCAACTGGTTTGCGCAGGAAACTTTTGGCTTCAAAGCGGACATGATGGCGCTGGCCAAAGGCCTGTCATCGGCCTACCTGCCAATCTCTGCCGCAGTAATCAGCGATGAGATCGTGAGTGTGATTGAGGGGCGGGAAGCAGTGTTGCAGCATGGCTTTACCACCAGCGGCCACCCGGTCACGGCTGCGGTTGCGCTCAAGAATATCGAAATACTGGAAAGCGAGAACCTTGTTGGCCAGATAGCGGCTGACACCGGGCCTTATTTTGCCCGCGCCCTGAAGTCGCTGGAGGATCACCCGCTGGTGGGGGAGGCGCGGGTCAGTGGACTGATGGCTGGCATTGAGCTGGCGAAGGACAAGACCACGCGCGAACAGTTCCCGCTTGATGTGGCCATATGTGAGCATATTGGCCAGGCGGCGCTGATGCGCGGCCTGATTATCCGCCCTGTGGGCAATGTGCTGGTCCTGTGCCCACCTTTCATTATCAACCACGGCGAGATTGATTTTATCGCCAAAACCCTGCGCGAAGCGCTGGACGATATATACGCCCAGCTTGCTTAGGTCGGATCGGTGATCTTTCGTGGCTCTGTTGCGGCAGGGGCGGCGGGGGCGGTCAGTTTCGCTTTCCGGCGGATCATGGCCACATTACCAACGATCACCAGCGCAAGACCTGCCATGGCTTCAGGCGTCCAGATGAAACCTTCGAACAATGTGGAGATAACGAGCGCCACCACTGGCACCATCACCGCCATATAGGCTGCGCGGCCAACGCCTATCTTGCCGATCAGCCAAACATACATGGTAAACGCAATGACTGTACCGACGATGGAGAGGTACAAGAGCGACAGCACATAGGGGGCACGCGGATCAAAGGCGATGGCTTCGCCCGATGCCAGCGCAAACACAAGGTTTGTCAGCGCGCCATAGCCGAGGCTCCAGGCGTTAAACGACAGCACGGGCGCTGAGCGGGTGGAGGCAGCGCCGGCCGATACATTGCCAAGCGAGGCGATAACGGTTGCAATCAAACACAGCGCAACGCCAAGGGTGGTGTCGTCCTCAAGCGAAAGAGTGGAAATTTCCGGCATGAAAATTAACACAAGGCCAAGCATGCCGATAAGTGCCGCCCCAATTGTGCTGGGTGAGACCGGGTTGCCCAGAAAGATACGCGCATTGAGGATGTTGAGAAACGACAGCATCGAAAACGTCACGGCCACCAGCCCGGAGGTCAGATATCCTGCCCCCCAATAGGTGAATACATAGCCGGTTGAGAACAGGGTCATGCCAGTGATAGCCATCCAGATATGGTTTCTGAGCCGGATGCGAAGCCGCTCGCGCTTCAACAGGCAGATGGCGAACAGCACAAGGGATGCAATACCGAAACGGTAGACAAGCGACCATTCCTTCGGCACAACGCCTAGCTGAAGCTCGATGGCGTACCATGTGGAGCCCCATATGAGCACACAGCCGAAAAACGCCAGAAAAACGCCCATGATGATGACCTCGCTTGTCCTGTTTATGCCTATCGGAGTATCAGGCTACAAGGTGTGGTCAAGCGAATTGTCATTGTGGGGCTGTTAAGGATTGCTGCCCGCCATGATGGCCGCGACATCCAGCGGGAAGGCCGTTTGCTCCTGAATGACAAGCTGGCCGGTGAAGGCGCTGGCGGCCAGGGCATCTTCAAACAGGCGAATGGCATCATGGCGTAGCGCGGAGGGCAGGGCCGCTGCTGTCCTGAGCGTCAGGTCAAACCTCTGCCCGCAGATGATACCGTCCAGTTGTACCGGTCCAAGAATTGAAAACTGAACTTCCAGTATGAACCGTTTTATATCGTCATCGTCCCCGTCTTGCTGGCTGTCATGTCCACCATGCTCACGATCCGGATTGACATGAGCCCCTTGCCCAAACAGCATGGCGATAAGCGGCATATCGCCGGTACGGGCATCGAGCGGAAGCAAGACCTGACGCCATTCTCCCACGCCGTCTGTCGCGCGAGTCATCAGTTGCGCCACGTCCTGCTTCAGCATGTCAAGCAGGGTACGGTTATGGCGTTCCAGCGCTTTAGTGGCCTCGTCGCCAATCCAGCCCTCCGGATTGCCGCGCCCGGCAGCAGCGAGGAAAAACAGCAGGCTATTGGCCAGCTTGCCGCCACCATCTGCGGATCGGGAGGCAAGGCTGCTCATGGCTGCGGGGTCTTGTGCGGCGAGCAAGGTCATACTTTCATGCAGGGCAGGCCATGCCTGATGGCTGAGTGCTGTCATCGCAGCAGCTTCCGGCACCACGGCCGCTGTCGGAACGACGGGCGTGCCAGAGTAGGCCATGCTGGCGGGCAGGGGGGCGTTTTCCGCCACGGGCGCAGGCCTAAGTTCAAGCAGGGCACCGATGGTGGGGCGCATCGCATTCGGCAAAGTGACGGTGACCAGCCCGGCGGTCGTTTCTATGCGCAGGTCCGCGCGCGGACCGTCAGCGCCAAGAAAGGCTCGCGCAATATGCACGGCCTTGACGGTCGCCTGTTGTTTGGCCGGATCGGCTTGGGCCGGGTCAGCCACAACATTCATTATGATATTGTGGGGCGCCTGTTGGTTCGCGGGGATAAGACGGGCTTTGAATCCAGTTGCGGCAGGGGCTGCCTGTGCTGCCTGTGCTGTCTGTATTGCCCCATCCGGTGCGCTAACACGAACCAGCTCCCCTGAGAGATTGCTCGCATCAGCAAGCGGCATGACAAGGGTACCCATGCTTGTTGCCACTTTGGCAAGCGGCGCACCCGCACCGCCCAGTTGGGCAACCGATATGGGCAGGGTTTTGGCAAGCTCCGGCGCAAGGACTTGCACGGTTTGTATAGTGGCGACTTCAGCCGGGCTGACCTGACTGAGCGCGGGGTCCATCAATTGCAAGGCTCGGGCTTGGCCGTCCAGTGTAAAGGCAGGCAGGACGGGCCCGAGACCGGGACTTGTGGTTGTCGCCGTGCCGATGGCCGCCTCATTTGAGGGCATCACCGCTGTCAGGGGTGATTTGGGGATAAAATGTGCCTTGTCCGCTTGATTTGTACCGGGCATCAAGGAGGCCTGTGGCATGCTGGACTGATATCTTGCGGTGTGGGGCGCCCGGCCTTGCTGGGCTGCAATCAGCATCGCAAGGTCTGAACTGTTTGACCTAGTTCCCACCTTGTCAGGGTTATCGGCAACCTGCGCCGGCGGTGTGGCCGACAAGGGTGATGGTGGTGGGGCAAAAGGGGTGGTCTGCTGGGTAAAGGGGACATTGCTGGTGGCTGTTGGCAAAGAGGATGCCCGCGCTCCCAACAGTTTAGCCAGTGCTTCCGGGTCATCAGGCAGGCTGGAAGCGCGTGATTGGCCGCTGTAGGCTGCGCCGGGATTGGTCGTTTGTGCCTGTGCCTGTGCTGTAACCCCTTCCGGCGCGTGAATGGCAATGACCACAAGAGCGAGCCGTATTGGCGGGTCTATGAGCCGACCGTTTTTCATAAAAAGGTCAGCAGATACTTTTTTACCTGCTTCAACGATTTCAAGCTCGACGTCGTCGCCCGGCCTCAGGCCTGCATCGGGGCGCAGGGCATAGGTGGCGGTTTCCGTGACAATGATGGGGCGTCCTTCAAGATCAACCTTGTTCACCTGCTGCTTGAGACGCTCGCCAATTTCAAGATGGGCCACGCTAGCGGAAATCGAGACCGCCGGGTCTCGGCCGTGCAGGGCGTCCGACCGGTCGTTTTTTGCGCTGCCGTCGCCGTGACGTTCCCGGGCTTGCGTCTCGCTTCGGGCGGGGTCTTTGGAGACGCCGCCAGCACGGTCTGTGACACGGTTCGCCGGGTCAACAGCTTTTGGTAATGGTGTGCCGGTTATGTCGCTCATCGCGCTCCCCATAAAACCCGAGGCCGCGATGCGGGGGATTTACCGCCCGACGATCGCCGCCGTCAGCGCCTTGATGTCTTTCGCGGCTTCCGATTGCGGGTGCCGTGCAAGCAGCGGAACCTGTGACCGGATAGCGTCAACAACCTTGGCGTCATTTTTGATGATACCGACAAGTGGCGGCGAAATCTTCAAAAATCCTTCGCAGGCGCGCTTGATGGCCTCGTATGCCTTGTCGCCTTCCTTCTTGGTCGCAACATTATTGACGACGATAGACAAGTCTGCGCCGGGGTTGCGCATGGCGGTGATTTTGATAAAGGCATAGGCGTCGGTAAGCGAGGTGGGGTCGGCGGTCATGACCACCAGCACCTTGCCTTTGTGTTTGGAAAGTGTCGTCACGGACGGGTCCACCCCTGCCGCGAGGTCAAGCAGTACATGGTCATAGCGGCTTGCCAGCGCCGTCAACCCGGTACGAATTTTAACCAATGTCTCCTTGGTCAGGCTCCCGAGCGCCCCAGAGCCGGATTTACCGGGCAATACATCAAAGCCGCTGTCCTTTTGTTCCTCATACCGGCAGATAATATCACGCAGCGGCGCGTCGCCCGAGATGAAATGACCAAGGTCGCGTTGAGGCATCAGGCCAAGCTGGATATCCACATTGGCGAGACCAAGATCACCGTCAAATAGCAGCACGTCGCGGCCAGCCTGAGCCAGTGCATGTGACAAGGTGACGGAAAGCCATGTTTTGCCCACGCCACCCTTGCCGCTTGCCACCGTGATCAGGCGGCGCTCCAGCGTATCCTTGTCTCGTGTCATCGGCGCGTCGGTCATGCGTTTTTATCCATTTTATCGTCTTGCCTGCGACGGCCGGGCAAGGCTGTCAGCAGGCGGGAAATTGTCATCGGCGAAGCGGTCTCAAGGCCTTCCGCCACATAGGGGCTTCGGCTGATGGCGGCAAGCGCCAGATAACCGGGGCGCGCAGCCATAATCATGCTGGCGTAGCGCCGGGCTGCGTCAAGGCGGGTAGCAATGAACCGCTGGCAGCCCATCTTGGCGAATATGCCTGCGATCTCCTGTGCATCCAGCGCATCAAGACCGGCGGGCATTACCAGCACCGGTTCGGCGTCCACTGTCTGGATGAACTTCAGCAGTTCCTTGAGTTCGTCCATGTTAAAAGGATTGGTGCCGGGGGTGTCGATGATCGTCAATCCGCTGTGGTTCGTCTTCGACCGGATGACCGCTTCCAGTTCCTTGGGCGTATCGGCGGTTGAGACTGTCTGTTTCATAAGCTGTGCAAAATGGTCAAGCTGGTGAATGCCCGACGCTTTAACTGTGTCGGTTGAGATCAGATGCACGGCGCGTTCATGCAGCACGGCGTCAGCCGTCAGCTTGGCGGCGCATATGGTTTTCCCGGCACCGGGCGGCCCCACCAGCATCACCGGGCGGGTGGTGGCGTCGGTGATGGGGCTGAAGCGGATGGTAGCCTCAAGGGCGGTACAGAAGGCCTCGGGCAGGCTGCCGCCTTCAATAGCCCGCACGGCTTCTGCAAAATGAGATGCTGTTTCGAACGGCAGCCCGTGATGGTTGAGCACGGCGCTGACATCGCCGTTGTCAAATTCCCGTGCCTTGGGGAACGGGTGCGCGGCGTCGAGCGCCAGCGGGGTTTCCGCTGGCTGCGGTGCCTTTTTGGGCGGGGGCGGCGTGGCACCGGCCTCAAGCGCCGCAGTGACGCGCACGCCGGCCTTGCCCTCTTCTACCTGAATGATGATGGCGTCAGGGCCCAGTTCACTGCGCACCTGGTCCATCACCGCGGCCATGTTTTTCGCGTGGAAGGTTTTAAGGCGCATAAGCCGTTTCTGTCCTCGGTTTCATTTGGCAGCCCGAGGGCCGCACTTGTTCTTATTCTTGAATCTGGGTCTTATATCTGGCCCAGCGTGCGAATTTTCGCCTGCGGGTGAATTTCATTCTGGCTCATGACCACAGTCGCGGGGCGGAAACGTTCAATGATCGAGCGTACATATGGCCGCACTATGGGGCTGGTAAGCAATACCGGCTGTTCGCCGCGCTCCGCCTGCTGGTCGTATATAATGCGGACCGAATTGATAAACTCCTGCAGCCGCGATGGCGCCATGGCAAGCTGTTTCTCTTCGCCTTGCCCGACAAGGCTTTCGGCGAACGCCTGCTCCCACTCGGGCGAGAGCGTGATAAGCGGCACCAGCCCCTGCTGGTTGGAGTAGGCCGAGCATAGCTGGCGACCGAGACGGGTGCGCACATGCTCGGTAATAGAGACGATGTTCTGCGTGAAGCCGGTGGCTTCGGCGATGCCCTCCAGAATTGTGGGAAGGTCACGGATCGACACACGCTCACTCAACAGCGCTTGCAGCACACGCTGGATGCTGGATGTGGTGATCTGGCTTGGCACGATATCGGCTACCAGTTTCTGGTGGTCGCTTGGCAGATCGTCGAGAAGTTTCTGCGTCTCGGCGTAAGAGAGCAGTTCAGACATGTTGTCCTTGATCACCTCTGTGAGGTGGGTGGTGATGACCGTGGCAGCGTCCACAACGGTATAGCCGCGGAAGCTGGCTTCCTCGCGCGCGCCGGAATCCACCCAAGTGGCAGGCAGGCCAAACGCGGGTTCGGTGGTGGCTTCACCAGGTATCTGCACGGGCTGGCCTTCTGGGTCCATGACCAGCAGCATGCCGGGGCGGATGTCGCCGCGGCCAACCTCGGTTTCCTTCACACGCAACACATAAGTATTGGCCGGTAGTTGCATGTTATCCAGAATACGCACGGACGGCATGACAAAACCCATCTCGGAGGCCAGTTGCCGTCGCAGTGCCTTGATCTGATCGGTAAGGCGGAAACCGCTGTCATCATTGATGAGGGTCAGCAAACCGTAACCGAGCTCAAGCCTGAGCTGGTCGATTGCAAGCGCGGAGCTGATAGGCTCTTCGGCGGGCACCGCAGTGTGCTCTGCCTGCTTGGAGGCCTGAACTTCGGCTGCAGCGGCCTTGTCGCGCTTGTTGGCAATAGCATAAGCCATGTAGCCAAGGGTGCCGCCAAAAAGTGCAAACGGTAACAGGGGAATACCGGGCATCATGCCCATGCCAAAGAGTAGTGCCGACGTTACGCCCAGCGCACGCGGGTAGCTGCTGAGTTGGCCAAACAGGGCCTTGTCGGTCTGTCCGGTTACACCCGCCTTGGTGACCAGCATACCGGCAGCGGTCGAGACGATCAGCGCGGGAATCTGCGAGACCAGGCCATCGCCCACTGTCAGGATGGTGTACTGGTTCATGGCGTCGGAAAGCGAAATGTCATTGATCGCGACACCGATAACGATGCCACCGACGATGTTGATCAGGGTGATGAGGATACCGGCAATGGCATCCCCGCGAACAAACTTGGCCGCACCGTCCATCGAGCCGAAGAAGGTGCTTTCGTCCTCAAGCTCCTTACGGCGGATCTTGGCTTCGTTTTCGTCAATCAGGCCAGCGGACATGTCGGCGTCAATCGCCATCTGTTTACCGGGCATGGCGTCCAGACTGAAGCGGGCCGCGACTTCTGCGATACGGCCTGAGCCCTTGGTGATGACCATGAAATTCACAATTACAAGAATGGCAAAAACGATAATGCCGATAACAACCTGCCCCCCCATCAGAAAGGAACCAAAGGCCTCGATCACCTTGCCTGCGGCATCCGTGCCGGTATGCCCTTCTGAGAGGATAAGCCGGGTGGACGCCATATTGAGAGATAATCGCAGCATGGTGGCAATCAGCAGGACGGTTGGGAAACTGCTGAACTGAAGGGGTTTGCTAATGAAGATGCAGGTCATCAATACCATGACCGAAAAGGTAATGGACGCCGCAAGCATCACATCGAGCAGCCAACTGGGCATCGGCATGATCAACATCATGATGATGGTCACCATGCCCAGCGCAAAGGCGACGTCTGAACTCCGGACACCACCCAGCAGCGCGTTTAGCGCGGCACCGCCAAAGGGCCCGCCGCCACCGCCGTCTCCGCCGCCGCCTTGGGGGGCACCGCCTGACGCTGTGTCGCTCATGCTATATGCTCGTGGAGTGTCATTTTTAGCCTAAACCACCTTAAACCGGAGCGCCGGGTTGCGGAACTGAAACACCTTCAGTCTGATACTGGTTCAGTTTGTTTCTGAGGGTTCGGATTGAAATGCCAAGGATATTGGCTGCATGCGTCCTGTTGCCAAGACAATGCTTGAGTGTATCGATGATCAACTCACGTTCTACTTCGGCAACTGTTTTGCCAACGAGGGTGGCCGCGCTGTCATCTGCCATGTCCCCAGTGAAATCCGTGGCAGGTGCCCCGCCGTTACTCTCGGTAGGGGCCATAACCGGCGCCGCGCCAAAGCTGATATTACCGCTCGCATCCGGCAAGAGGATCGCCGAGGTTGAGATGTCGTCGCCCGTCGCAAGCAAAACGGCGCGGTGTATGGTGTTCTCAAGCTCCCGCACGTTGCCTTGCCAGTTGTGAGACTGCAGCATCCTGATGGCGTCGTCCGATATCGTGCGTTCCTGCACCTGATTAACTTCGGCATATTTTTTGGCGAAATAGTTCGCCAGTGCCTGAATGTCGGCTGGCCGTTCCCGAAGTGACGGAACACGGAGGTTCACAACATTGAGGCGGAAGAACAGATCCTCGCGGAAATTGCCGGCCTTGACCTCTTCCTGCAGGTTGCGGTTGGAGGTTGCGATAATACGGATATTAACGTTAACGGGTTTGGCACCGCCCACGCGGTCGATCTGGCGCTCCTGAATGGCACGCAACAGCTTGGCTTGCAGACGCACGTCCATCTCGGAAATCTCATCGAGCAGCAGAGTGCCGCCGTCCGCTTCCTCAAACTTGCCGATCCGACGCGCGACAGCACCGGTAAAGGCGCCTTTTTCGTGGCCGAACAGCTCGGATTCCAGCAGATTTTCTGGTATGGCAGCACAGTTTACCGCGACAAAGGGCTTGTTCGCGCGGCGGCTTTTCTGGTGCACAAAGCGCGCCATGACTTCCTTGCCTGTCCCGCTTTCCCCGGTGATCATGATGCTGGCTTCACTGGGCGCTACCTGTTCGGCGAGTGCGGCAACATTTTTCATGATTGGGTCGCGATATATGAAAGACTGGCTCTCTTCCGTGACGGCTTCAAGCACAGCGGCAATCAACTCTGCATCGGGGGGCAGGGGGATATATTCCTTGGCACCACCACGAATGGCCGCTGCTGCGATCTTGGGGTCCGTGCCGATGCCGCAGGCCACCACCGGGATTGAGAAGTGTTCTGCTCTCAATTTTGGTATCAGCGAGGGGATGTCCAGCGAAATTTCGACCATCAACAGGTCTGCCCCACGTGTCCTCAAGGTGCCCAACGCTGTGTCTATGTCGGGGGCGTGTGTTACTTTCGCCCCGCGTTCGATCGCGATCTGGCTGGCGGCGCCAAGTTGCCCGTTCAAGGTGCCCACAATGAGTAGTCGCATTTGTCGTCTCCGTACCATGTCGCCGCTGCCTGTGCGGCCCATGCGATTTGTCGCCTATTTGAAAAAAGTAACCCGTTTTGCAGGCGGCAAAATTGTATTCAGGAGCATTTCAAGCCTGCGCGGATTTTCCTTCCGGCGGATTGAGTTTGCCCCCATTGAATAGAGGTTGTTCACAAGTTGCTCTTCGTCGGTGCAATGCTCCGTTTTCGCCGCAAGCGGTATGAAAACCAGGTGCGCGAGCACGGCACCGTAGAATGTCGTCAAAAGGGCCACCGCCATCGCCGGGCCGATTTCGGCCGGGTTGTCGAGGTTGCCCAGCATGCGCACAAGGCCGATAAGTGTACCGATCAGGCCCATGGCCGGAGCGACATCACCTGCGCGCCGCAGAAAATCAACCGCGCGCATATGGCGTGAGGAAGCCGTACTGGCTTCGCGCCGCAGGATTTGTTCAATCTCGTCTGGCTCAGCACCGTCCACCACAAGCTGGATCGCCTGCGCGAGGAAGGGTGTATCCTTCAAACGGGGCAATAATTTCTCCAGCATCAACACGTCGTTATGTTTACGGCTTTCAACTGCAATCTTCAGAACCTTGATCGCTTCTTCGCTGGGATCACGCTGCCCATGGCGCAAAAGTTGCCAGATATTGACGGGCAGGGTGATCATTTCCTGAATCCGAAAACTGATTGCAGTGACAGCAAAGGTTCCAAGCACAACAATCAGTACGCCTTGCAAATTGACGAATGCCAGCGGTGACCCACCAAGCCAGATGGCGCCTCCAACCAGCAAAAATGCTGCCAGCATGCCGAATAATGTACTCATCGTGAGCTTGCCCCCCTCATGTTGCCGAACCTAGGCAACGCCGCCGTCAAGTTTGATGATTTCGGTCATGGTGACACCCAGGTGATCTTCCACCAACACCACTTCTCCACGCGCAACCAAGCGATTATTTACATATATATCAATTGCTTCACCAACCTTGCGGTCGAGTTCTATAACAGCGCCGGGCGCGAGCTTCAGCAACTGGCTGACCTCTAGGGTCGATTTTCCAAGCACCGCCTGAACCCTAACCGGTACGTCAAATACTGGCTCAAGTTCCTGCGAAGACCTTACCTGACCGTCCTCTTTCGGCGCCAGGTCCGGCGACTTGGCATTGCCGTCAGACAGGTTCTGCAGGCCGACGTCACCCCCGTTGTTTTCCTGGTCGTTTGCCATTGACTATTCCTCTTTATCCCTGAGCATTTTCATCGTGTGCAGCCGCGCCGTTGGTGGAAGTGTCCTTTGCTTGCGGCGCAGGCACATCCTCAGGCATGACAAAACGCTGTACGGCGCTTTCGATCTGGCTGATTGTTATGTCGTGTTTACGTTCGGTTCCGCCATCAGGCCATTCCACACGGCAGTCCTGTGGGCCAAAGGATGGTTCGCCTATCATCACGATATCGCCCGGAAAGCTTGTGGCGGCCTTCAGGTCTTCAAGTCGTTCATTGACCGCATCCACCAGTGGTTCCGCTACCCGCACGACGAGGCGAGGTTCCTTGACCATAGTGGCCATGCAGTCTTCGATCAGTGCTTCTATTTCCGCCATGGGGTGGGCACGGAGCAACGCGGGCGAGAGCTTTGACGCAATCGAATATGCGAGTTGCACCATGTCCTGCTTCAGGCTGGTTTCCAGTTGAGCGCGCTGGGAGAACAAGCCATGCGCCGCCTGTTCAATTTGTGCCAGCAGGTCCTTGGTGGCGTTTTCTATCTCACTCAGGGCCTGTTTACGCCCCTCTTCAAGGCCTTGGTTGAAAGCGTCGGTCTTTAAACGCTCCGCATCGGCGCGTACACGGTCAAGTTCTTCGTCATAGCGGCTTTTGGCGCCGCCATCGAAGGCCTGGTCAAAACGGTATTTTACGGGCTCAGCCATTTACGGTATCATGCCTTTAATAGATAAGTTCATCTTCGCCCTTATTGTCGGAGAGCAGGATTTCACCAGCTTCTGCAAGGTCTTTGGCTTTGTTGACCATGTCCATTTGTGCTTCGTCCACGTCGCGCAGTCGCACGGGGCCCATGGCCTCCATGTCTTCGCGCAGGATTTTGGCCGCACGTTCGGACATGTTGGAGAAAAAGAGGTCACGTAAGGTATCAGAGGCACCTTTCATGGCCAAAGCAAGTTTGTCTTTGTCCACATTACGCAGCAAGGTTTGTACACCGGACGGGTCGAGGTTGGCGAGATCCTCGAAGGTAAACATCAGTGCACGGATGCGTTCTGCACTGTCACGGTTGCGGTCCTCAAGGGCCGCGAGGAACCGGCTTTCCGCTGACCGGTCGAGATAATTGAAAATCTCGGCGATGGTCTCATGGCTGTCCCGGCGGCTGGTGCGCGCCAGGTTGTTCATGAATTCAACGCGCAAAGTCTGTTCCACCTTGTCGAGGATGTCTTTCTGCACCGCTTCCATCCGAAGCATGCGCATGATGACCTCCATGGAAAAATCTTCCGGCAGCACGGCAAGAACACGGGCGGCGTGCTCAGCCTTGATCTTTTGCAGAACCACGGCCACCGTTTGGGGGTATTCATTTTTCAGGTAACTTGCCAGCACCACTTCGTTCACATTGCCGAGCTTGTCCCACATGGTGCGCCCAGCCGGACCACGAATTTCATCCATGATCTGTTGCACGCGGTCGCCCGGCAGCATTTTCTTTAGAAGGCGCTCTGTACTTTCGAAGGACCCATTGAGATTGCCAACCGTGGAAACCTTGGAGGCAAATTCGACAAATAACTCCTCCACATCCACAGCGTCGATGGCGCCAAGCGTAGACATGTGCTGGGACAGTTCCTTAACTTCGTCCTGAGACAGGTTCTCCCAGATCGCGCGGCCGTGTTCCTCGCCGATAGCCAGCATGAAGGCTGCGGCCTTCTGCGATCCTTGCATTTTGGTTAAATCTGCCACAGTCCTACCTATGCTCTTGTCGTTATACACAATGCGGCTGGTGTCATAGCCACCTTAGTCGGCATAAAGCCATGTCCGAACGATCGCGACGGATTCATCCGGGTTTGACCGAATGATGTCGGCAACTTTCTTGATGGCGCTTTCCTGAATACGGCCTTCAACCTGTGCCACATCTATTTTTGCGTCGGTTCGCATGTTTTCCTTAGTGAGTGCACCACTTTCGCGCGCCAGCCGAATAGCAAGTGCAGCGTCTTCATTCCCTGCGGCGGCCAACGCCATCAGTTCTGGCGTAATGCCGCTATCATTGCCGCCTCCACCGGCGGGTGGTCCTGAAATTGCGGGCGTATCTGCGGTGCGGTCTTCTATCTGCCCTGGTGGCGGTGGTGGCGCGGCCTCCGGTATCGCTTCAATCAAGCGCATCACAAGCGGACGCACGACCAGCAGGATAATCAGGATAACCGATACGAAGACACCGCCTTCGGTCAGTATCTCAAGCAGGTCCTGTTTGTTCAGACCAAAGAGATTAAAGGCGGCTTCAGAGGCGGAGAAAGGCTCCGGGTCGATAAAGCGCATGGATGCAACGGTGACCTCGTCATCACGAGTCTCGTCATAGGGGATCGCAGTCAGAACGAGGTTTTTAAGCAGGTCTATCTCTTCGGCGCTGCGTTCCTGATAGTCGGTCGTGTTGCCTTCGCTATCAAGGGTTCGCTCGCCGTCGACAAGTACCGCGACCCGTATCTGGGTCAGTTTTCCCGGCTCCTGTATGGTCACTGTCTCGGTCTTCGAATTCTCGAAGTTAGTGGTTTCCTGGGTCTTTTTGGCGAGGCTGGAGGGTGTGTTGCCCACACCCTGCGCATCGGGCAGGTTATTGGCCATGGTGACCTGACCGCCAACCTGGTCGCTGTCCTGGCTTTCTTCCTCAACCACGTTTTGGCTTAGGATGACCTGAGCGTCCGGATCATAACTGACCTGGCTTGTTGTTGTCCGGCTGGTGTCCATGGTGACGGAAACTTCTGCCCGGACCCGGCCTTCTCCAACCCGGCGAGCCAGCAGTTGTTCGATCTTGTCACGGTAAAGGCGTTCTTTCGCCAGTCGGGCCTCTTCTATATTGGAAAATCCGCCAAACTGGTTCCGTTCTGCTGCGCCGTCCACCAGCAGGCGACCGCTGGTATCCGAAATTGTGACACGTTCCGGCGACAGGCCGGGAACCGCTGTTGCCACCAGCGCCTGAATGGCCTGAGCTTCCCGGCTGCCGAGTGTGGCGCCATTGGTGCGAATCATGATGGATGCGGTCGGTTCCGACGCTTCCCGCTGAAACGGGCGGCGTTCCGGCATCACAATATGGACACGGGCTTCAGAAACACTGCCGAGATATTTTATGGTCCGGGCGATCTCGCCCTCGACCGCGCGAACATAGTTCACGTTCAGTTCGAAACTGGTGCGGCCAAAGCCACTATCCTGATCGAAGATTTCCTTGCCGACGACACTACCGGTCAAGCCTTCACCCGCGAGGGTCAGCCGAAGGCGATCAACCTGATCGCGGGGAACACGCAGAATGCGGCCGCCAGCCTCGGTCTCGTAGGGAATTTGCTCGCTCTCGAGGCGCTGCACAATGGTTGCTGCGTTCGCGGGATCAAGGTCCGTGTATAACACTGTCATGGGCGCTGTTTGCCAACGGCCGATGATCATCGTGAAAAACATCACAACGGCAAAACCGACAACCGTGAGAAGAATCAATCGACCTGTGCCGAGATTCCTTAAAAACTGAAGAAGACCGTCCAACTCGCACCTCGGAAATTGTGCACCTGTAATAACCCCCGCCTGTGACAGCGGTAATTCCGCTCAACTTACGCTGTCACAGTAAACAGATAGTTAAATCTAGGCAAAAATTGCCTATAAATGTAAAGGAAAATATTCTGAAATATGGAGATCATGCGCGGAATGCGCAGAGTTCTGCGCATTCGGGCATCATTAAGATATTATGTCAGGGTGATGTTGGACCGCGATATTTTTGAATTCTGGTCGTGCGGAGCCCCGCCAGACCATTTCGGTTGATTGCCTGTTGCCAGGAAAGAAACTCTTCTACCGACAGTGAGTAACGCTGGCATGCCTCTTCGAGGCTTAAAAGCCCCCCCTGAACGGCGGCAACCACTTCAGCTTTGCGGCGGATCACCCAACGTTGTGTATTTGCACTGGGCAAATCCGAGAGCGTTAAGGGTTTTCCCGTCGGTCCGATGACCAGTTTTTTATTTGTTTCACGCGCCATGAACTACACACCACCTTTGTTGGCAGTGCTCACTATAGGCACGCGGCGTTTAAAAAATGCCTAATGGCTAGGGTTAACAGCGGGTTAACTTTTTTACCCCCAGAAACAGAACCGGGTGACCCAAATGGGCCACCCGGTCTGCGCAAAAGAGATATCAGCCAGCTATGGCGAACTGATACTAGAGCCTGGTCAGCTCTTCCAGGATCTGGTCTGACGTGGTGATGATCCGCGTGGAGGCGGAGAAAGCACGTTGAACCTTGATCAGTTCGGCAAATTCGCTCGCAAGATCGACGGTCGACTGCTCAAGCGAGTTGGGTGCCACTTTACCTGCGCCACTTTCTCCAGGGTGTTGGAGGTTGACTTCGCCTGACAAATCGGACGAACCAAAAGCATTGCCTTGGCGACGGCTCAGGCCATCTGCGTTCTGAAATACTGCCACCGGCAACTTGTAAACGCTGAGGGTAAGACCGTTATCAAAGAGCGCTGTAACAATACCGTCTTCACCAATCGACACGCCGTTGATGTTGCCGAATGCGGCACCGTCGACACTGAATGACAGCCGGGCAGATTCGGTTGATGACTGCACGAAGCCGTTTTTGAATCCGTCATCACCAAAGTCAAAGGAGATTGAGCCCTCTTCCACTTCCGTGCCGCCAGTGTTGTCATAGTGAATAGCAATGGATCCACCCGGGAAGGTGATGGGCGAGCCTGAATAATCCGACATGGTTGACGTCGCTGCGTCGTCTACAGTCTCCAGATCGATCGAACCGTCAGGGTTGAATGACATTTCACCGGATGCGATCAGCCCGTTCGGGTGATCGGTGGCATCCACCACCGACGGGTCATCCATATGGATTTCATAGTTCCAGGTATTTGTACCGGTTTTCACAGCCGATACGTTTACAAGGTGCGAACGCCCCTGACTGTCGAAGATGGTCACGTTGGTTTGAAAGTCGGCTTCCACAACGCCCGCTGCCATTGCGCCCAGCCCGGTCGGGTTAGAGCCGGCGTTATATGTGGTAGAGGGATCATAAATGGTGCTTGGCGTGACTTCGGTGTTGGTCGCAAGGTTGACCCGCAGTGAAACTTCGCTTGTTGCTGCACCAAAACCGTTCAGGTTGTTGATGTTGATCGGCTGCAATTCACCAAGGTCACTTTGGTTACTTGCGCTGACGGTACCGTTGGCATCAGTTGGCCAACCCATCAGGTAAAGACCTGCGGTGTTCTTGTAAAATCCTTCGTTATCCTGGCTGAAGGCTCCAGCGCGGGTATAAAGAAATTCGCCGTTTGTATCCTCGGCACTGGTGCCTTGGCGTACAACAAAGAAGCCGGCACCATCAATCGACAGGTCGGTCGCGGAGCCAGACGGCTGCAGCAGGCCCTGCTTCGATACAAGTGTATCGGAGAAGGCGCGTACGCCGCCGGGTGAATAGGACGACAGGGCCGCGGTCTCGGTCACGAGCGTTGAAAAACGTGACCGTGTTTCCTTGTACCCAATCGTGTTTACGTTTGTGATGTTATCAGCGATGACACCAACGCCTTCGGTGAAGGCTTGGAGGCCTGATACGCCTGCTGCCAGAGCAGTGAATGCCATGTTACTTCTCCTAAACTCTCTTTTGCGTTTTCACTGGCTTTGGGCTTTCTGCTCTAGCCCTTTAACCACAAGGGTTTGGGGCGGGGACGGGCGCTTCGGCCCGACTTAACTCCTGCAGCATCTAATTGTTATAGAGCTGCACGATATTGGTTTGATAAACATAGTTGCCGCCCACATTGAACAGGGCTTCCGTGTCTGTCATGTCTACCGACTGGATCTTGCCACGTACTGCTGTACCAACTTCGAGCGTGCCACCATCCTCATCAAGTGCGGTAATTTTAAGCGCATAGGTATCGGGTTCGGCAAACGTGCCGTCGCCCAGATCACCATCCCAGACAAAGTCGTGCGTACCGGCGAGGGCTTTGCCATCGGCCTCATAAACATAATGTCCCTGACTGTTGGCGATCTCTATTTTTACGGAGGCCGCTTCTACCGGCAAATTGTAACGCCAGTGGATTTCATTGCCGCCATCAGTGCTTTCGGCATCAAACTCACCATATATGCCGGGCACGAGCGCATCTTTGCCGAGATAACTAGCCATGGAAGCCTGATGGTTCATCATGGTAAGGCTTGCCAAAGTCTCAAGGTTTTTGTTGGTCTTGATCTGTTGTTCGACGCCCGAGAATTGCACAAGCTGTTCGGTGAACTGGCTACTGTCCATCGGGTCCATCGGATCCTGATTCATCAGCTGGGTGGTCAGCAGCACAAGGAAGTCGTCAAAGTTATTGGCGAGCCCGGTGGCCGAGTTGTCTGCAGCGGACTGATACTGGCTTGTGCCGGTGCCTGTTACACTGTCTACCATCTACCTGTTACCTTCCTGTCTTACCACTTATACCCGGATATCGAGGCCGGTTTCGGCATCGACATAAGGGAGGATTTCATCCAGCGGTACGTCGCCCATACCCGCGTCATCGTCGCCATGTGCGGCAGCGTGGCCACCGGCTGAGCGTGCGGCAAGTTCATCCCGCATTTTTTCCTGTTGCACAGCTTCGGCGAATGCCTTGCCCGCACTTTCTTCACCACTGCCCTGGTCAAGGCTGAATTCAATTGTTGCACCCTGTGTTTTGCCACCGCTCGCGTCGATGGCGCGTTCAAGCCCTCGGGCGTCGCGCTGCAGCAGCTCCAGGGTTTCCGGGCGCTCTGCAATGACCTGCGCATGAACACGGCCGCCATCCATGAAACGCAGTTTTACCTGCACGCGGCCAAGCTCCGCCGGGTCAAGCCGCATGGTAAACTCCTGTTCACCTGCTTTGACCGCCTTGGAGACACTCATGTTAAGCTGTTTTGCCACATGGCCCTGCAGGCCGCGTGACGCGTTACCGCCAAGCAGGCTCATGCTGGCCATGAAACCACCGTCGCCCCGCATGCCGGAAAGGCCGGTTGAGACAATGTCGGCGGCGGAACCATCCGGCAGGCCAGTGAGGCGCTCGGGTGTCATCGTCAGCAAAGGATCCCGTGCAGCATTCATTTGCGGCATGGTCTCGGGCCGGGCAGCTACCGGGTCTAAGGGCCGGGCTGTCAGGGTGTCAGGGCGGCTCGGGGCAGCTTTGCCGTCCTCACCCGTGGCAGACAGAACCTTGTCAGCTATGGTGGTAGCGGTTTTTTTCTGGGCTTGGCCAGCGTTGCTTTGCACAGCGTTATTCTGTTGCGGATTGGCGGCAACCACATAGCCGTCCGCCATGTCTTGTGCCGTCTGGTCTGCTGCTTTCTGCTGCGCGTCATTGCTTGCCGTTGTGGCTTGTTTCCCTGCGTTTGCGAGCTGTGCTGCGGTGGCAACATTTGCCATATCAGCAGCGTCGTTTGCAGCAGCGTCCGAGGCAGCGGCGTCATTCGCGCTGGCGGCAGGTGCGGCATTTACCGCTTCTGCGGTCGGCGTAACCAGACCGGCGGACAGTGTGTCGCTTGTGGCTTGTTCAGCCCCAGCCTGCGCGCTTGCCGGGGGCGGAGGTGCTGTCACGACGGGGTTTGCGACTTCATGGGCAGTAGTCTGCGCAGCAACTGTCTGTGGCGCACCAACGACACCCTGCGCCGGCTCCGGTGTATTTATAAGGGCCGCAAGTTCCTCCACAGGGAGAATATGGGCCTCGCCATTAGGGGCTGTCAGGGTTAGCGCGGGAAGCGTGCCTGTGGTTGTCATGCCTTGCAGCGTGTTCAACAGGTCCGTTTTGACACCTTCTGGCAGGGAAGCAATGTCGGCCAATGGCAACTGCGCCGTCTCAGGCGAGCCTGTGGCGTTTGCCGTTGCGGCTATATTAACCTGTATAAGGGACGCTGGCAGAAGCTTGGCAAAATCAGCCTCGGCTGCGCTTGCGTCCGTTGCAGCGGCATCCACGCTGTTTGTCGTCAACGCGCCGAGATCGCCTTGAAAGGATGCAGGTTGTTGTTCAGCCGGGATCGTGACACCAAGGGCGGCCAGAAACTCTGCCTGCGCGGGGGAGAGCTGTTCAAGCGCCCGTATACCGTCAACAGCCACTCCGCCTTTGGCATTGTCTGCCTGAAAGCCCTGCATCAGGCCGCCAAATAGTGCGGCAAAACCACTTTCATGCCCCTCCGTAGTGGGCTGAGAGCCGAAAAGGGCAGCCGCAGCTTGACTTGAAGTGGCGCCATGCGCCTGCATCATTTGACTAATCGGGTCCATTCGATCTTACCAGTCTTGTTGTCCTGTCCGTTGCTTCTGTCGCGGGACGGGATTTGTTCACCCACCAATAAGCAAAGGCCGGGCCAGTTTTGAACAAAGCTGTAAAATCTAGGAAAATAGCGGATCTGGCTAATGGGTGTGGAATTGTGGCATTATGCGGGGCTGATATTGCCGGGCAAAAAACGCTGGTGCGGAAAATAAGGCGGAAACGCTTGCACCGTTGCCTCCCAAGGCTTATATGCACGGCAGATTTTGAAATCTGGACGAAAGTAGTAGGAAATGTCTGATACACGCGACACCACAGCATATATGGGTGGGATCAACAGCCTTGGCTTTGATCGTGCGCCGGCTGATACGCGCGTGGTTGTTGCTATGTCAGGTGGCGTGGACAGCTCTGTCACGGCAGCCCTTCTCAAGGAAGAAGGGTATGACGTGGTGGGCATTACCTTGCAGCTTTATGACCACGGTGTTGCCGTTCAGAAAAAAGGCAGTTGCTGCGCCGGTCAGGACATTCACGACGCGCGCCGCGTGGCCGGGGCGCTTGGTATTCCGCATTATGTTCTGGATTATGAAAGTCGCTTCAAGAATCAGGTGATGGAAGAGTTTGCCGACAGCTATATTAAAGGCGAAACACCGATCCCCTGTGTTCGCTGCAACCAGACAGTGAAGTTCAAGGATCTGCTGCATACTGCCCGCGACTTGGGCGCGGATTGCATGGCGACCGGGCACTATGTACAGCGTGTTGTCGCCGATGACGGCAAAGCGCGCCTTGTGCGCGGCAATGACAGCGGCAAGGACCAGAGCTATTTCCTGTTTGCCACCACGCAGGAGCAGATGAATTTCCTTCGTTTTCCGCTCGGGGCTATGGACAAGACAGCTACCCGCGAATGCGCAGAGCGTTTTGGCCTGTCGGTGGCTGACAAACCCGATAGTCAGGACATTTGTTTTGTCCCGGAGGGTCGCTATGTCGATGTGATCGAGCGTCTGCGTCCCGGCGCGCTTGAACCTGGTGATATCGTGGACGTGGACGGCAATGTGCTTGGCACCCACGATGGCATCGTGAAATACACGATCGGCCAGCGTCGCGGCCTGGGTGTGGGCGGCACCACGGAACCGCTTTATGTCGTGAAGCTGAATCCTGCGGAAAAGCAGGTAATTGTTGGGCCGAAGGAAGCCTTGCTTATTCGTGCCATCGGCGTGAAGGATGTGAACTGGATTGGTGAAACGGTGCCCGAGGACGGCCTTGAAGTGATCGCGAAGATTCGGTCTACCCGTCCCGGTGTGCCAGCGACCCTGTTTCTGGACGGTGCGCGTGCGCATCTGGTGCTCAACACGCCTGAGGCCGGTGTGGCACCGGGGCAGGCGGCAGTCTTTTATGACGGTGATCGTGTGCTGGGCGGTGGCTGGATCGATCAGGCTGAAAGTGTCGACCCCCGTCTCTCGGCGGCGTGAGCCGGCGCCTTATCGGCTTACCAGAGCCGTGCAATGCCAGAGCATGTAAAAGCGGGCGCCCCAACTTTGCATTGGAGCGCCCGTTTTCTTTCACCTTACCCGCCTGTTATCAAAGTGGTGGCGGGGTGCGGCGTCCGCTGATGATATTGGCAACCAGCGCGACAATGAAAAGGATGATGAAGGCAAAGAAGAGCCACTTTGCTGCCCACGCGAGGGTGCCTGCAAGGCCACCAAAACCGAGAGCGGCGGCAATCACTGCCAGAATAAAGAATGTTAACGCCCAACCGAGCATGGTCTGTCTCCTGTCTGTTGATGATTTGAGCTTATGCGGGCTCGCATCAATTCTCAGCAGGGGGATAAGCGCTGCATTATAAAAAAATGCTCAAGACGACAAATTACTCTGCCGCTTGCATGGTGGCTGCTGGCCGGTGGAATTTTGCCATCAGGCGGGCACGTTTCGACGGCTTCATATAGGCTTTTGTCATATCAAAACCGTGTTGTTCGGCTACACGCTTGTCCATGATGGCAAACCAGATAGGCGGGTTCCATGCGGCCATAAACATGGTGAAGTAGCCCGCAGGCAACTGGGGCGACGTATCAAAATGCCGCAGGCACTGGTATGGCCGCTCGGCATGGGCGTGATGGTCCGAATGACGCTGCAGGTGATAGAGCATCACGTTTGAGACGATGTGGTTGGCGTTCCAGCTGTGGTGCGGTTGCACCCGCTCGTACCGGCCGTCATCACGCTGGCTGCGCATCAGGCCGTAATGTTCAATATAGTTGGCGCTTGAAAGCATCAGGTTCGACAGCAGCGCGCCGCCCAGGAGATAGGGCAGCACACCCCAACCAAGGATCACAACGAAGGCGCCGTACATAGCGGCGGTGATCAGTGTGTTGAGGAAGACTTCATTCTCAAACGAGAAGGCAGATTTGCCCTTGCGCCCAAGTCGGGTCTTCTCAATGCGCCAGGCACGCTTGAAGCCGCCCGGCAACTCGTGCAATACGAATTCATAGAAGCTTTCGCCCATCATGGCGGTGGCGCTGTCTTGCGGTGTGGCAACTTCAACATGGTGGCCGAGGTTATGTTCGATACGGAAATGGCCCATGCCGCACAGGCACAGCAGGAAGCGCGCGACATTTTTTGATGTCTTGTCACGGCGGTGGCCAACTTCGTGGGCGGTGTTCAGCGCGCCTGCGCCCATGAGACCGTTTGCAACAGTGACAGCCAGATAGGCACTCCAGCTCAGGTCCATCACCGCGACATACCATGCGCCAATAATCCAGACGACATAAGACGCAGGCAGGGCGGCAAAGGCTGACCAGCGGTAGAAGGGATCATCGCGCAGGAAGGGGATGGCATCGCGTGGCGGGTTGGAGGTGTCCTCCCCGAAAGCCATCTCGATCATTGGGATAAGCACATAAAAGAAGACCGGCGACAGCCACAGTGTCCATTCGTTGCCGGTGCTGGCATACAACCACCACGAAAGGAGGGGGATGGCGCTCAGGAGAACCGGTAGCGGCCAGAGATAACGTTTGCTGTCGCGCCAATTGGCGCCGCTGGCAGCTGGATCCTGAGATGTCAGATGGTCAACCATAATGCCTTCCCCGCATAGGATATATGTTAAATCAGGAGAAGCTTGTCATTTATTGATAATATTGTCAATAAATTATGGTGCCGGCGTCGTGGCTTTGGGAAGAGTGACGTCGAGGGCAGCATAATGCTGGCGGTAGCGTCGGGAAAAGTCGGCAGCGGCAGTATCTGGCAAAACAACTTTTGGCCGGCTGCGGGATTGGTCACGGTGGGCACGCAAGGCAAAATATGTCCGGCGCAGAAAACTGCGGGCGATGCTTCGCCAAGCGGGCGGAAGGGAAGCTGTAAAACTATTGCTGCGTTGCATGGCGTGTGCCGTACTGAGGCTGACTGAGCGGTTTTTCCCGTAACCCTTAGCCGAGAAGGGGGGTAAAGCGGGGATGATGTCACCGAACGCCATTTCCACGGTGGCTTGCGGTGAAGCAAGCAGTGACGCATGGTCGAAGATGGCAACGTTGCGAGCGCCGAAAGTCTCTTGTAGCAAGCCGACGCAGCGCATCCAGTTAACGGTGTCTGCATCGATGCCGGCCAGATAGCTGTCAAGCGTTGACGTTGCACCGCGCCGCAAGTCCTGCACGTAACAGGCTGCCAGAAAACCGGCGTATGCCCGGATGAAATAGCGTACTTCAACTTCATAGCCGGCGAGAAGCTCCCCAAGCCGGGGGATCATCTTGTGCGCGTGGGGGAAAAAGCTGTCGTGATTGGAGGCAACCGGGCTGCCCAGCAAGTCTTCATTTGAAATCAATAGGGTATGTATGTGCGGAGAGTGAAACAAGTGACGCAGCCGGTCTCGCGCAGCGGCCAATGGCGCTTTGTAGTTCTGGTCAACCAGCATGGCCAACATATGGCGGTGCAGGGAGTCCACATCGCCTTTATTGAATAGCCGTTTGGGCACATAAGTACCCGCGTGTTCCAGCGCATCGGCGTGATCATAGAAAAAATGCTGCAGGCTTGTGGTGCCTGTTTTCGGCGCGCCGCAGTGCAGGATGATTCGGCGTCGATTGTTTGAAGTCCCTGACATCTGTGTTCCTGCGGGCCGTTGCGCACTGTGCTCTGGTGTGCAACGTCGCAAAGTTGAATGGTGTGGTAAAGTAAAACTGCACATAGCCGATAGCCGGCACAATAAATAGCAGCTTGATCACTGCGGGTCGCAAACGGTAAGTAGAAATTCAAAAGCAAAGGGATAGCTGTGACGAAAAAAGCGAAACGCACGCGGCTTAGTCCGTCCGAACGGCGCCGCCAGCTTCTGCAAGCCGCAGTGGCGCTGTTTGCCGAAAAGGGTATTGGCGAAGCAAAGCATGCCGATATTGCAAAGCGTGCCGGTGTCTCGGTAGCCACCACCTTCGTTTATTTCCCAACGCGCGAAGCTTTGATCGAAACCGTGCTGGACGATGTTGCCGTGCAGAACCTTGCTGTTTTCGATGAGGTAGACCCTGAGGGGTTAACAGTGGCGCAATTGCTGACCGCCCTGGCGGAACATGCCACGATACGGGCGGAGGAGGACCCAGCCTACACGCAGGTCTGGCTTAACTGGAGCACCAACTTCGCGCCGGCGATCAGGCAACGCTTTTTAACCCAGCAGACGATCATTCTTGATAAGTTGACCAGCATTTTGAATAGCGCGCGGGACGGCAAACAACGCGATGACCGTGACGATGCCCGTATTCTTTTGGCCGCCTCGCAAATGCTGACCGTGATGAAACTGGACGGCGTGGACAAAGCCCGCCGCGACCGCTTTACCGAACATACCATTGATGTGGTGCTGGCCTATGCGGGCGAAAAATAAGCCGCCTGCAAGCCGTCATTTTTTCTCAATCGTGGCCTCATGCACCACCGGGCAATTAAGCGAATTGGCGATAAAGCATTTCTCGTTCGCGACATGATGCAGTGACATGGCTTTGTCGGCGTCGCTCTCTGGCGTGATGGTGATGTGCGGGCGCAGGATTATTTTGGTGAAGCGCGCGGGTGTGTCGCCGCCTTCGGTCATGATGCCCTCCGCCTTATCCTCATAGCCGGTGACAATGATGCCGTTCACCGCGCACAGGTGCAGGTACCAAAGCATGTGGCATGACGCCGTTGCCCCTACAAGAAGGTCTTCCGGGTTGTGCCGGGTGGCGTCGCCCCGGAAGGCAGGGTCAGAAGAGCCCGGTATCTTGATCTTGCCCGCCATCTCCATGTCATAATCGCGCGAATAGCTTTTATAGGTTTTGGTGCCGTCAGCACCCGCCCCGGTCCAGGTGATGCGGCTGAAATAGTGATGTTCGTTGCTCATGGACTGCTCCCTTGCGCTATCATGACATGGTGGCCCCGAGCATAAGCCCGATGTGTCCGTTTCGGCAGAGCCAATTTGATGCATGGGCAAGGGACCACGGTGCTTTTTATCGGTGCGGGTAAATCGTGGCATCATTTTGTGACAAAATCGTCTTGACTGCGCTGCGACCCTCTTTTATACCGGCGCAGCTTTCAACGGCAGTGTAGCCTGTTTTTAGTTGTACTGAGTAGTTACAAACGCGTTGAAGCTTTTTATTTTGGCCGAGTAGCTCAGCTGGTTAGAGCAGCGGAATCATAATCCGCGTGTCGGGGGTTCGAGTCCCTCCTCGGCTACCAATAAAATCAATGGCTTAGCCCCAAAAGGCTAGGCCATTTTATTTCTTCAGCCTTATACAGCATCTCATCTCAGTATATTTCCCCGATTGATTTCATCGTCGTTGGCTTTACCGTTTGTACAGTCCTTGTACAGAAAGTGGTTTATGGCGGCTATCTGGGGAGTGTTTTTACTGCGCTTAAGTATCGGTTCATCTTACAGTCATTATTCGGCAATCATAGTGGTAGTGTAGGTACTAATGAAACCTTGTCTCGGGCCGCATTTACGTATTTATTCGGGGGATACCAATTCACATGATCAGGATTTTTTTACCTCGCTTTTGGTTTGTCTTTCTAGGGTTTAGTCTTGTTCTACCGACCGCTGTATTGGCCGCCGTCGGCTGGTCCGATACGCGTAATGCCTTTCAGGACGAGGTATTGCATCAGATACCCGAACTTAAATGGATTGATGCCAACCCACAGGCCACCTCCGGCGTTTCCGGAGACAATTTGCAGGTTTGGGGCTTGAATACGATGCGGAGTTTCGCAGTGGAAGGCGATCAGGTCTATGCCTTTGCCGGTCAGGCCGGAACGCCCTCCGGTATTCCGGCCGGTCGCTTCCTGGTCGAAGGCTTCAGGGTGAGGATCTACAACACAGCCAGCGGTTTCGACCGGACCCTGAGTATCTCGTTCGCGGGCGAATGGAACCAGGAGCCCGCAGGCGGCTTTTATTATAATCAACCGGTTGTTCCTTCCTCTGCGCGGCAGGCGATAGACGCTCTCAGGCCAGACGACCGGCAGATTATAATGGAGGTAGTGGACTACGGACGTATCAGTCTTGAATCTTTCCCCGTAGCGCAGGTGCAACAATTTGCCCGCACTAAGGTGGCCGCCCGACAGCGTGAGGAGGGCTTGGCCCGCCAGCAGGAATTAGCCGAGCAACAAGCGGCGCAGACTCGGACACCCGAGGGACAGACATCCGGCAGTACTACGGAAACATACGGCGCCGACAATGGCCCCGATCAGGAGCAGTGGCAACAGATGGCCCGCGAGCGGCAGCAACGCAGGGCGATCCGGCGTCAGGCGGATGCGACGTGGGATGCGTACCAGCAGTCTCTGCGAGATATTGAAAATGCGTTCCGACGCGATCCGGAGGTCGTGCGACAGTTGGAGGAGGAGCGGGCGCAGGCCGAACGGGAGTATGAGGAAAAGCAGCGCCGCAAAGCTGAGGAGGCAGAACAGGATCGCCTTGAGCAGGAAGCCTACGAGCGTGAACAGGATGAAAAACGCCGCCTGCGCGAGATCGAGAACCGGAAAAGGTCTGCCGAGTATGCGGCCTATGAACAGCGCCGAAGCCAGGACCGTCAGGCATGGGTGGCAAGTGGTGGGCCGGGGCGTGTGCAGCAGGCGGTCGAGGTCTGGAAAGACAATGTGGCCGACTATCTGATTGGTCTGGATATGGCCAACAAGACCATGAACTTCACCCGGGAAAGCGCGGAAACGCAGTATGCCAGCCCGGAGGGGCTGTTGCGGCTTGTGGAACGTGTTCTGATTCAGCCGGACATGCCGCCCTATCTGAAGCGCCTGTACATCAAAAATATCGCCGGCTGGCGTAACAGCTGGATCACGATCCATGTTGAGAATAATTTCTACCCATCACGTCCGGCCCAGCCCGACAACCGGGCGGGCGAGGTTCCGGGGCTTGAGTATTTGACCGAACTGGCACCCTATTTCAACGCCCTGAACGGCAACGATATTCTGGTTGATACCTGGGGCGCAAAACCCGTTTATGCGAAAACGCAGCGGCTTATAAAGGTGGGCGATGAGGATATCAGGGCTGGCACAGAGTTTTACAAGGCGGCGCTCGACTTTTCCGATGGCCTGAAGTCATCTGACCGGGTTGCTGATTATCCCAGGCACGGAAAATATCTTTATGGCCTGGTCCTGACCCCGGAACATGTCGCCTATCTGGAAGATCTGGTCAACTTGAGGAAGGACCAGGTGAATGTCTCGCAAGGGGTAGCGTATGGCCACATCACGACGCTGAATATGCTGATTGCCCATGACCTGTTTTCAGGTGACGCAGCGCGCGCCTATTTCAGGATGCAGCAAGCCTTTGCCTTGCTGGGCATCGAGAGCGTGCAGGACTTGTTTGACCGCCCGCTCTATTGGTCCGGTTACGCGAGCTATATGCAGGTATTCGACGGTGAGGACCGGTTGCTTAAAAACGAACGTACCAAACGGCTGGTATATAATGCCGCCTACGTCTACAAGGCCAACGGGTATTTCAAAGAAAGCGAGGCCATCCTGACCGCGCTGATGAAGCAGTTCAGGGCGCCGGGCCGTCCGGCCTACAGGAAATGGTTCCATAGCGATTTCAATTATTTCGACCTGATGGTCAATTTGATGGACCTTTATGCTCATCAGGAACGCTGGCAGGACCTTCTGGCGCTAAGCAACCGGTTCGAGGCAGATTTCGCATCCGCTACGGCAGCGCTGAAGGGTTATAACAATCTGCTGGCTGATCCGACAATTGCAAGCTATCAGCCCGGCTTATTTGCCTCTAGGCCTCTTCTCAGCATGCTGAAGTGGGAAACTATCGCCTATCGAGCGCAGGCTGAAGTCGGCATGGGCGACCGTAAGAGTGCGCTGAGAAGCCTGAAGCCGGTCCTGAAGGCGTTGAAGAAAAATCCAGAAGGTTTGACCCGGGATCCTTATCTCAACCGGATACTCGACCCGCTTCTTCTCAACCTATCGCTTAAGGACCACAAAAAATATTATGCGGGAAAATCCCATGTCAGTGCTCCTGCGCTTTCAAGTGTGAGCCGGCCCGTTGGCGGTGTCGCGAGTGGTCAGGCATCCGCTGCGTGGGCCAAGCAGTATGCGGCGCTTCTGGCGGAATACCAGCGAGCGTATGATGACCACAAGGACCCCTTGGGCGCAGCCGACATCGCCATTGAGTTGCTGCCGACTGTGGCGGACGGCGCCTTGCTGGCAACGGCCGATGCGCAGAGTTTTCGCAAAATGTTGTTCGATACGTCCTATACCTATTTTCTGGCCGGAAAATATGTAGAGGGCGTGACTGTGGCAAAACTATATGGCCGCCTTTTCCCCACAGATGCTAACAAGGCCGAGGGTCTTGCCATGCTCAATGCGCTGATGGGGAATATATATTGGGTCAGGCTGCACCAGTATGGGCCTTGGCTTGAGCAGGGAGAGGTTAATGGTCACGGAATTGGAACAGGAAAAGAAGACCCCAAACAGATTTATTTCCTCCAATCCGGCCTCACTCAGTTTGGTCGTGACACATTCGACGGCTCGAAGGGCCGTGAACTTCTTGAACAAGCCCTTACCGACCTAGCTGATCAGGCCTTCTGGAGCCAGCCGGTGATGTATCTTGTTAACGCGGCCAACGCCAGCAGGTAGCGGAAAACGGCTGATAAGTGGCAATAGTTCGGAAAGCACTGGTTAAATGTGCGACCAGTTGCTTCCGGGCCGAATATAAATCGGGGCGGCTGCTGATGCTGCACTTAATGTGCCTCTCCCAGTATGTTTTCCGGTTGATTCCTGCTTTAAATAGCCCCACGGCTATCATCCATCGCATACTGTGGCTGGCGTCTTCTCAGACAGCGAGATTGAGGATACCGGCCAAAGTGTTTTCAAAGTTGATTTGATTTTTTTGCGCGTGCTGCTGCGCTTTCAATCATGCCTTGCTCCAGCAACATCATGACCATATCCGCTTTATGCCCACCCAATGTAGCGTGGACGTCCTTCTTCGTGTCTTGTTCATGTCTCGGGGCTTAAGGATTTTTTCACGCTTACTGATTAAGGTTAACGTCAGTGTGGCAGATATGCGCACCACTCAAATATTGCCGGGGGGCTGTTCCTTATTATTGCGGTTTCTCGGGAAATAGGCCAAAAATCATACAAGAGAGCTCAATTGATGAGGCTTTTTCTGCGTCTTACCGCCTACTTCTCCGTGTGGTGCTTGTTTGCAGCCTGCAGCGTTGTCGCGGGATTCGCCCAGCTCAGTGCTAATGACGCACCTCCGGCGCAGGACCCACCCTCTCAGGACCTTTCTTCATGGTCCTTCACAAAAAATGGCGCCTATCGACTTGAGAAGGGCTGGCTTGCCTACAGGGATGCAATTGTAGGCCCGGAGAAATTCGCCGGAGATGGTTGCTCCTTGGACGAGTCGTCCGCAGATATACCACATGAGGAGATTACGCTCCCTGACGTATGGGGGCCAGGGTGGACCTTAACCACCAAAACCGGGCATGGCCAGACCACCTATTGTACGTCCATAGTGCTCCCTGACACGATGTCCTTTTATGCGGTGCGGATAGGAACACTTCGAACAGCGTCCACCATATACATCCGGTATCTGGATTCCCGCGGCCTGCCCGCCGTGAGACGACTTTATCAGCACCAGAACTCATCGGACCAGGCTGCCCAGTTGGCGTACAATCCCGCACCACCCCTTATCACGTTGCCTTACGGGGTAAAACGTGTGTCTCTGATCGCGCAGGTCAGTAATGCGGTCCATAAACAAGGTGGCATGATCGAGGTTCCTGTCCTGGACCTGAAGTGGCGCCTTGATGCGCGCCAGAACCGGGATACGGCGGTGCCAAATGCTCTGGTTATCGTGCTGATGATGATCTCCGGCGGCACCCTTGTTGTTGGCCTCAGGCACAGAAACTCCCTTGGGCACATATTATTTTCCATACTTACATTTGTATCTGCGCTCAGGGTGCTTTTTGTGAGCGATATAATCTGGGATTATTTTCCGGGTTTTCCTCTCGAACGGAAGTATGACCTTGAATACCTGACACTTTTCCTGATTGCTCCCGCTTATTATGCCTTTATCAGTTTTCTGTTTCGCGGCACCTATTTCAAGGGAACGGATATCGTCGTTTATGGGGCCTCCGCGTTGCTTACTGCCTTTGCTATATTTGTTGCGCCCTTCATGGCACCCGGCACCATTACCCTGTTGCGGGAGCCGTTCCAGATGATGTGGGCGGTTGTTGGGGTGCAGGTGACCTATATGGTTATCGTCTCTTATTTCAGAAACAAACACCACAGCAAGGAAGCTATCATTGTTGCCACTGCAGCGCTGTTGATCATTGTGTATGAGATTTCATCCGCCTCAGGGGTGATTGAAGCCTCGCTCGAATGGTCCCAGTTCCTGATTATTATGGTTACCTTGCTGCATATGCGTGCTTTTGTGCTTAACTTTAAGCGTGTTGAACAAGAACGCGATGCATTGACGAGGGACATTCAGGAAGCGAACAAAGTCCTTGAGGGGCGTGCCGCGATGCTTGACCTCGCGCTCGTGCGGGTTGAGAGCGCGTCGCGGGCCAAAAGTGATTTTCTGGCCACAATGAGCCACGAACTCAGAACGCCGCTGAATGCTATAATCGGTTTTTCCGACCTGATGAAACGCGAGGTTTTTGGCCCCATGGGCCAGCGCCGCTATGCTGAGTATGCAAAAGATATCAACGATTCCGGAACGCATTTATTATCGCTTGTGAATGATATTCTAGACCTTTCGCGCATTGAAGCAGGGGCTGAAACCCTCAATGAAGATGAAGTTGACCTGCCGGAAGTAGCAAGCTGGGTGCTGAAATTGACAGCACCGCTGGCACAGGAACGGGGTGTGACGTGTCATCTGGAGGCATCGGAGGATTTGCCAGCCATCCTCGGGGATGAGCGCAAAATCAGGCAGGTCTTTTTCAACCTTGTGACCAACGCGATCAAATTTAACAAAAAAGGTGGCCGCGTGAATATCGGTTTATTCAGCGACGACCTTGGGCTTTATGTAGAAGTGATAGACACGGGGATCGGTATGGCGGAAAGCGATATTCCCCGGGCGCTTGAGAGATTCGGCCAGATCGACGGCGACCTCAACAGAACCCATGAGGGGGCCGGGATAGGATTGCCGCTGGCGCAGGCGATAATTCAACAGCATGACGGCACGCTTAGCATTTCGAGTATTGTCGGCGTCGGTACGACTGTTCAAGCGAAATTTCCTGCAGCTCGCATGGTCCAGGACTGACGCCCAAATGGGGGATTGTCTTTCTCCCCGGTCTCACGTTATGAGATCTTGCAACCAGCCCATTCTTCAGCGGCAGATTTTCAGCGGTAGATGTTATCAGAGGCAGGCTTTTGATGCCTTTCAGGCGCCGGTCAGGCCATGGCCGCCAACGGGTCTGGTGGTGGCAACCATTTCCATTCCCTCGATCAAGGGGCGGCCGCGCTTGATGGCCTCCTGCACACTGGGCAGGCTCAGGGACGCCTCGTGGCTTTGCTGACTGTCCCAGACCTCGGTAATCCACAGTGTGTTTTCTTCCTTTGGGTCAGCGGCCACTACATAGCTCAGGCAGCCCGGCATACCGGATATACCCTCCAGCAGAATGGCGGCCAGTTCGTTGCGGGTGCCGGTTTTGGCGGCGAATTTACCGATGAGGCCGAACATGTCTGTACTCCCTTCTGTGCCTGAATGTGCGGCACCTGCCAAGCAGGCAGCAGCGGCAGATGTCATGATAAAATGGCGGCGGTTGAGCGTCATTGGCCGAGCTAAGCTCCACAGGGTGAAAAAGTCAATCCGTGCGGCGCGATTATGCCTTTTCGTTAACACAGTTTCCCTATAACGGGTGCCTGTACCGTTACTGCTGAGGCTACTGCTTTTTGGCCCATTGTTGGTGGGCATCAGCAGCATTATCAGCTATAGCGGTACAAAACAAAATACGAGCCGGATAATCAGACAGAGATATAAAGGTTTTTATGAGCTTGCGTGCGACACTGATCGGTATTTTTGCCCTGCTTCTCGGGGCGGGGGCGCTTAACCTTGGCATGGGGCTGCAGGCATCGCTTCTGGGTGTGCGTGCGGGCCTTGAAGGTTTTCCCACACCGCTGATCGGCCTGATTATGTCCGCCTATTATGCCGGTTTTGTCGCCGGTAGCCTTTTTGCGCCCAAGATTGTAGCGCGCGTCGGACACATCCGTACCTTTTCAGCGTTTGCCTCGCTGGCATCGGCTGCCGCGCTGTGTCATGCCGTGTTTGTGGATCCCCTGAGCTGGGCCATTTTGCGCGGCCTGACGGGGGTGTGTTTCGCGGCGCTCGCGCTGGTAACCGAAAGCTGGCTCAATGAGCGCTCCAGCAACCTCAACCGGGGCACGGTACTGTCCATTTATTTTGTGGTGATTCTTGCCTCCACGGCTGTAGGGCAGGCGTTCCTGATGATGGCCCCGCCGTCGGGCTATGACCTGTTTATCTTTGTCTCGGTCATTATCTCGGTCGCACTTGTGCCCATTACGCTGACCTCCACCCCAACGCCAGCGATCTCCGAGCCCCGGCGCATGGCGCTCAGGCGGCTGTTTGGCATCTCGCCCGTGGGCGTTGCGGGCTGTTTTGGTGCGGGGCTTGTCACTGGCGCTTTCTGGGCGCTGGGCGCTGTCTATGCGCAAGGCAAAGGCTTGCCCACCGATGACATCGCCATTTTCATGACCCTCGTTGTGGGCGGCGGCGTGGTCACCCAGTGGCCGTTTGGCCGCCTGTCGGACCAGATGGACCGGCGCTATGTTATCGGCGGCATCACAGTGGCCATTGCAATCCTTGGCGCCATCGCCGGGCTTGGGCTGTTCCCTGAAGGGCAAGGGCTTTATGTGCTGGGGGTGCTGATGGGTGGTCTTGTATTGCCGCTCTATGGCCTTGTTATCGCGCACGCTAATGACTTTCTGGAACAGGAAGACTTTGTGCCTGCTAGCGCGTCATTATTGCTCCTTTATGGGGCTGGCGCGATTGTCGGGCCATTGCTTGCCACCGGTGTGATGGAATTTGTCGGTCCCGACGGCCTGTTCCTGCACCTAGCGGTGGCCGCGGCACTGTTGGCGGTCTTCACCTTCTACCGAATGACGCAGCGTGCTGCAGTGCCAAGCGAGGATAATGTGGACTTTGTCTTTGCCCAGGGGGTCAGCCCGGTCTCCTTCGAGCTTGATCCCCGCTCGGATATCGAGGAAGGCTGCGAAACCGATACCTGATCACCCGCCTGCATGGTTTTCAAGCCATTCGTTGAAGCTGTCGCGCAGATGGGGCCGGTCTTTGGAGAACAGGAAAACCTTACTGATTTTTGTATAGGGCGCCGCCGGGTTTACCGCGCAAAGTCCGGCACCAACGGACTGTTTGTACAGGGCCTCGATCCCGTCCGTGAACATGACGTCAGCGGCGCCTTCCAAAAGGGCAGTAAAGGGCGCGTGGTTATCATCCACCACGCGGAGCCCGGCGATAGTGATGTGCTTGCGGGCAAATTTTTCATTGGTGCCACCGGGATTCTCAACTACCCGCACGTGTGGCTGGTTGATCTTCTTCATGCTGTCGAAACGGGCTTCTTCGCCACACCGTACCAAGGCGACCTTGCCGTCCGTGCGGATGGTGTTCGAGACCAGCGCCACCCGTGCGCGGGCGTCAGTATGGGAAATGCCGCCAACCGCAACGGTGAAATTGCCCGCAGTCAGGTCATCCATCAGCGTGGGCCAACTGGTTCGCACAAATATCAGTTCATGTCCCTTTGCGTGGGCAAAAGCTTTGACAAGGTCGATGTCCTGTCCTTCAAACCGGTCCGTCTCCGTGTTCCACCATGTGACCGGCTGATAATCGCCCGTGGTGCCCACACGGATGCTATCGGCCAGCGCAGGGCTGGCCAGGCACAGGAAAAGGCAGGATAACACTAACCTCAACATTGGTTCAGCTCCCGGTTTCAAGGCATTTGGTGCGTTCGACCTGTTCCGTGATCCAGCGGGTAAAGTCCTTGAACTTTTGTGTTTCCGCGAATTCGTACGATGTCACCAGCCAATCGGAGGGGTCGAGCGGCCTCGCTTCGCCCAGTGGCACAAGATAGCCCATTTTGATGTCATTTTCATACAGCAAGGTGCGCCCCAGCGCGACACCAAGGCCACCAATGGCAGCCTGCAGCGCAAGGTCGGTGCGATCAAAACGGGTTGCGGGCTCAATCGGCTGTGTGAACGATGGTTCGCTGGCTTGAAAGTACGCCCAGCCAAAAGCCACGGGGTCGGCCTCTGACGTGTGGTCCATCAGAAGATCAACCGGGCGTGCCCACGGATCGTTCAGGTCTATATTGTTGGCTTCAATATAAGCAGGGCTGGCGAGCGGCTGCATGAAGGACCGGCTCAGCCTGATGGCGCGCAGGCCGGGATAGGGGCCAAGGCCGTAGCGAATGCCGACATCGGCGTCGTCTCGGGCAAAGTCGACCAAGCGGGTTTGTGCCTGCACGGAAATATCAAGCCCTGCGGCTTTGGCCATGGTCAGCATCGGCACTATCCACTTCATGGCAAGAGATGGCGGTACAGAGACGCGGATGGTGCTGCTGCGTTGTTTGGCCAATACACGTGCCATTGCGGCTTCCAGTTCCGTTATATTATTGTGCGCAGCGGCACACAGAATTTCCCCCGCCGTGGTAAAACGCAGGCTGCGGGTTGTGCGCACAAAAAGCTGGACACCGATCATGTCCTCAACGGCTCGGATACGGTGACTGACCGCTGTCTGGTGAACCCGCAGGATGTCGGCAGCCTTGGTGAAGTTTCGCGCCTCATGCATCGCAGCGAGAAAAGGCCCGGCCTGCGCCAGCTTGATTAAACGATTATTCATGAAATAATCTCATGTATTTAGCATCTTTTCATGCCTTGTTCTTCCACGTGATCGTGCAAAAATGAGCCAATACGGCAAGATTGATGTGCTCTCCCCTATGCACATAGCATGAAGAAGTCTCTTGAGACAGCGCTTCTTCAAACACTTTATCTCAGCCGTGTGATAGCGAGGATACAAGGAGTTAAGGACATGAACAGGATATTTCCCTTGGTTGCAGTCGGTCTCTTCAGTGTCGGGTTTTCTGCAGCACAGGCACAGACATTTCATCTGGCGCCGGACCGGAATCTGGTGAAAGGCAATGAGGCGTTGGCAGCAGGACAGCTTGATGAAGCGCTGGGCCACCTGCGCAAAGCTGTGCACAAGAACATCACTGAGCGTGAACGCATCACCACCTACAATTCGATTTGCGCGGTCGAAAACATTCTGGGTAACCCCGAGGCTGCAATGACGGCGTGTGATAGTGCGATCGCAGGCGATAACCGCTATTGGAAGGCCTTTGTGAACCGGGGTAACGCGCGGGCCGCGACCGGCGACGATGCTGGCGCACTGGCGGACTATTGCCGGGCTCACGACCTGAGCCCCGAACAGGTAAGCGGTACTTTCGAAGCGCGGTGTGGTAGCCAGAGTTAGCTTAACATCCGGTTTATCACCTGTGCCCAAGGGCTGACCGCTGAACCCCTCGGTCAGCCCTTTTTCTTGCGCCGTAGCGTCCCATCTCTTTTATTCATGGTTAGGGCATTGTAAGGGTTTTCTGCTATGATGTCGGAGAGAAAATCAGGAGATCCGGATTGTCCAGCGTTAAGCCTATTCGAAACTATTCGCCATCTGAAGAAGCCTGGCATGCGATCACCCATGGGGTGGCCGCCGTACTGTCTGTCGTTGGTCTTGTGTTCCTTATTTTGAAGGCCGCGCAAGTTGGCGGTGTGAGCGTCATGGTTGCTGTCGCTTTATATGGTGGTTTCATGGTCGTCATGTATGTCTGTTCCACCCTTTACCACAGCTTTTTTCGCTCGCGTTTCACGCCTCTTCTCAAGACCCTTGATCACAGTTCGATTTATTTCAAAATTGCCGGTGCCTACACACCATTTGCGCTGATCACGCTACCGGCTACGGCTGGTATCTGGGTCATGGTCGGGGCGTGGGGCGCGGCAGTTCTTGGTACGGTGCTTAAATTTCGCGGCTACCTCAGGCAATCGTCAAAAAAATTCAGCCCGGTATCGCTGTTGCTATATCTTGGTATGGGCTGGGCAGGTGTGCTGATGATCGGTGAGTTGATGGACAGGCTGCCGGCTGCCGCGATATGGTGGCTCATCGCGGGGGGCGTTTGTTATACAGTGGGGGCCTTGTTTTATGCTCTCAAGAGCATCCCTTATACCCACGCTGTCTGGCATGTGTTTGTGATGGCGGGCAGCGCATGCCACTTTGTTACCATCTATGTTTATGTGATGCAGTCGGGATTGGATGTTGCCGCATAGACCCCATGCCAACTCCCGGCTTACATGGCCTTACAGACACTTCCTTATCGCCGCCCCTGTTCTGCTGTTGCCGCCGTTGCTGCCAGAATCTGGTTCGGGCTAAAGACTTCCCACGAGTTGTCGCCGGCAATTTCACGCATACGCCAGATATAGGGAAAAGTTGTCCATGGGGCGCACTGTGGAAACCGGATATCGCAGACAATGGTCCCGTGCGTTGTCTCGACCGACAACACTGCGTGGTATTGACCGTCTTCAGTGTATGCCGTGGCGATACGAAATGCAGCGCTGTAGCCGGGAAACGCGGCACGTAGCTGATGGCGCACGGTCAGGGCAAAGTCTTCGCAGTCGCCCGGACCAATTGCGTCAAGGCGTTGCCAGAAATCGCCTCCTGACTCAGGGGTGGGAATAACGAGCGTGCGCGCCGTATAGTTGATACGGTTTAGCGTTTCTTTTAGCTGTTTGTCTGCGGGGATGGCGCAATCCCCGGGGTTGCGCTGGCAATAGTTAAGAAAGGCGTTGGGTGCAGGCGTTTTTTCGCCTTTGGGCATTGCAGAAACTAGCGATGCCTGCGGGTATGAGCCCATGCAGGCGGTAAGGGAAAGAGCTAGGGCGATACATATTATCTTCTTAATCATAGCATCAGGTCCTTCTGGTCGAGAGACGCCTGGTTTATTTGGGCGGCTTGTGACCGCTCTCTCATTTGCCTGATGAGTGTTGTCGCCGATACGTGG
>NZ_JBLXGZ010000030.1:0-47732 GCF_048260245.1 Kordiimonas sp. | reverse complement strand
CCTCGTGCAGATGCCCGCCAGCCCGCTGAGCGTCGCCAGCGCCGCGCTGGCTGACATCAAGGTTCACGGCACCTGGATCGCAGGCCGCCCGACCGACCCCCGCAAAACCACCCGCCAAAACGCCGCGCTTTTGTGGCATATGCTGACGGCAATGTTTTAGCCGCAGCCTGCCCCAGTCAGCCGCGCGAACGCCTGTCATTCCCGCTTGGGCGGGAAGCAAGCCGTGATCACATCCAGCATGAGGGAAGCCCGCCTAGGCTCTCGCCTGCGCGGAAGCGACGGTTGTGGTGAGCACTGGCCTATCGGAGATGTCAGATGATCTCTCCTTGTCTCAGAACGTGCTCAGCGATACGCGCAGCAACCTTTTTAGGCCCCGCCCAAAGCAGATAATATAAATGAGCTCCCCGAGTATTTTTGATTAAACGGGGTTTAGGGCAATATCCATATTCAGCCCCCAACCTTTTTTGATACCATCTCGCCAGTTGTTCGCCAGAGTCACGCTTCTTCACAGTCTGGGTTCCAAAAAGGCTGGGCTGCTGCTCATAGACAATTTTTTCCCAAGCGCTAGACCCAAAATATTCATTTAGCATCAACTTATGTTTTGAAGAAAACTCTCCCGAATTTGGTAATAGCCTTTGAATCGCCATCCCAACTGGTAAATTTAAAATCAACTCTATCGCAGAAGTCCTGCCCAACAACTGCAACGTCTGCCATGGAACCTGCATGCCAAAGGGGTCCAAAAAAGCCACCGCTCTATGCGTTTCCCAATTATAATGACCGTTCTCAAAAAAATGAGATTTAATCAGCCTATTGGCATCCCCCTGCAAAATAGTAATATTTCGAGTATTTCCATATTGTTGCTTTAATTTCAGCAACTCTTCAATGCGGTTCGAGTTTTTTTCAATAAACACATACTCTGTGAAAGGGAAATCGACATCCAGTGCTACTCGAGGTGAGCCGATTACATATTGAGTGGCCTCAGTTTCTTCCTGCTGAACAAACTCAGCAACTTCGTCGAGGAGAGAAATACTTTCATCATCATTTGAATATGATCTGAGTGGCGCCTTACCTCCTCCGGCGAAAGCATCAACATATACATATCCGGAACACCATCGTGTCTGATTCTTCATTATTGTGGTGTATGCCTGCAGATAATCATGCAAACAGTCTAACTTTAGCTTAGCCCACGGACCAACGCTGCCGTCTGTTACATAACTAGTCAACCGGCAAGTACCCCACCTATATCAGGCTCTATAGGTTCAGGAAATTCATCCCAAATTCTGCCATCCAATTCGCGTCCACCCGTCTTGGGCCTGTACCCCCCCCACTGCTTAAAAAAGAAGGCAACACCTGCCCGGATGCATTCATCCCTTACCTCTCGCGCCCAATCTACACGCATTGGCCGATAGCCCGGACCACTTTCACCACCTACAATAACCCAGTGTATATCAGTCAGATCAAGTTTCCCGACAGGCCCGACAAGCGGCTCTACCGATAAAAACCTTACCAAAGCGTTGGTGTTTCTGAGATGTGCAACCCGTGACTTTCGTTTCCCGTCCTCAACAGAAACACCAAGCCAGATATGGGACGGCACGGGCTTATCAACGTATCTGGAATTAATGAACTTCTGCATCAAAGAGCTACGCTTAGTTAAAATCTGAAAAGTATGCCAATGCGCTTTTTCCATTGTGTCGAAAACACTATTGACGAACCCTGCAGGAACATCTTTGTGAAAAAGGTCACTCATGGAATTGACAAAGATCATTCTTGGGCGCTTCCATTGCAACGGCTGCTTAACCCGATCAGGGCGCAACATCAAATCGAAGCCGTATTCGAAAGGGTGCCCTTTCACCCCACGGAAACGTTCCGAAAAACGTTCTGCATAGCAATGGTCACAACCCGGACTGATCTTGGTACAACCTGTTACAGGGTTCCAAGTCGCGTTGGTCCATTCGATGCTAGTTTTGTCAGCCATGCAACCTCCATGAGAACAAATATAGTACATATCATCATGATACGCCATGATAAAAATCATGAAGGCTCAGCAAACTCAAGTAAGTGTAATGGGAAAAATTACCCGCCCCCGCGCGGGAGCGACATTACTGGCACAAGCTTTCGCGTCATCGCTTGCAATTACATCGTGCACGATTATATAAACTCACTACCGCTTGGCGTGATGCCCGGCACCAGAGAGAGGCAAAACAGATGGCGAAGCAGCCCGGTCAGCCCCAGCAACCAGAGACATTGTCTTTGAAGCTTGAAGACCAGCTTTGTTTTGCGCTCTATTCCGCCAGCAATGCGCTCAAGAAGGTGTATCGCCCCGCGCTCAGCACACTTGGCCTGACGTACCCGCAGTATCTGGTGATGATGGTGATGTGGCAGGATGACGGGCAAACCGTCAGCGACATTGGCGACAAGCTGTTCCTTGACAGCGCCACCCTCACGCCGCTGCTCAAACGCATGGAAGGCATGGGCCTGTTGTCGCGCAGGCGCGCACCGGAGGATGAACGGCAAGTGATTGTCAGCCTCACCGACAAGGGCAAGGCGCTTGAACAAGACGCGGGCATCGCCCCCCTTGAAGCCTTCCGTGCCACCGGCTGCACGCCCGATGAACTGATCGCGCTCAGGGACCAGCTCAAAAGCCTGCGGGCGCAGTTGATGCGCCACACGGCCTGAGCTGGCTCCGGCGCCCGGCTCATCGGCGGCTATACCACCCCGGGCCTGGCCGGGGCCTGACATTCGCTCGCCATACCCCTGCCACATAGGTCAGGCACCATAAAGTCGCACAGTGGGTGAACTGCCAAATGAGGTTCATAATGAGGTGCGGTGCTGTATACCTCTTGAACGAAATAAATCGTACACTATTTAATAGTAGACGATTTTAATGAAACACCCTGAGACGACAACCAAAGGAGACCATGCATGAAACTTGAGAAAACACTGTACACAGCCCATGCCACCGCCACTGGTGGCCGCGAAGGCAAGGCGTCATCAGACGACGGTGCACTTGATGTTAAACTCTCCACGCCCAAGGGCCTTGGCGGCGCGGGTGGTGACGGCAGCAATCCCGAGCAGCTTTTTGCCGCCGGTTACGCCGCCTGCTTCATCGGCGCGATGAAAGCGGTGGGCGGCAAAACCGGAATCAAGGTGCCGGACGATGTTTCCATCACTTCCAGCGTTGGCATTGGACCGATCCCATCAGGGTTTGGCATTGAGGTTGAACACAATATCTCGCTGCCCGGTCTCGACCGCGAGGTGGCCGAAAAACTTGTCGCCGCCGCGCACCAGGTTTGCCCCTACTCGAACGCGACACGCGGCAATATTGAGGTGACGCTGAACATCGTTTAGGGTATTATCAGGCATCTGCTGCGGCCCCCTGAGCCTGCGGCAGATGCCTGCCCAAGCGCTGCACAAATACTGCCCGGATTCTGCACAGACCGTTCACATATCCTGCACACAAATGGCGTTTTCCTGCACACCTCCTGCGCAGCTGTGCACGCACCGGACAACGGCGATATTCCTGCTTGGCACTGCTGCTGAAAGCCCACACCCGCCGCACATTCTGAGCCGCAATTCCACCTCTCAGCATCGCCATGTTTGACAGCGCTGTCAAATACGATGATACTCGCAGCCAAAGCGCCGCACCGCCGCAACGGCCCCATAAGGGGGTGGAAGATGATGCCTAACGCTTTGAAATATAATGTTAATTATTTAATTACGAGACCGGAATAAAATGCCAGAACCCTTGATGCAAGCCCGCCCGAAACATAACCTGGGCCAATCCGGCCTTTCGATCGGGCCTATCGCTTACGGATGCTGGCGTTTCGCCGGAAGCGACGTGGCGGCGGCGCAAAACAAGATAGAGACCGCCATTGCCTGCGGCATGAATCTCATTGATACCGCCGATATCTACGGCATAGACAATCCGGCGGGTTTCGGCAGTTCTGAAGCCCTGCTTGGCGACGTGTTCAAGGCGCAGCCAGCGCTCAGGTACGATATGGTTCTGGCCAGCAAGGGCGGGATTGAGCCCGGTGTGCCTTATAATTCCACCAAAACCTACCTGATGCGCGCCTGTGAAGCATCGCTCAAGCGGCTGCGCACCGACACCATTGATCTCTACCAGATTCATCGCCCCGACATGCTGGCGCCGTTTGAAGAAGTGGCCGATGCCCTCAGCACCCTGCGCGCCCAAGGCAAGATCCGTGAAGCAGGTGTCTCGAACTATAGCCCGAGCCAGTTTCGCGCGCTACAGGCCAACCTTGACGTTCCGCTGGCGTCGCACCAGCCGGAATTCTCCGCGCTGGAGCTTGGCCCCATGTTGGACGGCACCTTTGACCAGTGCCAGGAAACCGGTGCGCTGGCACTGGCGTGGTCACCGCTCGCCGGTGGCGCGCTGATCAACGGCAAGACCGACGATAAAGACCTTGCCACACGGCTCTATGCTGTTGCCGGCGTGCTGGACGCCATTGCAGCGCAGAACAGCGTGACCCGCGCAGCGGCAGCCCTCGCGTTCACCATGATGCACCCTGCCCGTGTTATTCCCATCGTGGGAACCCAGACGCCAGCCCGCATCAAGGAAGCCGCATCCGCGATCCGTGTCAAGATCACCCGGTCAGACTGGTACCGCGTTGTTGAGGCCAGCCTTGGCAGGCGATTACCCTGATCGCGTGACCCTGCCCGCTCATGCCACAACTGAGAAGGCGGCTTTTCAATTCGGGAGCGACCGCCTATGCTGGTGCACGGGAATCCAGTTTTGGGAAGATTATGTTTCGCTATATCTGCTTCGCGACGCTATGCGTCGCCTTATTCCTCGCGCCTCGCGCCGGGCTAAGCGCCGAGCAAGCCGTTATTCGCCACCTTTGGACCGTGAAAGAAGGTTTGTTTGAGCCAGAGTCCGTTGCGATAGATGAGGCGCGCGGCGTGATCTATGTCTCGAACGTCGTGGGCTACGGGTTAAACGGTCAAGGATACATAAGCCGGCTTTCCATGTCAGGCCGCATGATCGAGGAAAAATGGATGGAAGGCCTGAACGCCCCCACCGGCATGGCGCTTTATGGCGACACCCTTTATTTCGCGGACTTCAACCAACTGGTGGAGGCCGATGTCACCACTGGCAGGATCATCCGTCGGTACGAAGCCCCAGACGCCAGGCCATGCCTGAATGATGTTGCTGTCGCTACGGACGGCACTGTTTATGTATCAGCTAGTTGCCAAAACACGGTTTACTGGCTGGAGAGCGGCGTTTTAAAACCGTTGATCAACAATGCCCCGGCCCTCAATCTCGTCAATGGCCTATATGTCGCACGCGATATGCTGCTAACCGGTGGCTGGCAGATATGGATATGGGACCGCATCACCGGCCAAGCCCTTGCTGACGGGCCCGTCACCCGGCAAGATGCCATAAGGGATATCGATGGTGTTGCCTGGGATGGAGAGGCATTCATTTTTTCCATGGTGCATGACGACCGCATTTGGCGGCTGGATGCAAATGGAACAGCCACCCCCATATCTGCACAGACATTCAACGCTGTCGATTTCCAGTATGATTACCGCACGGGATTGCTGATTGTCCCGCGCATCCCGAAGGAAGGGGCCCACAAGGTATCGGCCTACCGCCTGACCTTCCAGTAAAACCCTAATGCCCCCACACATCTGAACGGAGCGTATCATGCGTATTTTTATCCTCGGTGCCATCATAAGGGCCTAGCGAGACACAATCAGCCTACAGGATAAAAGACGGTGAAATGCAGGGCTGGTCAAAGTTCAAGACCGACGGCAAGTGGGGCGAAAAAAGCGCGTTCCGCTATTCGGAAGCCCCCGACGCTGTGCCCGTGGTCGACTGAGCCGCCTGACGTGGATACACGATAGTGACGGTTGTTCCTACGCTGGGAATTGATTCAACCTGAAGCCTGCCGCCGACCCGAAGCAACAACTTGCTGACCAGCGGCAGCCCTACGCTCATACCAACGGAATGGTCGTCAGCAGTATAAGCGTCGCCCCGGCGGCCAAAAACGGACATAATCGCTTCGACATGCGCTTTTGACATACCAGCGCCGGTGTCCGTTATCCGGACAAAATACACATTTTCATCAGCCGTGCCACGAACGGTCACAACCCCATTCTCAGGGGCATATTTCACCGCATTTGCCAGCACCTTTATCACGGCCTGCCGCAGGATACGGATATCGCCTTCCATAACAGCGCTATCCGCCTGGACATCAAGAAACAGCTGCTTTTCGTGCGCCGCAGGTGCGAGCAGGTTCACGCTCATGCTGACAACGTCCTCCGGGGAGAATGTCTCATGCGCCACCTCGAACCGACCCGCGTCAAGGTCTGAAACGCTTAAGATGTCCGACATCAGAATGAGAAGCTCTTGTCCATTTCGCCGGATAAGCTGAAGGTAGTCGCGCACCTTCTGGCCATCAAGCGGGCTATGAGACTGGGAAATAAGCAAATCTGAAAAGCCGATGATCGCATTCAACGGTGTTCGTACCTCATGGCTTATATTGGCAAGAAAACTGGACTTTATCTGCAATGCTTCTTCGGCCCGAGCCTGCGCAATATCCAACTGTGTCGCGCGGGCTTCAAGTTCCGCGTTTGCTGCTTCCAAATGTGCCGAAAGCGCCAGCCGCTCCTTCTGTTCTTCGCGATAACGCATGGTGAAAAGCCACATCAATATCAACGCGAAGGAAACAGCAGCAACAGGTACGCTCTCAAGGCCCTCCAGAACTCCCGCTGCGGTAACAACAGCATCGGCAACCATCGCAGCAACAATTATAGACCAGCCAGCCACGGCGATACCCGCACCCGGCCGGCCACGAGATCGTGCACGCAGGAAAACCATCAGGACCATAATACCCGCGATACCCCCGACGACGATGTAAGCGTTGCGGGACGCGATCATCCAGTCAAGCGGCGCAAATAAAGCGACAAGTGCAAAAAGCCCACTTACCCCGGCCAGCGCGCCCACACTGCGTTTGCTTGCTTCTCGAGGAAAAAGGCCGTAGGCCAGCGCGTAAAACATGGTGACGATGACAAAAAACGTGAGGTATTCAAGTCGCAGCGATATCGCATAGGATAGATCTGGCAGGAAAAGCCATTCGTAGTCCTGCAGAAGGATGAGCCTTATCGCGATAACGACAAGTACAAAACCGCCACTGTAATAATAGCTCTCTCCGGCGTGCCAAAGGGCCAGCAAAACGGTATAGAGCCCCATTGCGATAAAAAGCCCGGCATATAGCATGACTGAGGCCAAACGACTGCTTTGGGCATCTGTCGCTTGGGACAGGTCCTGAACGCCAGGTGCTGTCAGCAACCCTCCCTGGAAATGGGAGGTGTTTGCAACATGTATCACCAACCAGAAGCGCTCTACGGGGGTGTGCACCCGCATGAGGCCTGGCGGGGCCATGGCATGCGCCTCCGGATCAGGCAAGGCGGGGTCCCCATTACCACCAAGCAGTTCGACACCATAACCGTCGGTACCATCAGGATATACCGCGTAATACCGGTAAACGCTGCGTATCTTGCCTGCAATCATGGCCCCGTTTTCATCCCAGCCACTTACGGCACGCACGTATGTCGTGGCGCCGAACGCCCCGTCTCCTCCTGCCTGACCGCGCATGAAGTCAGGCAGAGAAGCCACCTCGCGCCCATTGTCAAGGCGGGCGACGACGGAGGCGGGCGCTACGAGCTCTCCGTCAAACGCCACCCACCCATGGTCGAGACGTTGAACATTGTTCTGCCCGGAAATAAAGAACGTGAATGGCGAGATGACAGTCAGCACACCCAAGCCAAATACCAGTAAGAGCATAAGCCAAATTCTTGGCACGTTTTTCCCCTCGTTGCCTCGTGCTGAAAACTTATCGCGTACGCTAGTGAGGCACCAGCGTAAATGATGCTCAAGCTTTTCCCATGAAAGCAGATAAAAAAAGGCTCCGGCAATTTGCCTGAGCCTGAATAAAAAGTTTTTACCATAGGGAGGTTCGTGGTGTCTCTTCTCAAGAGAGAAAAGTAAAAGGGCCGGCCCCGGGGGGGAAGTGGGGGGAGGGGGGAGGAACCCCGGGACCGACCTTTATGACGGAAAACCGTCAAACTCTTTACTCTTCGCCGCCGAGCGCTGGCCTGGGGGGAGATCGGGGGGGAGTGATCAAGGCCCCGCTCGTTGGCGTTGATCGGTATATAGGCCTCGCCCGGTTTGTAGAAAACCCTTTTTTGTGTCGTGGCAGCTATGCGAAAAACGCATGTCACATAGCTGACACATGTTTGATTAACGAATGGCTCGTTGTGGCAAAAATATGTTACCGCGAGCCAAACCAAAAAGGCTATAGTCTACAAATAATTAGCGGGGGAGCTTACCATGAAACTCAAGTATGCTGCGGCGATTGCGCTGTTAACTTTCTCATGTCCATCGTTGTCATATACGCCGAAAAAAAATGCCAAGGTTAATAAAATTAACGCCCTTGAGGCGAGATTGCACATGGCAACGAACGCCCGCGACGGCCAGAATCCTGTTTTTGACGAAGCGCTGAACGCAGGAAATTATCAGGCGCTACTGATGCTGGGGCAAATTGGCGGCTTAGCCTGCCAAAAACTCATCCCCTACCTGACCGGCGAAGACAAAGCCCGCGCGGCAGCACGTGAAGGCGCCATGCTTTGCCACGACAAAAGCCTGAGCGATGCACTGATGACCTACACGGCGCCACTGCCTGCAAAACAGGGGCCTGACTATCTACTGCCTGCACTTGGGTTCTCCGGCGGGGACACCGCGCGGGCGTTTCTCATTGCACAGGTGAACGCCATAAAGCCTGGCAGACCCTTTAACGTCGGCTATCCCGATAACGCCCGCACGTTGCCGCTGTTTGGTCTGCTGCAGTCTGTTGTATATGACCGCCTGCCCCCGAGCGCAGTTGCCGGACTGGATTTCGACAACCTGCTCGCACTGACCGGAGAGATGGGGACGGCAGAGATGGCTGCATACCTGCTCACCCGCTTTAGCGACCTTGCCAGCGTGCTATCACAGGACAAGGTGGAGCATGCCATCGAAAGGGCAGACAATGACCCCGTCCGCATGTTGCTTGTGCGGGTGTTGCGACAGTTTGGCGATTCGGCCGCGCCAAAGATGATCGAGCTTGCGGAGGGCAAGGTGAAAGCCGTCGCGATTGAAGCCGTGCGTGCCATGGGGCAGTTCTCCGATGAGGCCACCTTGAAATATCTTGTGAAAGCAACAAGCCAGGGCGACGCGCACCGCCGCCAGGTTGCGCTGGCAGCTCTTGGAGGCCGTGATAAAGGCAGGCCAGTGGTGGTCAAAAAACTCAAGGAACTGGTGGCTGACCCTAATTCCTGGCTTGCCGCCACAGCGCTTGAAAGCCTTGTGTTTCATGCTAACAGTGAAGCGGTTCGCTTTGCGCAAGGTTGGCTCGCCTCAGACGAATATTACCGCGTTTTCAAAGCAATGGGCGTACTTTCTCGCTCGGATGAGGGCAAATCGGTGCTGCGGGCCTTCGCTGAGGAGAATGGGGGCACAGCGCACGGACGCGATGCCGCGATTGCGCTTGATCCATCGATTGAAGCTCAAACACCCCCGCGCGCAACGCCCGCCTTTGATAAGGCGCAGGCTTCCCTCAGCCGCGAACTCGTGCTTCAGACAACAAAGGGAACGATATGCATCGCACCTTCAGAGCAAGCGCGCTTTACCGCGCACAGTTTCATGGAACTAGCAGATGCAGGTAAAATGGACGGCATGATCTGGCTCCGGGTCATTCCTAACTTCGTTGCGCAGGGTGGGCTTGTGGCCGACACCTCAACCGATGACTGGGGTAGTATCCGCGAGGAATGGTTCGACAGCGACCACCGGATCGGCACGGTCGGACTGGCGACGGCGGGCAAAGACACCGGCAGCACGCAGTTCTTTATCAATACCGCAAACAATATTCATCTCAATAACCGGTATACTGTTTTTGGTCATGTGACGGGCGGGCTGGAAGTGGCATCTGCACTTGAAGAAGCCGATCTGATTGAAAAGGCCTGGACGACAGAAGCCCCTACCGCCGCTTGCAGGTAATCTCAGAGGATATTGCTCTCGGCCCTGATCTGACGGACCATGAAGTCGCGGAACAGGGCCACACGCAGCGAGCCCCTGAGTTCAGGTGCATAACAATAATAGGCATTAAACGGCGTGCCTTCGACCTTGGGCAGCACGCGCACAAGCTTTTTGCGGTCATGCACCAGATAATCCGGCAAGACGGCGATGCCCATACCAGCTTCCACGGCATGCAGTACGCCATAAAGGTTATCAATCTGCAGGCGCGGGATACGCGGTTTGCGCGGGTCACCGACAGTCAGCAACCAGTTAAGGCCGCGAATCGTGGGGACGTTGGTCAGACCAAAGGTAATCAGGTCGTGGCTATCGAGGTCATCGGTCGTGATTGGTGTGCCGCGCCGGTCCAGATACTCTGGGCTGGCGTAAATATGGCTGTGGAACGTCGCCAGCGGACGCTGGATAAGGTCGGCCTGCTCGGGCTCGTGCAGCCGGATGGCGGCATCGGCTTCACCAGCCGACAGGTCAAGGTCCGCATCGTCCAGAATCAGTTTGATATTGATGTCCGGGTATTCCGTCATGAATTGTTCAAGATGCGGAGTCAGCCAAACGGCGCCGAAGGTCACCATGGTAGTAACCCGCAAAAGGCCGGACGGCCGTTCGCGGCTTTCCATCAGGCTGCGTTCGGTTTCCTCGATCCTGAGCACAACCTCACGAGCGGTATTAAAAAGCTCCTGCCCTTCCTGGGTGAGGACAAGACCACGGGCGTGGCGGGTAAAAAGCGAGACATTCAGGCTTTCTTCCAAGGCCCTGATCTGCCGGCTAACGGCAGACTGACTGCAGTTCAGGCGTGCACCGGCGTTGGTGAAGCTGCCGCTTTCCGCCACTGTGTGAAATATCCGTAACCGGTCCCAGTCCATGCTGTCCCTCCCGCCTGCAGGGCTCATCGTAAATATTGCTGCAAGCCTTTGATTTGCATACTATATGATGCACCATAGGGAGCAAGCCCAGATTAAAGAAGCGGGAGCAAGCGGTGAGCAACAAGTCAATCCTTGAGCAGGCGTCGGCTTATTTCAAGAGCCATCACCCGGGGCTGACGGCAGAAGCTATTATATGCTTTCTGGTCATGATCGACCTTGGTGAACCGACGGTCGGCGAGGTGGGGCGTGCCGTGGGCATGACCGAACCGCAAGCCTATCAGCACATCTCCATGTTGACAGCGAGCGGCGCGGGGCTGATTACACTCGTCAATGCAGGCGACGGCAGAAACACCATTAGCCTGACCCCGCCGGGACAGGCTGCCAAGGCAGCGATTTTATCCGCCCTGGCCTGATTTTTCGGGAACTCTAGTGAACTTGGCTACGATAGAGGTTTATACCTTCCCGAGCGTGGTCGTCGGCAATACTGATATTATCCGACAAGTCTTTCAGGTTGTTGTTGATATCGGCAACAGCGCCAGCAGCCGTGTTCATATTGGCTGATATCTCGCGGGTTACGGCACTTTGCTCCTCAATCGCTCCGGCAATACCGGCCACGCTACCCTGTACGTTATTGACCGCACCATTGATCGATGTCAGGCGGGTTATCACATCTCCGGAGACATCCTGCATACGCGTAATCTCGCTTGATATCTGATTGGTTGCCGCCGCCACCTGACCAGCAAGGTTTTTCACTTCACTGGCCACCACAGCGAAGCCGCGCCCAGCTTCCCCTGCGCGCGCGGACTCAATCGTCGCGTTGAGGGCAAGAAGGTTGATCTGCGCGGCGATGTCATCAATCAGCGTGACGATCTGGTTCATGGCTTCTGCCGCCTCGCTCAGCGCCTTGGTTGATGTGTCTGCGGCGTTTGTTTCCTCAGCGGTTTTTTCCACTGCAGTTCGTGCCATACTGACGCTGCTGGCAATCTCCTGGAAAGAAGCGTCCAGTTCCTCAGCAGCCGCAGCAACGGTCTGAACCATAGCCTCCGTCTGGGTGGAGGCACTCGCTGCCGAACCCGACTTGAGGTTGGCCGCGCTGATGGACTGAACGATATTTTCCAACTTTTCATCTACGATGGACGCGATGCGCTCAGCCTCCAGACGGGACGTCACAGTATCGGTTATATTGGCAGCGAATTTAACAACCTTGAAAGGCTTGCCATTGGGGCCAATGATCGGATTGTAGGTTGCCTGCAACCAGACAGTATCGCCTTTTTTGCCAATGCGTTTATACTCGCCGCTCTGGAACTTGCCTTCACGCAGCGCTTTCCAGAACAGCTGGTATGCCTCACTTGCCTTCTCCTCTGCGGAAACAAAAACCTGGTGGTGTTTGCCGACAAGCTCGTCAAGCGAGTAACCAACGGCGCCAAGGAAGTTTTTGTTGGCGGTCAGGATATTGCCTTCAAGGTCAAATTCGATGATCGCCTGCGCTTTGTCCAGTGCAGCCAGTTTGCCAACAAAGTCGGCGTCACGAAGCTTGTCCGCGGTGATATCCGACGCAAACTTGACAACCTTTCGGGGCGTGCCATCGCGGTCGAGAACCGGGTTATAAGTCGCCTGCAACCACAGATCATCACCGTCCTTTTTCCTCCGGTGGTATTCACCGCTTTTGAACTCACCCTTCTTGAGGTCAGCCCAGAACTGTTTGTAGGCTGCTGCATTGGCCTCCTGGGGCTCGACAAAAATGCGGTGGTGTTTACCCGCGATCTCCTCGAGGCTATAACCAACAGCTTTCAGGAAGTTGTCATTAGCCGTGATGATGGTACCGTCCAGCTCAAATTCGATGATCGCCTGCGCCCGGTCAAGCGCCTTAAGCTTATTTTCCCCATCAATATTTTTGAGTTCGGTCGATGTCATGTCGGTGGCAAACTTGATCACCTTGCTGACATGGCCTGCCGAATCGGTGACCGGCACGTAGATAGCCTGCAGCCAATGCCGGTTGCCGCCTTTACCAAACCGGCGAAATACCCGTGACTGGAAAACACCTTTGCGAAGGCTCTCCCAGAACGTAGCGTACTCGGGGCTGTTTTTTTCCGCGTCCCCCACAAACATATTGTGGTGTTTGCCAATAATCTCACTGCGGGTGTACCCCATCAGGTCGAGAAACAGGTCATTGGCTGTGAGGATGGTGCCATCGGGCTTAAACTCAATCATCGCCTGTGATTGAGAAAGCGCCTTGATGGAAGCGTCAGCGCCGGAACCGGCACCGCGATTGATTTTTTTAATTGTGTCGAACACTGGCTTTTCTCCTATAGCGATAATTTTACAACCGCTTCATACACTTAGCCTGGTTCGACCCCCGTTCGTGAGCGCACGTTAGAACAAAAGTTCATAAAATGGCATTAATATTTATCTCAAATTTTAATGACTTTCCGACAGACATAAAAAAGGCGACCGTAGTCGCCTTGATAGTGTCTTGAACGCAATAATTGTATGTTGTTTACTCGGCAGCCTTCGCGGCACTGTGGTGAAGCTCCGCAATATATTTTTCCGCCTCAAGTGCTGCCATACAGCCCATGCCCGCAGCCGTTACGGCCTGACGGTAAACCTTGTCGGTCACATCACCTGCAGCATAGACGCCCGGGATATCGGTCTGGGTGCTGTCCGGTTTTTTGATCAGGTAACCCTCTTCATCCATCGGCAACTGGCCTTTGAACAATTCTGTCGACGGCGTGTGACCGATCGCGATAAAGACACCGTGAACGGCAAGGTCTTCAATTTCACCTGTTTTAACATTTTTCAGCTTCACACCGGTAACACCAAGTGGGTCTTCCGTCCCGACAACCTCGTCAAGAACTGTATCCCATTTCACTTCGACGTTTTTAGTTTCAAACAGACGTTCCTGAAGGATACGCTCCGCACGGAATTCATTGCGGCGATGGATCACGGTCACTTTGGAGCAGATGTTGGCCAGGTAAAGCGCTTCCTCCACAGCAGTATTGCCGCCGCCGACCACAACCACATCTTTACCACGGTAGAAAAAGCCGTCACATGTCGCACAAGCCGACACACCATATCCATTGAATTTATGCTCACTCTCAAGGCCAAGCCATTTGGCCTGTGCACCCGTTGAGATGACGATGGCATCGGCGGTGTATATAGTACCGCTGTCACCAACTGCACGCTTTGGTGTCGCCTTCAGGTCAACGTCGGTAATCAGGTCGTAAACAATCTCTGTGCCGACATTTTCAGCCTGCTGGCGCATGGCTTCCATCAACTCCGGGCCCTGAACGGCTTCTGCAAATCCGGGATAGTTTTCAACATCCGTCGTGATGGTCAGTTGTCCGCCAGCTTGCATGCCGGTCACAATCATAGGCGAAAGGCTGGCGCGAGCGGCATAAATTGCAGCGGTATAGCCCGCCGGGCCCGAACCGATAATAAGAAGGTTGGTGTGTTTTGTTTCAGCCATTTCTGGTCCCCTAAACATACTGGCGGGCAGCATCGCCCAGCGCAGGTTCAATCAACTCTTGGCCATTACATAAAAGCTGCGCCGGCTTTTGCCAAGCACAGGAAGTCCATTTATCAATGGAATGTTTCGATCGAATTGATCGGGAAAGCCAATAACAAACCCACACCATTCAGCCATAACCGGATTTAAACCTAACCGCCCAGTTCCTCGCTTCGGTCCCGGGCAGCGGTCATGGCCCTGACCATAAGGTCTACCAGTCCCCTATCGGGATTACGCAGCACCTTGAGCGCAGCTTCTGTGGTGCCGCCCGGGCTTGTCACCCTGCGGCGAAGTTCTGCCACGCTAACATCAGTTTCTTCGTCCATCAGCCGCGCCGCGCCAATAATCGTCTGTCTGGCGAGTTGCATTGAGACCTCGGCATCAAGCCCCAACTCCGCCCCGGCATACGCCATACATTCAGCCAGATGAAACACATAGGCTGGACCACTGCCCGACACAGCCGTGACGGCATTCATGTCGGCTTCATGTGCTATCCAGACAGTCTCGCCAACGGCATGGAGAAGTTCACGTGCCAGTGCCTTGTCTGCCTCCGCAATGTCATCCGCCGCCGTCAAGCCGGTGATCCCGGCACCAATCGCGGCTGGGGTGTTAGGCATCGCCCGCACATAGGTGGCATCCACGCCCATGCCTTCCTCCAGCACCCTGATCGGCACACCTGCGGCCACAGAGATCACCATGGTTTTATTGTCTGCAAAGGAAGACAGAAGGGGCAGTATGCCGCCCATGACTTGTGGTTTGACCGCAATCAGAATAACCCGCGCCTTGAGACCAGGCGGCAACTTGGCTGCATTTGTTACAAAGTGCCCATCGGCAACAGTCGGCACACAGCCAGGCTGTGCACCTGGGTCCACCACATACAAATGCTCAGGCGCTAGCCCGGCCCTGAGCCACCCCATAGCCAGCGCGTGGCCCATACGGCCACACCCCATAAGCAACAATGGTCTTTCTGCACTGAATCCCTGCACCGCCGGCCTCCTGCAACATATACGAAAACGGGAAGGACTCCCTCTCCCCGCATTCTAAGTCATAAGGCTATCACCGCCAAGGGGCACCAGAGGTGGTCGCTGAGATCAGGCCGAACCAGCACATTCAAGCATAGCGGCTTCGATGGCCTCCTCAGGCGACTGCCCACCCCACATTACAAATTGGAATACCGGATAGAAACGCTCACACTCCCCCACGGCGGTATCAACCATCGTGCTCATGTGATCTTCGCCAATCGCCCCCAGAAGTGGGTCATTCGCAAGGCTGGCATGACGGTATAGCAGCGCGTCCTCTTCGGCCCAATATTCAAAATGACCAATCCACATACGCTCGTTGATCAGTCCTATGGTGTGATAGATATCCGTGCGGCGCCCTTCAGGGACACGCAAGTCAAACAGGCAGGCAAATTGTAGTGTTTTGAAGTCCTCGCGCCAGAAGACCCGGAATTGCAGATCCGTATATTGGCCCGAGATGAACATCGTCAACTCGTCCTCACCGTGGCGTTCGACGCTCCATTCATTGGCGCCGGCCAGCTCTTCGGCGAGGTCAACCGGATTTTGGCTCAGAACTTCAGAATGCCCGGTGTTTAATGTCGTCGTCATCTCGTTTCCCCTTGAGATGAGACCGCCGAACTCATTTGAACCGGCGATCTCAGGTTTCGCCGGTTAGCGCTGTGGTCGTCTTAGTACCAGAATCACGAGATCTGGCTCCCTTAATCTGACTTAACACAAAATGTAGCGTGCCAAACACAGGACTCTGTGGCAAGGGCGAATTCAAGTTTTGGGGATATTTCTTGTCTATAGCCGTATGAAGCGACGTTCTAATATGGCGAATAATGCCCGCAAGACAGACCGTTAGTTTCCACTCTTCATGCAAATAATAGTTCGCAACATTGTTGCGTAAACGGAACTATTTTTTGACGGCCTTGCCTTTAAGCAGTTCAAGTTCGGCGCGCAGGTCCTCGTTTTCAGCCCGCGCCTTTTCCGCCATGTCGCGCACGGTCTCAAATTCTTCGCGGGTGACAAGGTCAAGGCCCGCCAACTGACGGTCAAGCCAAGCGCGAAAATGTTCTTCCATTTCGCCCTTAACACTGTGTGCTGCGCCGACGGCCCCGGTCGCCAGTTTCGCCATGTCGTCAAAGAATTTGTTGCTGGTCTGCATCTGCCGTTCCTTTGGTTTGGTGACTTTCATATGGGCGAAAACAGGCCTGATTGCAATGGGCGAGTTGCCGCATACTGTGTAGGCCCACATAAAGGCGCCTGCCTGTTGACTTGCGCGGCCAAGCGCGCCAAGCATGATGGCATATAACAGAATCAGGAATATTCCATGGCCTCTCTCGGCGCACTCGCGGTAATCGCCTACCCCGAAATCGACCCTATCCTCGTTGAGATAGGGCCACTTGCCATTCGTTGGTATAGCCTCGCCTATATTGCCGGGCTATTGTTTGGCTGGTGGTATATTCGTCGCCGCGCCGCTCGACCGGACGCGCCCATGTCGCCCGCCCATATGGACGACCTGCTTACCTGGGCCATCATTGGTGTGATCGCAGGTGGACGCCTGGGCTATGTCCTGTTTTATAACCTGCCAGCCTATATTGAAGAGCCGCTCGCCATTTTCCGGCTTTGGGATGGCGGCATGTCCTTCCATGGTGGTGCGCTGGGCGTGGTGCTTGCGATCATTCTGTTTTGCCGCAAGCACAAGCTAGACCTGATGCGCGTGGCTGACCTCGTCGCCATTGTTTCCCCCATTGGCTTGCTGACTGGGCGGATTGCCAATTTCATCAATGGTGAACTTTGGGGTCGCCCGACCGACGTGCCGTGGGCAATGGTTTTCCCTGCCGACCCACTGGGTTTACCGCGCCACCCCAGCCAGCTATATGAGGCATTCGGTGAGGGACTGGTGCTGTTCCTGATTCTGCAATTACTTTACCACAAAACACCGCTGGCCAAACGCGCACCCGGTGTCATCGCCGGGGTTTTCTTCCTCGGCTACGGACTTGCGCGCATTTTGGTTGAATTTGTCCGCGAACCGGACGCGCACCTTGGCCTCACAGCAGGCATTTCACGCGGCCAGATGTTAAGCGTTCCCCTGTTCCTGTTTGCCGCATGGCTGATATCAGTGGGTATACGCCGCGCACGGGCCAAAGACTGAACCTATGACCACACTAAAAGACATCCTGCTCAAGCGCATCGCGCATCAGGGGCCAATGAACATCGCCGACTATATGGCGGAATGCCTGATGCACCCCAAATATGGTTATTACCAGACCGCCAAGGTATTTGGCGCGGACGGTGACTTTATCACCGCGCCAGAGGTCAGCCAGATGTTCGGCGAAATGCTGGGCCTTTGGTGCGCTGTCCGCTGGGCCGCGATGGGCAAACCCGCCAGCTTTTACCTGATTGAGCTGGGCCCCGGGCGCGGTACCCTGATGGCCGATATGCTGCGCGCGGCAAATGCCGCGCCCGGCTTTGGTAACGCGGTCAAGGTCGCGTTTGTCGAAGCAAGCGACCAGCTTCGCGCCGTGCAGGCGGAAAAAGTCCCCCACGCCAAATGGTTTGACCGTCTCGCAGATGTGCCCGACGGACCCAGCATCATCGTCGCCAACGAGTTTTTTGACGCGCTACCGATCCATCAGTTTGAAAAGCGAAACGGAAAATGGCTTGAGCGCGCGGTCGCAGCGGAGGGTGAAACGCTTAAGCCAGTGCTTGTCCCCGCGAGTGCCAAACTTGCCCTGTTGCCCGCGCGTGTGCGCGCTGCGGCAGACGGCAGCATTGCCGAAGTATGCCCCGCTGGTCTCTCGGTCGCCGGGGATATAGCCGCGCGCTTCACCCACCATACCGGGACAGCGCTTGTCATAGACTATGGTTACGCAATTTCAGCGCCCGGCGACAGCTTTCAGGCGCTCAAAGCCCACGCCTATGTCGACCCGCTCAGCGAGCCCGGCCTCGCCGACCTCACGGCCCATGTCGCATTCGACCAGATTGCCCTGGCCGCCGAAAGCAAAGGCGGTGTTTGTTCCCGCATTACCCAACAAGGCCAGTTTCTGATGAGGCTTGGCATCGGGGCCCGCGCACAACAGTTGGCGACCTCTGTTGAGGCGAACGGTCAAGAACGCATCCTTGGCGAGTTGAAACGCCTCACCGCGCCAGATGAAATGGGTGAACTGTTCAAAGTATTGGCTATTCAGTCTCCCAACCTGCCATCCCCCCCTGGCCTTTAAACTGCGACCCGTTTGAGCATGGCCCGACTGTACACAACAACCCCGCACAGCAACCAGCGTAAGCCTTGGGGGAAATCACGATACCGCGCTTTGTCATAGACACCACCTTCCTATGATGCAAACTAGCCTTGTTGATGCAACAGTAAAGGTTCCTCATGAGAGCGCATATCAAGGTTTCAGACTTGCACTACCCCCACGCCTTTTTTAGCCGGAAGGGCGGTGTGTCTGACGGCATCTATCTTGGGCTGAACTGTGGGCCCGGCTCAGATGACCTGCCTGCCAACGTAAGCGAAAACCGCCGAATTGCCGCAAAGCTCATTTCCGGGGACACGGAAACGCCTGTGCTAAGTTGCTATCAAATCCATGGCCGGGAGGTTGCTGTTGCCACTGGCGATTGGCGGGAAAACCGACCCAAGGCAGATGCCATGGTTACAAAAACACCGGGCCTGATCCTTGGCATCCTGACCGCCGACTGCTGTCCTGTGCTGTTTGAAGACCATAAAGCCGGTGTAGTGGGTGCTGCCCATGCCGGCTGGCAAGGGGCAATCGGCGGCGTGTTGGCAAGCACTGTCGCCGCCATGGAAGCCCTTGGCGCGCGCCGCAATGACATAACAGCCGCCATCGGCCCGACCATTGCGCAGGCAAGCTATGAGGTCGGAACTGACTTCCGGGAGCGGTTTCTTAAAAAAAATCAAGAGTTTGATGCCTTTTTTGTTGATGGCAAAGACAGCGGGCATTTCCAGTTTGACCTGCCCGGCTTTGTGCGGGCTGGACTTAAGGCAGTGAAGGTCGGTTCGATCAGGGACACAAACACTGACACCTACACCAGCGAGAGCCACTTCTCTTACCGGCGCACGACTCACCGGCGCGAGCCGGATTACGGTCGTCAACTGTCGGCAATCATGCTGCCGCAGGGAGGCACAGTTTTGTAATTTTAGGTTTGTGATGTGTTATTTTACGCCAATCATCACTCAAAAGCGCATAGGTAGCTCCTCGCGCCTTTACAGTCCCGCCCCACGCTGTTAAACGAACCGCACACGCAACATCTTCATTGCACGGAGGCCTTTATGGGCATGAAGATCCTGACCGGGAACGCAAACCCGGAACTGGCGGAAGCTATTGCCGCCTATCTCAACATGCCGCTTGCCAAGGCGGCGGTTAAACGTTTTTCCGATCAGGAAGTCTTTGTTGAAATTCATGAAAACGTTCGCGGTGAAGACGTTTTCCTGATCCAACCGACCAACTTTCCGGCCAACGACCATATGATGGAGCTTCTGGTGTGCATCGACGCACTGAAGCGGGCATCGGCGCGCCGCATCACGGCGGTGATCCCTTACTTCGGCTATGCGCGGCAGGACCGGAAACCCGGCCCGCGCACCCCGATTTCAGCAAAGCTGGTCGCTAACCTCATCACCACGGCGGGCGCTGACCGCGTGCTGACGATGGACCTGCACGCTGGCCAGATTCAGGGTTTCTTCGATATTCCAACAGATAACCTCTATGCGATGCCAGTGCTCGTTCGCGACCTCAAAGAAAAATACGCAGGCAAAAAAACCATGATCGTATCGCCTGATGTTGGCGGCGTGGTAAGGGCGCGAGCTTACGCTAAACGCCTTGACGCACCAATCGCCATCATCGACAAACGCCGCGAACGTGCTGGCATGTCCGAGGTGATGCACATTGTAGGTGACGTGAAGGATTATCACTGTGTGCTGGTGGACGACATCGTCGACAGCGCAGGCACGCTTTGCAATGCCGCCAAGGCGCTGCATGCCTCTGGCGCCAGCTCGGTATCGGCCTATGTGGCGCACGGTGTCTTGTCTGGCCCCGCCTATGAGCGCATTGAGAACAGCGTGATGGACGAGCTTGTCATAACCGACAGCATTCGCCCCACCGAAACATGTTCTTCGAACCCCAAAATACGCGTTGTAACCGTGGCCCCTTTGCTCGCGGAAGCCATGAACCGCATCGCGCACGAGACCAGCGTTTCAAGCCTGTTCGACTAACCGCACTCACAAAACAGTTTTAAAAGCCCCGACCATCTGGCCGGGGCTTTTTTTTCACAATTTACGCCGCGACGGCTCAAGAAACCAACAAATCCCCCACTTTACGAGCCGAGAGAGCATATCACAGCGTTTGTGCCTTGCATTCAACGCCATTTCGCGGTAAATCGCGCCCGACCGTTGTGGGATCGCCTGCATCGGGAACCCCGCCCTTGCATCCCTGGAGGAAGTGGCGGTCTCTTGGCCAGATGGTCTGGCCCAGAGTTCATAGTTTGGAGAAATAGAATGGCAAAAGCTGTTACTATCGTTGCTGAGCCGCGCGAACGGATTGGTAAGGGAGCCTCCCGCGCCGCGCGTCGTGCAGGTAAAGTGCCTGCTGTAATCTACGGCGACAATAAAGACCCGGAATCAATCCAGATTGCGCAGAACGAAATCATCCGCTTGCTCAACCGTGGTGGCTTTATGTCACACACGTTTGAAGTTCAGGTTGGCAAGAAAAAGACCACCGTTCTGCCACGTGACCTGCAACTGCACCCTGTAACCGACCTGCCTATGCACATCGACTTCCTTCGTCTGGGCAAAGGCACAGAGGTTGTGATGGAAGTGCCGGTTAAAGTTGTCGGCGAAGAGAAGTGCCCAGGCCTGCGTCGCGGCGGTGTGATCAACCACACCCGTCACGAAATCGAACTGCATGTTCCTGCTGACGCAATCCCGGAATATATTGAGGCGGATATTTCCGAGCTCGACATCAACGACTCCGTGAAAATCAGCAACGTCAAACTGCCGAAAGGCTGCACGCCTACGATTACTGATCGTGATTTCGTTATCTGCGCTATCGTAGCTCCTTCTGGCCTGAAGTCTGCTGAAAATGCAGCTGAGGACGAGGCTGAAGGCGAAGGCGAAGAAGCCGCACGCGAAGAGTAACGGGAACGGGGAGCGTTTAAACGGTCCCCTTCCACCTGCCGGAGGGAATTTCCCATGCTGCTATTTGTCGGTTTAGGCAACCCCGGCAGCGCTTATGAGAAACACCGGCACAATGTTGGTTTCATGGCGCTCGACAGGATTGTTGGGCGCCATAATTTTTCGGCCGGTCCCAAACGTTGGCAAGCTGAAACCTTTGAAGGTCGGCTGGGCGGCGAAAGAGTCCTGCTTCTAAAGCCGCAAACCTTCATGAACAACTCAGGCCAGTCAGTGGGTGAAGCCATGCGCTTTTTCAAACTCACCCCGGCCGATGTGGTTGTCTTCTATGATGAACTTGACCTGGCTTTTGGCAAGATCAAGGTCAAGGCTGGCGGGGGAGCAGCGGGTCATAACGGGATAAGGTCCATCACCTCGCATATTGGCGCCGATTTTGTGCGTGTGCGTATAGGCATTGGACACCCGGGCGATAAAACCCGGGTCCATGGGCACGTGCTTGGTGACTTTGCCAAGGCGGAACAAGAGCCGTTAGCGGAGATGCTCGATGCTATCGCCAATGAAGTGCCCTTTCTGGCGAACCGCGATAACCCGCGTTTCATGACCGAGGTTGCTCGCCGTCTGCAGCCACAGCGCCCTGGTGGCAGCAGTAAAAAAGCGGCGGAAATAGATAAAACCGCAGAGGCCTCCCCTTCTAAAGCCAAAGCGACAAAAACGAATGATGGCCCGATGGCCGCCGCGCTGAAAGCCCTGATGGGCCGCGCGGGTAAAGGAGACAAATAATGGGTTTCAAATGTGGCATTGTCGGCTTGCCGAACGTTGGCAAATCGACACTTTTCAACGCGCTTACCAACACGGCGAATGCCGCGGCTGCCAATTACCCGTTTTGCACTATCGAACCAAACGTGGGTCAGGTACCAGTGCCGGATGAACGCCTTTACAAGCTCGCCGCGATCGCTGGTTCAAAAGAGGTTATCCCGACACAACTGTCGTTTGTGGATATCGCAGGCCTTGTACGCGGTGCATCCAAGGGGGAAGGTCTCGGCAACCAGTTTCTAGCCAATATCCGCGAGACAGACGCCATCTGCCACGTGTTGCGCTGCTTTGAGGACGACGACATCACCCATGTGGATGGCCGTGTAGATCCCGTTGCCGACGCAGAAACGATTGAGACTGAGCTTATGCTTGCAGACCTCGAAAGCCTTGAAGGCCGCATTCACGGCCTCGGCCGCAGGGTCCGTGGCGGCGATAAAGAAGCCAAGCTTACCATGGATATGATAGAACGTGTCATACCGCTGTTGAAAGAGGGCAAACCCGCCCGCCTTGTGGCCGTTAACAACGAGGAAGAAGCGCAAACCCTGCATGGCATGCAGCTTCTGACCTCAAAGCCAATCCTTTATATCTGCAACGTAGACGAAGACAACGCCGCCTCCGGCAACGAATTCTCCAAAGCTGTAGAAGACATGGCGGCCAAGCAAGGCGCAGGCTGCGTTGTTATTTCAGCGGCTGTTGAGGCAGAGATTGCCCAGCTTGAAGACGAAGACGAAAAAGGCGAATTTCTGGAGACGCTTGGTCTTGGGCAAACGGGTCTGGCGCGCGTGATCCGTGCAGGCTACGATCTGCTCGAACTCATCACCTACTTCACTGTCGGCCCCAAAGAAGCCCGTGCATGGACGATCACCAAAGGCACGAAGGCACCACAAGCCGCTGGCGTTATCCACACCGACTTTGAAAAAGGCTTCATCAGGGCTGAAACCACAGCCTATGATGATTTCGTCGGCCTTGGCGGAGAGCAGGGAGCCAAGGACGGTGGCAAAATGCGCCTGGAAGGCAAAGAATATATCGTCGTCGACGGCGACGTTTTGCACTTCCGCTTCGCAAACTAAAGCTGCGCCCAATAACACATCCACAGCGTCAGCAAAGAGGCTACTACAATCAAGGCCGCGAGCCGCTTGTTTAAATCTGGGCCGCCCAACTGAGGCCTGTGCCCAAAAAACCTGCATTTGCGGTGTCTACCGCCCGGCGCAGGCATGAACAGATGAAACAGCACAAGAAGTGGTGCCCATAAAACAGAGCGATAGCGGACTTCATCCGCTGCGCGCAGTTCTCGCAGGCATCGGTCATGTCGGCAGCGGGAAGGTCACAGGCTACACAGTGATCAAGCAGGCTATGTGCGAGCCCCACCTCTCTATCGCCCCCCATTAACGGCATCGCGCGGAAAAGCCGAGATGGGGCATGATGCTTCCAGTCTATAATTCTCCATATGAACAGGAATACCCTGCTGTGGGAGAAGTGCCCTTCTCACCAAACCGTCAGTATAATCGCTGGTTTCATGAAATATCTTCATATCATGACCGAACCAGCCGGACCGATCGTATCACGTAAGTCAGGGCACCCTGAAGATACAGGAGAAAGGGGGAATAGATATAGTGTGTCAAGCCACCTCGCCATTGCTCGAACAATACAAGAGCGATGACCAGAAGAAACGGCCATAACCGCACAAAGAATGACATAACCCCGGGAAAGCGAACATAGGGAGGTATCTCCCAATGGCCTTCAAGAAGGCGTCTTACAACAATTGGTAAAGCCAAGCCCGACCACCACAGCAGGAGGCAGGCAATGATCAACAGATTGAGAGAGGCAATATCGGGACGTTTTTCAAACCAGCCCATTGCAATACCAGCAAAGCCGATCAGTGCCGGGAGCAATACAGCCACGAGAGCGACCAGAAACTGGGCAACGCGAATGTAATATATATGGCCGGTCGCGGATTTTATACGTTCCACGAAGGAAAACCAGACAAGCGCTCCGCACAGGATCTGCAGGTTCAGCACAATTTCCCACCACAGGCGAGACCGACTGAGGCCGACGTCATGCAGGCTTTGAAAAAAAGACATGCTCATGGAACTAAGGATACAGCCGGTAATCAGCATCGCGATCGCGGTCAGGATTGCACGGTTATATGATACCTTGATGGCCACGTCTTTCACCTTTCCATACCAAACGAAGTTTAGCAAGGCGGGCGCAATTCCGGTAACTAAATATCACTATCGCGCGGCGAGCCGTGTTTAGCTTTCTTAAGATAAGGCAATGCACCTTGCCAGTACATGAAAAGCGGTACGAACATATAAAGCACTGTGCTGTCCCGCAGGATTTCAACTATAATAATCGCGGCCACTACGAAACCAGGCCAAAAAGATTTTATCCATGCGACCGGTTCCAAACCAAGCGCACGCCCTGAATCGCCCAAATTCTGATTGCCTACCAATAGTATTGTGAATATGGGCACGACGAATGCCCCAAGAGCCCAAAGGCCTAAAGCTAAAAGCATCAGGCGCACGACCGAAGCTTCCGGCGGTGGCACGCGGAACCAGTCGTAATACGCCCCTATCACCAACAACATGACCGGATAGGAAACCGATATCATACCAACAATGAAATTCACTACGGCCCGCAGGCGCCACCTGCCCGAAGACTGCAGCAGCCTATTGTGATGACAGAACCACATGAAGGCGAGACAGAGTATTTGTAGATTGAGAACAATTTCCCACCACCAGCGCGACGTAAGCATGCCAGTACCAAAGATTTCGGGCGAGAAGAAAAAGCCAACTTTAAAGCCCATAATGACGCCCACGATCAACAACGCCAACGCGCCGAGGAAAGCTCTGGAGTCCTGAATTTTCGTCAGCAAATGGTTTAATCTCCGTGCTGGGAGGGCTCATTCCAACAACCAACCGCCCTCCCTTTGTATTGAATGACTAGTTTTTGTTTTTAAGGGTTTTACCTGCCTTCATGACAAAGTCTACGTCAAGCAGCTCATCCAAGTTTTCCAGCGGACTGCCATGCATTGCGATGATATCAGCATGTTTTCCTGCTTCGATCGTGCCCAAGCTTTCCGACATACCGACAAGATCAGCAGCATTCACTGTTGCAGACACAAGAATCTCCATAGGCTCCATGCCACCTTTGGCCATCAGCAGCGCTTCCTCTGCATTGATGCCGTGCCGAGACACGCCGCTATCGGTGCCAAACGCGATTTTAACGCCCGCTTTGTGTGCAACCTCAAAATGGCTCAGCATGTCTCCGCCGACACGCAAGGCTTTTGCCTTGATCGCGGGCGACATGAAATCACTGCTTTTTGCCATCTGCACCACGGTATCACCTGCGATCAACGTCGGAACCAGATAGGCACCAGACTTCTTGAAAAGCTTGATGGATTCAGCATCAGCGTAGGAGCCGTGTTCGATACTGTCCACACCGGCACGAAGCGCTGCATTGATGCCTTCCGCCGCATGAGCATGTGCCGCAACTTTACGACCCAGGCTATGTGCCGTATCCATAATCTCCTTAAGTTCGTCATCGGTCATCTGCTGACCCGTACCCGTATTGGTATCAGAGAGCACGCCACCCGTTGCCGTAATCTTGATAACATCGGCGCCGTACTTGACCGCTTCGCGCACCGCGCGGCGGCAATCATATGGTCCGTTGCAGATGGTTTTACTTGTGTATTTCTCCAACAGGTCATGACGCATGCCATCAACATCGCCATGGCCACCGGTAGGAGACACGCCGCCCGACGCAACAATGCGCGGCCCGTCCACCCAACCACGATCAATGGCATTGCGCAGGGCATAAACATGTTGCGGTGACCCTGCGCCAAGGTCGCGTACTGTCGTAAAGCCTGCCATCAGTGTTTTTTTGGCGAAATATACGCTGTGCATGCCCACTTCCTCGGACGACCAGCGCAGTGTCTCGCTATCGCCAGATGGACTTAGCTCACCCTGTATGTGCACATGCATATCCATCAGGCCGGGCATGACAAAACTGTCCTTAAGATCGACAACGGTGGCGTCGTCTCCATACTGAGCAGCATCAATATAACCTGCTTGCACGGCTTTGATTTTGCCGTTCTCAATCACGACGGTCTGCTCTTTTTTGGGCGCCTTGCCGGGTGTCGCCAACAACTCGCCAGCATGGATCACCGTAACCTCAGCGATTGCACTGCCTGCAAAACTTCCCGCTGCAGCAAGCGCGAGCCCGGCTACGGCATTTTTCAATATACTTTTCATTACTCTCCCCTTCACAGAAATTCGTGACGTTTCATTTGTGCGCAGTCTGTCATAAGCAAATTGAAATTCAAAGTGGTGTCACACCTCAATCCGAGCTTATGGCTTCAGATGCACACCATCTGACGTTTTCAATTCTTTCAGATACATGCGTATGGTACCCCAATCCGACTTGAAGCTGGCCCTTACCGGCAGAGTATAACCCAGCTCTTCAATCTGCTGTAACCAGATGGGAATACCCGCCTCATCCTCTTCGGCGTCTTCGTCTTCGCCCTGATGTCTACGGGCGTATCGCTCAGCCTTCTTTCGTGCCTTTTCTTCTTCTTTCAATCGTTTTTGTTGTTGCTCTTCGGTCTCAATCAATTCCCCTGCGACAGTTTCAGATTCAAACTGGCATTTGGTTGCTGCCCCCTTGATCGGTGAATGGCGGCTATCCTTTAATTCGCTCCCCCGCGCGCACGCTAACCTGATTTCCATTACATGATCACCGTCAAAAACACGGGTTGCTGCCGGGGGGCTTTCCGTAAGGAGTAACATTAAAAACGATAAGCCGTCGGGGCCATACTGCATGATCTCGGGAACAGCTGCCCGTTCGTAATCTTCGAGCCACTCATCTGGCCAGTCGCGTTCCCAGCGTATGAATTTTCCCGTCTCGTCAAAAAATAATTCCTTGCGATAATCATCGCCGCTCCAACGCCCCTTCGAGACATAATGCCGAGCCACTATTTGCCCGTCCGGGCCAATAGTGCCCACGGCACTTAGGTCGCCCTCTCCTCGGTTAAAAAGCCGCATGACGCCACGGGTTCTAACATTCATATTGATGGCATAACTGGCGGAGGACTGTTCAAGGACGGCCTCTGCAGTAAAAACTACAAAGCCATTCCAGATAAAATTATAGGTCGCCTCTACACGCTCCGCTGTTGCGTTAGCTGCCATTGAAATGATGGCAATCAAAGATGCCAGGGTTCGTATAATGAATGCCGTCATATGGCCCTCGCCTTGTTTTTCTTACGCGGCAAATCTGCCGCAACTCCGGCAAGCCACAAAGCGAATTCATAACACACGCCACAAAAGAGGCAGCACAATTGCCGTCACCAGCCCATTGGCCGCCATCGCAAAAGCCGCGGCAGCCCCCATCAACTCGCTACGCCGTATACCCTCGGCCATGCCAATGGCATGCCCTGCAGTGCCGAGAGCTATCCCGGTCAGGATATCATCGTCCGTGCCAAGTTTGCGTATAATCGCAGGGCCGAAAATGGCCGCCATTAAGCCAGTGACGATCACGATGGAGGCCGCTAGCGGTGCTGAGCCGCCGATATTTTCCGCTACGGTCACAGCAATAGGTGTCGTAACCGACTTGGTAACCACGCTTGCATACAGACTGTTCGCGCCATCAAGCAGATATATACAGCCCAATGCGGTACCAACACCTGTAACCGAGCCCGCGATGATAGCCGCCATAATCGCCGTTTTTTCTGCCTTCATAACCGCCAGATTTCGAAACAGCGGAACGGAAAGCGCAGCCACGGCAGCCAGAAGCCCCATATCGAGCACGCGAGTATCTGCCACAAAGTTTTCGTATGAAAGGTCCGTCAGCATAAAAGCCGCGATCAATACCGACGTGGGCAAAATCGTTGGGTGTAACCACGCCGGGGTGTCGCACCTCCGGTAAACCCAATCTGCCAAACCAAAAAGTACCACCGTGAACACCAGCCAGATACCCGGCATTATTTCCCTTCCTGGCCGCGGGCAGCGACCATCCTGTAGACCAGCACTGAGGCAACCAAGCCAGCGAAGGTGCTGAAGGTCACTATCAACAACAAAACTACCCACTGCTGTGCAATAAAGTTCCGTATTTCAACCGTTGACACCAAGGCTGGGATGAACAGAAGCGGAAATATCCGAAAAAGCCCGCGCGCACCGGCATCGAGAAATCCCGGTACTCCCTTGTTCCAAATAAAAAAAACTGTCAGCGCGGCCATTGCCAGCACCGTAGCAGGCAATGGCAGGGCGAACCCCTTCACGAGACCATCAAGAGCAAGCACCAAGAGCAACATAAAACCGATGCCTACAGCGGTTTGTAGAATGCGCTGCCTGCCTGCTCCTGACGTTTTTTTCATCATAGCCTCAGGCGCCCGCCCTGATCTGAACAAGGAAACTATCGGTCTGACCTGAGAGGCTGTCTGCCAATGTCTCAAGTTGCTCAATAGCGGCGAGAACTGTCATTGCGCCCATCTCGGACTGACGGGCCTTTTCCTCGACCCGCTTGGCATTCTCCGCCGCTGAACGTGAACCGTCCGATGCTTTCTGGACCGACTGCGCAATGTCCCGCGTTGCGGCGTCCTGTTCCTCAACCGCTGCGGCAATCGCTGTCGCGCCGGCATTGATGTTGCGGATCACTTCATTGATGGCACTGATTGCATCCACCGCTGCATTGGTAGCTTCCTGCACCGCAGCTATACGTTCATGAATGCCATCTGCGGCTCGCGCAGATTCACCTGCAAGGTTTTTCACCTCCGTCGCCACAACCGCAAAGCCCCGCCCCACTTCACCCGCGCGAGCTGCTTCGATTGTTGCGTTCAAAGCAAGCAAATTTGTTTGCTCCGCGATTTCAGTGATAAGGGAAACGACTGACTCGATTTCCCGTGCACGTTCCGACAATATGCTGATCCGCTCAGCGACGCTTTCCGATTGAGAAACCGCATCATAGGTTAGCTGGTTGGTTTTATCCACTTGCTGGGCAATCTCGGACGTCGAGCCAGACAGCTCCGTTGCTGCGCCAGAGACTGCGTCAACGTTTGAAGAAGCATCTTCGGTTGCCCAACTGATTTTCTCCGCGCTTTGCATACCCTCCTGAGCATGCCCTTGCAGCGACGATGCCGTTGACTTCATATCCTTTGACATTGAAACTACCTCGTGCACGATCTGCTGCACGGTTAGCTCGAATTCCTGCGCAATTCCTTCTAGAATAGCGCGCTTGTCCAGCGATGCCTGTTTTTCATTTTCCGCCTGCTGGGCGCGCAAGCTTTCCGCCTCATGCCGTGCTGATTCTGCAGCAACAGCAGCCTCTTGCGCTTCCTTGGCCGCATACTCTGCCCGTGAGCCGGCTTCCCGGGCGCGCTCAGCTTCGCTCAATGCATTTTCATGTTCTTTAGCTGCCGTCTGAAAAAGGTCTCGCACCAAATTTGTTACCCAGAGCAGACCAACACTTAATACCCCAAAGGCGAGTGTTTCAAAGCCCACTTCGAGAATACTACCCTCAGTACCATATAGATAATGGGGAGCAGCCAGATTCATTACAAACAGATAGAGCATCGTGGTTCCCGACGCTACAGCAAGGGTACGCCAGCAAAAAGTAGACGACATCAAGGCGATCACTGTCGCGAAATACAAATGTACATCTTTCTGCCAAGGATGCCCGGCATATAGCGACACCAATGCCCCGACGGTCAACACCATTAGAAATGCCAACCCCATACGCCCTGCGGCTTCACCACTTGTGCGTACAACGAGGGTTGCCAGAAGCGCAAACAACGCGATTGTGCCAGCCACCCAAAGCGTATTTCCGCTATCTGCCCACCAGCCATGAACAAAGGCTGCCGGAACGTGTGCCCATAAAAAAGAAAGAAGAACCTTAACCACTTTGGTTCGAATTGTTGAAAGATTATCCATACGACCCCCAGGTACATAATTAACGGCGCAATAACATCGACAACCGCCGCGACATGCAAGCATACTGGCTTGAGATTGTCTAATAGTTAACTGCTTGACTTCACCGGTAAACCGGCCCAATTCACATAAGAATCAGGGAGCCTATTTTATGTTTGAAATTTTTTATGAAGACCTTGTCATTGGTCAAAAAGAGACGTTTGGCCATTACGAAGTCACTCGTGAAGAAGTAATTGAATTTGCCGGTAAATACGACCCACAACCGTTCCATCTTGATGAAGAAGCTGCAAAGGATTCCGTTTTTGGCGGCCTTTGCGCCAGCGGCTGGCACACATGCGCTATGATGATGCGCATGATGGTGGATCATATGAAAGAGCGCGGCCTGGCCAGCCTTGGCTCCCCTGGCATCGACGGAATCGAATGGAAACGCCCCGTTTTTCCCGGCGATATTTTGTCGGCAGAAGGGGAGACCACAGCTAAGCGGGATTCCGCATCACGGCCAAAGCTCGGGCTTGTCAAATCAACCTATCATATCAAAAACCAGCGGGGCGAAACCGTAATGATCATGCGCGGCAACGCCATGGTGGCCAAACGTCCGGCCTAAGCATCAAGTTACGCCTCTATGGATTTTCGCTTGCGCTTTGAGACAAGCCTGAGCGCAAGCAGAGCAAATAGTATCGCACCATATACAAGTGGCTCCAACTGGAAGCCTTTTCGCATCATAAAAAAGTGGATGATGGCTAACGGCGCGGCGATATAAACTAGCTTATGAAGGCGCTGCCACCGTTTGGCGCCAAGGCGCTTTATCATGCCCTTGGTGCTGGTCACCGCCAGTGGCGTCAGCATGATGAAAGCGACCATGCCAACCGTAATATACACGCGCTTCAGCACATCAGCCCACAACTCCGGCCAGTTAAACAGCATATCAAGCCAGATATAACTCAGCATATGCAAGCACACATAAAAATAGGCAAACAGCCCTAGCATGCGCCGGAATAACAATGGCTTTGACGACTTCAACAGGCGCGACAAAGGAGTGAGCGCAAGAGTTAGCAACAGCATCCTGAGCGCCCAGTCCCCCGAGAACCGGTTGGATGTCTCATTCGGGTTAAAACCTAGCGAACTAGGGTGCCCTTGGAACGCAAGCGTCCACTCATGCACCAACCACAAGGCAGGGAACAAGGCAGCGATAAAGACAACTGGCTTGACCCCAAAGCGCCAGACGCGCAACGGCACCACCATCAATAGTTTTTCCTCAGGTCCATATCTGCATAAAGATGTGCGACCTCTTCTCCGTAACCGTTAAACATCATGGTTTCACGGCGACCAAACTCTCCAATCCGTCGTTCCTGCTTCTGGCTCCAACGCGGGTGGTCCACCTCAGGGTTCACGTTGGAATAGAAGCCATATTCACTAGGGGCAGATTTTTTCCAGCTAGTCTTTGGCTGACCTTCAACAAAGTTCATCCGCACAATAGACTTGATAGACTTGAAACCATATTTCCATGGCACCACCAACCGGAGCGGAGCGCCATTCTGATTCGGCAACTCCTTGCCATATAACCCAACCGCAATGAACGTGAGATCGTTCATGGCTTCATCCATTCGCAAGCCTTCGCGGTACGGCCAGTCCAGCACATTGAAAAAACTTTTCACGCCCGGCATCTGTTTCTTGTCGGCCAAAGTTTCAAACGCCACATATTTCGCACCAGATGTGGGCCCAACCTTTTTAATAATCGAAGACAGCGGAACTCCAATCCACGGAATGACCATCGACCATGCTTCAACGCAACGCAGCCTATAGATACGCTCCTCAAGTGCAGCCATATCGATGAGGTCCTCAAAGTCATAGATGCCTGGACGTGACACATGCCCCTCAACTTTAACCGACCAAGGCTTCGGCTGAAGCCGCCATGCATTCTCCGCCGGATCAGACTTGCCGGTGCCGAACTCATAAAAATTATTATATGATGTCACAGCCTCTTCCGGGGTCCGAGGTTCAGCCGTTCCGTAGCCCGAATCCCTGAACGGGAGCGGCGCAAGAATACGGTCATTTTTGGCAAAAGCTGCATTTCCGGCGCCCATCCCCACCGAGGCGGTGACAGCTAAACTTGCTGTCCCGGCAATGAATGACCGGCGGTTCAGATAAAGCTTCTCCGGCGTCACATCATTTTCTGAGGTGTACCAGGACTTCTGAGACTTAATTATCATGCGAATACTCTCCTTGCCTTCAAGCTTAACATGGGCAATCGCAAGTTCCAGTCACGTCTGGATGTCAACTGCGTGAGCAAAATGAGAGCACCGTTATCGCGCGGATGATGTCACGGGGGGTTGCTAAATTTGATGACATGTTTGACTATTCTCGGAGTGAGCGAAAACTGCCAGCGCAGTGACGTTTTCAGGTTTCTTTATTGTGTTTTCTAAAACAGCGGCAGAATGCCTCATTCCAGTATATGATCAGGACATATAGATACCCGAAAAATTGTTGGCTCATAAAAACACGCGATAGCCAAAATGCATTGGCCTGGAAGTGGAGACAAAGTGAAGGCCCCGGCGTTGATGAAAAACGTTCTTGAAACGCTACACCACTCGAAAGCGACGCAGGAGCTTGTCCGTTTTTGGCTCAATCTGCCACGCCCGGAGGGGCATGTGTGCCCAAAACGAGCCGACTTCTCCTCAGCCCGAATCAATGGATCCTTGCCTGAAGTATTTCTAAGCGAATGGTACGGCGACGACGCCCTTGTCGTTGTGCAGGCGGGCACAGTCCTTGACCGACTTATCGGGCTGGATATGACCGGGAAAAATATTTTCGACATGACACCGCCCGAACTGGTGGCCGAGGAAAGAGCCTATTATCAGTCGCTGCGAGATCAACCATGCGCGGGCCTCATCACACGTTCCATGATCAATTTTGCAGACAAGCCTTTCGTCTATCGCACCGTGCAAATGCCCTTGCTGGATCCCTTTCATAACGTCCGCTACTTCGTCGGAACAGGCTTTGTGATTCAAGGGAAACAGATGGAAGAAGAATTCGCCGCCGTGGACTTCAAGAAAGCCAAACTCGTAGAGCGCCGCTTTTTCGATATTGGTGCAGGCATACCGGAATCGGATAAAAAGGGCGCCAACGACAACGCTGACGCCCACAGTTAGGCTGCACTGAACCGCTCGCACTTACTGCTGAAAATCGTATATACTGCCGAGCTGCAGTATACGCGTCAGCTCATCCAGCGCTGTAAAACCTTCCACCATCAGCGCGGGATCGCCAAGATCTTCCGGCATCACACGGTCTCTATAGTGTTTTTGCACCCAGGCCTGTAATGTTGCGATCAAACCCTCATCCAACACCGTTCGCGCGCCCAGCGCCGCCATGTCGTCATCCGACAATGCAATGCGCAGGCGCAAGCAGGCGGGGCCGCCACCGTTGCGCATACTTTGCCTTACATCGAGATAATCGGCGTGTGTAATAGGGCCAGCGCTCTCGACGAGGTCCTCCACACAGGCTTTGGTTGAGGCGACCTCGGCAACCTCACCTGGCAGTATGAGGGTCATGCCCTCCCGGCCCGGCACAGAGACGAGTTGGCTGTTGAACAGATACGTCTTTACCGCGTCAGCTAGCGGCACCCGCGCGCGCGGTACACGTATAAAACGCATATCAACCCCCGCCATAGTGTCCTTGATGTCGCGCTCCAACTGATCTGGGTGCAAGAAAGCATCCTCATGATAGAAAAACACATTTTGATTAGCGACAGCCACAACATCATTATGGAAGGCGCCTGCATTAATAGCCGCAGGGTTCTGGCGCACAAACAGTGCTTTTGCAGGCTTCAGGCCATGCTGACGGGCCACAGCCCGACTAGCTTCCAGCGTCTGCCTGCCCGGATAGACCAGGTCATCCGCCTTTTCAAATGCGCCGCGGCCATAAACAAACAAGGCGACACCGGCGTCGCCATAATCCGCGCAAAAGCGGTTATGGTTGGCGGCGCCTTCGTCCCCCATATGGGTGCCACCCTCAAGGGCTTCGTGATGCGCAAACCGGTCCCCTTCCGGGAAAATCGTCTTGAGCACACGCGCGGTCACGGGCCATTCGATCGACCGGTGGTACATGGCCGCCAGGTTTGCAGGCGTAAAATGGGTACGCCCGTCTGCAGTATCCGCTGACGGCGATATCGTTGCAGCATTTGCAGTCCACATGGTGGCCGATGATGTCACATTTGCTACAAGCGCGGGGCTTGCCTCCCACGCCTTCGCCAGCATCGCTGCATCGCTGCCCGTAAAGCCATGGGCCCGCAGTGCCCGCAGGCTTGGCCGGTCATGGGGCGGCAAGACCCCCTGCGTCATGCCGAGCCCCATGAGGTGCGTGGCTTTCTCGAGCCCCTGAAGCGCGCCTTCGCGCGGGTTGGCGATGTGGCCCTTGTTGCTGGCAGAAGCGACATTGCCATAAGACAGGCCTGCATAGTTGTGGGTTGGCCCGACGATGCCGTCAAAATTCACTTCGCGCCATGCCATTATTTCTCTCCTTTGAGCGTGAGGCCGACAGGCAGAGCGCCCACGGCAACCTTGCCCTCAGCCTGCTCCATCGTCGCAACACCATACGCGCAATAGTCCGCCGCATAATAGGCGCTGGGCCGGTGGTTGCCGGACAGGCCTATACCGCCAAAGGGGGCGGTGGATGCCGCCCCGGTAAGCTGTTGGTTCCAGTTTACGATACCTGCTTTTGCGCGCGGGTAGAAGGCGTCATAAAGTGCACGACTGTCAGATAAAAGCCCTGAAGCAAGGCCAAAGCGCGTATTATTCGCCTCCTTGATTGCTGCATCAAAGTCAGGCACGCGAATGAGCTGCAGGAAGGGTCCAAAGACCTCTTCGTCTGGCCTGTCCTCCACATGCGTGACATCCATCAGCCCCGGCGTGATAAAGGCATCACCGCGGCCAAGTTTTTCACATTTGCGCAGCGGTACCCCGCCTTTTGCCATCAGGCTATCCTGCGCGCGCAGCACCGCTTCAGCCGCACCAACGCTGGCAAGCGGGCCCATGAAAGCGTGTTCCGCATCATTCCAGGCGCCAACGGAAATGCCGTCCATGACCTCGGTAAGGCAGTTGACAAAAGCGTCTCCATCCGCACCCTCAGGGACAATCAGGCGGCGGGCACACGTGCAGCGCTGGCCCGAACTGATAAAGGCAGACAATACGGTAATCAGTGCTGCAGCCTGCTTGTCTTTCACCTCATGCACAATAAGCGGGTTGTTGCCGCCCATCTCCAGCGCCTGAATAACCTCAGGCCGATCAACAAGTTGTCGCGAAATCGCAAGGCCTGTGCGGGCGCTGCCGGTAAAGAGAAGCCCGTCAATGCCTTCCGCAGCCACAAGCGCCGCACCGGTTTCGCGCCCACCCTGTACAAGGTTGATCACACCCTTGGGCAAGCCTGCCTCCACCCATATTTTCACCATGAATTCGGCCACTGCCGGGGTTTGTTCGCTCGGCTTGAAGACAATCGTGTTGCCAGCGATAAGCGCGGGTACAATATGACCATTTGGCAGGTGTCCCGGAAAATTGTAGGGGCCAAACACCGCCATCACACCATGGGCGCGGTGTGTTAGCTTTGAACGGACTGCTCCGTTGACCGCTTCCTTGAAGCCGGTACGCTCCGCGTAGGCGGTAAGCGATATTTCGATTTTATTGGCCATCGCCGTGGCCTCACCGGTGGCATCCCAAAGCGTTTTGCCCGCGTCTTGGGCAATGAGCTTCGCAAGCTCGCTTTTGCGTTCGGTCAACAGTTCGGCATAACGACGGATAACCGTAATCCGGGCCTCAAATGGCGCCATGACCCAGTCGTCAAAGGCGAGGCGCGCCGCATTTACAGCACCTTCCACCTGAGCCCCGGTTGCTTCGTTGCCCGACCATATCGCCGTACCTGACGATGGATCAACCGAACGAAATTCAGCACCTAAGCCTTGTGTCCATTCACCTGCGATATAATGCGTCATGCCGAACCTCCCGTCATGTCTGTACCTTCTTTGGGAGGCTCCACCGGGCTGTAGCGCACACTATCCCCTTCCTTGAGTTCAAGCGCATCCGCTGCGCTCTTTGGCAGCCAGACACCGCTGGCTCCCTCTATCACATTGGTCAGCACGACCCGGAATGTATCAATGGACGGGTTACAGACCAGATGGGTCGGGTCCTGACGGTCGCCGTCAACAAGACCACCGATTGTGGCCTGCACACTCACACGTGCTGTCCAGAGGTCGCGCTTGTTGACCTCCAGCTCCGGTCCGCCGTCGAAAATATCGACCGCGCCGGAAAACCTAAACCCTTCCTTCTCTAAAAGATGGATCGCAGGCCTTGCCCCATCATGCGGTTTGCCAATCACGTTACGGGCAGCCTCAGGCAACAGCGCCGTGTAAATAGGAAACTTGGGCATCAGGTCCGCGATAAACTGGCTATTACCACGGCCGTTGATCTCATCTGCTTCCTTGAAACTCATGCCAAAGAAATGCCTGCCAATTGCCTCCCAGAACGGGGAGTGATGCTTCTCATCGACCCAGCCCCTTATTTCTGCAATCAGTTGATCGGAAAAACGGTTCGGATGCGCCGCAATCATCATGTAGCGCGATTTTGCCAGAAGCTTACCCAGTTTGCCGATGCGGTAGTCTGGATCAAGAAACAAAGTCGCCACTTCGGTTGCGCCAATGAAATCGTTCGACAACTGCATCAGTTCTGTATCAACACGCATCTCCGGGTCGTGGCTGACTTGTGTCAGATGCAAAAGACGGTAGCTGTAGAAGGGTTTATCAAGCCCGAGACCAACGATAAGGGCGCTGGTTCCGGCAATCTTGCCTGTGGTCAGGTCCTCGAGTATCAGCAGATAACTGTGCTGCTCACCGGAGTTTTCCGGATCATCGAACGCCTCAATGGACGCCTTAATTTTAGCTTCAAGGGTTGGTCGGTGATCAGGCAGTGTTGTCAGGCCGGTTCCCGTTTTTCGGGCAAGCGCCTGCAATCCATCAAGATCTTGCAATCGTGCTGGTCGCACCACAAACATGAGTTAATCCTCATTTTAGATCCGGGCAGCATGTGAGGGCCCCGGTTGCCTCATGGCCGCTCGGCCATGAAGGGAGTGATACGCGCGTCCTAGTCTCCTCCTGCGCGTCTCATCCCTTGGCCTTTATGACGTTGTCAAGCTGTCCGCTTGCAAAGGCCATCAGAATCAGTGCAGACAGCTTAGCTCTTTCTTTGAAGCTGTCCACGCAAACAAATTCATCCGCGCTATGAATCATTCCGCCCCTCACGCCCAGTGTGTCCACATTGGGCAAACCGGCGGCTGCAAGGTTGTTGCCTTCACAGCAACCACCCGTGGGCACATAGTCCACTTTGATGCCCAACTCAGCGCCACAATCCCGGATCGCGTCCATCAGCATGATATTAGCGTCAGACAGCGCCTTGGGCGGGCGATTGATGCCACCGTGTAGCGTCACGCTATAGCCATCCACACCGTCCCACGCTGCGACAATTTCACCGACCTTGCGCTCAAAATATGCCGCATGTTCCGGCTCCTTCAGGCGAACGTTAAACCGGCACCACGCCATATCCGGCACAACATTGGGAGCGACACCGCCTTTGATCACCGCTGGGTTTACCGTCATATCCTCTCGTTCCCCGCTAAGGGACGCTAGCGCAGTGATCATGCTGGAAAGCGCAACCACCGCATTACGACCATTGTGGAATTCCCGCCCGGCGTGGGCTGCCTTGCCGCGCACCACCAGTGTATAGTTGCCACTGCCTTTACGCGCGCCCGCAAGTGTGCCGTCTGCCAGCGCAGGTTCATACGTCAAGCCTATGTCCGCTGATTTCGCCCGGTCCGCCAGAATTTTTGCGCTGGCGAGTGAGCCGGTTTCCTCGTCGGGCGATAACAGCACCTCCCAACCCACATGCTCAGCCAGCGGTGTTTCTTCAAACGCCATTAGCGCATTGAGTATAACAAGAATACCGCCCTTCATGTCAGCGACACCAGGACCGTTCAGGGTATTGCCATCCAGCCAGACAGGTTCCTGAAACTTGTGGTCTGTTGCAAACACGGTGTCGGTGTGACCGGTCATCAAGACACGCCGGTTTGCAGTCGGACGTTTGAACAGGTGGATAGTGCGGCCATTTTTCATCGTTACCACCTCGCCCACTTCATTGACCATTTCGCCGTCTTCAAGGTCGATCAGCTCCACTTCAGGCGCCAGAACTGCGAACGCATCCAGTACCCGGCGCTCCATTTCAGCGAGACCTTTCAGGTTACGGCTACCACTATTGACCCGCGACCATTCAAGCACCGTGTCGACCATCTCGCACTGCCGCGCATCAATGTTGGAAAGTGCGGTTTGCACCGCAAGGTTTTCTTTCAGCGCAGCAATTGGTGAGGACATGAAAGCTCCCTGTCGTCATGCATGAATCCGGGTATCCATTGCCCTGAGGATTAAGGGAGCACCCCCTCCGCGTCAAGCGCTGCTAAACTTAGGGGGTATACCGCCAGAAACCTCAGAACTTCACCGCAAAGGCTGCTCGCCTCATCGCATTCGACCAAAGTTCAAGCACTTTATTGCTAATCTTTTTTCACAAAAATTCAAAAGAAACATGAGGAGGTTATCTTGACCAGTTGTCCTAAGAGAGAACCGAAAAGGTCGACGGGACGAAAAACAACAGCGAGGATGTATAAAATGAAAGCACTAATTGTAGACGGCGAAGAACTGATCCGCCTTTCCCTGAAGGAAGTCATCTCAGTATCAAGTAACTTTGGTGAGGTGATGGAGGCAGGTAGCCAGCACGAGTTTCTGGCCAAAACTGCCAGCCACGACAAACTGTCCCTGATCGTTATCCACCCAACCAGCCTTGGGGCAGACGGCACGGACTGCCTGCGCCTTGTGCAGAGGCTTTACCCTGACGCCGCAGTGGTTGCGATTATGGACCGCGAAGGGCAGAACATCGGCGATACCGGCAATATTGTCACCGTACTTCGTAACGCCAGCGTCGGCCAGATGGTAACAGCTATCCGCCGCGCGCTGAAACTGCCGCTTGACGGTTTTGGTTCCGTAGCAAACAAACCTTCCCGCCCGGACGTTCGCGGCGCGCTGAAGCATGAATTTGAACGCTTCAGCGAAAACACAGCGTCCAGTCGCCCGGCGATTGAAGGCGTTGATCTCGGTCGTCTGTCATATCGCCAGAAACAAATTCTCGCGATGGCAGCCGACGGCCTTCCCAACAAAGAGATCGCAGCAAGGCTTTCAATTGCCGAAGGCACTGTGAAGGCGCATATGCACGCCATCTTCAAGGTGCTGGGTGTTTCAAACCGCACGCAAGCGGTTATCCGCTATGGCGCGGTGGGAAACGCAAGCCAAAAGCCCGGCGCGCACAGTGATTGGGCATATGCTGCCGCGAGCTAAGGGATATCAAGTTTCGAGTAGAAAAAGGGCTGCCTCCGGCAGCCCTTTTTCTGTGTGTGGGTTCGTCTTAAAGCTTACCCGCCAGATGCTTGAGTACACCGGAAAAATCGACACCGCCGTGGCCAGCATTGTCCATCGCCGTATAAATCTCTGCCGCTTTTTCCCCCATGGGAGTATTCGCGCCAGATGACTGCACGGCCTGCATGGCAAGGCGCAAATCTTTGAGCATCAGGGCCGTTGCAAAACCTGGTTTATAGTCATTGTTGGCGGGCGATGTCGCGACAGGACCGGGAACGGGGCAATAGGAGGTCAGCGACCAGCACTGGCCGGACGCATTAGACGCCACGTCAAAAAACACCTGATCATCCAATCCCAGCGCGCGACCAAGGTTAAAGGCTTCCGACACACCAATCATTGAGATCGCCAGCAGCATATTGTTACACACTTTGGCCGCCTGACCATTGCCGGACTGGCCACAATGCACAATTTTGCCTGCCATGGGTTCGAGCACCGGTGTGGCGCGTTCAAAGGCTTCTGCTGTACCGCCCACCATAAAGGCAAGAGTGCCCGCGGCGGCACCACCCACACCACCAGAGACTGGCGCATCGACCATTTCAAAGCCTTTTTCCGCTGCGGCGGTCGCAACTGCCCGCGCAGTGTCCACATCGATGGTGGAACTGTCGATCAGCAATGCACCTTTCTTGGCATTGGCAAACACGCCGTCATCGCCTTCATAAACGCCCTTAACAATAGCGCCGGATGGCAGCATGGTTATCACCACGTCCGCTTCCCTCACCGCGTCGCCAACATCGGTGAAAGGCTTGCCGCTGGCTTCCGAGAATGCCGCGAGCGCGCCCGCCGACAGATCGAAGCCAAAAACGCGGTAGCCGGCGCCCAGCAGGTTTTTGGCCATGGGCAAGCCCATATTGCCAAGACCAATGAATGCGATTGTTTGCGGCATGATAGTCTTCCCTCTCGAATAAAAACTCAGATATTCAGCTCTTGCGAACCAAGATTTTCAAAATAGGCTTCGATGTCCCTGTCCGACACGGTGTCCAACCTGGCCGGTTTCCAGACAGGCGCATTGTCCTTGTCTATAAGAATGGCCCGGACGCCCTCATAGAAGTCGTTGCCTCGCATCACATGGTTCACCATGCGGTATTCCATGCGCATATTGTCGCGGAAGTTGTCATGTGCTTCACCGCGCTTGAGCTGTGCATAGGTCAGTTTGAGGCTGGTGGGTGACTTACTCATCAGTATCTTGAACTGTTTTGCCGACCACTCGTCCGGGTTATTAGCCAAGGTTTCCAGAATTTCCTCAACGGAAATACCCGCGAAAGCCGCGTCAATGTCGTCCATCACTTCGGCAAGTGGTGCAGGGGCGGGATCATTGTGGAACCCGTCAAGTATCGCACGCACGTCATCAAGGTCCTTGATGTCTGCGTTCGCAAGGGCCGCAATCACATCGCCCATTTTGTCCGACGCCACAACATGGCTGGCGATACCAAGCGCATAAAGGTCCGGAGCCTTGATGCGCGCGCCGGTGAGCGCAAGATACATGCCCGTCTCGCCCGGCAACCTCGGCAGAAACCAGCCGCCACCCACATCAGGGAACAAGCCAAGCCCGGTTTCCGGCATGGCGAACATGGTTTTCTCGGTTGCAACCCATAGGTCACCGGGAATTGAAACCCCCACACCGCCCCCCATGGCGATACCGTCCACAAGGCTGATGTACGGCTTCGGGAATTCAGCAATGGCGATGTTCATGAGATATTCGTCATGGAAGAAATCACGCCACTCGCTAGTGCCTGCCTTGTAGGACTGGGTGACCTTCACCACATCCCCGCCGGCGCAGAAGGCCTTTTCGCCCGCGCCCACAACCACGACAGCCTGCACCGAAGGCGATATCGCCCATTCGTCAAGCTGACGCTTCACCTCAACGCACATCCCGTGGGTGAGGCTATTGAGTGCCTTCGGGCGGTTAAGCGTAATCAGGCCAATAGTGCCGCGAGTTTCAAACAATACTTCAGCGTCGGTCATATAATCAGTCCTTCAACAGCGCGCGGGAGATTACCACGCGCATGATCTCGTTTGTGCCCTCAAGTATCTGGTGCACCCGAAGGTCGCGCAGGATACGCTCAATGGGATAATCCTGCAGGTAGCCATACCCGCCATGTAGCTGGAGCGCGGCATTGGTAACGTCAAAGCCGGTGTCGGTGACAAAACGCTTGGCCATGGCGGCAGCGCTTGCGGCATCTGGTGTTTTGTTGCTCACTTTCTGCGCAGCGGCATACAGCAACAGGCGAGCTGCCTCAAGCTCCGTTGCCATATCTGCGAGACGAAACTGGGTAGCCTGAAAATCTGCAATCGCCTTGCCAAACTGTTTGCGGTCTTTGGTATATGTTACGGCTTCATTCAGCGCGCGCTGAGCCCCCCCAAGTGAGCAAGCCGCAATGTTCAACCTACCGCCATCAAGGCCCTGCATCGCGATTTTGAAACCCTGCCCTTCTTCGCCTATGAGGTTCGCAGCCGGAATGCGGCAGTCGTCGAACATGACGGCAGCCGTGGGTTGGCTGTGCCAGCCCATTTTTTTCTCCTGCGCGCCAAATGACAGTCCTGGCGTGTCTTTCTCAACAATGAAACAGCTGATACCCTTGGCACCATCATCAGACGTGCGCGCCATCACGATATAAACGTCGCTTTCACCACCACCCGAGATAAAGGCCTTTGAGCCATTGAGCACATAGTCGTCGCCGTTTTTCACAGCTTTGGTCTTGAGTCCCGCAGCATCTGAGCCGGCCCCAGGTTCGGTCAGGCAATAGCTTGCCATCTTTTCAAGTGTTGCCAACTCACCCACAAAACGAGCGCGTTGCTCATCATTGCCGAAACAATCGATCATCCATGTCGCCATATTGTGGATAGAGATCATGGCCGCTGTGGACGGACACCCCATGGAAAGCTGCTCAAAGATCAACACACTTTCCACTCGACTGAGGCCACAGCCCCCGGCCTCTTCCGACACGTAGATACTGCCAAAACCGAGTTCACCCGCGGCACGCGCGACATCACGTGGCCAGACTTTATCTTCATCCCATACATGCGCGTCTGGCGTGATCATGTCTGCCGTGAAAGAACGCGCCATATCCTGAATGGCACGTTGGTCTTCATTGAGTGAAAAGTCCAAGACGGTCCCCTTGCGTAATCATAACTTCCAAAACCGCCACCCCAGTTGGCGGATGTGGCGGGCCACAGCTGCGACCCGCCATACATTTTTCTCTAGTCGAGCTTGTTGCCGTTCTGGTCCCAAACCTCGACCTCGCCGAGGTTGAGAGACCGGATACCGTCCTCGATCTGGTCACGGTCACCGACCACAAGCCAAAGCACCCTGCCCGGCATGATATGAGCGTTCGCTTCAGCCTTGATGGCGTCGATATTCAGCCCCTGGTACTTCGCCTTCAGACTTGGCACATAACCGTTTGACCGGCCAAATCGCTGGTTGGACAACAGACTGCCTAGCACAGAACCCGAGGTCTCAAACTGCCCGGGCAGGCTGTTGGTCTGGTTTTTCACCATACGGCTCAGCTCTTCTTGCGTTGCCGGACGCGCGCCAAGATAGTCGCTGAACTCTTTACCGAGTTCCGCGAGCGACTCTTTGGTCTTGTCGGTCTGCACAGGGGCATAGACAAGCCACATGCGCTGGCCGCGCGCATCGGTCGTGAAGGTATAGGCACCATACGCCCAGCCTTTGTCCTCGCGCAGGTTCATGTTTACCCGCGCGGTGAACTCACCACCCAAAATGCTGTTGGCCATTTCCTGTGTCAGATAGCCTTCGTCTCCCGTAGACGGGAACAGGTGTCCGCCAAGAATAAGCGACTGCGGCGAGCCCGGCTTGTGCATGATAATCACCCGGCCTTTTTCAGGCAGCGCAACCTCGGCAATGTTCTTCTCAGGCATCACGGTTTCTGGCGCAGTCCAGTTGCCAAACGCCTTGTTGAGTGCGGGGATCGCCTCCTCCATGGTGATATCACCCACCACAAAGACCGTGGCGTTATCGGGCCTGATCCAGTCCGTGTGGAACTTCACAAGGTCATCTCGGGTCAGCCCTTCGATTGCGTTTTCTGTCCCCGAGCCGGTGTAAGGGATACCGTAGGCGTGGCCGTCGCCATATAGCAGTGGCGGCAGCGTGCGCAGTGCAAGCTGCACAGGCTGCGACTTCTCCTGCGCAATGGTCGCGATCCAGCGCTGCCGCAGGCGGTCCATCTCTTCCTGATCAAAGGCAGGGTTGCGCACAATGTCAGCAAAGAGAGCCAGGGATTCCGACAGCTTGGGCTTGAGCGCAGACAAAGTCGCCGTGCTCATATCCAGATTAGACCCGGTTGAAATATTGGCACCCAACTTCTCGGACTCGGCGGAAATTTCCAGCGCCGAACGATTTTTGGTGCCTTCATCCATCATATTGAGAGCAAAACTGGAAGTGCCCAGCGGGCGGCCGATGTCCGCAGCGTAACCTGCGTCAAACTGCAACGCCACATTAACTACCGGCACGGTTGAGCGCGTGGCAAGTACCACCTTCATCCCATTTTCAAGTTCGCCTTCCTCAATAGCCGGGAACGTAAGGTCAGGCATTTCACCTACGGTAGGGATACCGGTGGAACGGTCTATGCTTGACGTCACCGTTTCATACTTGGGATAGGGGCGTACCGTCAGCTGGTAATAGCCCTGCCCCAGCCATTTGCTGGATGCAGCCTTAACGGCGTCAGCCGACGCTGAGTTCAATTCTTCGATCTGGCGGCCATAATGGCCGGGATCACCGGCATATAGCTCAGACCGCGCAAGCGCCGTGGCCTTGCCGCCAAAGCCGCCGATTTGCTCAAGACCGCGCACCTGGCTTGCCATAATGCTGGCTTTGGCACGGGAAAGTTCCTCGCCGGTTGGACCATTTTCGAGATAATCTGCCATCACCTCGTTAATCAGCCGCTCTGCTTCCTTCTCGTCCGCATCCGGTTTGAGGGTCACGTCAATTTCGAACATGGATGCAAGTTCAAACGGCTGCATGGACACATTCACATTCACCGCAAGCTGGTTTTTGTAGACAAGCGCCTGATACAGGCGGGAGTTCTTACCGCCACCCAGAACCTCAGCCGCGAGGAACATCATCGGCGCATCATCTGACGTGCGGGGCGCAACCGCCCAGTCCCGGTAAATACGACGCTGTGGAGCGCTTTGATCAACCATTTCTTCAATGGTGTTGTTGGTGCGGGTTGGTACCCACGCCTTATGCTGCTTGAGCGCTGGCCCGGCCTCAATGTCACCGAAGTATTTTTCCATCAGTGGCTTAGCTGTTTCGGCATCTATGTCGCCCGCGAGCACAATAACCGTGTTGGCCGCACCGTAATATTCCTTGAACCAGCCTTTCACGTCATCAAGCGAGGCGGCATCAAGATCCTCCATCGAGCCAATGGTGGAATGACGGTAAGGATGCCCAACAGGGAACAGGCCTTCAAGCTGGCGGTATTCCACAAGGCCGTATGGTTGGTTGTCGCCCTGACGTTTCTCATTTTGCACAACACCGCGCTGCTCATCCAGCTTTTCCTGTGTGACAGCACCCAAGAGATGCCCCATGCGGTCCGATTCCATCCACAGCGCCATATCAAGGGCTGGTGTCGGCACGTTCTGGAAATAATTGGTGCGGTCAAACCAAGTGGTGCCGTTCATGTTTGTGGAGCCGACTTCCTCGAACGGTTTGAAATATTCGTCGTTATAATTCTCAGACCCGTTGAACATCAGGTGTTCAAACAGGTGGGCGAAGCCGGTTTTGCCCTCGGGCTCATCCTTTGAGCCCACATGATACCAAACGCTGACGGCAACAATCGGTGCCTTGCGGTCTTCGTGCACCACCACACGCAGACCATTGCTCAATGTAAATTTCTCGTACGGAATATTCACTTCCATATCGAGGCCCGGGGCCTCGACCATTTTTTGTGCGTCTGCTTTATTGGTCGCCGACTGTTCCGGCTGACAAGCCACGAGCGCTGTCGCAGCGACAGCACCTAGGAACAAATGTTTGATCTTCATGAGAATCATCTCCCCGCGTCATAAAGGGTGGACGCAAACTGCCCACCACAAAAATCGTCGCAAAGGCGCTGAATACTTGAGACTATTCTTATCGTGCCCCCGCAACGGATGAACCCGGAAAGCATGTGCCTTCCGGGCTCTGTAATTTAACCGTTGAGCGTGGGAATTACAAATTCTGCGCCTGAGCGGATACCCGTAGGCCAGCGCGAAGTGACAGTTTTGGTTTTGGTGTAGAAACGCACACCTTCCATACCGTGCTGGTTGATGTCGCCAAAGGCTGAATTTTTCCAGCCACCAAAGGTGTGGAACGCAAGCGGCACAGGGATTGGAACGTTTACACCAACCATGCCCACTTCAACCCGGTTCACATATTCACGCGCGGTATCGCCGTCACGGGTATAAATTGATGTGCCGTTGCCAAACTCATGGATCGAAGGCAGGCTCGCGGCTTCGTCAAAGCTTTCGGTGCGCAGGATTTGCAATGTCGGACCGAAAATCTCTTCCTTGTAGGTGCGCATCTCTGGTTTGACGTGATCAAACAAAGAACCGCCCATATAGTAGCCATTCTCATAGCCCTGCATATTATATTGGAAATCGCGTCCATCAACGACGACATCCGCGCCTTCCTGCTCAGCCAGATCAAGATACCCACGAACCTTTTTCATATGGTCGGCAGTAACCAGGGGCCCCATTTCGGCAAGCGGGTCCATAGAATGACCAACCTTAAGCGCTTCTACCCGAGGCTTCAGCATTTCAACCATCTTGTCGGCGACAGCCTGGCCAACCGGTACAGCCACTGAAATCGCCATGCAGCGCTCACCAGCAGAGCCATAGGCCGCACCCATGAGAGCATCTGTGACCTGCTCCAGGTCAGCATCCGGCATAACGATCATATGGTTCTTGGCACCGCCCATGGCCTGACAGCGTTTACCGTGCGCTGTGGCCGTGGCGTAGACATATTGCGCAATAGGGGTGGAGCCCACAAAAGACACAGCCTTCACACGCGGGTCCGTACAAACCGTATCTACTGCTTCCTTGTCACCGTTGACCACATTGAACACACCGTCTGGAAGCCCGGCTTCTTTCCAGCAATCGGCCAGCATCAGCGGCACAGTTGGGTCTTTCTCCGACGGCTTCAGAATGTAGGTGTTACCACAGGCAATCGCCATGCAGCTCATCCACAGCGGGATCATTGCCGGGAAGTTAAAAGGGGTGATTCCAGCCACAACACCTAGTGGTTTGCGCATCGAATACATATCGATACCGGTGGAGACATTATCAGAAAACTCACCTTTGATAAGGTGCGGGATTCCTTGGGCGAACTCCGCCACTTCCAGACCACGCTGCACATCACCTTGCGCATCTGAGAATACTTTGCCGTGCTCCGCCGACAAAGCTTCAGCCAGCTTGTCTTTTTCGCGGTAAAGGATATGCACGAGGTTTTGTAGTACGCGAGCGCGCTTCACCACAGATGTGTTAGCCCATTCAGGGAAGGCGGCTTCAGCTGTTGCGATCGCGGCTTCCACTTCACCCTTGTTCGCAAGCGCAACCTTGCCAGCCTCTTCACCCGTGGACGGGTTGAAGATTGGCCCAAAACGGCCACTGGTGCCTTCGACTGCCTTACCGCCAATGTAATGATGACGTTCGTACATAGAAAATCCTCCAAATATAAATTCAAGCACCCAGCAACCTTGGTGCTCATCTGCTGCACTCCACCCAAATTCGAGCGCAGCATAGTTCATGCAAAATTGCAGGTCACTAAGAAGTTTTGCACTATCTTATGTGCATTTATGCAGAAAATTAAACAATCAGGCTTCGCACCGATTCAAAGGGATATGTGAGCTGGCAGTTCAGAGTTCACAATTAGTTATATAACTAAAGGTTATCTGTCGCGGCTTCG
>NZ_JBLXGZ010000029.1:0-50288 GCF_048260245.1 Kordiimonas sp. | reverse complement strand
TGTCGACCAGCGTGGGTCGCCCGTCGCCCGTTATGGTGTATAGGTCGCCAAGATAAAGGTAGGCGAGGGTGGGGCTCGTATCGCGCGACGCGGTGAGCGACCTCACAGCATGCGGGCCGTGGTTTGTCAGCCGCTTGTTGTCACCGTTTTTGTCATGATGCCACACATTGAAGGTGCCACTGCGGTCGCTGAGGAAATAGAAGCCACCCTGTTTATCCCAAACAGGCGCATGGTCGCCCGCCGGATCTGTGGTGATTTGCGTGTGTTTACCGGCTTTGGCGTCATAGAGCCAGATGTCGCGCGCGAAGGCGGAGCGGTCATGTTTGCGGTTTGGCGCTTCATATGCCTTTTCTTCACGGTAAAGGAGTTGAGCGTCATCCTCATTCCAGACCGCGTCCATCGCGCCATTGACGGGGAGTTGTACCGGGGTGCCGCCCGTAATCTTCACTTCGTAAAGCTCCGGTAGCCGCGTGATTGGATGCTGGGCCGTGGTGGCGGATTTTATCCGACCGCTGGAGAACAGGACCTTGCGGCCATCTGCGCTGAAGTCGGACGGGATATCGTCGGCACTGTGGAAGGTGAGGCGTGTGGCATCACCACCTGAGGCGGGCATGACGTAAATATCAAGGTTGCCGTTGCGGTCGCTTGCAAAGGCTATCTTTTTGCCGTCATGGGACCAGACCGGATGGCCTTCCCATGCAGAATTTACAGTGAGAGGAACGGCTGTACCACCGCCTGTCGCAACCCTGTATATATCGCCGCGAAAGCTGAAGAGGATGCTGTCTCCACCCGGTGAGATAGCGCTATGGCGCAGGAAATTTGGACTGAGCTCCGCCGCGCGCTGCGCAGATACGCCAAAGCTTGTGCTCAATGTAAGAAGTGCTATTGCGCCTGCTGTGCGCATGAAAGACCCGCGAGCCATAAGTTCCCCCTTCTGCCTCTGTCTTCAAGGTGCCGTGCCTGCGACTGGCTTTTTGTGGACTGGGCATAAAGACGCCAGCCCCATATCCCTGCCACTAAGTGGTTACTTTTGCAACTGATCATTGGTTGCTGTGGCTTGGTGCCGCAGAGAGAGAAAGGCTACTTGCCTGCTGTGTAATCACCTTGGGAACAAGGCAATAAAAAAGGGGCGGTAAAACCGCCCCTTCTCGCAACCAGCTATGAAGCTGATTAGAGAACTTCGATGTTGCCCGCAGACATACGACCGCGACGGTCTTCAACGAGTTCGTAAGAAACAGCCTGGTTGTCATCAAGAGATTGCAGGCCAGCGCGCTCAAGCGCAGAAATGTGTACGAATACATCATCGCCGCCAGCTTCCGGCTTGATAAAACCAAAACCTTTTGTGGTGTTAAACCACTTAACAGTACCTTTTGCCATAATCATGGTCTCCATATATCGCGAAGTCAGTCTTGGCATCGGTGTTGTTAACAGGTCGGTACCAGGCAGATCAGTCGCAGTCCGCATGCAGAGGCGAGCCAACCAGACCCTGCCTCCATGCAAGACGCACCTTATAACAACCATGAATACTGTCCAGCGGAATCAGGCGACAGTTTGGTTAAATTTTCGTTTCTGTGATGTAAATATCGCATATGGACAGGGCATTTAGAGACTGATGACCGGTTTTATTGCAGCCTCAAGTTGTTTTAATGCGTTCGGCGTGTTGACGTTTGTGAGCTTTAGGCGAAAGTTTTCGGGCACCGGTAGGCTCTCGAGCCGAAGAAATGATAGGAGGTCCCTCAGTCGTTCCGGCGGGCGGTAACTGGCAGGAAAGTGGGGTTGCGGAGCGTAGAACGGTAAATAGCAGTCGCGGAAATAGGCGCCTGATTTATTGCTGAGCAAAAATTCCAGTGTCTCAGTGTCAAGCGCTGGCATGTCTACGGGAAGGACGAGGATACTGCATGGTCGGTCTTGCTGCCTTAGCCAATTAAAAACTGCCCTTGCTGGGCCGGGATAGGCGTCTTGAGCGGTTGGATTGTCCGGCGAGCCAAGAATCACGACCTCCCTAAGCCTGATTCTGTGCAGCAAATCGCAAGCGCGTTGAAGCATTGGTACGCCGTGAAAAAGCATGTTTGCTTTATCTCGCCCCATGCGTTGCGAGCGGCCCCCGGCCAGAATGAGACCTGTGATGTCTTTGTGCATCCTCTTGCTGTTTTCCTTGCTGGTGATCTTGCGGTGTTAATATAGCGCACGGTGCGAGAAAACCAGACGCCCGCTGCATGTTGGCATAAGGGGCCTGTCAGATTTTCTGCCGAATCACTTTTTCAATGGGCTGACAAGCTCCAAACCAGAGCTATGCCTTTGGTTTATGAACTTTGCTCGTGACTGGACAATACCGCCTCGATCGTCAAAGCTTCGGTCAGATTCCATATACGTGTTGCATAAATGTAACATTAGGGATTCGACGGCACAATATAAGTAATAATATTTCAATAACCCAATAAAATTAAGTAATATATTGTTGATATGGTAATAAAAGAAAATAGAAGTTGGTGCAGAGAAAGTAAAAGCTCACTCTGCTGCCAAAATGAAACATGAGAGGGGACGCAAAACGTGTTTCACCCCTTACGACAATGCGGACTTGTCTGTTCCTCAAGCTTTTTTTGTTGAAGGCATATTTCCTTGGATCTACTACCATTATGAACCAGAGGTTATCGCTGGGTTTACGCGGGTATGGTGCTTATTTCAGGCGCGGTATCCCAAACCCTGAAACTGAGAGGGTTTTGTGGTCTTGCTTCAAAGGTCACCACATATCAGCCTCGTCACCGACGAGAGGGAGGAGCGCGGGTCCGCCAGGGACGCGCGGCCTGTTGATATGACCGTGCAGCTTGATGAGGTGGCTCGCAAACGGAATATCCGTTCGCTTGAGCGGGCAATAAAAGCGAACCAGGGGGTGCTGATTGGCTGGCTGAGCAAGAAGTTGAACAGCGCCTCTGACGCTGCAGATGTGGCACAGGATGTTTATATTCGTGTCTATAAGTTTGCCGAGGTGGAGATAATCGACAATCCGCAGGCACTGCTGTTCAAGACGGCGGCAAATCTTGCGATTAATGAGTTGAAGCGCCAAGGTCGTGTGCTCCGGCGCCAGGTCCGGACAGGCGATGACACGATGGCAGATACTATAGAGGCCGTGCCGTGTGACGGACTAAACCCGGAAGAAACCGTCGGGCACCGCCAGGACGTCAGGGCCATGGCGGCTGCAATCCGGCAACTGCCGGAAAAAGCCAGGGCGGCGTTTGTCAAAAACCGGTTTGAAGACAAAACCTATGCCGACATAGCCCGGGAGCTGGGTGTGTCGGAAAGTACAGTAGAAAAATACATGATGGACGCCCTCAAGCGATTGCGGGGGCGCCTCATGCGGAAACCACAGGCCAGTGTCTTGCCGCTACCGCGCAAGGCAAGGCGCGGCAAAAGTTAATTTACCTGTGGGGGACAGGCTAGAGGGCCTTGAAATGATGACGATGAATGAACGGTTGGACATAAATGAGCAAGCAATTGCATGGCTTTCAAAGCTTCTGAGCGGCACAGTCTCGGAAGCTGACAAACGCGCACATGCTGGCTGGAAAACACAAGACACACGCCACAAAGAGGCGGATGATGATCTTGTTACATTGCTTGCCGATGTTGATGAGGTTGGTGAGCAGGTGCTTGCCGAAGAAATGGTGCGTGAGCTTGAAGGCGAGGTCGTGCGTCGCAAACACCGTCGCTTTGTCTTGGGAGTGTCCTCTCTTGCTGCGGCGTTTGTCGCTGCGATGATATTTACCATCACCATGTGGGCGCCGGCACCCGCCGCGCAGATGTACCAGACAGCCGTAGGCGAACGCTCCACAGTTACGCTTGATGACGGCAGTCGGCTTCAGTTGAACACCGGCACCCGCGTGCAGGTGGCCATGCTGGGTGATGAACGCCGTGTCACTATTGATGCCGGTGAAGCTTTCTTTGACGTGACACGTGATGAGAGCCGGCCATTTGTGGTGACTGCGGGCAAAAGTGAGGTGCGGGTTCTGGGCACTCAGTTTAGTGTCCGGCTGGGCGCATCTTCGAATGTTATTTCAGTGCTCTCGGGTCTTGTCTCTGTCGCTCAACATCAGGGGGATGTTGATACAGCAAAGGAAATCGCGCTTCTGGGCGCGGGGCAGCAGGTTGTCCACGCCCCCGCCATCAACCGTGCTATCGTCGACGAGTTTGATGAAAATTCTGTTTTTGCCTGGCGCACCGGAAAAGCGTTTTATGCTGAAACTTCTTTGGCGGAAGTAGTCGCTGATCTTAACCGTTACTTCGACAACCCCCTTGAAATCGCCGATCTCGAACTTGCGAGCCTACCTGTGTCCGGGACATTCAACTTGAGCAATCAGGATGTGGTGATTGACGCACTTGAATCAGCGTTCTCAATTATGGCAGTTAAGCGCGTTGATGGCGTGATACTGCTTTACGCGCAAAAGAAAGACTGAAGCCTGACAGCATAAAGAAAACATGCTCAATGTGTTGGGTATCAAAGGCTCGGGATGGCGCTAAAATTAAAAACAACAATTTCAGCGGGGATAATCGCTACGGTTCTAACGGGCGTATGCTTTCCGAAGGCTGCGTGCGGTACTGACTTTGTCGGTCTGGATACGCTTGTCCATTTTGATTTTACCACAGGCCCGCTTGCAGACGCGTTACTCGAATTTACTGACCTGACTGGCCTCGCGCTGGTTTATGACAGCCGCATCGTTGGCGGCAAAAGTGCGCCACGGATTAGTGGCGAGTATTCGGCGCAGGTTGCGCTTGATCTGCTCCTGGGTCACACCGGCCTTCGGGTGGTGGACGTTGGTGGCGATACCCTTGCTATCGTTCCTGCAAAAATCCGTGATGCGGTGGTGGAAAAGGCGAAAGACAAAACAGTTGCCAGTGCGATAGTTGAGCCGGTGACTGTTAGTTCCCGCACCGTAGTTGATGAGCTGCTGATTGTGGGTACCCGGACGAGCAACCCCCCATACTTTAAATTCAAGCCGAGCATCGCCCTTGAGGGCGCACAGATACAGTTTGGCGGCACCATCAATGTGTCGGACTATTTGTTTCAACTACCGTCCATGTTGAGCGATGTAACCTCGGCCAATACCACGTTATTTGGTACACCTGCGGGATTGAATCTGGCGGATTTGCGTGGTGTTGGCCCTGAGCGCACCATGGTTCTGGTAAACGGGCGTCGTTTTATTCCAACTTATGGCGGGAACCAGGCCCTGTACGGTGTGGATTTGAATGCCATTCCCGCGGCGCTCGTGGAACGAATTGAAGTCGTGGGCGGCGGGGCGTCGTCATCGTTTGGTGGTGAAGCTGTCAGCGGTGTCGTGAATTTCAAACTGCGGGATAATTTTGAGGGTTGGTCGGCGGCTTTCCAGACCGGGCTGACAGGTCGCGGCGATCGGGAGGAGTTTGTTGCTTCCCTTACCTATGGCACCAAATTTGCCGGGGGGAGGGGTAGCCTTGTAGCAAGTCTTACGCTTGATGATCAGGCTGGCCTTCAACTCGGTGATCGTAAAATTACTGCGAACCCGAGCGGATTTGCGATGAATGGCAGGCAAGTGAATCCGGGAACGCCAGGCGCCGCCTTTCTTGCAGGATATGGCGGCAGTGCGCTTGGGGGGCGTGGCGCTTTCAGTTCGGTCATTACCGATGCCGGTACTGAGGTGGATCTCGCAGGCGCCTATATATTCAGTGAGGAAGGCACCTCGGTTCAGCCATTTGAGGGCCGTCTTGATCAGCTTTATAACTATGCGACCGACCAAACGCTTCTAACCCCGCTTGAGAGGGTTTTTGGCACGGTGAACTGGAAATATGATTTCCCCACCGGTGAGCGCCTCGTCTTTGAAAACAGTGTTGCCTCCACCTCAATCGCATCTGAACTTGCCCCCATGCCGCTTTTCCACACCAACGGCCTCGTCCTTGGGCTGGATGAGACAATTATGGTTCCTTTGGCGAACCCCTTCGTACCTGACGATGTACGTGCTTTGGTGCGCAGAGTGCCAGGTGCTGAAGGGATCGTTCTGCAGCGGCGCATCGTTGAGCTAGGGCCGCGACGCACCGAGATTGAGCGTCGGACCTACCGGTCTATGGTTGGACTTCAGGGCGCGATGCCCGGAGGGTGGACCTATGACGCCTATTATCAATATGGCCGTAGCCAGGTAAGGGAAGAACGGTCCGGTTTGCTGGATCTTTTGAACTATCAGGCAGCGCTGGATCCTGAGCGCTGCGCGCAAGTGCAGGGCTGTGCGGTCATCAACCCCTTTGGCAGTAAAGGGTTCAGCGTAAGCGACATTGATTTCCTCATGGCCCCCAGCGTCACACGGCGGCTGCACGCCGACCAACATATTGTTAGCCTCGCGTTCGCAGGACCTGTTGATATCTTAACTGCGGACGAAACGCGCGTTTCTTTCGGCACCGAATACAGGTTCGAAACGCTAAAGGACACACCTGATGAACGCCTGAGCAGTCGACCGGTATCCGGTTCGCTCAATTTTCCGGGCTCGTCGGGCTCGTTCGGTGCCCTTGATCTTTATGCCGATGTTACATTGCCTCTTCTTGCTGATATGCCCGGCATTGAGGAATTGGTCGCCACCGCCGGCGTCAGGGTCTCCGAGGTCTCAACCGTGGGCACTGTCGTGAACTGGCATGTGGGCGGCATCTGGTCACCTGTCGGCGGGCTGAGTTTCCGCGCGTCCTATCAGGGGGGGCGCCGCGCTCCCAACATTGCAGAACTCTACTCTGCGGGGCCCAGTACGTTCGGCTTCTATACCGACCCCTGCGTCTTAACCGATGCGACCCCGGACGTGGTTATAGAAAATTGCACTGCTGACGGCCAGTTGGGCACGGACGGCAATTTGCCTTACACCCCTGCGCCGATAGAAAGCCTTATTTTTGGTAATCCTAATTTGCAGGAAGAACGCTCGTCGAACCTTACTCTTGGTGTGGTGTTCGATACGGAAGGTGGCTACGACTATTTCCCCGGTCGCCTCCGGATCGGCGCGGATGCATATCGGATGGTGATTGAAGACTATATCGTATCCGTTGATGCCAGCCGAGTGTTGGCAGACTGTTACAATAGTGAAGAACTAAGCCATCCCTTTTGTGGGCAAAGCGCTTCAACGCGCGAACTTATGATCCAGCGGGATATCAGTACCGGCCGTCTGATGTCTGTCGAAAGCACCTATATCAATCAGGGACGGCAAACCCTTGAAGGGGTTGACGTTGACCTGCAGTATATTGCGGACCTTAGGGATGACGGCATATTGGGATTGATTGACGAGATATCATTTGTCGGACGCTATACGCTCAATCACCGTGTTGACTGGCAGCCTTCGCCAGACGGCGAGGTGATTGAATATCTGGGGACCGCGAAGTTTCCCAGGCATAAGCTCCAGTTTGGTATTAGTTTGGGAATGGGTACAGTTACGGTTGACTGGGATACTCGTTTCCGCAGCAGCGCGGTGTCAAGCAATGAGGCGGTTAAAGCTCTCGGTGGTATAGATGCCTCCTCGGAGATTCCTGAGGTGAATATCCGGTCCATATGGTACCACGACTTGTCCGCACGCGTGCGTATTCGCGGTAATTCGACACTTTACGGTGGTGTGCGCAATCTCTTTGATGCGCAACCGAACCGTATTTTTGGCGGATCTGTAGGGGATACATTCCCTGAATATTACGATGTAGTCGGTCGCCGTTTCTTTGCGGGCGTTGTGATCGACTTTTAAAGACGCGCAGTAAGCGGCTTTCAGGGTCTGCGCAGGGCCAGCGTGTCGTCGCTGCTTAGTCCAGCGACCATGTCAGTGGTAGAATAAAAGAAAGCTCGTCCTGTCCTGCGGGCAGGGGGGGCAGCGGGCTAAGGCGATCAATTAATTTTGGTATTGCGCGGTCCAGCACATCTTCTCCCGTTGGCTCCATAATCTCGAAGCTGCGGATTAATCCGTCAGAAGTGACCGTAAGCCGAACTTTGGCTGACCCCTCTAGCTGCCGTGCCACAGCCATGCGGGGGTAGCCCTGTTTGGCAGCTACTTTTTGGACGACCGCACGTTGCCAGTCTTCCATCGCGTCAGCGCCAGCGCTGTTGCTGGTCGAAGCAAACCACATCAGCCCGGTCAATATCAGCAGATATCTAGAGATATTCATTTTACTACCCATTCAAATTCAGTGCGAAAAGGACGTGGCACTTACACAATGCCGGAGGCTGTTTGGTGCCGTGAAGCTACGGTCTTCTCCCGACACAAACAATTAAACCCTGCTTTGGAGAAAATTACCAGACATCGCTGGTATCGCCGGTGAACGGGTATTAAGCTCGGGGCGTAAAATGCAAAGGCCGGGCTTTCATGAAGCATATACTTCTACTCTATGCACACCCAACCCCCCGGGGATCATATCTCAACCGCTATCTCGTTGAAAGTCTGCGGAAGATACCTAACTGCGAGGTGCGCGATCTTTACCAGTTATATCCCGACTTCTACGTCGACACCGCGCGCGAGCAAGAATGTCTTTCTCGCGCTGACGTCGTGGTGATGCAATTTCCAATCCGCTGGTTCAATGTGCCATCCATCATCAGGGAGTGGCAGGACAGTGTGCTCACCAAGGGCTTTGCATTCGGCGATGGTGGCGATGCCCTGAAAGGTAAACGTTTCATGGCGGCGGTCAGTACAGGGGGCCAAGCCTATTCCTACGGCCACGAGAAGCCGCATGGTGCGGTGATCGACGCTTATCTGGCACCGCTTGTGCAAACGGCTGTGTTTTGCGGGATGGAGGTGGTGAAACCCTTTGTTGTCCATGGCGCGCGTGATCTTGATGCAACGCAAAGGGAACAGGTGGCGCGGGACTATGTCGACCGCCTCACCGCTTTGACGGAGGCAGTGTCCGATGACTGAGCAACCCTTTCTGCAGAGTGCTTTGATCTATCTGTGTGCTGCGGTTGTCGCGGTGCCGTTGTTCAAGCGGCTTGGCCTTGGCTCTGCGCTCGGTTATCTGGTGGCGGGTATGGTTATCGGACCATGGGGACTGCAACTGATCAGCGATGTGGATGCCATCCTGCGCTTTGCCGAACTGGGCGTGGTGCTGCTGATGTTTCTTATCGGGCTGGAGCTTGACCCGGGGAAATTGTGGGCGCTCAGGCGGCAGGCCGTAGGTCTTGGAGGTTCCCAGTTGCTGGGCAGTACGCTTCTTGTGGCAGCGGCAGGCTTGGCATTTGGTCTGAGCTTGCCGGTTGCCCTGATTGCGGGTCTTGCAATGGCCATGTCCTCGACACCGATCGCGCTGCAAGCCCTTGAAGAACGGGGCTTGACCCGTGCGGGGGTCGGGACGTCCGCCTTTGCGGTTCTTCTCTTTCAGGATATCGCGGTGGTACCGCTTCTTGCTATTGTCCCGCTCTTTGAGCCGGGCGCACATGAAAGCCGGACGGAAGGCTGGGTGGCAGCGCTGCAGATATTTGCGTTTTTCGCGCTTATTGTTCTGGGCGGGCGTTTTGCGTTGCGACCAATCTTCCGCATTATCGCCGGAACACGGCTGCGAGAAATTTTCACAGCCTTCTCTCTATTTCTGGTGATTGGCGCGGGTCTGCTTGCTGAGGCGGTAGGAATATCCATGGCGCTTGGAACCTTTCTTGCTGGTGTTCTTCTCGCAGAATCGGAATATCGGCACGAACTGGAACTGAATATAGAACCGTTCAAGGGGTTGTTGCTGGGCCTCTTCTTCATTGCGGTTGGCATGTCGGTGGATTTTTCGCTGCTGCTGGCCAAGCCCCTTGTTGTGACTGGCCTTGTGCTGTTGCTGGTTGCCATAAAGGTTGTCGTGTTGCTGCCGGTTGGGCGGCGGGGCGGTCTTGTACCAGCAGAACAGTTTCTCTTTGCTACCGTGTTGTCTCAGGGCGGCGAGTTTGCCTTTGTCTTGATCTCCGTGGCGCTGGGCGCGGGGTTGATCGTGCCAGAGTTTGCGGCACTGATGGTTGTTGTTGCGACATTCTCCATGTTGGTGACCCCTTTGATGCTGTTCCTGTATGATAGGTATCTCTATGCACGTTTGTGCAAATCGGACCAGAAGGCCAGCGATGTCATTGGCAATGAGAACCATGTCATTATCGCAGGCTTTGGCCGTTTCGGGCAGATCGTAGGGCGGTTTCTGATGTCATTTCAGGTGCCGATGACGGTGGTGGATCATGACCCTCATCATATCGAGTTTATTCGCAAGTTTGGGTACAAGGTTTTTTATGGTGATGCCGCCAGGCTCGATCTGCTGGAGGCGGCAGGCGCGGCAAGGGCGCGTTTGCTGGTATTGGCGATGGATGACAGCGAAGCTGTGTTGCACGCTGCCCGCATAGCCCGAGAGCATTTCCCCAGCCTTACAATCCTTGCGCGCGCGCGCAACAGGCAGCAACTGAATGAGTTGCGGGACCTCGGTGTGGTGCTGATCAGGCGAGAGACTTTTGCTTCCGCACTTGAAATCGGGGAACTCGCGCTGCGTGAACTTGGCTTTGGTGCGCACGAGGCACATAAGGCGGCGAGGAAATTCCGCCATTATGATGAAAAGATGATCGAAGAATCATCTGCATTTCGAGGGGATCAGAAAAAGGCAGCTGATTATGCCAAGAAATCTCGCGCCCAACTGGAACGCATCATGAGTGCGGATCAGGCCGAAAATACATCCGATCCCGGATGGCATTGACAGGCAGGCGGCTGCGGGGCAGTAAGGACATCGTCCGCATAAGCCAAGGGCCGAGACAAAGGATTATCCATGGACAGAAGTCTTCAAGTTGCCGTTTTGAAAGATGGTGAAACCTTCCTTCACGGTACTTTTGACGTGTCAGACGAAGACTATGACACCGTCATCAAACTGTTGGACGAGGTGGAGATGGACCACGGCCAGGCAGCAAGCCTCATAAGCGGTTATATGCACGCTCGTGACGTGGGTCAGGTGACGGAAGACATGGGGAAAATTGCCATGTTCGCAGTGGTTTACATGCTTCAGGCGGGTGAAACCAATATTGAAATTCCTTTCGAGGGCTGATCCCGGCACAAAGCTGTCATGGCAATTTAACCACAGTAGGCTTGCATTCTGGGGCAAAATGCCGCAGAAGGCCCCCTCAATTCAGGTGGCAGCGCTTGCCCCTGCGTGGTGCCGTGCCCATAGCGTACACCATTTCACATATGCGATACATTTAAGACGCCTGCAGCCCTGATATTTCATACTGCCGCGTGCGAGAGAACAAAACCATGAGCATTTCTTTTACCCCAGCTCGTATCAGGACGGAACTTTTGTCCGGCCTGACCGTCGCCTTGGCTTTGGTTCCAGAGGCTGTCGCTTTTGCCTTTGTTGCGCATGTGCATCCTTTGGTGGGCCTTTATGCAGCATTTATCGTTGGGCTTGTGACAGCGCTTTTTGGCGGGCGGCCCGGTATGATATCAGGCGCGACGGGTGCCCTCGCTGTGGTGATGGTTACGCTGGTGATCAATCACGGCGTGGAATATCTTTTTGCGACAGTAGTGTTGATGGGCATTATTCAGGTCGTGGCGGGTATTGCGCGGCTGGGTAAATTCATTCGCATGGTACCTTATCCGGTGATGCTTGGGTTTGTGAACGGCCTTGCCATCGTTATTTTCCTCGCGCAGCTCGGCCAGTTCAAGATAGCCGGGCCTGATGGCACGCTGTCGTGGCTGGCTGGCAATGCGCTGTTTCTTATGCTTGGCCTGGTCGGGGTGACCATGGGGGTGATTGTGTTGTCCGGTCGGTACCTCAAGTTTATACCGGCCCCATTGGTTGGTATACTTGTTACCACTGGCCTCGTGACGTTCCTGAATCTGGATGTACGCAGCGTGGGCGACCTTGCATCGATCGCCGGTGACCTGCCCAGTTTCCATATCCCCATGGTGCCGCTTACCTTCGAGACGCTTGGAATTATTTTCCCTTATGCGATTATTCTGGCAGCCATCGGGCTCATTGAATCGCTTCTGACCCTCAATCTTGTTGCTGAGATTACCGAAACCCATGGCGGCGCCAGCCAGGAATGCGCAGCACAAGGCGCTGCCAACATTATTACGGGTTTTTTCGGTGGCATGGGCGGTTGTGCAATGATCGGTCAGAGCATGATCAACATTGAGTCCGGTGGTCGCACCCGGCTTGCTGCCATTGCTGCAGCCCTTTTTCTGCTTGGCTTTATCCTCTTTGGTTCTGCCGCGATCGAGCAAATTCCGCTCGCCGCACTCGTTGGGGTAATGTTCATGGTGGTGATCAGCACGTTCGCATGGTCCAGCTTTCGTATCATGCACAAAATTCCGCGGTCTGATGCGTTTGTGCTGGTGTTGGTCTCAGCAGTGACCGTGGCCACGGACCTAGCCATTGCAGTGATCGTGGGCGTAATTTTCTCAGCCCTGGTATTTGCCTGGAAAGCTTCACTCAAGATAACAGTTCAGTCTGAAATCGACGCGGCAGGGCGCAAAGTCTATAAATTGAGCGGTATGTTGTTCTTTGGTTCGATTGAGAGTTTTTCCACCTTGTTCGATCCCAAAGCTGATCCGGGCGAAGTGATCATCGATTTTGCCGGCTCGCGGGTGCTGGATCATTCCGGTCTGCAGGCGATCGACTCGCTAGCCGAGAAATACGAGCGCGCTGGGAAAACCCTGCAACTGCGGCATCTCAGTGCAGACTGTCGCAAACTTTTGACCAAGGCCGGAAGTCTGGTGCGCGCATCTGAGGTGGAAGACCCGAAATATGGCGTGGTCATGGACTACGGGCACACCTTTGACGACGAAGAACCAAAAGGCATCTAGCCAATGTATATCAGGCGGTAAGAGCGGTCGGCAGGGTTTGCAGATCAGGTAAACCAAAACCGATATCGACATAGTTTGGTGCAAACATTCTTGTGGTGCCGTAGTCTGCGGTACCGCTGTCATTGAGCAGACCTGCTGAACCGTAGTTTTCCATATAGCTGCAGCCCAGCAACAGCCACCGTCCCGCCACTTCATGTGCAAGTGGAAAGAATGTTGTCCGCAACTGTTTGGCGGTGCCACCCAGAGGGTTGACAATGCGTGTCAGGCATACCCCGCATTTTGCTTCATAGACATTGCGGTATATGCTCATGATATACGGGCGTTGGTTTGCAGGAATACGGGTGTTGAGAAAGTCATCGCCTGTCGTGTCGCGCCCGCCAAGCCGGGTCACCTCCGTGCCCATGAATTTCACAAACATATGAAACGCTGGCGCATGTTCCAGCACCCATAGGTGGCTCATGACCGGAGCAAGGTGTTGTGCTTTGATGTCTTGCCAAAAAGGCAGTGGAGCCCCATCGCGGCGAGGCAGCGCATGCCATGTTTTTTGAAGCGTATTGCCGGGGTTTACGGATGCCATATTCACTGAACACTCGTTCTCGCGACCCCCAGAACAGACTTTAGCAACAAAGTGTAAACAACAGGTATACGGGCAGCGAGCTGTCAGTACAGCGAGCGACTTGGTGCCAGCCTTAGTGGGAAGCGGGTAACCGCGTGCGGGCGCGCGCCTTGCCGGACAGCGGTGAGGTTGTTTGTGGCATCCAGATATCCGGGCAAGAGAGACAGAGCCCGTTGCCACAATGTGACTGCCGCCTCAGGCTTGCTTTGGTGCCAGTAGGCCAGCGCAAGGTTATTGAGGACATCCGGACTATTCTGGTTTTGAATGGCGTTAAGCTCACGGAGAGCCATACCAAAACGTTCCGATTTCAGGAATGCTGTGGCTGACAGATAGTGGGCCATCCACTGCCCGCTTCGGTTATAAGGGGGGATGTTTTCCTGCGATTGCCTTAATGCATCTGTATAGACCATCAAGTTATCTTCATCGGCGTGTGTATGAGCCAGGCATGCCAGGGTATAAAACCTCTCACCGTCCCCCAGCCGCGTTTCCGTCAACCGTTGGGCAACGGTGTGTAGTTCATGTTTTGATTGTGCAGCGCCTGTGAAGCGCTCTGAAACAGCAAGGTCACGCGACAGGGACTGCCCCGAATGTGCGTACCGGTAACCGGGGCTGTCCAGAATTGTGACTGACACACCAGCCATCAAACTGCGCAGCAGAAAGTCATAATCTTCTGCGCAGCGGTACTGTCGGTCAAAGCCGACCTGACGTGCGACGCTGGTCCTGAAACCTCCGGCCAGCATGGGAATCCAGTTCCGTTCAAATGACCGCCACAAACCGCCTGACGTTCGTAAAAAATCCGGTATGGGTAACGGGTGCATGTCCGCTCCGGTCGAGCTGTCGAACAGTATCACCGGATCAAAGGCGAGGTCGGCCCCTGCCTCAAGTGCGGCGCACATAGTATCCGCACGATGCGGCAGCGCCATATCATCAGCATCCAACCACATCGCGTAGGGGGTTTCCACAGCATCAACCGCAGTTTGGCGTGCGTTGCCCACACCGCTTGATTCCTTTGTTTTTATGATTGTTAACCTGTCGCCTAATATCTTTTGCGCGATAAAACTTGTTTCGTCTTCGGAATGATCATCAACCAACAGGACAGGATAGTCACCGCATGCCCTTGCTGATTGTGCAGCGCGGCCAATGGTGGCGGCGGCGTCCTTGGCCACAATGACAATGCACAGCTTGCGGTTCACGTGTGAATTCCCTGTTTTTCCTACTGGTACCATCATCTTTATGATGGGCCTATATGCAACAGATACTTCATGATAGAAGGAGCCGCATCAACGTGGTGGAATACAAAAGGGATAAAGCATATGGCAATCGGTGTCGGTGGCTCAAATAAAGCGGCAGAGCTTGCAAAGTTGAAAGATATGACCGTGGGTGTAGCCCCAATTGCCGAAGCGGAATTTGCCGCGCGGGTTGCGAAGGCCCAAAGGCGCATGCGGGAAGAGAATATCGCCGCTATCTATGTCAACGCGGGCACAAGCCTCTATTATTTCACAGGCACCCGCTGGTGGCCCAGTGAACGCATGGTCGGGGCATTGATCCCGGCTTCTGGGCCAGTAACCTATATTGCACCTTCTTTTGAGATCAGCACGATCAATGACTATATGTGCCTTAAGGGCGAGGTACGCGGCTGGCAGGAACATGAAAACCCCTATGAGCTGTTTGCCGAAATGCTGGTGGAAGCGGGCGTTGCCGGCAAGGTTGGGCTTGACGAAGCGTGCCCGTTTTTTCTGACCGATGGCCTGAGGAAAGCGGCACCAGATATCGATTTCATTGATGGTCGCGAAGTGATCGCCCATTGTCGGATGCGTAAGTCCGATAGCGAGCTTGCTATCCTGCAGCGCGCAAAAGACATGACGCTTGAGGTGCATAAAGCCGCTGCCGCTATGCTGCATGAGGGCATTACCACCACGGAGGTAACCGCCTTTATCCATGACGCGCACAAGCGGGTTGGTGCGCCCGGCGGATCTTTTTTCTGTATTGTGCTTTTTGGCGAAGCAACGGCATATCCGCACGGTGTGAAAGAACCCCAGACATTAAAAGACGGAGACATGGTTCTGATTGATACGGGTTGCGACCTCCTGGGCTATAAATCAGACATCACCCGCACTTATGTATTTGGCGAAGCGTCGGAGAAGCAGCGCACGGTATGGAACCACGAAAAAGCTGCCCAACTCCGCGCGTTTGAAGCCGCGCAACCCGGCGCGCGCTGTGGTGATGTGGATATCGCCGCGCGTAGCTTGCTGGAAAGCTTCGGCTATGGCCCCGGCTATAATGTACCTGGCCTGCCGCACCGCACCGGCCACGGCATCGGCCTTGATATCCACGAGTGGCCCTATCTGGTATCGTCTGACGATACCAAGCTGGCGCCCGGTATGTGTTTCTCCAACGAGCCGATGTTATGCCTCTACGGCGAATTTGGCGTCCGGCTTGAGGACCATTTTTATGTAACGGAAAATGGCCCCAAATGGTTCACTGAACCAAGCCATAGCATTGATGACCCGTTTGGCCTGAACGCTTAGTCTGCGCTTGCGCCGCAGCGTAGTGGCACAGTGCCGGAAACTGCGGTTTGCCAAATGGCGGCATCAATATGTGCGGGCCTTTCGGGTGTATGGCAGTTTTCGAGCAGCGGTTGTGCATCCTTCAGCGCCTGCAGGAATGCGGTGGTTAATTGGTTGATGCGCGGTCGAATATTCTGGGCCAGATCAGGCGCATCCCTTTCGGGCGTTGGGCCTGTCTGCCATGAAGCGATCAGGCTTCGTTGTAGCATCTTCGCAGCGTCCATCTGTGCAGTGACAGCTCTTGTCGCCACGTGCCGGTCAAGCCCAAGCGTGAGCGCTTTATCCACCGTTGCGGCTATCACCGAGGCCTCACGCTCTGGTGCATCCACAGCGATGCCGTGTTGCCACTTATAGTGCGCTACCTCAGTCATAACCTGTAGACGGTTTGCCATTGCGGCAGCCAAGCGGTCTACCGGGTCGTCCGCATGCGTGGGCGATACCCAAAACACCAGACACAGCAGACCACAAAAAAGCCTCATCAGTCGTCTTTGGGGAGCGGTGTTTGTGGTTCGCTGTAATGTATGGTGGATACAAGCCTGCGGCCTTTCGGTATGACCTTGTAAATATGGTCATAGACCCGCTCATCCAGTTCTTCATGTTCTTCATTTGTCAAAAGGCTTACCAGCATTGGCGTTGTATTGCTGTGTCCGACAACAAGAATGACACCATCCATGCCTTTTAGGGTTTCTGCAAAGGCTGGAAGCGCGCGCGGATTATAACTATTCACCGTCAGCCCTGTCACCTTGGCTGTGGGGGCGGCGGTTTGCCGGGTGCGCTGATAGGCGGTTGAATAGATGGCAGTCAGGCCCTTGTCCTTGAAATACTCGGCAAGCCAGTTTGCGCGGGCCAGTCCTGCCTGTGTCAGATTAGGGTCTTCGCTGTCGTCCGCCTCTTTTTCGGCGTGTCTGACAAGATAGATCGTGGGGCCTGCCGATGCTGCGGGTGTCAGGAACAGGAGGCAAAGAGCTAAGGCTTTTAGTTTCAACATGAGCATTTCCTGATGGATAATTCTATTGGCAATTTTGCTGCATCCATAATGTGACAGCTTTCATGAAGGCAATGCGTTTCCATGAAAACCCGTGGTCGGCATCCATAACGATATGTTTAAAGGGTGCGGCGTTGGCAGCTTCCGCAGCCTCTGCCAGCGGTGTCTGAATGCTTAGCGGAACGACGGTGTCTTTATCGCCCGAGATGATCATTAGGGCGCGGGCTTCAAACGAAGGCATCTTGGTGATGAGGGAAAAGTCTTCCAGATTGCTTTTGGTTTCGCTCACAAGGTCAGCAAATGAATACCCGTCAAGCCCGGGCACAGATGCTTGCGCTTCTGTGCTGACGACGTCTTCACTGGAGACGGCGCCGACAAAGTGCACCAGATCTGCGGGCGCTGCGGCAACTGTGCAGCGAACGCCCTTGTCGGCGGACCCTGTATAGATTGCATTAAAGCCGCCCAAGCTGTGGCCAAACAGGCTGATACGGTCGGGATCGATACGCATGGCGCCTGCTTCGCCTTGCATGCGCACAAATGCGAGAGCGGCAGATGCATCTTCAGTTACATGGCGCACACTGTATTTGCCTTCGCTACCCCAGGCACCGCGATAGTGGAAGTATAGCGTATTAAAGCCTGCTCGCCTCAAGGCCTGAGCCAGATCAAGGTTTTTCTCATTGCCCGGAAAGCCATGAAGCATCACCACCGTGGGGTGTGGGCCCGGGCCGTTCGCGGTGTATAGGTGGCCTGTCATGTGGGCACCATTGCTTGGCACCACAAGCTCAACCATCCCCGGGGGGGCGTCACGATCGATCCTGGCAGGGTCTGTGTTTACCGGGTCCGCGGCATGAACCACAGTTGCCAACAGGACCGCGCTGATAGCCGCGAAGGCTGATTTTATACTAAGGGTTCTCATCAGGATATCCTCCGCACTTTGTATTTTTTCCAGCTTGGACATATGAGGCAAGCTGTCAATCATAAAGGCGGCATTCAGGGTGAACGCAGGTCAGCGATTTCACAAAATTCAAGATCGAGGGTACTGGCAATGCAGTCATAAAAGTCGGCAAAAATAATGGGTTTGTTGATACAGGCGTTCATGCCTGCAGCCTGATATTGTTCATGCTGCGACGGAAGGGCATTGGCGGTCAGGGCGATAATTGGAAGCGCCGCGAGCGGATCGTGTCTGCCGCGTATGGCCCTTGTCGCTTCAAGGCCGTCCATGTCTGGCATCTGGATATCCATTAAAATGATATCCGGCAGGTTATCGTTCGACAGCCGGTCCAGTGCGGACAGGAGCTCTTTGCCATTCGACATAAGGGACACATTGTGCCCTTGCCGCTCAAGTATTTTTTGAACAAGAAGCTGATTTACAAAGTTGTCTTCTGCCACATAAATGTTCAACTTTTTTCTAGCCTTGGCTGCGGTTCCATTGGCGTTACTGCTGCGCTGTTTTTCCAGCAGTTGGGCCACCTCAAGGCTCGCGAACATTATGGTAACGCGAGTGCCGATGCCAATCTCGCTTTCAAGGGAGATGGTCCCGCCAAGAAGTTCGACAAGCTGTTTAGTGATGGCCAGTCCGAGTCCCGTACCTTGATGCCTCCGTTTCGACGTGCTGTCCACTTGGGTGAAACGTTCAAAGATCCGTGTCTTTTCGGTGTCAGGGATACCTGCGCCGGTATCCTCTACAATGATTGATACAGTGTAGCTTTTTTTGTCATTAGGTATCTGCACGAGCGAGGCGGTTACGGTGCCCTTGTCGGTGAATTTGATCGCATTGCCAATAACATTGAACAGGATTTGTTGCAGCCGCGCCTCGTCAAAAAGCAAAGCGGGTGCTGGAGTATCACCAAGCCTGCAAATGATCTCGATATCCCTGTCAACCGCGGCGCCCTGCAGCAGTTGCACTGTATCACTTAGGGCGTCCGCGAATTTGACGGGTTCATAGGAAAGGGCCAGCGCTCCGTCGCTCAGTTTCGAAAAATCCAGAATATCATTGATAACCGCGAGCAGAAGCTTTGCCGACTGGTGTGCCGTGCCCAGCAGGCTGGATTGTTCTGCGTCCAGCTTTGTATCGCGCAGCAGGTTTATCATGCCAAGAACCCCGTTCATCGGAGTGCGGATTTCATGGCTCATATTGGCAAGGAAGTCGGTTTTTGTGCGGTTCGCCCTGACCAGTTCCTCCGTACGTTTGACAACCAGTCGCTCAGTTTCAAAATGCCATCCGGTCAAGACCAGAACCAATATAATCAAGGTCGCAGCCGAGATCCAAACCGCTAATAAAACAAGCCATGATGTTTTGGGCCGATAGGCAAAAACATACGCCGGTGTGGGCGTGACGGTGATTGACCACTGGCGATCTACAACGCTGATTGTTTGGCTTACATCCAGATCCCGCCGCAATGTTTTATCGTCGGCTTCACCGGGCGGGAGGTCGCGATACAACTCGCCTAAATCAGGTGGTGCGTCCATATCGTTGACGGTCACGACAAGGCCCGGCGCGGACGCTCTCTCCAACGCTTTTTCAACGAGATGGCCTATCTCCATGACGCCCGTTGCGTAATTTTGGATGCTGTCATTGTTGCCCACGGGCATCAATATCAGGGCGCCATAGCTTCGGCTCCGGACCAGATTAATTCGTGACGTAATTGCGGGCTTGCCGGTCAGTCGTGCTTTTTCGATGGCGTCGTGTCTTATGGGACTAGAGTTGATATCCAGCCCGATAATTCTGCTGTCCGCTCCGCCCGGTACGATGCTGTGTACGTATACGTACTCATTTGTTGCAGGGGCGAGTTGTGTCGAGCCGTCAGGCCCGATCGCAGATATGTAAACCGGGCGACCATACAGTGAAGAGAGTGCCTTCTCCTGCTCGGCCCGCGCGGCACCACGCAGTTTGCGGCTCCACGAGAGCGCGGTAAGGCCCGGGGTGCGCTCCAGTTGCGAACTGGCGTAGCGGTTGAAGCTGGCGGGATCAAGTCCGGGCGAAATAATCAGGGCATCGGCAACGGTTTGAACTGCATTTAATGCTCGTTCGGTTTCATCGCTCAGGGTACGGGCAATGATGTCAGCCTCATGTTCAAGCCGCCGTTTTAAGTCTTCTTCATTCCATTTTTGCGCGTGGTACACAAAAATGGTCAAGATGATAAGCACAAGCACTGAACCTGCGGAAACAGCGGCACGGCGTCGCTGCCAGGCATTATCTTGCGGCAAGCTCCAGCTTATAATCAGGGGTGTTAGAAGAATGACGCCGTTGGTATCGCCGATCCACCATGTTGCCCATGTATTGGCGAAGTCCGCTGCCGGAATGACGGCGAAAGTGTAAAGGCTAAGGGTGCCTATTGTGGCGGCTACCAGACAGGAAATCGGCCCCGCGAGCGCGTAAAACCGTAGGATGTCTCCTAGCTGCGTAAGGGGGCTACGAAAAAGGCGCGCCCGCTTCAGGAGATAGGCGGCGATGAGTGGCTGCAGTGTGTTGCCAGCGGCGATGGGGTAATTCTGCAGATCGGACAGGAACAGGTCTGATAGCTCAAAGCCTGATCCAGCAAAGGATATATTGACCGCGAGTGCCCCAAAGACAATCGCCGGCCAGATACGGTAGCCCAGCAACAACACGGCCGCGACTGCAATCCCGGACGGTGGCCACACAAGGGTGGAATAATCGTTGTTGGCGGATAACAACAGCCCTAGCTTGCCGGTCGCGAAATAAGTTATCGCGACAGCAATTACTTGAAACAGGTACTGAATCCGCTGCCGTATCACGGATTTTGTAAGTGGTGCCTGAACTGTCACTTGCCTGATATGCTCCTGAGGTGGGGCATTATGCGGGGCAAATGTTAAGGGAGTATTAGCCTGCTAGGTTTTACGGTTGCTGCATAACATGGCGAATAATGCCCTTCGCAGCCTGGCGGCCTTGGGCAAAACACGCAGTCAGCAGATAGCCACCGGTTGGTGCTTCCCAGTCCATCATTTCTCCAGCAACGAACTGGCCCGGAAGGCCCTGCAGCATCAAGTTGGAATCAACAGCATCAAAACTGACGCCGCCCGCTACGCTAATGGCCTCGTCGATCGGTCGCGGGGAACTCAACGGTAATGATAACGCCTTGATGTTTTTCGCCAGCTTGGCCGGGTTCTCGAAAGCGCTTTTGGGCAGTAGTTCGCGCAGTAACCCGGCTTTCACACCAACCAGCCCGGTTGTTCGCTTCAGATGTGTCGCGAAGGACTTTTTGCCGCGCGGTCTCCCTAATGCACCGAGCAGATATTCGAGGCTGCGGTCCGGTGTCAGGTCTATGCTCAGGGTGGTTTCGCCCTGTTTTTCTATTTCGTCGCGCAGGTAGGCGGATAGCGTATAAACCGAACTGCCCTCTATCCCTGTCCCTGTAATAACGAAGTCACCCTGTACGGTTTCATTGCCATGTTTCAACAGTATATTTTTGACAGGGGCGCCAGAAAAACGCTGCCTGAAAAAATCACTCCAGACGTGATTAAAGCCGCAGTTTGCAGGTTTGAAAGGCGCAAGCTTGATGCCTCTGTCAGCGAAGGCTTGCAGCCAGTTGCCGTTGCCGCCAAGGCGTGGCCAACTGGTGCCGCCAAGTGCAAACAGGGTGGCATCGCCCTGCACGGTTTTTTGTCCTTGCGGGGTGTCGAAGATGTGGGCGCCATTTTTATCCCATCCTGTCCAGCGGTGCCAGGTATGGATCCGGGCGCCTGAGCCGGTGACGCGCACAAGCCAGTTGCGCAACAGCGGGGATGCTTTGCGCGCTTCGGGAAATACACGGCCTGAACTGCCGACAAATGTGGGATTATCGAGGCCTGCTGACCATTCGCATACAGCTGAAGGAGGAAAGGCCCGAACGGCGTCTTGCAGACCATGCCTGAGTGGCCCGTAGCGGGTGAGGAAGGTTTCCAGCGGTTCGCTATGGGTGATGTTCAGGCCGGATTTTCCTGCCATTAGGAATTTCCGCGCAGGTGTGGGCATGGCGTCAAAAATATCGACAGACATGCCCGCGCCTGTCAACTGCTCGGCCGCCATCAAGCCTGCCGGGCCCGCCCCAATGATTGCGATCTTAACCTTGTTTGCTGCGGTCTTCATGGAGCTTCTCACCGTGTCTAGCGCGTGGCGGGCACCCTATCTTTATTACCGGGAAACGGCAAGTCTGGCCGGGTGGGTGGTCGCGACAACGGCAGATTATGCTGTGCTATAGAGGCGGGCATGAATGCGGATTCTTGATTTTCTTCTTTAACTATATGTTATTAACATTTGGCATATAGTATGCATGATTAAGTGTACTGTTTGGGGTGCAATGGGATGGAGCCTGCTTCAAAGGCTTACTCATATTGTTTTTAATTGGGAGAATGATTTGGCGCGAGCGTCAATCATCATCGAATGTGGCAGAAAGTCGGGCCTTGGCCGTGTCAGGCGAACGCTGACGCTTGCGCGCGCGCTGGCGGCACAGGGGATTGGCTGTGATGTTTATGTTACCAGCGATGAAGGCAGCGACCTGATCGCGAGTATGGGGTTTGTTTCCAGCCCTGTTGAGCAGCTGCCTGGGCAGTTCGACTTTCTGGTCATGGATACCTGCAGTTTTAGCTCTGAAGAAGTATCGGCTTTGTGTGCCAAGGCGCGCACCAGCTGTGTGATTGATGACCTTGCGGAACGGCCGGTGGTTTGCGATTTTGTCATCAACCCCAATCTTTATGCGCCCAGCCTCGATTATTCCGCCTATAAAGCGCGCGAAATTTTTCGTGGGCCGTCCTGCGCGCTGGTGGACGACGTGTTTTTCTCAAGCGCCAAGCCTACTGAAAATCGGGAAGGTTTTGTGGTCAGTTTCGGCGGTACAGATGACGGCAGCCTCGCGGCGCCTGTGGCAGCCGAGTTGCACGCCCGCACCGGAGAACCGGTATATGTGCCAATCCCGGCATACCAGGAGCCCTGCGCCGCACTTCTGGCACTGGATGGCGACAAAGTAACCATTTTGCGCGGCGCGGACATGCCGGTTCTTCTGGGCAGCGCCAGAACTTATGTTGGTGCCGCCGGGGCAACTGTTCTTGAGGCTCTTGCCGCAGGCTGCAGGGTTTGTGCAGCCGCTACACAGGAAGACCAGCACAAGAATGTCGGTTTTCTTCCCGAGATTGGTGTTGCGACGCTGGACAGCTATAACGCCCACAATGTTTCCGTCATGGCTCTTTTGCAACACCATGAGCCAGGTGGTAGTGCAGCGCTACAATCGGGCGCGGCGGGCAAGATTGTGGCGCGAATGGCGGAATTGATGGTTGCGCGTTGACGTCATGCGGCGGGGTGTCTGTCGAGGTGCTGCCAAATGTTGAAACCAGCTTGCATTTATGAGCATTTCCAATGAATTATGGCACCGGAGTGTAGCGATCAGAGCTGCAAGGTTGGGAATTGGAACGGGAGCCATATGTTTAACCGTACCTTCAACATCGAAGGCCGCGTAATCGGTGAGGGTGCTGCCCCATTGGTGGTCGCGGAAATTTCCGGTAATCATGGCGGGTCGCTTGAGAATGCGCTCAACCTTATCACCGCTTGCGCTGAAGCGGGCGCCGAAGCCGTAAAATTTCAGACCTACACCCCCGACACAATCACCCTTGAAAGCGATGCACCGGCCTTCCGCGTGCAGGCCGACCTGTGGGCGGGGCGCACGCTTTACGAGTTATACAAGGAAGCCCATACGCCTTTTGAATGGCATGAAGCCCTTTTTGCACATGCACGCAAACTTGGTTTGATAGCTTTCAGTGCGCCTTTTGACGGTACAGCGGTGGATTTGCTCAGGAGTCTTGACGCTCCGGCTTACAAGATTGCCTCCTGCGAATTGCCGGATGTCGGTCTGATTGAACGGGTAGCCAGAACAGGTAAGCCAGTGATGCTTTCCAGCGGTGCAGCTGACGACGCCGAGCTTTCTGAGGCGTTGGCCGTTCTGGCCAACAGGGGTGTCCGCGACGTATGTGTATTGCACTGTGTAAGCAGTTACCCAACAGCGTTTGAAGATGCGGCCCTGTCGTCCATACCTTATATTCGGGAAAAGCACGGTGTGAGTGCCGGTTTTTCCGACCACACCTTGGGCATACAGGCTGCACTTGCCTCTGTGTCACTGGGTGCCTGCGTGCTTGAAAAGCACGTTTGTCTATCGCGGGATGACGGCGCAATCGATAGTGCCTTTTCGCTGGAGCCGGATGAACTGGGAACACTCGTCACGCAAACGCGGCAAATATTTGCCATGCTCGGACAGCCCAAAACAGCGCCGATTGAAGCGGAAAAAGAGAGCCTGCGTTTCAAGCGCTCGCTTTATATCGCCAAAGACCTTAAGAAGGGAGACAGGCTCGACGGCGCCAACGTGCGCAGCGTTCGGCCTGCGGGTGGCCTTCATCCCCGGCATCTGCCGGAGATAATGGGGCGAGAGCTAACACGGGACGTGCCACAGGGCAGTCCGCTTGGGTGGGACATGCTGGACTGATGACAACCGCAAAAGCCATCAATTGCCTGATCACCAGTGCGTCCGCCAAAGTGTTGCTGGTTGAGGCTTTCCAGAAGGTTCTGCACCCGTTGGGCGGCAAAGTGATCGCCGCCGACATGGACACGCAGTGTTGCGCCGGACATTTCGCTGATGCTTTTGAAGCGATGCCTCGTGATGATGCGCCAGACTATGAAACCACTCTCCTTGATATTTGTCAGCGTCACGATATATCGCTTCTGGTCCCGACACGGGATGGGGAATTGCAGCAACTTGCGCGCCTGAAAGGCAGGTTGGCCGCGCTTGGCGTGACCGTGCCCTTGCCCGACGCATCCGTTTTGGCGCTCTGTCAGGATAAAAAGGACTTTCAGGCTTACTGCCTTACAAAAGGCTTTCCGGTGCTGCCCATCGCCGATGTGTCGCATGCAAACGCCTTCCCGATTTTCATGCGACACAGGAACGGTACCTTTACCGGCGGTGGTGTGATGATCGAAAGTCTCTCGGCTTTCCGGCGGCTGGGCGTTGATATAGATGACTATGTGCTTCAGCCCTATGTGACTGACCGCGAGCTGAGCTGTGACCTTATGATGGATTTTGACGGCAATGCTGTGCAGGCAGTGGTGCGCGAGCGGCTGAAACTCGTCAACGGTGAAAGCTGGCGCTCACAGATTATCGACCTGCCGGAAGTGGAAAAGCTGGCGCTTGACCTGGCCTCCGGCCTTGGCCTTCGCGGTCACAACCTTGTGCAGTTTTTCTATAATGAGCAGGATGGCCCCCGGGTGATTGAAGTGAACGCGCGTTTCGGGGGGTGCTCGAACCTCAGCATTCAAAGCGGCCTTGCCTCCCCCGAACGGCTTGTTGCCCTGATGCACGGGGATGACCGTGCCCGCGAAAACCGGGCGATTAAAACCGGCATGATGTCGCTGCGCTACGCGACGGACCGGTTGATCATGCCAGGACAGTAGTGCGTTATGGCGGGTCTACACTGCATCTGTGTCATTCAGGCACGGCGGACCTCCAGTCGGTTGCCGGACAAGGTGCTGAAGTCGCTTGCTGGTGTGCCTGTCTTACAGCGTGTGATTGACCGTTGCGAGCGTATCGACGGTGTGGACAAGGTCATCATTGCGATGCCGGAAGGCGACCATAACGCGCCGCTTCGTGCGGCGGCAGAACACGCAGGCGCGGCGGTTGTGCTTGGTAGCGAAGCTGATGTGCTCTCCCGTTACCTGAAAGCACTTGAAGCTTATCCCGCATCCTATGTCATGCGGGTCACCTCAGATTGCCCGTTCCTTGACCCTGAAGTCTCAGGTGGCCTGCTGGCAAGCATGATCGAACACGGTGCCGACTATGGTGCGACGGCTTTATGGCCGCATGGCCTGGACAGTGAGGTCATGACGGCTAAGGCGCTCAGGCTGGCTGGAGAAAAAGCCGAAAACCCGCTCGACCGGGAGCATGTAACCCTGTGGCTTAAGCGAGCCGAAGGTATCAGGCGTTATATTCATATGGCGGACAGAAACTATACAACCGATCAGCGGTGGGTGCTGGATTACCCCGAAGACTTCGCCTTCCTCGAGGCATTGTGTACTGAATTGCCACCCCATCCGGTAATGCCCGGGTGGCGGGAAATTCTGGCTGTTTGTGAGCAAAACCCGGCACTGGGCGCGATCAACCGCATGCGCATTACCGAATGGGCCGACAAGAACCAGCAAATCATTCGGGATGCAGCCGATTAGGCCACATCCCGCACGTTTTTAACATACAGCGACGAGCGTTTCGGAATAAAAACCGTTAAACCGAGCCTGCATCGTGAGGCCGTATGCACCCAAATGTTCGAACAGCACCCAGTCACCTTCGCGCGCGTCTGCTGGCAGCGGGAAAGGGCCTGCCATCTTGTCGCAGCTGTCGCATGTGGGCCCATAGGCACGGTAGCCGATGACATCATTGCTCAACGCGCGCTCGTCGCCTGCCACAAGGTCAAGCGGAAAGGGCCATTCGGGCACGCCGGCGTCAAACAGGGCGCCATAGGTGCCGTCATTCAGGTAGAGGTCAGCGCCTTTACGCAGCTCAATACGCGCGGCAACAGCACCAGCTTCGGCCACTAGTGCCCGGCCGGGTTCACACAGTGTCTCGGTGTCGTTGAAGCCATTGGCATCGAGGGCGGCATGGATCACGCGGAAGTATTCTTCCAGTGCTGGCGGCTCCATGCCGGGATAGGCTACAGGGAATCCGCCGCCCACATCAATGAGGTCAAGTGTCACGCCAGATGACTTCAATACACCTGCGGCCTGAGCGATGGCATCAGCAAACGCATCTGGACGCATACACTGCGAGCCTACATGGAAACAGACACCAAGGCGCTGCGCCGAGAGCCTTGCACGGCGTAGTATGAGCGGCGCGAGGTCGAGTGGCGCACCAAACTTGCCGGAAAGCTCGTAAGCCGCCCCCTGTACCGCGACACCAAGGCGCAGGAACAGCTTGAGGTCAGCCGCGCCGCTGGTTTCTTCTTCAATTTTGATCAGTTCATCAAGCGTATCGAAGGAAAAACCGCGCACACCCATGGCGTAGGCATGGCGAATGGCCTGACGGCTTTTGACCGGGTGCATAAAATACAGGTTCGCGCCGGGCAACGTTTTGCTGACCAGTTCAACCTCCCGCAGCGATGCCACATCAAAGTCGCGTACGCCAGCCTGCCACAGGCTTTTCAGAATGGCCGGGTGCGGGTTTGCCTTGACGGCATAAAGGTTGGTGCCACGAAAACCCGCAAGGAAGCGTGCCGCCATTTCAGCCAGTTTTTTTGGGTAAAAAACATGCACAGAATCGTTGCATTGCTCAGTCTTGAGGGCGTCGGCAACGCTCGCATATGTGTTAAGCCCCTCAAGGGTCCAGTTTTCTGCGGATGGGAGAGGGCGGAGAACTTCAAGTACCTGCATTGGCCAAAATCCTGGTCTACAAGGATGACAGCTTATGGCTCAAAACCACCATGGTTCGAGCCGGAGACAGGACCGCCAGCTTTGGCTGGCGTTTGGCGCATCAACCGTGATGCGCGGTGATATAGGTAAGTTCTATGACGCTTGAAAAATAATCAAACATCTCGCGCGGCAGGAACTGCCGGTTGGCTTTAAATTCGTGCGATGCGGCAAGGTGCGAAAGCGCGCCCATTTTTGTCGTGCGGATCATCCCGGCAAACCCCTTCAATCAATGTGGGAACTGGCCTAAGCCATACCCCAATCAACAAAGGACGATTTGCGTCGTTACCCGTACGTGTCTGCCGGTTTGCATCAGCAATAAGCCGGGAGTCGTGGCACGTGCGCTTTTTACGTCTGACGGCGCATATGTGGCTTTTTAGACCTCAATGCAAGCCTTTTTTTGTGCCATATTTGAGCAACCATAAAAATGGCGTTTTACGGCCAATCAGAAGTGTGAATTCCTATGACGGGTCAGTCCCTTAAAAGGGCACGGGCGCGTCGAAAGTGAGTGATTCACCACTTTCAGGGTGTGCAAGCGTTAGCTGGCGTGCGTGCAGGCACAGCCGGTCCGCCATGGTGAAGGCTTCGCCCTGAGCATACAGGTTGTCACCCAGAATGGCATGCCCGAGGCTCAGCATATGAACCCGAAGCTGGTGCGACCGCCCGGTAACGGGGTAAAGGGCCACGCGGGTGGATTTTTCCTCGCGCGCCAGCACCTTATAGCGCGTGAACGCCGCGCGACCGTTTTCAAAGTCCACCCGATGTTTTGGCCGGTTGGGCCAGTCGATCAGCACGGGCAGGTCAATCTCACCCTCATCGCGGGAGAGGTGGCCGTATACGCGGGCCTCATAAATTTTGTCGGTTTTGCGTTCCTCGAACTGGCGGCCCAGGTGGCGCAGCGCATCCATATGGCGCGCCATGATGATGACGCCTGAGGTTTCCATATCCAGCCGATGCACAATGCGCACGCCGGTGAACTGTTTTTCTGCGCGGGTCGCCAGACAATCCTGTTTCTCAGGCGTGCGACCCGGCACGGACAAAAGGCCGTTCGGTTTGTTGAGCACCAGAATGTCGTCATCGACATAAAGGATATCGAGTGGCACGTTGGGCGGGTCATAGTCTTTCAGGATTGGGGCACTCATAATTCAGCGGTGTTTTTCCATTTTGATCAGCGGCACTGTGACCCCGTTTGAGGTTGGCACGTCCTCACGCACAACCGGCGAGTAGCCGCACGCGCGGTACAGTGGCTCGCCGGACAGGGTTGCCATCAGCTCATAACGGGTGAAGCCTTCCTGTGCAGCCTTTTTTTCGCACAGGTCCATAATGAACCGGCCAATGCCACGCCGGGCGTGGGCGGGATGCGTATACATGGCGCGGATACGGGCTGCGTCGCGGGTTGGGTCCAGCAGGCGGGCGTCGCGGCCCTTGGTATGGTTGGCGCCATATAGAGTGGCGCGGCGCGACCAGCCGCCACAGCCGACAATCTGGTCACCGTCAATAATGGCATAATAGGTGCCGTCATCAATGAGCTGTGTGTCCATGCCCATCAGTTCGAACGATGCCTCGACCTGCTCGGGTGAGAGAAAAGCCTGTTGAAGCTTGGCGATCGAAGCATTCATGATACCGGTAAGTGCCGGGATGTCCCCGCGGGCCGCAACCCGGTAGCTGAAGGGCAAAGCTTTATAGGCCATGTCATGATCCGTTTATGGTTTAGGCATTCTTGATACCGGTGTCTGGCACCGTAGGCAATCAATTGAGTGTTTGACTTGGCCGCTGGCGCTCACCAAAGTGGCAGCAAGGGACAACGAGCGGCGCCATGAATGAGTGCCCAAATCGCCAAGGAGTATGCACGGGTGGTAGACACATCGGCAAACCAGCACGCACAACCGAAATCCGACATCGAGATTGCACAGGCGGCGACCATGAAGCCGGTCGCTGATATCGCGCGCGACCGGCTTGGTGTTGATGCGGGGGAACTTGAACCTTACGGCCACTATAAGGCCAAGCTATCGCTGGATGGCATCAAGGCGCGCGAGGGTAACAGGGACGGCAAGCTCATCCTGGTTACGGCCATAACCCCGACACCTGCGGGTGAGGGCAAGACTACCACAACAGTGGGGCTGGGTGACGGGCTGAACCGTATTGGCAAAAAAGCAATGATCTGCCTGCGCGAACCCAGCCTTGGGCCGTGTTTTGGCATGAAGGGCGGTGCGGCGGGTGGCGGCTATGCGCAAGTCGTACCCATGGAAGATATCAACCTGCATTTCACTGGCGATTTCCACGCCATCGGCGCAGCCAACAACCTGCTGGCAGCGATGATCGACAATCATGTATACTGGCGAGAGAACGATAAAACCGGTCTTGATAACCGGCGCATCACATGGCGCCGCGCTGTGGATATGAACGACAGGTCGCTCAGGCAGATCACGACCTCGCTTGGCGGAGTGGCCAACGGGGCGCCGCGCGAAGCGGGCTTTGATATTACCGTCGCGTCCGAGGTGATGGCGATATTGTGCCTTGCGACTGACTTGAAAGACCTTGAGCACCGCCTTGGCAATATCATTATTGGTTACACGCGGGAGCGCAAACCTGTTTTCGCGCGCGAAATCAATGCGCATGGCGCCATGACAGCGCTGCTGAAGGAGGCGATAAAACCCAATCTGGTGCAGACGCTGGAGGGTAATCCGGCTTTTATCCATGGCGGGCCGTTCGCCAATATTGCCCACGGCTGCAACACATTGATCGCTACAAAAAGTGCGCTCAAGTTGGCTGATTATGTGGTTACGGAAGCGGGCTTCGGCGCGGACCTTGGCGCGGAGAAGTTTTTCGATATCAAGTGCCGAAAAGGGGGGCTCAAGCCGGATGCGGCTGTGCTTGTTGCCACTATTCGTGCGCTTAAAATGCATGGGGGGATTGAGAAGGACAAGCTGGCGCAAGAAAACCTCGATGCGCTCAAACGCGGCTGTGTGAACCTTGAGCGGCACATCAAAAACCTCAAGCGTTTCGGCATGCGGGTCATTGTTGCCATCAACCGTTTCTCTGCCGATACAAAAGCCGAGCGCCAGTTGGTGAAAGACATCTGCAAGGGCCTGCATGTGGACGCGGTGGAGGCTGACCACTGGGCGCGCGGCGGAGAAGGCGCGGAAGATCTCGCACGGGCGGTGGTGGAGGTTGTCGATGGGGAAGGAAGTGATTTCCAACCTCTGTATACCGATGATGAGCACCTTTGGAACAAGATTCACAAGGTGGCGACCGAGTTATATGGGGCCAGTGATATCAGCGCTGACAAAAAGGTCCGCGACCAGATCCGCGCGCTAGAGGCAGACTATGGCCATTTTCCTGTGTGTATTGCCAAGACCCAATATAGCTTTTCCACCGACCCCGCCATCAAGGGTGCGCCCACCGGCCATGTGGTGCCAATCCGCGAGGTGCGGCTTTCTGCCGGGGCCGAGTTCCTTGTGGTGGTCTGTGGTGACATCATGACCATGCCCGGCCTGCCGAAGGTGCCTGCGGCCAATAATATCCGCGTGGGGGATGATGGCCGGGTTGTCGGGCTGTTTTAAGGTCAAAAAAAACGGTGCCGCCAATGGGGGTGGGGTTAGAGAAAATCTGATTCTGCCATCAGTTCCATGCTTTCCAAAGTCTGTGCAATGCTGAGGTAGTGAACGGACGCAATGAGAACATAGGGCTTGGCTTCGGCGGTAGCCAACAGGGCCTCTGCCTCGGGTTTTGATAAAACAGGAAGCTTGCTTTGGCCATATTGTTCGGGGTGGGCTACCGGCTTGAGGCCGTCAATGATACCGACGGGGAAGATGGCGTGCCGGTCGAGAAAGGAGATAAGGCGCAAGGCGGCTTCCCCCTTGCCCCAGATGTATATGGGGCGCCCTCCATCGTGTGTAATACTCTGTAGTTTCGCGAGATACGCTTGCCCCATATAGTCCTGTAACTGGCGAATAGCCTCCGTAATTCGGTTTTGGGCCAGCAGGCTTTCAAGTGCCTGATGGCAATGTGAAAATGCGTGCATATCGACCGACTGTTCGAGCGCAGGCACTGTCACTTTGGCGCGCCACAGGATTGTGCGCAGGTTGTCTGCCAGTTGAACAGCGCTGGTGCCTGTCTTCAGTTGACGGTCTATTGCCCTGATGTCTGCGGCGAATCGTTTGTCGGTGTCCACGGCGTAGGAGGCTGGGTCACACGGTGGGGTCGTTGAAACCATATTTAACCGCCCGGCCTGCTGCTGGTGTGTTGCACTGTTTTCGATGGTACAGATAGGGTCGCCGCAAAAGAGCCGGTTTTTGTAGGCTTGGGGCCCTACGGTGACAGCCTGCAGGCCGCCAGCCGTTACCGAATAGCCGTGCAGGGGGTGAAATACAGCACAGTCGTGAGAGCCATCTATCACCGCACAACCCTGCTGCCTGGCGTTAAAAAGCATCCAGTTGTCCCACCCTGCCCGGCCCACAGCGAGGTGGGGAATGTCTTTCAGCCAGCCGCGATTGAACATGAACACGTCAATGGCAAATACATCGTCCCAAGTGCCGTATTTTTCATCAAGACGACGGATATGGTCCTGCCAGTTTTCTGTCCCGGTGAAAATGGGTTCCGACAGGGGGATGTTCCGGCGGCGGGCGACATACAGAAAATCTGAAATTTCGTCGGCGTCGCATGTCAGCATACTGGCGAAGGCGTCAGCGGATTGTGTGTTCAGGATGATGTCGGAATTCACGTAGGCAAGGTAAGGCGTGTCCGTGTTTGTGTGCGCGGTGCGAAAGAGGTCATGGATTAAGGGAATATGGCTGGAGTTTCTCTCCACCACCTCAATGTGGCCGCACGATAGCTCCGCCGCGATATCGCCGGTACCTGGCTCGTCACCGATAATAAGGATTTTCAAACCCAGCGCGTGCCAGGAGCGTAGCGCATTTTCCTGCATGATAGCATCCAGCCCTGTAAACGGCTTACAGGTCGTGAAAACGGTGAGGTCTGATAATGTCGCCTTATAATTCATAATGACTGGTCAGCGCAGGAAAGGCTCGGCCTTCTGGTCCTGTCGGTTACGACCAACCTGAAGCAGAAGGGGAGACAGGTCCCAGGGGTTTACGATATCGCTTTCAAAAATGGGGTCGGACAGCTCCTGTAACAGCGCTGTATGATCCGGGTGGTCAGGGTTGAAAATGTCACGCTCCCTGAAGTCTTCAGCGGGGTATGTCCCCCACTGTTTTAACCGGTAGAACAGCACAGCATCCACATGCCATGCCGTGCACATTTCTATCAGGCGTTTCATCTCGCGGAAATTGCTTTTCTGGACAACCATGTTCACTTCAAGCCGGTCAATTATCCCCTGTTTTCTTACCTTGCCGATCATGTCCATATTCTGGCAGATTGCCGAGAAGGTGCCGCCGCGCCGCAGTTCTTCGTATGTCTCTTTGGTGGCGCCATCAATTGAGACGGTGATATAGCCGGGCAGGTCGTGCAGGTTGGAAAGATTGTTCCACAGCTTCTCGGTCAAGAGCTGGCCGTTCGTCATCAGGTGTAGCGTGAGATTAGGATAATCCTGGCGATTGAGTTTGTGCAGAATGCTGTTGAAGTGACGGCTGCCAAAGGCATCGCCCGAGCCGGTTATATAGGCAAAACTGACTTTCTTCAGAAGCGGCAGAATGGTTTCTGTTTCGATGCGCTCCAGTTCCTGGCGCCACTGACCTTTGGCGGTGATCATCGAGGTGCGGCACTGGGGGCAACTGAGATTGCAGGACCGGTCATAACTGAGCGCCAGTCGGTAGGGTGCCTGTTTGGTTACCATGGAACCGGTTTTGACGGCATGTCTGACTGCGGGGTCAGTGTCCTCATAGTCAGGTAGCTTTTTCATCAGCGGACAGCTGATGGGACTACAATACCGGTAGGAGCCATCGACAATGGACTGGCGAACCAGTTGCGCCCTGCGGGAATTCCAAATGTCCTCGTGATTTTGGTGGAAAACATTTCCAACGGTCACCGGCTGCCAGGGTTTGCAGCATAAGTGCACGTCCCCACCCTGAAAGATCTCAAACGCCTGAAAAGGTTTGCCGCAATATTTGCCCGCCAGATGCAGCGTTAGGATTTTCTGCCGCGTGGCGTGCAGGAAAAGTTTCTGCACATAAATGTCATCATAAAAAAGACCGAGGCATTTGGTCAGAAGCTGCGATGCCTCTGTGCGGTCGTCCTGCAACAGGGCACGTTCTGCAAGCACGACAAGCAAGGGAGTATAGTTTTCATAGTGGCGCCGGTAGATTGAGAGAAACAAGTCCTGCTCTTCCGGGCCAAGCTTCGCCAGAATGGCGCGGATCAGCCTGCTTCTGCCCAAGCAGCAATTCTCACCCGCAAGTTCATCTGTGCGGTAGAGCTGGTTGGGCTCATTGTCCGGTTGAGGCCGCGACGCTTCCTCCTGTGCCGGCCAGACGTGCTGGAAAAACAGGCGGTCATAAACGCCGTGAGAGAGCGAAGGATCACGGAACTGCTGAGCGATATCATTCGCATAATCGTCGACGACCGTATCTGTGACGGGGAAATCGTCCAGTATATCGCTCAGGTCATGGCCCAGCGTGCGTTTATCATGCCTGAGTTTGGCCAGGTCCAGCGCTGGCGGCGCGGCTTTGATGCCGCGTGCTGCCATCAGGCCTGCCACCCGACGCCCTACCTCCGCTTCAAGGTGTGGGCGATTTTGTGGGTGTGTGAGCGCCGCTTCCCAAGGCTCTGTTGTAAAAGCATCGTTTAGAACGGCGTCGTTTGCAGGGAAGACCGCGGTGGGCGAATAATAATGGTAGCCGAGGGAACGGTCTGCATGCCGGGTAAGCTTGTCAAAAATCGGTGGCGTAGCCGGGTCGCTTTCGGTCTTTTGGGGGAAAAGCACCAAATCAAACCGGCAGTGTGACAGAATAAGCCGCGCGGCGGATATTGCTGCGGCTGACGTGTTTTCGATCACCAGCACGCAGGGTTGGCTTTTGTGTTTGTCCCCTGCGGCGGCAAACTTAGGGGTATGCTGGATGATTGTCTCAGGTGTTTCCGGATCAAAGGTGACGCAGGTGTCAAGCGGCCGCAAGTTTTTGTGTGACGTTGTAGCCGCCTGTGACAGCAGTACGTTCAGTCCGCGCCAGCCCCGCTGATATAGGGCATAGGTTGCGTTACCCTCTGCGCCGTATTCCGCACCCAGGGTGACATAGATACCCTGCTTGTCGTGCCTGCAGAAGGTGCTGATATAATAGTCGTCAAAATGTTCAGAATAACTTTTTTGCACCAGTTGATCCCGTGTGTGTTCCCGAAAGCGTGACAGCAAACCATTTAAAATACAGGCAAGTACCGTACCATCTTCAGCGCGTGCGCCCAGCCACATTTGCCGCATGGAGGGTGTCCAGTTCGCGGATGTTTTTCAGCACCCTGATATCTGGATGGGACGGCAGGTCCTGCTGCCATGTCGGCATTTCTGTCCAGTCGGTCAGGAAGTAGAACTGCATGCCGAAATGCAGGGCAACCTCACAGTCGTGATGACTGTCGCCGATAAAGGTATCAGGAATGCCGGAGTGGCGCATCAGTCTATGCACATTATCGGTTTTGCTTTTAGGGCTGCCGAAAATGCCCTTGAACAGGTGGTCGATCTTTTTCATGCTCAGGATATCGCGCAGCTCGCCTTCCTCCGCGCCCGATATCACAAAGGCCTCGACCCCGGCACTGTCCAGCCGGGAGATAAGCTTCTCAAGCCCCGCTGCGACGTCGCATTGCACCAAAGCGTCCCGGACATTGCGGGAATAGTCGGCGCACAGGGTTTCGTAGTCGGCTTGATAATCCGTTTGCCTGTTCAGGATGTGCTCAAAAAAATAGCGGAACTTTATTTCCCGTCCGATCCCTCCCCGAGGCTTATGATACGCTAGAAGGGCCTCGGCCTCCGCTTGCCCGTATCGGCTCGCCGCCTGATACATTGCGTTGGACTTGAGCGCGTTGGAGTTGAGCAGTACACCGTCGCAGTCGAATACCCAGGGCCGTGCCGTCATGCAACGTCTGCCGGTCTGATGCGATTGCGGATCGGTCCGCCCGTTAGAACCAGTTTCGCAGTTTCGGCTGCTTTGTAGCGCATTTCCCGCCACGCCTGTTCCGAATAGTAAGCGGTATGTGGATTAATGATCAACCGGCCCTGCAACCATGTGGCGCCCCGTCGCCAAGCCGTGGTCAGCTTGTCGTCCAGTGGTGGTTCTTGCGGCAGTACATCAAGGCCAAGCCCGGCAAGGTGGCCGCTTTCCAGCGCGTCATGCAGCGGGTCAAGGTCAGCTATCAGCCCGCCGCGTGCCGTGTTGACCAATATACCGCCGGGTTGCATCGCGCCGAGAAAAGCCGGGTTGATCATGCCGGATGTTTGCGGGGTCAGCGGGCAATGTACCGAGACAATGTCAGCTTGTTGCAGCAAGGCATCAAGGGAATGTGCGCGCTCATACCCAAGCGCTTTTTCATGCCCGGAGGGCAGGTGCGGGTCATAGCCCACAAGCCGCACCCCGAACGGGCGCATTCGCCGCATGACCGATGAGCCAATGCGGCCCACGCCAATTACGCCCAGCGTTGTGGTGCTGAGCCGTTTGATACCCGATACGGTATTTTCCTGCCAGCTATCGTGATACTTGCGTGCCTTAAAATCATACTGGCCTATCGCGCGAGCGAGAGCGAGAGCCATGGCCGTTGCCGTGTCGGCAACTTCTTCCGTGCCGTAGTCGGGCGTGTTGCAGAAAATAATACCGGCTTCTTCCAGTCCGGCCACGTCGATATTGTCGTAGCCGACGCCATAGCGCACAACTACGCGGCATTTTTTCAGCCGGGCGATCACATCCCGGTCGATATGGGCGTGCCAGACCAGCAACGCCTCGACCTGCGCTAACTGCGCATCGTCGAAATCTTGCGCGTGAATGGCATTCAGGAAAACCAGCTCTGCATCGCCGCCGAGCGCTTCCTGTTCAATATCGCCGGGGGCTGCCACATAGTCCGTTATGCCGATTTTCATTCACTCAGCCTCTTTTTTTTGTGGCCAGCCGGGAAGCTGAACACAGGTTTTCCGTTGACCTATAGAGGATGGCTGTATCATTGAGATAGGCGAGAAAGCGCACGCCAAGGTCTTGGGCAAAGGTGACCATCTCAGCGCTGTTGACCAGCATGCCGACGGAGGCATCGCCCCTTTTGCAGATATCGACAATCTGCCGGATATGATGCCGCATTTTGTCTGACATGAGGTCGCCCGTGGAACCAATGGTTTTGGCTAGGTCGTACAGGCCGACATAAACGACACTGAGGTGTTCGCCGTAGGTTGCCACAATCTCCGGCAGCGCTGAAATCCCGTCCTGATCCTCAATCAATATGCCGAGAAAGCAGTTGCTGTTAGCCGCCGCCATTCGTGCCGGGACGTCGCTGCCATCATAGCCCATGGCGCGGGTGAAGGGCGATAAGCCGCGGTTGCCGGACGGCGGGTAAAGCGCGCTTTCAACAATTTTCCCGACATCGGCAACAGACCGGACGTTGGGCACCATGAGGCCGTGGCACCCGGCATCCATCACACGCTGAATAAGGCCCGTATCGATGCCGGGCGGACGCAGCAGCAGATTTTTCCCCGCTCGTTCAGCGGCGCGCACCATATTCTGCGTGTTATCAAGCGAATGGGTGCCGTGTTCCATGTCGTGGATGACAAAGTCAAACCCGGCCTTGCACATCAGTTCAACGGCACCTGGATCATTGATCAGGTTCCACGTACCGATTACCTGTCCGTCTTCTGCCAGTATATTTTTCAGGCGCATTGTTTTCTACCTACAGACTGTTTCAACTGCCATCGAATGGCGTGGACCCCGGGGTGTAGCCCTTTTCCTTCAACCAATGTTCAATGACGACGAATTGCCATTCGCTATCCACGTCGAAGCCATAGTCATTGTATAGGGCCTTGGAGCGATGCCCCATCCACTGGAAAGGCTGTGGCCCCTGGTCCATTTCCGTGAAGCATGACCAACGCATAACCTGCACAGACAGATCACAGAAATATATGCCGCCTTCGCTGGACCGGATCGAGCTGGCGTTTGTGCCCATCTGGTCCGGTGACAGATAGTTTTCGATGATGCCGTCTTCGTTGATTTTTCGGGCGCGAAGCGGGCTGAACATATCATAGCGGCACACTGAAAAGGCAGAATCCAGTGTTGGATCTTCCTGCAGAGCTTGAACACCTTCGCGGATCAATTTGACGTCGATTGCCGGGTTGTTGGCAAAAAGCAAAACGATAATGTCAGGCGCTTTGCCAAGCCGTTGTTCGATCTCGTGCGCGGCGTGTTTGAGGACATCTTCTGTCAGGCTGTCGGGTTGGGCGAGATTGGCTGGGCGCTTGATGATATTGGCATCATATTTTTTACCGACCTCCATAATTGTCGGGCTGTCAGTTGAGACAAAAATATGGTCGAGCCCTGCTGCTTTCCCGGCGATAAATCCGTATTCGCACATCGGGCGCCCGACAATTTCCCGGTAATTTTTACCCGGCACACCTGTACTTTTATCTTTCCCGATAAGAAGTCCGCAGATCATTTTTGTCCGTTCCCTTGCTGCTGTTCCAGAATATGGCAGGCGGTGTCAATCGCCCGGCAGGCATACCCCCACTCATTGTCATACCACAGAATAAGCTTGATCATATTTCCCGGCCCGGCCTTTGCCCACTGCATGTCAACAATCGCGGAATGCGGGTTTTTTTCATAGTCGGCTGAAACAAGGCTTTCCCGGTTCAGTTCGATGTAGGGAGATCTGGAAAACGTCGAAGTCAGATCTTGTTCAAGTTTTTCCTGTGAAACGTCGCGCTGGGTAATCAGGGTAAGATCCGCACTGGTAACGACAGAGGTCGGGATGCGGTAGGAAAAACTTTGAAGCCGCCCGGCCAAGTCGCCCAGAACAGGTTCTGTCGCTGAGACGGCCGTTGTGTTTTTTGGAATGAGCATGCCGACACTGCTTCGGCCCAGCGAATAATCCGGCCAGTAATGACCGGGGTCAGACTGGCCGACCACCGCAGCGTCGGTCAGGTTCTGATAGCCCAGCCATGGATGCAGGGTGGTGACCGAGCCATGCTCTATGCCGTAAGCGTCATCGACAAATTTCAGCAGGTGCGCGATGGCATTGGCGTCACAAATGCTGCTGGAGACGACGAAGTCAGCCTCGCTGTCATATTGCGCCTCATTCACCCCCATGATGATGTGCCTGTCGATGCCGTCTTTGGGCGAATGAGTGACCACAACGCCCTTGAGTTTCCCCTTCCCGCGCAGGCTGTGGGCGGCGAGTACGTTGTCTTTGGTGCCGCTGCAGTCAATCACGATATCGGCGTCGATCTCCTGCCAGGGCAAGGCATCGATCTCGCGACAATTGAAAACTGGAATTTTGTGGCCATCAACGGTAAGGGCCTTCTCTTCCGCAAGCGCCCGCGCAGGAGTCGCGAGGCGGCCGTAATTACTGTCGTAATTGAGCAGGTAGGCAAGGTTGTCAACGTCATCCACGATGTCGTTTATGCCGGCAAGCACCAGTTTTTTGTTCTCCAGCAATATTCTGGTGACCGTGCGGCCAATGCGCCCAAAACCGTTTACAAAAACCCTCATCTGCGGACCCTGAATATAATTTGAAAAGAGGATGACCTAGTTTGTATCCAGCCTAGTGGATGACTTCTCGCTTTAAAAGCAATTATTTAGTGACCTTGCAGGCCGTTCGGGGCATGCTGCGCAGTGTGTCGGCCTGGCTGGCACCAGGAGAAGTTTCACATGTGGGTGTTGGCAATTTGAGGTGAGTTAAAGTGATCGTTTTGATAACCCATGTCATGGCGAAAGATGCCCTTGAGGCCGCCGCCCAGCGACAGGGTGAGGAGAATTACTGGGGTTTTCTTGGCTTCTGGGAAGACTGCATCGCGCAGTTGGCCGAGGAAGGCGTGGAAGTCCGGTTTCTGATCAGCGAGTGCTTTCTGCCCTATCTGGAGACGGAGAAGGCTTGCAGCCGCCTTGAGAAGGTCAAGGGCTGTAAAGTCTACTGTCTGCCCGATGAGTATTTTTATGACATGTGGCAGGACCAGCCCGACGCGTTGCGGGATGCGGCCATATTGAAATCGCTGAAGCTTGGCGACATGCAGCCTGATATCGTTCAGATGCATGATCCGTTGCACAAGCTGCGCTTCCTGTTCCCCGATGCCAGCATTGTGGGGCAGGAAGTTGGTGCATACTCCCGCCCGCCTTATCCCAGCACTTTCTTCATTGATCCGTTGAGTTTCGACTGCAAAGGCGTGGTTGAGGAATATTGTGCCATTCAGGATGAAAATATGACGCAGGCAACGGATGTCCTGACCCCGCTCAGACACGCGCTTGAGGATAAGTTCAAGCTGCAGTCGCCTGAGATACAGGCCTATCTGGATGATCTACGGTCGCGGTTCAGAAATGTTCTGGTGTTTGCGGTTCAGTATCCCTCTCCCCGGTACAGTCCGTACACACAGTATGCCACGTCCATCGAGATATACCGGGATATACTGGAGAATACGCCTGCGGACACGGTGGTCATCCTGTGCCCTCGTGCCCATAATTTTCAGGATATGGGCATGACGGAGGACGGCTGGACCGAACTGACCCGACAGTACGTCGGGGCGGCCCTGTTCCCCGGCGAGCTGGCTTTCCCCTATTATACCCAGATGCTGGTGCCCCACACTGACGGGGTGGTGGCGGTGACGTCAACGGTGGGCCTGCAGGCCGCTTTGTGGGGCAAACACTGGTTTACCAGCCCCCAGTCGTTCTATCGCGGCATCACGCCCAGTTATAAGGAAATGGCTGAGGTTCTGACGCAGGACGGCGCGCCTGAGGCCTGGGGCTTTGTCAACTGGATGAGCCAATATATGTGGCATCCGAAAATGGTGCTGAAGCGCGGCAGCCTTCTGGCGGACTATCTTAAACTTGTGAGGCAGGTCAGGCAGTCTGGAGAGGGAGAGATTTTGCCGCACATCAAGAAATTCTTTGATGCGCGTCCCCAGTTTCAGTCCATGCTGCTGAACCCGGACCTGACAGACCTGACCAGAAAGCACGGTTCTCAAGTTATTGATGTCATGTCTATTTGATGGTGGCCTGGCGCGATTTTGTCTGCGGCGGACTGCTACTCGTGAGGCGTGGGTATTAAGGGATTGTTTTAAAACCCGTTAGTGTCCCAAAGTGGCTCACATTTTGCTTTGCTCAATGGCGAGTTTAAAATTACCGGTGGTACTGGTTGCGGTCATGTAAAGACGGGATGCGAAACAGGTGCCTGTGAGAAAGTTAAGGAAGCGATAGTGACTGACCAACGCGATTATGTCTTCATGGAGACGGAAGAGGGCATTGCCTATAACCTGCATCGCAATTCGCTTGAGGATAAAGCCGTATATTATACGAAAGGTTCGCTTGAGGCGAAGTTGCAATATCTGTTTCGGCGGTTTGTGCGGGAGGGGGACTATGTCCTCGATATCGGGGCCAATAGCGGGTTTCACACGGTTTGCCTGTCCGGCATTGTCGGTGATGCCGGGCGTGTGCACGCCTTCGAACCTGTGCCTTTCAACTATATCAAAATGGTCACCAATTTGCATTTGAACGGTATTCGCAACGTGGTGACCCATGATTGTGCGCTGGGCGCGACAAATCGCCAGCAAGTGATGAATGTGATCAGGGAAGGTGAGCTGGAACAAGGCAACCACTCCCTTGCAGCCAATGAGAAAATTGTTGGCGCCCTGAAGGACAAGATCGACCCTCTCGAGGTATCGGTCAGGCGGCTGGATGATGTATTGCCTTCAATTCCCCGGCTTGATTTCATCAAGATCGATGTTGAAGGGTATGAAAACGAAGTGTTGAAAGGGGCACAGGCCCTGATCAGGAAGCATCAGCCCATTGTCATCATGGAATGGGTCGAGCCCCGCCTGAAACACCTGGGCATTGAACGTGGCCAGTTTCCCCCCTTGTTTGGCGACAATTACGCCTTCTTTGAAATCAACTGCGATGATGCCGACGACCCTTCCCGGGTGACGGCCCTCAGCCCCTACCGGTTCGACCGGCATATGTCGGCCGGAAGCTGGGACCTTGTATGCCTGCCGCTTCGGCGGTTCCGGTCTGATCAGGACGGATAAGGAAACCTTCGATGAAGTTTGATATTTGTATTGTGGGATTGGGATACGTCGGCCTGACGTTGGCTGCGGCTTTCGCAAACAAGGGTTTGCGGGTTCTGGGCGTCGAGAAGCGCGCCGACATTGTGGAAAAAACCAATGCGGGCATTCCCCATTTTCAGGAAAACGGGCTGGATGAAATTCTTGAACACGTGGTGGGGTGTGGCAATCTTGTCGCGCGCGAGAGGCTGGCATCCGACGACGAAATTGACAGTACCTTTATCATAACCGTCGGGACACCGCTGACGAAGGCCGGGCAGATAAATCTTGATTTCATTCAGTCGGCGACGCGCGACATCCTGCATCACGTGACGGATGGTTCGCTGGTGGTGTTGCGCTCGACCGTGAAAGTGGGCACATGTCGGGATATCGTCATTCCGATTTTGCAGTCCAGCGGCAAGGCTTGCCATGTCGCCATGTGCCCGGAACGCACGCTCGAGGGCAGGGCGATGGAAGAACTGGGCCGCCTGCCGCAAATCATTGGCGCGGATACACCAGAAGCCATGGCGCGGGCGGAGAAGCTGTTTACCTCGCTTACGAACGCAATCATCAAATTGTCGTCATACGAGGCGGCCGAGATTACCAAGCTTGTTGATAATACTTACCGGGATGTTCAGTTTGCTTTTGCCAACGAGGTGGCCCGGATATGCGAGGCATATTCGGTGAACGTTATGGAGGTCGTTGAAGGAGGCAAGCTTGGCTATCCCCGGACAAATGTGGCTTCGCCGGGGCTGGTCGGTGGACCCTGCCTTGAGAAGGACCCGCATATCTTTCGTGCAAGTGCCCAAGCGAAAGGGCTGGACCTTGAGATGACGCGGGCTTCGCGGGTCATCAACGAGCGACAGCCGCAAGAGACCGTTTCCTTCATACGCCAGCAGGCGAAACAGCGCGGGGTGGCGGAACAGCCGACGATTTCGGTTCTCGGTTTGGCCTTCAAGGGGGTGCCTGAGACCGATGACCTGCGCGGCGCCATGTCCCTTACCGTCTTGCGTGAACTCGAACAGCAATTTCCTGATGCGCGCTACAGGATATTTGATCCGGTGATTGAACGATCCGTGCTGGAAGATGGTTTCCCGGGCTATGAGGTATGCGACAGCATCCGCGACGCGGTTGCGCAGGCGCACATCGCGATCATTACCAATAACCACCCCCGCATGGCAAAATGGACACCCAACCAGTTATCTGCCTGGATGGCACCCAGTGGGTTTGTCTACGATTACTGGAATAATTTCAGTTCCAACATGACGGATAGCCTTTCAGAAAACTATTACGCAGTTGGCAACGTTTGAACATGAGGACAGGACTTTGAGGCATGCAGTAGTAACCGGCGGCGGTGGATTTATCGGTGCGCATCTGGTGCGCCGTCTCCTCCGCGACGGATGGGATGTGACCGTGGTTGACAATATGCTGCGCGGTGCACCGTGGCGTCTGGATAGTGTGCGGGCAGATGTTACAATTGCCAATATTGACGTGCGCGATGCCGAAGCGCTGGCCCGTGCGGCGAAGGGTGCGGATGTGATGTTCCATCTGGCCGCCGTCAATGGTACCGAAAACTTTTACAAGCAGCCGGAACTGGTGCTTGATGTCGGCATTCGTGGCGCGCTCGCGGCTGTGACCGCCTGTCAGCAGGCCGGGGTGCCGGACCTGGTGCTGGCATCATCGGCAGAAGTATATCAGACGCCTCCGGTGGTGCCGACGGATGAAACTGTGGCCCTGACGTTGCCGGACAGCCTGAATCCGAGATATTCCTACGGCGGGTCAAAGATCATCTCCGAATTGATCGCGTTCAATTACGGGCAGGATCATTTCCGTAAGGTTCAGGTTTTTCGGCCGCATAACGTATATGGCCCGGATATGGGCTATAAACATGTCGTGCCGCAGTTCCTGCTGCGGGCGATGAAGGCACATGAGACCGCATCAGGGCCCGGTGTGACTGCCGACTTTGCCATCCTTGGCTCAGGTACAGAGCAGCGCGCCTTTTGTTATGTCGATGATATCGTTGACGGCATTATCCTGATGTATCTCAAGGGGGGACACCGCGAGGTATATCATATCGGCAATGACGACATGGTATCGGTCGCGACGCTGGCCGCTTGTGTGGGAGAGGCTGTCGGTCTTGAGCTCAATATTGTGCCAAGTACCGCCCCTGCCGGGGAGACGCCCCTTCGTTGCCCGTCGATCGAAAAAATGCGGCGCCTGGGCTATGCCCCGTCTGTCAGCCTCAGGGAAGGCCTTGCCCTCACCCTGCAGTGGTACCGTGAACATGCCGACAAGGCTGTAGAAAACGAATTTTTGTAGGCGGCACATGGAAAAGAATAGCAAAATTTATGTTGCAGGCCACCGCGGAATGGTCGGTTCGGCGATTGTGCGTGGCTTGCTGCGACAGGGCTTCAGCAATATTGTCACACGCAGCCATGCCGAACTGGCGCTGGACGTGCAAGCGGAAGCCGACAGCTTTTTTGCCGAAAGCGGTATCGACTATGTATTCCTTGCCGCTGCCAAGGTGGGCGGCATAGCCGCCAATATGGCGCAAGGCGGGGATTTTATCCGGCAGAACCTGCTGATACAGACCAATGTGATCGACGCTGCGTACCGGGCTGGCGTGAAAAAGCTATTGTTGCTTGGTTCCAGCTGTATTTATCCCCGTGAGGCAGCGCAGCCGATGCGGGAAGATGCGCTGTTGACCGGGCCGCTGGAGACAACCAACCTGCCATACGCAGTGGCGAAAATTGCAGGCAAGGTCATGTGCGACGCGTACCGGCAGCAGTATGATTTCAAGGCCTTTACTGCCATGCCGTCCAATGTGTATGGCATAAATGACAACTTTCACCCTGAAAATGCGCACCTTGTGGCAGGTATGATGCAGCGCTTTCACAAGGCGAAGAAAGAAGGTGCACAGGGTGTGACTGTATGGGGGACCGGCACACCGCTGCGCGAATTGATCTATGCCGATGATCTGGCGGACGGCTGTATTTTCCTGATGAACCATTATGACGACGGCGGGCTGGTCAATGTGGGCTCGGGCGAGGAAGTGTCGGTGCGAGACCTCGCTCAGCGCATCAAAAAGACCGTTGGCTTTGAGGGGCGGTTGACGTTCGATACCGACAAGCCGGACGGCACACCCCGTAAGATCATGGATAACAGCAAAATCAATACACTGGGCTGGCGCGCAAACACAGGGCTTGATGAAGGGTTGGCGCAGATGTATGCCGCCTATCTCTCCACCCTCACTGTTTAAATCCTTTCACTTAATCCGAATATTTAAAGCCTTCAGGGACCGACCATATGACACTGACCCAAAAACGCCTTACGCCAGATGAATTTGCAGCGTTGGAGCATCAGGTTCTCTGGTCACGGCGCTACGCGCTTGAGGTAATCGAAAGGCTGGAAACCCTGCCGGCTGACGTGAAAACGCTCTATCAGGATCTTTTTGCCAACGCACTGACCAAAATCACCCTGCCGGACCTGCCAATGGCTGCTGCAGCTTCAACTGATGAGGCTGACCGCATGCTGGTGGAGTGTGATGATAATATCCCCCTGTCTATCGTGGTCACTACCCGCAACGATACCCATACGGAGCGTATGGAAGAGCGAACACAAGCCTTTATAGACAGTGTTTATCACGTGGCTGAAACTGTCGGTCGCCGTGTGGAACTGGTCATTGTGGAGTGGAACCCGCCAACTGACCGGCCAAGCTTGCGTGACGGATACCGGTTTCCGCGAACCCATGACTATGTGAACACCGTGATATACACCGTGGGTGAAGAGGTGCATGAACAGTTCGACATGGCAGACTTCACGCCGCTCTATCAGATGATCGCTAAAAATGTGGGTATCCGGCGCGCGCGCGGAAAGTTCATTCTGGCGACCAATATCGATGTGCTTTTTTCCGCGCCGCTGTTTGAGGCGATGACAGCGCCTGATCTGGCCGCTGGTGCGCTTTACCGCTCGCACCGCTGTGACATCAACAGGAATGTGCTCGACCTGCCTGATATCAACGCCATTACCGAAGCCGCTGACGAACGGGTGTTGCGCATCCATTTTCAGGAAGGGCCGCTGGAGCCCGGAGAGGCGCGTCGGCAGCGAGAGCAACATGTGGAGGACGATTTTATCGCCTCCCAGTTTGCTGAAAGGCGCGATGCGCAGGGACGCCCTGTGATCTATAATGTTGCCAGTTGCTATGTGGGCTGGGATTCGCTGCCTGCTCTCCATTATCAACAGTGCGGCGACTTTCAGCTTATGCACCGTGATGACTGGCTCAAGGTGCGGGGCTATATGGAGCTTGATGGCTTTATTTTCCACCTTGATAGCCTTCTGGCGATCGTGTGCCATGCCGCAGGGATGAAAGAGGTGGTCTTCCCTGATGACTGCCGCCACTATCATATTGATCACACCACGGGCGTAGAGATCGAACCAGGCCGCTACCGGACGAATTCCGGCAAACTTGTCGCGCACCTGTCCATTATCGAGCTCTACGGCCTCTACCGTTACATGGAGGCCAAAGACGACTATTGCCTCTATAACGACACGGCATGGGGCTGTGGTGCTGCCGATGTGAAAGCTGATCTGGTGACCACAACGCCGTGGGCGGCAGCGTTGCCGGTGCCTGCCCGCCTTGACCGGCAGTCGGTCATTGCCTGTCACTTCAAAAATGTTGAGGCGCTGCAGAACCGCGAGAACCTCATGACAAATGACAAGTTGCGCACCATGTTTGCGGGACTGATGCGATATCTTTCGGCCCGTCACAGGGGGCGGAAAATATGGATATGGGGGGCGGGTGGCCGTGGCCGTCACCTGTTGCACTACCTTCTCGGGCATGATCTACAGGTCGCTGGTTTTATCGAAACGGCTCCGTCGGGTCTAAAAACCGTGGATGGTTTCCCGGTACAGTCACCGGACAATTTGCAGTTTGAAGAAGGTCATTTTGTCCTCGTGGCGTCCCTTTTCGCCGGTGAAATATACAAAAGCCTGCTCGCGCTTGACGCCCGCGAGGGAGAGCATTTTCTCATCACACCATAGGCAGCATGACCATGAAACGAAACATCGTTCCCTATATCCGAAAAGCCCAAAACTTCGCCGCTTCCGGCGATATGGGTGCATGCAGGGAGCAGTGTGTGAAAGCCTGGTCGCTGGACAGGCTGAACCCTGACAATCTGGTGGCTGTTTGCACAACATTGATTGATGCCGGGCAGGATGAACTGGCGCTCGACATATTGGGTGAGGCTGTGACCCTGCAGGGTGAAACCGAGGCTCTCTGTTCTATCATGGGGGAAATGGCGCTGCGCATGAACCTGCCTCATGTGGCGGAAAAAGCCTATGCAAAAGCGTGTGAGCATAACCCCGCCGAGCCAAGCCACATTTTGCACCTTGCCAAAGCGTATGAGCTGCTTGAGCGGCAGGATGATGCGGTACAGCTATTACAGACATCCCTGCAAATGTTTTCGCAGTATGCCGCATTCTGGAATGCGCTTGGCATGTTGATAAACCTGTATACGAGCGACCTTGCCAATAGCCGTATATTCTTGCAGGAGGGCATCCGGCTGAGGCCGGATGTCGCGGACTATCATCACAATCTTGCGCTGACCTTTCATGATCAGCCACCTGCTGAACCTCACTATCGTGAGGCGCTGCGGCTTGCACCGCGTAATTCGCAGATCAAGGTCAGTTATGGCATTTATCTTTTGCAGCGTATGCGTCCCGAGGAAGCCTGGCCATATTATGAGGCAAGGCTGGACCCGGAGCTTGGTGACAGCAAGGTCGCGCAGTATGACCATGGTGTTCGAGCCTGGAAAGGACAGTCCCTTGAGGGGAAAAGCATCTTCGTCTATGCCGAACAAGGCATTGGAGATGAAGTTTTTTTCTCGCTTTTCCTACCGCGGCTTCTCGATATGGGGGCGCGGGTGCATGTGGGCTGCGATCCAAGGCTCACGGGTCTCTATGAACGCAGCTTCCCCGGGGTTGCGGCTTACGGCTTTGACGACGTTAAAAACTTCCGCTACCGCGTGCGCCGTTTTCCGGGACTTCATGACTGGATGAAAACGAATGGCAGCAAGGTTGATTTCAGCGTCGCCGTTGGCAGTCTGCCATACCGACTAGGCCTGACACTTGACGATATCAGGAGTACGGAAGGTCATATATTCACCCCGGAACCAAGCCGCCTTGAGGAACTGCGCAAATATATTGTTCCAGGCAAGCGACCCAAGATTGCGGTGTCATGGCGCAGCTCAAATATAAGTGGCGTCAGACGTTTCTATTATTTGGGGCTGGATTATGTCAAAGCTCTTTCGAGCGCGGTTGATGCCGACTTTTATGTTTTGCAATACAGTTACACAGACGCCGAGCGGGCCGAACTTGGTGCGCTCGACAATATCCATTTTTTCGATGACCTCGACTTGAAGCAGGATATTGAGGCCAATATCGCTATCCTGTCGATGATGGACGCATCGGTCGGCCCGCCGACTGCTACTCAGATGTTTGCCCAGGCCAGCGGGACGCCCATATTCCTTGTGAATAATGGGCCACCCTGGACCAGTTTTGGTGCTGCATTGGCACCGCCAAGGTATAAAGAGGGCAGCCGTTTTATCCATACGCGTTCGGGTGTTCACTTTAAAAGCAACGAACAACTGGTGGCGGATATCAAGGCCAGCCTTGAGGAACTTGCCTGACCGTTCACAACAGCCGCGCGGGCGGTTAGTGTTGCGCCGGTTGGCCAAGCTTTCGTAGCAGTTCCGCCGGCATATCCTTGCTTGCCGCAAGGTAAGATGTCATCTCGCCAACTTTTTCCAGCTGTATCAGTTCGTCGCTTGGCAATCGCTGGCTGACGGTCAGATAGGCAAAGACGGCTGGGTCATAGACCGTATAATAGTTTCTTTCCGCCACCATCAGGGTCAGGCGCCGGCTGATTGATGCACCTTCAATGCGCAGGATGTTCGCATCTGGCACGCCGTTCTGACGCAGGATTTCGCACTGAATAGAATTCGCGGTACAGCTGACAAGCGCGCCGCTGGCGATAACGTCCGCAAGCGTGACGTTCGGGTCCACTGCGTCCTTCAGGCCATAGAGATAATAATTAGTGGTCACCAGCGGTTTGATCCAGAGGAACTGATCCTCGCGCGCCGTAGTGCGGTCCACGGGGTAGAGGAGGGACGTTGGGTTCGCGACCGTGCGCCGGAACGCGGCAGACCACGGCAGCAGCGTCGCCCGGGCTGTCAGCCCGTGCGACTGGATGAAACTGTCAACTACAGGCACGAGTGAGCCGATCAGTACGCCTTGCGCGTCCTTTGTAACGTATGGCGGGATCGCTGAAGTGTAGAGATCCAGATCATACGCCTGATCATTAGCTTCGTCGGCTACCGTGGGGCCAGCTAGCCATGAAGGCAGCACAAAGGCGAAAAAGGTCAATAGCCGCAAAACCTTGCGGATACGAGGAAGGATAAGCTTGCTACTCATTACATACTGTCCGTCGTTGAACGGTGATCGGCTGATCGCATTATGCCTTGTAGTGGCGATAAAGAAAAGAGCCTTGCAAGCCGCAACGGCGGTAAAAGCCTTGCCCTCCAAGTCTTTTTCGAGGTTGGTGAACACATAAAAAAACCGCACCCGAAGGTACGGCTTTTTTAAAGTGGTGCCCGGGGGCGGATTCGAACCACCGACACGCGGATTTTCAATCCGCTGCTCTACCAACTGAGCTACCCGGGCAGGGTGCAAATGACGCGCGGCGTCATGCGTTAGCGAAGGGGCTTATAGGCAATAATACGGGGCCTGTCCAGCGCTGAATGTTATTTTTTTTGCATTCTTCCGGTGGCGGGCGAGAGGATGAAAACCTGCACGAATATGTGCATGATCTGTGCAATAAATCGGGCACTTTCGGCAGAATCTGTGCCAAATGTGTGCAGGCGTTGAGCAGCGTCTCAGTCGCGGTCTTCGGGCATGCCCACATCGTCGGGAATCTCGCTGTCACCGGGTAAAGTATACTCCTCATTGAACCAGCGGCCAAGGTCCAAATCGGCGCAGCGCTTCGAGCAGAAGGGGCGGGATTTCTGGTCCACCGGTTTACCGCATTCGGGACATTTTGCTGTGGGCATTGCCGGAACTCCTACTTCAAAACAACGTCTGGCGCGCCGCGCTCAAATGTCACGCTGCGCTGGGTCTGCAGTTTCAGGTCGTCGGTGTAATCCGTGTGGGCTTCAAACCAGGCGATGACCGCATCGCTTGCCGTGATGACCAGATTGCCGTTGGCGGGCGTGCGGCCAAGCTTGCGGGCGCGGCGCAGGAGGTCAAGCGCGGTAGCGTCTGCGCGCGGGATAGGGGCGCGGGACGTCGTCAGGCGGTCGCGCAGTGAAAGCCCGCGCCGTCTGCGGTTGATCTCCACAAGGCCGAACTGCGAAATGCCGGTATGCTGTACCGGCACCGGGTCAACGTCAAAGGCGGCATCGAGCGCGCTCATCAGGTCGCGCGCCGCGCCTTTGGCCGACATGTCGATAAAGTCCACCACAACGAGCCCGCCGATGTCCTGAAAGCGCAGGTGATAGCCCACGGCCATAGCGGCTTCCATGTTCACAATCAGCTTGGCGTCGCCAGCCGACCGGCCCTGAAGCGCGCTGCCCATGTTCACGTCCACCACTGTCAGGGCGCGGGTCTCATGGACCGATATCCAGCCGCCGGAAGGTAGCAGGATCTTGTCGGCCAAGGCTTCCTCGATCGCTTCTTCGACGCCAAAATGCTCAAAGGCCGCACCGTCAC
>NZ_JBLXGZ010000028.1:0-53879 GCF_048260245.1 Kordiimonas sp. | reverse complement strand
CGTGCCGCCTTTCTTGAGGATATCAATCGCCACCTGGCTCGCCAGTGGGTGCGAGGTTGCGGCCATGCCGTGGCGCCCGAGAACCGCGCTTCGTGTTGCCCACGGGTTACCGGTCACGCGGTCACCGCGGTTATCACCCCTCAGGTCAGGAATTTTTACTTCGACGCCCATTGCAGCGCTGGTGCCCGCCAGCAGCAGGCCTGCGCCTATCATCGCTTTTATCCGGTTCATCATATTGTTCTCTCCCCTTTGTCTTCAACTTTTGGCCCCACACCATAGATGAGCCACCGGGCATGCCCGGTGGCTCCTTGTCTTGTTTTACGTTTCAGCGTAACGCTTTAGTCAGCATCCGGCAGTGTTGCCGCGCCGCGTACCCAAGGGGCACCAGCGTCCATGAGCGCTTTTTCAAACGCCGGGACCGTGGTGTCCAGCAAGGTCTCAAGCCGTGCTTTCACGCCCGTGAACGCCTCAAGCGCGTAGCCCAGTTGCTCCCGGCTTTGGGGGGTCGGCCCATAGCTCGTGGAGCTGCTGAACTTGGCGAAACCGACCCGGCTACTGATGGTGGCAGGCGCTGCCCCCATCTGGTCGCGGGAACGTTTGCCATCAAGCGCTTCCTCAAGGCTGAAAATCTCCGCGCGGAGGGCAGCATATTGTGTCTCTAGCGCGGCACGGTCGGCTGTACGGTCAAGTGCCGTGCGGTAACCTTCCAGCTTTTTCTGCAGGTCAGCAATAGTGATGCTGGCAGCCTTCACGGCGGTTTCCGCCTTGATCACCCTTTGCTGGAACGCCTGCGCGTCGGCGGGGGTAGCTCCATCGAGCGTTGGTTCGATGTACTCGGTCACATTAAACGACACCGGGCCCACCAGTTCCCGAATGGCGCCGTTTTGGCGAACGTTGAGCGTGGCACTATACTGGCCTGGTAGCGCCTTCACGCCTTTCGGTTCGCCCATCCACTCGGGCCTGGGCTCGTTGGTGATGGCTTCCTTCATCGCGTGGTGGAGGTCCCACGTCACCCGGTGCACGCCCTTTTTGTTCGGGGCTGCCACATGCCGCACCACATTGCCGGCTTCGTCACGAATGGTGATAAAGACAGCGGGCTCTTCTTCCCGGCGTTCGGCTTCCAGCACATCCCACGCAGGGAACAAGACATCCTTGCCTTCCTTCACAGCTTTCTTGTCTGCCTCAACACGCTGTTCCTTGGCGGATTTGAAGCTGTCTTTCAGATAGTAGGTGAGAATTGTGCCGTAAGGCGGGTTTTCCGCAACCCACTGGTCGTCGCCCTGGCTGTCGCTGTGAAACTCGTCTTCCACATAGAGAAGTGTTTCAGGGTCTGCGAACAACAGGGCTTCATTCTCAAGGGCTGCAGCATCAATGTTACGCAGCGGGGTATAGTCATCAAGGATGAAGATACCGCGGCCAAAGCTGCCCGCCACAAGGTCGTTTTCCCGGCGCTGGATGCGTACATCCCGGAAGGAGATGGTCGGCACACCGCCTGTCAGTTCAATCCATTCTTTACCGCCATCAACCGTGAAATAGAGGCCAAACTCGGTGCCAAGGAACATGAGGTCCTTGTTCACATGGTCTTGCGTGATGCGCCAAACGAGGTTCTTTTCCCCCAGCCCGTCAGTGATAAGCTGCCATGACTTGCCGCGGTTGGTACTCTTGATCAGGTAAGGTTTATAGTCACCTTCCTTGTGGTTATCGAGCGCAGCATAAACCGTGTCAGCGTCGAAACGGTCAGCGCGGATATCGTTCACATAGGCCCGCGCAGGCACGCCCTTGATCTTGCTTACCTCATAGCGGGTCCAGTTATTGCCGCCATCTGTGGTGACCTGAATGAGGCCGTCATCCGTGCCCACATAAAGGATATCCTCGTCAACCGGGCTTTCCGCCACGTTGGCGATGGTGTGATAGTCAGACATGGCATAGAGGTCCCAGCCCGCTTCGCGGCTCCAGGTGCGGCCCATCATCGGCATGTGCAGGCGGTTGCCGTCCCGTGTCAGGTCGCCAGAGATTGGGGTCCAGCTATCGCCACGATCGTCTGACCGCCACAGGCGCTGTGACGCATGGTAAAGCCGTTTCGGGTCATGGTGCGATACGTTGATCGGCGCATCCCAGTTGAAACGTTCGGCCGGGTCGCCCGGTTTGCCCTGCGGCTGTATGAAAGTGCTTTCGCGCAGCCTGCGGTCATGCCGGGAAAGGCTGCCGCGCTGCCACTGGCCATAGACAATATCCGGGTTGCCGGGTTCGGTGGCAGGTTGGTGGCCGTCCGCGCCCAGGATCAGGAACCAGTCTGAATTCTTGATGCCGTCGGCGCGCATGGTGCGGCTTGGACCGCCCTGGGTGGAGTTGTCCTGCGTGCCGCCATAAACATTATAGAAGGGCAGGTCGTCATCCGCTGCGATCTTGTAGAATTGCGTGACAGAAATGCCTTGCATGAAACGCCATGTTGCCATGTCGTCCCGGCTTTCATAAAGCCCGCCATCGGAGCCCACGAGGATGAAATCAGGGTCGGTGGGGTGGAAGGCGAAGGCGTGGTCGTCCACATGGCGGTTTTTCAGGTTCATGGTTTCCCATGTCTTGCCGCCATCCTTGGACACCGCGCTTGCGTTATTGGACATATAGATCAGGTCGAACGTGTCGGGGTCCGCGAAAATCTCCTGATAGTAGTGCGGCCCGGTGCCGCCCGCGACCTTGTCAGACATTTTTTCCCAGCTTGCGCCCTTGTCTGAAGATCGCCAGAAACCGCCCTTGCGCTCGTCAAGCTCGATCGCGGCATAAACCACGTTCGGGTCGATCGGCGACACAGCGATACTGGATTTGCCCATGTTTTCCTTGGGCAGGCCATTTGTCATTTTCACCCATGTTTCGCCGCCGTCATCTGACGTATAAAGCGCGGAGCCCGGTCCCGTGTTCACAAGGGCTGCAACCGTGCGCTGGCGCTGCCATGTGGCCGCATACAGCTTGTCCGGGTTTTTGGGGTCGATAGCGACAGAGCCAACCCCGGTCCACTCATCACCCTCAAGCACATTGCGCCATGTTTTACCGCCATCTGTGGTTTTAAAGAGGCCGCGTTCACCGCCCTTTGACCACAATGGCCCCTGTGAGGATACCCAGACCGTGTTTGAATCGGTTGGATGCACGATGATGTCGCCAATATGCTCGGATTTCTTGAGGCCCATGTTCTTCCATGTCTTGCCGCCATCAAGCGACTTGTAGACACCGTCGCCAAAGGCGATGTGGCGGCCCGCGTTGTTTTCACCCGTGCCCACCCAGATGATGTTCGGGTTGCTTGGATCGATTGTTACATCGCCGATGGAATATACGTCCTGCTTGTCAAAAATCGGGGTCCATGTGGTGCCGGCGTTGACGGTTTTCCAAACCCCGCCTGAGCCAATAGCAACATACCAGATGTTTGGGTTTGTCTGGTCAACCGCGATATCTGCCACGCGGCCGGACATATAGCCCGGGCCAATGTTCCTGACCTTGAGGCCATCGAATGTCTTGGCCGACATTGGTTTCTGTGGTTTCTGTTCTGCGTCGTCTGCGCCCATCGCCGGTGTGGCGGCGAGCATCATTGCCAGTGCAATATTTATCCCGAGCTTCATAGGTGTCCCCCCTTTTGTGTCGGTTTTTCCACATTTTTGTCTAGGAAGTGGCTTCCTGACGTTTTGTAACTGATACTTCAAATAGCCTCAAAGTGTTATACAGTAATAAAATTAAAGTCATAAACGCGGTCGCCATGGTGGCATTTTTTGACCCCGCTGCACTTCACATATTCGCGAGGTACATTTGCCTTCAGTCACTGGCCAGTCGAATGCCCAGCTTGAACGTGCGTCCGGCATCTGGAAGCCCAAGCTGCGGCAGGACCACCGTATCAGTGATATTGTTCAAGGCGCCGTAAACCTGCCAGATGCCATAGTCTGTTTGTTTGATTGGCATATAGAATTTGACATTGAACTCGGTAGAGGTGCCAAGGCGGGCCACAGTGCCGTCTTCATTTTCATCGAACGCATGGCCCAGGTGGTTCATCTCTGCCCTCACGTTACCGCCGCTTGCGAACATATAGTTCGCGGCCAGCAGCAGTTGGCTTTTTGGCCGCTGGTAAAGGGTCGGGCGGGTGCCGTCTGCCGCGCGGTCGGCCTTCAGGTCCTGCCAGAAGGCGTTGGCTTCAAGGGTCAGGGCGTTTGTTGCCTGCCAGATCGCCCCCGCTTCAATGCCGTATCCGTTTGAGCCGTCCAGATTGTAGCGTTGCCTGCGTGAGACGCCGTCCACCGTCACGTTGCGCTGGGAAAGCGTGTCGTCAATCCGCGTGAACCAGGGGGTGAGGGATAGTTCAAGCGGCAGAGTGGCGGGTGTCCACGCGAATGTCACGTCGCTTACAAGCGCGGTTTCCGGCTTCAGGTCAGGGTTCAGGAGGAAACGGCCGAGCGCGTTTCCGTACAGCTCCCGCATGGTTGGGAAGCGCGTGCGCAGGCCCAGCGTGGCGGTGACGGTCAGTTCCTGTGATGCCTGCCACTCAGTCGCGCCGCCTGCCGCCCAGTTGGCGATGGCAGGCTGCACAGGCCTTCCACCGGTGAGCGGGGTGGACGCGCGGTCATACGCCAGCGACAGCGAGCTTTTGACCATACTGCTGAGGGGGATATCCACTTCACCACCGATGCTGACCAGCCGCTGGCGGAACTGCTCCGGCTCGCTGGTGGTGTCTGCCATAAGGTCAGTCTCGGTCTGTGTGTGTGTGCTTTCCTGTATTGAGGTGATAAGGCGCGTGGTCAGGTGCTGCCAGTCGTGCGACAGCACCAGCCGTCCGCCATAGGTGCGGTCGCGGTCGTCCTGCTGCTCCTCGGGTTGGCTGTAAGTGACATCGCTATAGGAGACGATCTGCTGCTCAAACTGCTGGTGCCATGCATTGACACGCAGGCCGGTTGCCTCACCCAGCGCGATATCACCGGCAAGGCTGATCTGGGTCATGTGCCAGTCTGGGTAGCGCCAGAAGCGGGGGGCGCCCTCGGCGGGGTCGATGTGGGCGGCGGCGGCAATGCCTTTTTCAGCGTCGATATCCATCGCGGAAAGACGGAAGGTACCCCACTCGCGCTCAAGGGCGGCGGCGGCGAAAAAGCTGGTGCTCTCAAGGTCGGTATTGGTCCGGCCATCGTCCGCCTGCGGGTCAAAGGGGATCGGGTCACTGCTTGCAATGCTGATGGCATCCCGGCTGAAACGGTTGGCACCCAGTTGCAGGTCCAGCCCGCCTACGGGTACAAAAACCTCGCCCTCCAGCAGGTAGGAATCGTGGCTGCCAACCTCGGTCCGGGCGTTCATCTTGAAATGCCCGCTGGTCTCGAAGGTGGAGATATCCACCACCCCCAGCACGGCATTGGCGCCATATTCAATGGGCGCGGCGCTTTTGATGATGCTGACGTTCCTGATGAAACTGGCCGGGAACAGCGACAGGTCGGCGCGGCCGTCCCACGGCACGCTGATGGGCGCCCCGTCAATGAATATCTGCGACTGGCGCTCCTCCGAACCACGAAGCCTGAGCACAGCTTCCCCGCGGGAGTTTGTGCGGATGCCCACACCCATAACCGCACGGAAGACCTCGGTAAAATCGGTGGGGAGCCTGCTCTCAATATCCTGTTCACTCAGCGCTTGGGTGGGCTGAAGCGCGCGGTCTTCGCTTCTGATGGCGGTGACGCTGATTTCGTTGAGATTCTCTTTCAGACCATCGTCGGCGGTTACACCCCCTGTAAGGTGGAGGGCACACATACCGACAGCAAGGCCGCTAGCGTATGACAAGACGCGGAAGGTGCACTTTGTGTGGGGGGCAGGTCCCTGTGTCCTTTGAAGGGGATGCATTCTGAGTGCCTCGCTGTACTGTACGGTTTTTTATTTTATGGCTGAGTTTCAAGTGCCAGCACTATAGGTGTGGCCTTGCCGCAAGAAAAGGCACCTTTTGTTCGGCCGGTGCGACGGGGCATGCGGGGCGGCTATCATTAGGAGACGTCACCAGATCGCCGCCGATGAGCAGTTCATTGCTGGCAACAAGGGGAATGTCTCAGCGGCATGCTCTGTTGTTGCCTCAGTTTGAACTGATAGAAAATGACAGTAATTTCAATTGAGAGCATTAATACACCTAATAAGGTAAATTCAGTGCGCTAGGGTTTGCTCGACGATCCAGTTTTGATCAGGGCCTTCAATATTTTAAATATTCTATATTTTTCAGTTGTTTAAAAATTACTTTCGTTGAGTTTCTGTCGGTTTGTGGGGCCTTTTTCACTCAGTTAGAATAATTGATTTGCTAGTTTCGTGTACTTTGATACACTTATTAGTGAAGATATTTATCGTAATAGGTGTATCAAAGCGCCTGAGTTATATTCCGTCTTTATACATCGTGTACCTGAGTGATCTTGCAGCAGTCCCGAGTTTCCTCTTTCGAGGCGTGGGGAATAGTCATGTTATTTGAAAATCAGGAGATACGTGTCAAAGGCACGGTACAAGGGGTTGGTTTCAGGCCGACAGTGTTCCGGCTTGCCCATGAGTGCCAGATAAACGGCGAAGTTTTTAACGACGCTGAGGGTGTGGTGATAAACCTCGCAGGCAGTAGTGCTCAGATTGAGGCCTTTGTTGCTAAATTAAGGCTGAACGCACCGCCGCTGTCGAAAATTGACGGAATAGAATGTCGACCTACGGACAAGGGACGGCACTATAGCGATTTTCGTATTACAGAATCGAGCAAGGGACAGACCAGCACAGAAGTGACGGCCGACGCAGCAACATGCAGCGCATGCGCTGATGAAGTGATGAACCCAAGTGAACGGCGTTATTTGTATCCCTTTACCAACTGCACCCATTGTGGTCCGCGCCTGTCAATCATCCAAGATATTCCCTACGACAGAGCAGGTACCACCATGCGTGCCTTTCCCATGTGCAAGGCCTGTGCATCAGAATATGAAAACCCGCTTGATCGTCGTTTTCATGCCCAGCCTGTGGCGTGCCATGAATGCGGCCCGCGTATTTTTATACCCGGCGAATGTGAGGGGCCAACTGGTCCTGCGAAGGCCGCTGCGATGCGCGCCCATACCGAGGCGGTGTTGGTCCGCACGGTGCGAGCCCTGCATGCTGGTGATATCGTCGCAATCAAGGGTATCGGTGGTTTCCACCTTTGTTGTGATGCCAGCAATCATGAAGCAGTTCGAAATCTTCGCCGTCGTAAGCAACGGTATGCAAAGCCATTCGCGTTGATGTGCCATGAACGGGAACGCATTAGTGCTTATTGCCAGCTTGGCAGTGAGGAGTGGAAGGTACTTAGCAGTCCTGCTGCACCGATCGTTCTGCTCGACATAAGGCGAGACCCGATCAATATGCCGATCTTGTCGCCCGACATCGCCCCGGGTAGCAACCTTCTTGGTTTCATGCTGCCTTATACGCCGCTTCATGCGTTGCTATGCCAGCGCTTTGGTGGCCCATTGGTGATGACAAGCGGCAACGTATCGGGTGAACCGCAGATTATTGACAATGAAGAAGCGCTCCTGCGGCTTGGTCATATTGCGGATATGTTCGTTTGCCACGACAGGGATATTGCCAACCGTATCGACGATTCGGTGGTGCGGTACATGGCAGGTAAACCGCGGGTAATGCGCCGTGCCCGTGGTTATGCCCCGCGGTCAATCCAACTGCCCGGGGGCTTTGATAAGGCGCCACCGATTTTGGCTTATGGCGCGGAGTTGAAAGCCACTTTCTGCATGCTGCGAAAGGGCAGTGCGCTGGTGTCGCAGCATCAAGGTGATCTTGAAGACCTCCGCACCTGTGAAGATTATGAGAAAAACCTCAGCCTTTATCAGGAGCTGTTCGAATTCACCCCTACCCAACTGGCGACCGACATGCACCCGGATTATCTTTCCTCCAAGCGGGGGCAATGTGATGCGGATCAGGGCCAGCTACCGCTTCATCAGATTCAGCACCACCACGCGCATATTGCTTCTGCCATGGCGGAAGGCGGCCTGTCTATTGATCATCCGCCGGTGCTGGGCATCGCGCTGGATGGCCTTGGTTTTGGCGCCGACAATACCTTGTGGGGCGGTGAGGTGTTGCTGGCAACATATGAAGGTTTTGAAAGGCTGGCGAGCTTGAAACCAGTGCCTATGCCGGGCGGCGCCATGGCTGCCAGACAACCCTGGCGTAATGCGCTTGCCCATGTTCTTGCGGCTATGTCCTACGGTGACTTCGTTGATCGCTTCGGCGAAATACCGTTGGCCACTGTATTTGCTGACAAGCCAATAGGTACGGTGATGGCGATGATGGCACGCGGCCTCAATTGCCCGCCAGCAAGTTCTGCGGGACGCCTGTTCGACGCCGTTGCTGCCGCTGTGGGAGTGTACCCGGATTTGATCCAGTTTGAAGGCCAGGCGGCGATTGAGCTTGAAATGCTGGCTGACGTAGATGCTGTTATATGGGGCACTGTGACCGGCGCATATCAGTTTACGGTGCGGCAAAAGGACCTTGCTGCTGATGGGCTGCCGGGCCTTGAGGTGGACGCGGCCACCATCTGGCTGCCACTTCTAGAAGATATACGAACGGGTGTGAGTGCAGCCACGATCGCCACCCGTTTTCACGCTGGCCTTGTGGCGGCGCTTGTTACCACGGTCGAGCGTTTGCGCGCCGACCACACATTTGGCGATGTGATCCTGTCTGGAGGCTGTTTGCAAAATCGCATCCTGTTTGAAGCTCTCAATCTCCAGCTGAGCAATCGCCAATTCCGCTGCATCAGCCATGCTGAAGTCCCCGCCAACGATGGCGGTATAGCACTGGGCCAGGCGGTGATTGCAGCGGCCCGAATTGCAAAAGATACCAAAGACATCAAGCGCAATTCAGCATCCAGTACTGTCAGGAAAGGGAGTGATCATGTGTTTAGGAATACCGGGGAAAATAATCAGCATCAGTGACGAGGCACAACAAACGGGCATGGTGGACGTGGGCGGCATCCAACGCGCCGTCAATCTCAGTTGTATTGCCGAAGAAGGCGGAAACCTTGGTCAGTTTATCGGAGATTGGGTTCTCGTTCATGTAGGTTTTGCCATGAGCCGGATCAACGAAGCGGAAGCGCAGGCGACGCTGTCGGTGCTGACGGAGCTAGGTGAGATGCAGGAAGAACTCGATGCCATGCAAGCTGGCGCCCGCTAGCTGATGATCGGGGGGATCCAATGACAACCACAAAAAACAGGGAAGCGTTACAGTCGCTGTATCCGTTCCTGCACAATAAAAAAAGCGACATCGGCCGAATGAAAACGGCACTGTTGGACTCAATTAACCGGAAGGTAGACCAGCACCGCATCGTTATAGACACCTTTTACACCCAGAATGGCGAAGCCATGGTTGGGTGCGCCCAAGCCATCGCGGCCACCTACCGTGCTGACGGACGGTTGTTTGCGATGGGAAACGGTGGGTCGAGTTCCGATGCATCGCATATCGCGGTTGAGTTTCTACATCCAGTAACTACCGGTCGGCCTGCGCTCGCAGCTTATGATCTGACAGCCGACAAAACGCTGATAACAGCTCTGTCGAACGACGTCGGGTTTGACCATGTTTTTGCGCGTCAGGTTGCCAATCTGGCCAGGCCCGGTGACTGCCTTATCGGCATTTCAACAAGCGGTAATTCGACCAATATCGTCAGTGCTTTTGAGGTGGCGCGAAAACAGAATGTCACCACGATCGGGCTGGCGGGTGGTGATGGCGGTACCATGGCGGCCATGGGGCTTGATCATTGTCTTGTAGCGCCATCAGACAGCATTCATCGCATTCAGGAATGCCACGTCACGATCTACCACGTCCTTTGGGACCTGGTTCACACGCTTCTTGCCGATGATCGCGGCAACCTCGGGAAAGCATCCAGTCCCGGGGCAAATACCCATCTGGGGAAAGCATCTAAAAAAGAGTAGGGCCAATCATGAAATATGTTGACGAATTCCGTGACCCTGAGAAGGCGAAAGTCCTTCTGGTCGAGATTGAGAAGATAGCCGGCGGCCTCGCTGAGAAACTTGGACGGCCTGTCTATATCATGGAGGTATGCGGCGGCCATACCCACACCATTTTCCGATACGGCATCGATAATATGCTGCCGGATAGCCTTGAACTGGTTCATGGCCCGGGTTGCCCCGTGTGTGTGCTTCCCATGGGCAGGGTCGATGACTGCGTCGCAATTGCGGAGCAGGAGAATGTGATCTTCACCACTTTTGGTGACGCTATGCGGGTGCCGGGGTCCCGTAAAAGCTTGTTGCAGGCTAAGGCGGATGGCGCGGATGTGCGCATGGTGTATTCCCCGCTTGATGCGCTTAGCCTCGCGCGCAAAAACCCGGACAAGGAGGTCGTCTTCTTTGCTCTCGGGTTCGAGACAACCATGCCCAGCACGGCACTGACGGTCTTGAAGGCGGAAGAGGAATTCATTTCCAATTTCTCACTCTTTTGCAATCACATTACGATTATTCCGACGATCAAGGCCGTGCTTGATAGCCCAGGCCTGATGCTTGACGGGTTCCTCGGCCCTGGTCATGTCAGCATGGTGATCGGGAATGACCAATACAGGTTCATTGCGGACCATTACCGTCGTCCGGTAGTGGTTGCGGGATTTGAACCCCTCGATATTCTGCAGTCGCTCTGGATGGTTCTGCAGCAGCTCGAAGCTGGTGAAGCCCGCATTGAAAACCAGTATAACCGTGTGGTGCCTGAGGACGGCTGCGCCAATGCGCTTGATGCAATATCCAGGGTGTTTGAACTGCGCGAGTTTTTCGAATGGCGCGGGCTCGGCTCGATTGATCATTCAGGTGTTCAGTTGACAGATGCTTATGCAGCCTTCGATGCGGAGAAAAAATTCACCGTGCCGTCGGTTACGATCGCGGACCCGAAATCCTGCCAGTGTGGCGAAGTTCTCAAGGGCGCAATCAAACCCAATCAATGCAAAGTTTTTGGTACCGCCTGTACACCGGAAATCCCTCTCGGGGCCCTTATGGTTTCAAGCGAGGGCGCTTGCGCGGCTTATTATCGCTTCGGCCAGAAACCCGGGAAGAACGAGCCGACGCGTCCCGTCGTCCGCGAGCTTGAGGAGGTCGGGGTATGAATGTGGTCAGCAAGGTGAATGCGGAGGACGGCGGTGACACCCGTGTCCGCAAAGGCAAGCTCAAGAGCCCGATGATTACCCTTGCCCATGGCGGCGGCGGTAAGGCTATGCGGGATTTGATCGACGATGTGTTCGTGGCCACTTTCTCGAACCCGCACCTGAATACGCTTGAAGATCAGGCGCGGTTCGATCTGGCGGACCTGGCAAAAATAGGTGACCGGTTGGCGTTGACCACTGACAGTTTTGTCGTTGACCCTATTTTCTTTCCCGGCGGTGACATTGGCAAGCTGGCGATATGCGGCACCGTCAACGACCTTGCCGTCGGTGGCGCTACGCCGCTGTATCTGACCTGCGGAATGATTATCGAAGAAGGCATGCCTGTCGATACGCTGAGACAGATTGTCCAGTCGATGGCCGATACAGCACGTGAGGCAGGCGTCCAGATCGTCACCGGCGACACCAAGGTGGTCGAGCGTGGCAGTTGCGACATGATATTCATCAACACAGCAGGGGTTGGGGTCATAAGCGAGGCCCGGCAGTTGGGGTCTTCTACCGCCCGGCCCGGCGACCGTATCCTTGTGAACGGTTATCTGGGTGATCACGGCGCAGCCATTATGGATGCGCGCGGTGACATGTGCCTTGAAAGTGCAATCAAAAGTGACTGTGCACCGCTCGGCGGCTTGATCGAGGCGCTGTTCAGCGCCGCGCCGGGTACGCGTTTCATCCGGGATGCAACCCGGGGCGGCGTGGCGGCTGTTCTGAACGAGATTGCAGAGTCGTCAGGTTGCGCCATTGCGATCGACGAGGATAAAACGCCGCTTCGTGCTGAAGTGCGGGGTTTTTGTGAAATCCTGGGGCTGGACCCGCTCTATCTCGCCAACGAGGGCAAGCTGGTGATGGTGGTGCCGGAACAGGAAGCTTCCGCCGCGCTCAACGCACTCAAGGAACATCAATACGGCGCAGATAGCGCGGATATCGGCACCATTCTCGCGGATGGGCATCCTGGCCGGGTGCATATGAATACCGCGTTTGGCGGTACACGCATTGTCGACATGCTGATCGGCGATCAGCTGCCGCGCATTTGTTGACCGGATTACTTTTTGAAAGGATACGAAAATGGATGAATCAACAGCCCTTCGGCTTCTGCCGACTGAGGGACTTGTCGTGCGCATCAAGGATGAGGGCGCGCTTCTCACGCTTGATTATCAGGAAAGCACAGCAAAGCACCGGCAGTCGCTGTGGTGGGGAACCGCTGTTGGCTGGCGTGCTATGCAGATGGCCGCGATGGCTTTGTCGACAGATGGGCTCTGGAGCCGGGATAATCTGTCGGTGGTGTCCGGTCACCCTGGCCCCGGTGTTCTGGATTCAATAAACTTTGTCACTGATGCTGGAGCGAGGGACGCGCTGACTGTGATGCAGAACCCTAATTGCGTCAGTCGTTGCAATAGCGAAATGAAGTTTGAATGGTGGGTCTCTGACGGTGTGAAAACAGCGCATGTGGCGCTTCGGGATGACTTTGTCGACCGTGGCTTCTATGAGCTGATTGATCGCAGGGTCTATAACGAGAAGCGCGACGATGATGACGAGCTTTTCGAGCTCTACAAAGTCAATATGTCGGCGCGCATATGGGTTGCGCCGCTCGACGTCAATTTTTCCGTAAATTACCAGGCTCCGCTTGCCAAGGGAGAGATCCCGGCAGGCCATGCCTGGTCTGTGCCGGCCTGACCGGCAATCACTTTCGTCCTGAGTAGTGCAGCGTACGACGACAGATAGTTTCCATGAAAGGGAGAGCAGAAATGTTGAGACGATATACAGCCGCAGCAGCGGTGGTGCTGGGCCTGGGGGCCTGCGGGTATGCCGCCGTTGGCATGCAATCAATGCCGGATGGCTCCGGTGATCCGATTACCTCGTCGGAGTTGACGGCGACAAATGTGATGTTTCCCGGGGACCTCAGTCCATCCGCGACACATAGTCAGAAGGCTTATTATGCATGGCGCCTGTTTATTGCCGCGATGCAGCAGACCGATGCCACCCTGACTTCCGGGACAGATCGGGGGACGCCAAGCAGTAGCAGCACGTTCATCAAGACAGGGCAATCTCCGACCTTGGCAAATCCGTTGGTATTTGAAAGCTTTTACCACCGCACAGAAGCGTTTCCATACTACACGGGAAGCAAACCAGCGTCGCAGGTAGGGCAGCCGCCAGTCTACCGTACCTACTACGAGGACAACAGTAACAAGGTTGCCGTTGAGTTGACGGGGAAGAACTATGTCTATCTAGATGAAACCAACGAGATCGGCCAGAACTTTCTTTATTATCAACAATCGAAAGACCCGAACTTCCCTGTTCTCTTTATGGCGAAGGTCAGTGCGTCAGAAACTACCTATGCTTACAATATGAGCTATGGTCCCTCGTCTGGCCAGTCCTGGAATTTCCCGGATGATGTGATTGAGGTGAAGACCGCCTGGCGCCGGATCAGCGATATTCAGTTCTCTGATCCGAACGATTATCACCAGGCGACCGCAAACTATTGGGTTGATAACGGAAGCGATGCGCCGACGCTCGTGACAGACACTTTCGCTCTTGTCGCGATCCATATAATCCACAAGACGGCCAACTATCCGGAGTTTATCTTCAGTACCTTTGAGCATGTTGATGCCGTAACCCGCGATCAGGCCGGTGGTATCGTTGATCCGGCCTACAAGACAACCTATGCCAACGTGGCTTATCAAAGCCCGCATTCCAGCCCGGTGACGGCCACTTACACGGGCGCTTATGACGATATCGCGCCCGGCCAACCGCCAGCTTCGAATGTGAACTCGACGACGTCGCTGCCAACTGAGGGCACGGTCAGCACCGGGTTTACGACGGTGGTGCAACCCAAGACCATTACTAGTGAGGTAAATAACGCCAACAATGCCGTTCGCTCACTGATCATAGCAGCCGACCCGGATAATATCTGGGCGAACTACCGGTTGAAGGGTGTTCAGGCGGGACCAACCAGCGACACGACAGCACCAGATTTCTATCTGGCCAATATTGCTGTTGAAAGCAGCCAGCCGGGCGTTCAGCTTTTCTCGGGTGTTCTCAAAAATGGTGGCGTACCCCAAGGCAGCAATGGTGGGTATCTGGTGAACTGTCGCGGCGACAAAGGTTCGACGACATGCCTGTACCCTGCGGCGGCGGGTGTCTCTGGCGATACCGACCTTAGCACCTATAAAAATGTATCACTTGGCGTGCAGCAGGGCGTCGCGGTGCCAGCACCCACCTATGATGTTGGCGGGTGCCAAGGTTGCCACGGTGCTGCGCAGCAATTGGGAAGAGACTTTAGCTTCCTGGCAAATGGCGCGTTGGGCAAAGGCAAAGAGCTTGATTCTGTCGCTGCGTCTTCCATGAGCCCTGAGGAAAGGGCCGCGCACAACAAGGAAATGGCGAACAGTTCCGCCTTTGAAATACACTAAATAAGACAGGCCGCGCGGACTTGATTGTTCGCGCGGCCTGCTTCTGTCCGGGGAGGACACAGTATGGATGAGCAAGGGCAAAACCAGCAAACCTATCATGTGGCGCGGGTGATTGACGAATGGCCGGCGGACATGGACCATCCTCTTTTTACTACATACCCGGCTATGAAGCTGGGGCAGAAGCAGGCCGTGGATTTCTATGCTGATATACTCGCCAGGACGGTGGACCGGATAAGAGAGTGTCATCCAGATCTTTCAGGTTGGGCTTTGATGGCGCCTCCTATATTCCACCTGCCTGCTGGCGCCAGCCTTATGGCGCGTGCCGTTGCTGACAGGCTTGACGGCTTGACGTTGGTCGAACCGCGTCTCTCACGACCAATAGCAGGGAATGGATATGCCATGGCTGGGCTTAGCGTTCGTGCGGATAACCGCCGACGTCAGGACGAGGCTCTGGACCGGCCGCGCCTTATGCAAGAGCTTGGGGGCAGGCCGGTGATCGTGATTAACGACATCAATGTCACCGGCACACAGGAGGCCTTTCTTGCCCAGTTACTGGCAGATGTTGGCGCGGTTGTCAGCCACTGGAATTATGTGTTTGCGGTCGATCCGGATCTTGGTGCGCGTTACCCACAGCTGGAACATGAATTGAATACCAACTGCTTGCAGTCAGATGAAGAATTCCAGAAGTTGCTGGCGGCCTCCGACACCATCCCGACAGCGCGGTGCATAGAACGTTTATTTGATATGCCAATGGCCGGTTTCAAGGTGTTGGCGCTTGGGCTTTCCCCAAACCGCTGCGCAGCATTGCGCGCACTTGCTGTTGGAGAAGGCAGATACGCTAGCAACATCTTTGCAGGCAAGCTTGACTATCTAGCGGAAAGGCAGGTGTCCGATGTATGATTTTGATCACCGGTTGGTGCGGGCCGATCTGAAGCCGATACGGAAGCCGCACAATAAAATTCCGGTGGATGATAAAGACCCGAGATATCATGAGCCCTTGGTCAATCTCAGGGATTACGATGTCGCCTTCCGCTCCTGGCATGCGATTGATGACGGTACGAATCCACCCTACCACAAACCGATCCGAGGTGCGCGGCAGGAAGGTTGGCTCAGGCGTTCGATTGCCGAGAAGCTGCAGCGTGTCAATAGCTTGCTGGCTGTTTACGGCGCGGAGGTAATGATCCTTGACGCTTATCGTCCCATCGCCTGCCAGCGGGGCTTATGGGAATTTTTCTACGAGCGTGGACGCGAGGAAAACCCCGATGCTGGGGAAGATGTATTGCGAGCCTATGCGCTCCAGTATGTGCGCGACCCTCGTGTGTACGACAAGGAAAATGCCAGTACCTGGCCTATACATATTACCGGCTCATCGGTGGATGTTATCCTGCGGGACAGGAAAACCATGGCCTTGCTGAATATGGGTTCCGCATTTGAAGAAATGAATGAACTTGCAGTAGCGGACTATTTTGAACGTGAACTGGCAGCAGGCAGGATTGCGGATCAGGATGAAAGGCTATGGAACCGGCGCCTGCTTGATTGGGCGATGCGCAGTGAAGGCTTCCTCAATGACCCCATCGTTTATTGGCATTTTGATTGGGGTAATCAGGCCTGGATCAAGGTAAAAAACGCGCTTTATGGCGATGCGCCGGCAATGGCCTGGTATGGCCATATCGATGCGCCTGCCTGGGGCGTGCCAGACGCGGCACTGGCCACCGCAATGTAATTCGGCAGGAGACATATAAGATGGATGAGCAGTTTATTCCGGGCGGCATGTCTGGTCCCGGGCCAGCCCTGAGGCGATTGATTGACACACAGCTCTCTGCAGCGGCAGGTACAGGCGATCTGGCGGAAAAAATCAGCGGCCGGTCCGAAGTTTTTTGTCGGGTCGACCCCTTTGAGCGCCGCATAACTGAAGTGGCGTCTGTTGCCACCCCACACCGGGGCTACGAAGCGCTCCTTCCAGGCCGGGAGTTGGGCCAGGTGGGCCGAATGAGCGCACTGGCGTCCGGGTTGTGTGGCGGGGTTCATGCGACGGCGTCCGCTTTGTGTCTCGAGATGGCGCTCGGCATTGCACCGCCACCCCTCGGTATAGTGCTTCGTAACCTGCTGCTCAGCTGCCAATATTTTAACGATAACGTCATGCATCTGTTTGTGCTCGCCGGGCCGGACTTTTCGCGCTCGGTGGTGGAACGGACGAGCCCACGCTTGTGGGATCGTGCACGGCAGACATCGGCGCGAGGGCAACGGCAGCATGGTTGTCGCACGGTGGGAGACATTCTGGAGGGTCTCAATAAAGGTGAGGGGAGCTTCTACAGGGAGGCCCTCAGGATGGCAGGGTTGGCGCGCCAGGCCTACAGCCTGTTGGGAGGTAAATATCCTCATTCTGAATCGATTGTACCAGGGGGGGTTACGCTTTCGGTTGACGAAACGACGCTGCTGGCTTTCCGCGACGCTATTGCACCTTTCGCGGCCTATAGTGTCAAGGCGGCATTAATTTGGGATGACGTATTCGACTTTTTTCTCGAAGCGGAGCCGGGCTACTTCGACCTTGGCAGAGGTGCAGCCACACTTATGGATTTTGGTCAATGGGATGACCCGGAACACTACAATGCAGCTTATGTGGATTGTGATGATTGGGGCAGTCGACGTTGGTCCAGCCCGGGCATTGTCATAGACGGACAGTTTGTTTGCGGTTCTTTGAGCGAGCTTAACGCCGGGCTTGAAGAGGGCACTGCGCATTCTCTCCAGGCGGTGGACCGCGCGGATGGTGCGGACCGTGTTTTTGCCGACGCTCGCGGCAATAAGCTTGGCGCGAACCATCCCTGGAACCGGCGAGTTGGTAAGGTGGGGAGCGCGGTACCCGTGGGCGCATACAGTTGGGGGTCTAGCTTGACGTGGCGCCAGCAGGGGTTCGAAGTTGGTGCTTATGCCCGGCTATACCTGACTGCGGCTGCAGGGCGCAGGGTCGGTAAATATTTTGCGACCACGGGCCACGGTATTGAATTTGCATACCCAGGCAGTGAGGGTGAAATGTTGCTGCAATGGAATATCCCCGAAGTCTGGAATGCGTTTGAACGGAACCGCGCTCGGGCCAATGTGCTGGCGTTCAATGTGGCGGTGACCGCAGAAAACCTTGAGCTCGCGCTTGGCTACGTGCGGGGGGGAGAAACAAGCTGTCGCACCGAAGGGGGGGAGATGCCATCCGGTCGACGGCTTGGTGTTGGGCTGTGGGGCGCAAGCCGTGGTTTTCTGGCGCATTGGGCTGTGATTGATGAAGGACGGGTCGATACCTACCGCATCAGCATCCCGTCACGTGTGAATATCGGTACTCGTACGGACGCTGGGGCGCCAGGCCCACTTGAAGCTGCACTTTTGGGTAGTCCACTAATCGCGACCGAGGGGGGACGCGATGGCATGTCCTATATCGATATCCAGCGCGCAATCCAAAGCTTTGACCCTTGCATGCGGTGCGTGGCGCACATTTTGCCGGATGGCCAAGGGTCGGCAATTGAGCGCGAGATTGACACGGCTTTCCCGGTTTAGCCCATTTGTAAGTTTCTGCAAATGTGGGCTACTCGGCGCTATCGCGGCGGGTTTAGTGCTAAAGTTGGGGTGGCCGCGTGGACCTTGCTTTGCTGCCAAGCTGTCCCCACTATTCGTTGTAATTTTCTGATGGCACGCCTAGTAATAGGCCAGACGGAGCAATTTTAGGTCAGCGGCATCGGGAAAGTAAGACAATGCGTACACTGACGCTTCAAGGGCGGCATGAAAAGGCGAGTTCTCGAAAAGGACGGAAGCGTGTTGAAGTTATTCTTAACACTGCGCGCGATATCCTGATTGACGAAGGTTATGCTGCACTTTCCATGCGGCGGATCGCCAAGATGTCAGGTATCACCGTTGGAAATCTCTCCTATTATTACACGAGTAAGCAAGACCTGGTGCAGGACCTGCTGGAAGCTGTGATACAGGGGTATATGGGGTGGTGGGACGACATAATGGCAGACGATAGTCTGACCCCTGAACAACAGTTCGCCAAAATTATTTCTTTTATCATAGATGACCTCACGACGAAGGAAACGACACATTTTTTCCCCGAGCTTTGGGCTTTGGCAAACCATGAGCCATTTGCGCAAGAGGCGATGAACACCATGTATGGGCATGTACGTGACATGCTGATGGAGATGGCGCAGCGCATTAATCCTGCGCTTAGCGTCAGCGAACGGGAAATTTTGGCGGTGTTTATGTCCTCCTCATTTGAGGGGCATACCATGTTCCTCGGCTACGGCCGACGCTGGAGCGACCGGACGCCGCAAATATCTCACATTGCCATACGCTCCTTTCTCCATCTGATCAAAACGGCGACTCCCGAAAATATTAACGGTTTCGATCCAGCGATAGCTTAAGTCCGATCACAGATTAATGCTCATCTTCAAGACGTTACAGCATGACTGCTGTGATCGCTTGACAGGCTGTGCCTTTTTAAAATATAGGACATATGTACTAAATAGGACGTACGTACTATATTTACGCGACAGGGGAGCAGGACATGAGGAAACTTCTGGCAATTTCAGGCGCCGTAGCGTTGCTGACCTGTGCAGTGAATGCGCAGGATTTACCGGTTGAACCACTCCCCAAGGTTGAGACGTTGCCAGAGTCATATCCTGATCACTGGATTTATGTTCATGACGTGAATTTTATGAGCCTGATTGACGGTAAGGTCGTCCTTTTGGACCCCATGGCAGAAACCCGCCAATATAAAGGGGCTGTGGGTGCCGGGCAGTTTGCCTCATTCATTGCACCCAGGACCCGTCCCGAGTTTTACGTGGCGGAAACTTTCTATTCCCGGGGTACGCGGGGTGAGCGCACGGATGTGCTGACGATTTATGACCGTGCGAACCTTGCCCCTATCGGTGAGGTTGCCTTGCCGGGTGGAAAGCGCAGCTTGTCGGTCACCCAGAAGGCAAGCTTGGGCCTTAGCGCGGATGAGAAATTCCTTTATCTTTTCAACTTTACGCCGGCGGCGTCGGTCTCAATCATAGACCTTGATGCCCGGCTAATCGTCAATGAAATACAAATACCCGGGTGCAGTCTGGTCTATCCCTTTGGGATGCGCTCCTTCGGTACCCTTTGCGGTAATGGCAGCATGACCACCTTTACGCTTGATGATGGCGGGCAACTGGCATCCCGCCAGTCTAGCCGTGCCTTTAATCCCATTGACGAGGACCCGCTATTCATGAAGACGGCCTTGCTTGGCGATCGTACGTATTTTCCCAGCTTTAAAGGGCGGGTGCAGGCGATTGAATACGGCGCGGCAGGGGCTGTCCCCGTCAAGGGCTGGGCCGTGGCCGGTAGTGCAGCCGCTGGCGGGGCATACCGACCCGCTGGATGGCAGGTGATCGCTGCGAGTGAGGAAACCGGTAAACTCTACCTGTTGATGAACGAGGGAGCAGGCGAAGGCGACCACAAAAATGGAGGCGGTGAGGTATGGGTAATTGACCCCGAAAGTGGCGCCGTTGAAAGTCGCTATGCGCTTAAAAGCTGGGGGCTGTCCATCGAGATAACAGGCGGAGCCAAACCGCTTCTGGTGGTGTCGACCATAAAGTCCGAGATTGAAGTTTACGATGCGGCCAATGGCGGGTTCGTCCGTATGATTGGCGGCGATCTCGCTATTTCCCCCTTTGTCATGCATGCGGTCAGATAGGGGTTGATGATGGATATAGCCGCTGCTCTGACGATCCAGCTTTTTCTCGCAATTGTGCTTGGTGCAAGTGCATACAAAAAAGTGACAGATATGGAAAGCTTCAAGGCATCGGTTGAGACCTATGCCGAGTTCCCCCAAGGCGTTGCTGGTGTGTTGATTCCCCTCGTTCCGCTCAGTGAGTTCACCGTTGCGGTGGCCCTACTGGCACCAGCAACGTCAATCTATGCAGCGGTTGTCGCTGCTGTGTTGTTTGCGGGCTATGGCCTGTTGATCGCGAAGGCGGTGTTGACGGGACGCACCGCAGCCGATTGCGGATGCTCGTTTTCTGGAAAAACGATACCGCTTCGCGGGGCGCTGTTGTGGCGCAATCTTGGGCTTGTAATCGCGGCTCTGGTTCTGGCTTTCGCGCCAGCACAAGAGGTGCCTTCGGGCGCGGATGTGGCGCTCGCGGCCTTTGGCGCCGCGGCGTTGCTGATGAATTATCTGGTCGTGGAAGCGCTCATTGCCTTGCCACAACTAAACAGGGGAGGGGTTCAATGACCTCGTTGCTTTCCATGTCCCACGCGCTTTTGTGGGTGGCTAATATCGTGCTCGGACTGACTGTGCTGGCTCTGGTGCGGCAAGTTGGCGTGTTGCATGAGCGTATCGCGCCCGCTGGAGCGCTGGCGGTGAACAACCAACGTAAGGTGGGGGACAAGGTACCCGCTCTGCCGCTGACGACTCTCGCGGGGAGGTCAATCCTTACCGATAGCAGTAACCGCAGCAGGCTGTATTTCTTCCTCTCGCCTGATTGTCCGGTGTGCAAGACCTTGCTGCCTGCCATTCGTTCGCTGGCAGGCGCTGAAAAGCAGACCTTGGAAGTCGTGCTGGCGAGTGACGGTGCGAGCAAGGATCATAGAGGGTTTATCTCGACCCACAATCTTGAGGGATTTGACTATGTCGTCTCCGAAGAGCTGGGCCGGGCGCTAGGTGTTTCCAAATTGCCATATGGCGTTCTGGTTGGCCCAGACGGCGCGATTGCCGCGATGGGTATTGTGAATTCGCGCGAGCACCTTGAAAGCCTTCTTGAAGCGCAAGAACGCGGTGTGGCGTCTATCCAGGACTATATGAAGCGGCGCGTCACGGCTGATTAAACCAGGGGACATAACATGGTTTCGATGGATAAAATTACTGAAAAACTGAGCCGCCGCATGGCGCAAAAAACGTCCCGGCGCGGGTTATTGACCGCCTTTGGTACCGCGCTGGTCGGCGGCGCGGCGATCCCGCTGCTGCCTGTGGCGCGGGCGGGGCAAAGCGGGCAAGGTGTCCCATCCAATGGTTACGAGGGCGTGGCACCACAAAGCACCGGTAACGTGCAGGACCCGGGCGACCCGACAAGCTGTGACTACTGGCGCTACTGCGCAATTGATGGCTTTCTCTGTTCTTGCTGCGGCGGCACGCAAAATTCCTGCCCACCGGGCACAGAAATGTCGCCAATCACCTGGATCGGTACGTGCCAGAACCCGGCGGATAGCAAGCATTATATCATCTCTTACAACGACTGCTGCGGCAAGACGAGTTGTGGTCGGTGCCTGTGCAACCGCAATGAATCTGACAAGCCGATGGTGCGCCCGCAGGCCAACAACGACACCAACTGGTGCCTTGGCACTGAAAGCTCGGTTTACACCTGCTCCACAGCCGTGATTATCGGCCTCGCGCTGGAGGACTGAGGATGCGGATGTCTCAGTTTTTTGCTGCTGCCATGGCTGTCGGGATGACATCGCCTTTGGGCGCCACAGATCTGGAAGCAGGGGCCAAGCTCTACAAGCGGTGTGCGGCCTGTCACCTGGCTGATGGAGCGGGTGTGCCCGGAGCCTTTCCTCCACTGACGGGTAAGCCTGCGGCATGGTTTACGGAAAAAGAGGCCCGTCAATATCTGGTCATGGTGCTGAACAAGGGGCTGGCCGGGAAACTGGAAGTGGCCGGGGTAACCTACCGGGGCATAATGCCTGCGCAAGGTAGTTGGCTAAAGGATGAGGGCACAGCCGAAACATTGAATTATGTGATGATGGAATTGAATGGCGCGACGGACGCGCGGCCTTTCAGCGCTGAAGAAGTCGCCAACATCAAATCTACCATGGCAGGACAAAATGCTCGCACCTTGATGCAGCTTCGTCCGCAGGCGGACGCCGAAAGCGAGGCCGCAAAGTGAAATATCTGATCACAGGGCTGGCCTTATTCGGTGCTGCTTTTGTGGCGCAAACGGTGCAGGCCAAAGGCCAACAAAAACCAGTAATTTCATCACAAGAAGCGCGGGCTATGCCCGTGCTTCCTGACATTGCCGTGAAAAAGGCCCGCAACGACTGGATGCTTAATTGTCAGGGTTGCCATCAGGCAAATGGCGCCGGTTCGCAGGGCGGTGCGCCTGACATGCGCGGCATTGTCGCGCGCTTGTTAGCGGTAGATGGCGGTCGTGCATATCTTGGGCAGGTACCGGGGGTGGCCTATGCACCGCTGGATGACCAGAGCCTGGCAAACCTTCTGAATTGGCTGTTGCAGGAATACGACCCGGAAAACCTGTCAAACGACTTTCAGCCGTACACGGCCCAAGAGATTGGCAGCCTTAGAGGCATGCCGCTAATTGAAGAAGCACCGGAAATTCGGGCAGAGCTAATAACCATGCTGCAAGGGGCAAGCAGCACGGACAACTAGGTTCATAATCATCAGGGGGGCGCCCTTTGGCGCCAAGAGAGGAGTGCGAAAATGAAAAACACGGATGGGAAACGGTTCATAAAATTCGCTACAGCAGCCAGTATGCCAATTTTGATGCAGGCGGCGGCTTATGGCGCTCAGGAAAATGAACAGGCGAGCCAGGGGGGAGGCTCTGTTCTTTTCGAAGAAATTCTGGTTACCGCGCAAAAGCGTGAGGAAAGCCAGCAGGATGTGGGGATCGCGATCACGGCGCTCAGCGGCCAGCAGATGGCGCGACTTGGCTATACAAACGCACAGGAAGTCACTGCACTTGCCCCCGGGGTCAGCACGATCCAGCCGAACGGTGAAGCAAACTATGCCATCGGCATCCGTGGTGTCGCCAACAGCGATTTCACCACCAATGTTGAAAGCCCGATTGCTGTTTATGTGGACGAAGTTTACATAAGCCAGATGTCAGGCGCAGGTTTCATGTTGTTTGACATGGAACGGGTTGAGATACTGCGCGGCCCACAGGGTACGCTTTTTGGCCGCAATGCCACTGGCGGCTTGGTGCACTATATCACCAAAAAGCCGGGCCGTGAATTTGAAGGCTACGGCAGTATCACCTACGGCAGTTTCAACCGGGTAAAAGCCGAGGGCGCTGTTAACGTGCCGATTTCGGATACCCTGCAGGCGCGCGTATCAATGGCGACCCAGCAGGGCGACGGTTATGTGAAAAATCGCGTCCGTGAAGGCCAGAAGCTGAATAACGCAAATGATTATGCGGGCAGGCTTCAGGTACTCTATGAACCAACCGACACGTTTTCGCTGCTGCTGAACGCGCGCTATGGTTCGCAGGACATTCGCACCGGCTTTTTTGAGTATCTTTCGGCGGTCAACCCGGACAGCACACCGACACCGGATACCGATAACAGCAACCTTGGTGGCTATAATGACACCGATGGAGATGTGTATGCGGGTGCCTATGACTTCCATGGTCGTAATGACCTTGAGACAAAAGGCTTTTCTGGCACGATGAAATGGGACTTTTCCGGGCTGAGCCTCACAAGCATCACTGATTACCAGGAAGTGAAACGAGACTATATTGAAGATTCAGACGCCTCACCGATAAACTATTTTAACTTCTACCTGACCACGGATGTTGAACAATTTTCGCAGGAACTGCGCCTGTCGGGTCAGGTAGATAAACTGGACTGGGTTGCAGGCTTTTATTATCTTGACCTGAATATCAATGATTCCAATGGCGCTTATGCGCCCGGTTGGTTTGAAGACTTCCTGCCGATTGCGTTTGGTGTGACACCGGCTGATCTCGGCGGCACCAATGGCCTCGATAATCCCTATACCACCAACACCGAGAGTTGGTCCCTGTTTGCGCAGGCCAGCTATCATATGTCAGAGACTCTGACCCTGACGGGTGGTTTCCGCTGGATCGAAGAGAAAAAGGCGCACAGCTACCGTAGTGTGCTCTCGCTCTACCCTGATGGCGTGGCCAGCGGGCAGGACCCCAACATTGAGGAAATTGCCGACGGTGTGCCACCCTATGAGGGAGAGCGCAACGACGGAAACTGGTCGGCGCGTGTACAGCTTGACTATAAGCCGACGGATGACTTGCTGATGTATGCAAGCTGGAACCGGGGGGTGAAATCCGGGGGCTTTAATGCGCCGCTATTGCCGACGGACGTTTTTGTAACCGACCAGTTCATGAACTATGAGCCTGAAAAGCTGGATGCGTTCGAAGCCGGGTTCAAGCTGGATTTTGCCTCTGGCACAGCCCGTTTGAATGGTGCGGCCTATTACTATGATTACAAAAACTGCCAGGCGTTCTCAATCGTCGGGCTTGATACTTTCACCTTGAATGCGGACTGTGAAAGCAAAGGCTTTGAACTTGAATTTCAGGCCGCGCCGGCTGCGGGCCTTGATCTGTTGTTCGGTGTTGGCTTTATCGATGCCAAGGTAACCAATGTGCCGGGCGTCACTGTGGATGTGGATACGCCGCTTGGTCTGGTTGAAGCCGCTGCACCGGGCGCGACGCTGACACCAGTACAGACACCGAAATGGAACCTGAACGCGCTCGCGCGCTACGAGATACCGCTTAAAAACGGCAGTCTCGCCGTACAGGCAGATGCACAGCATCGCAGCGAACATTTCTTCGCGCTGGTTCAAACACCAGCCTCAACCGAAGACGGCTATACAATTGCCAATGCCTCGGTGACATGGTTGCCCGATGATGCGAATTGGAGCCTGCGCTTCTTTGTCAATAACATCACCGATGCTGAATATCTGGTTCAGACGTTCGACCTCTCCGGCAACATCGATAACGGCGGTGTCTTCTTTGGCATGATCGAGCAATATTATGGCCGACCCAGAACATGGGGAGCCAATCTGCGCTTCGAAATTTAAGGCAAGCGGTGCCACTGGTGCATGTCACTGGTGGCGCCACAACTTGTGACCATGTCTTAAGGGATGCAGATGATAAGTAGACAAATAAGCTATGAAAACGGTGCGACGGCGACACCGCTTCGCTTCCAGACAATCGGGCAAGCGCTTGATGACGCGGTTGGGCTTTATGGTGACCGTCCGGCTCTGGTGGTTAGACACCAGAAAATACACTGGACATATGCGGAGCTGGCGCAGGCCGCGACGGACTTTGCCGCTGGTCTCCTGTCGCTGGGGCTCAAGCCGGGCGACAGGCTGGGCATATGGGCGCCCAACTGTGCAGAATGGGTGGTGACCCAGCTGGCAACGGCAAAAATCGGCGTGGTGCTTGTTACCATTAATCCTGCGTACCGGCGCTCTGAACTGTGCTATGTGCTCAACAAGGTAGGCTGCCGCGCCATTGTTACCGCGACACGTTTTAAAACATCAGATTATATCAGCATGTTGCAGGACCTTGGCGCCCTGAGCGATGAGACGGCGCGCAATCAGGTGCCCACACTTGAGCAGGTCATCGCCATATCGCACATGCCGCCGCCCGGATACTTGAGCTTCAGTCAGGTCATGTCCCGACATACACCGGCAGCGCACGCAGAAGTGGGGGAGGTCGGGGCAAAACTGAAGCCGGATGACGCCATCAATATCCAGTTCACGAGCGGCACAACCGGTCTGCCAAAAGGCGCGACACTCACGCACCACAATATTCTCAATAACGGATTTTTTGTTGCTGAACGTCAGTGCCTTATTGAAGAAGACCGCCTGTGTATTCCTGTGCCGCTGTATCACTGTTTTGGTATGGTGATGGGCGTATTGGGTGCGCTTACCCACGGCGTGTGCATGGTGTTCCCGTCAGAAGCATTTGACGCCAGTGCGGTGCTGAAGGCGGTGTCTGAAGAAAAATGCACCGCGCTATACGGCGTGCCCACAATGTTTATCGCAATGCTTCAGCACGAAGATTTTGACAGTTTTGACCTGTCACGGCTCCGGACGGGCGTGATGGCTGGCTCACCATGCCCGGTGGAGGTCATGAAACGTGTCGTCAGCGATATGCATATGGACGAAGTTACCATCTGTTACGGCATGACGGAGACGAGCCCTGTAAGCCTGCAGAGCACTACCGATGACCCGATCGAAAAACGCGTCAGTACGGTAGGAAAAATTCATCCGCATGTCGAAGTGAAGATTGTTGATGAGAGCGGCGGTACTGTTGAACGCGGCAAGCAGGGTGAACTGTGTACCCGTGGCTACAGCGTCATGCAGGGGTACTGGGATGATGCGGAGCAGACAGCCAAAGCTATTGATACAGCGGGATGGATGCATACCGGGGACCTCGCGGTCATGGATGGTGACGGTTACGTCAATATCACAGGGCGGGTGAAGGATATGATCATCCGGGGGGGCGAGAATATCTACCCCCGCGAGATTGAAGAGTTTCTCTATAGCCACACTGAAATTCAGGATGTGCAGGTTTTTGGTGTACCCGACGAACGGTTCGGTGAAGAGGTCTGTTGCTGGGTTATTGCCGTTGAAGGAAGCACACTGAACGACGAGCAGATCAGAAGCTACTGCAAGGGACAGATCGCACACTACAAGGTGCCTCGCCATATCCGGCTTGTGCGCGAATACCCCATGACGGTGACCGGGAAAATCCAGAAATTTGTAATGCGGGAAGCCATGCTTGACGAGCTTGGACGAGACGAACAGCAAACGGCGTGAAGACGCACAGGGGAAGGATAGTTCAATGAAACAGTATCGCCTTTTGATTGATGGGAAGATGGTAGACGGCGCTTCAGATATGGCGGTGATCAACCCGGCAAATGAGGAAGCGTTCGCGCAGGTCGCGCGGTCAAGCGAAGCACAGGCTGGCGAGGCGGTTTCAGCCGCGAAAAAGGCGTTCCCAGCATGGTCCTCCATGACAGTGGACGAACGCCGCGTCCTCTTGACCAAACTGGCCGATGCCATTCAGGGGAGGGCGGCTGAATTTGCGCGTGTACTGACAATGGAGCAGGGTAAGCCGCAATCTGAAGCCGTGGCGGAAGTCGCCTATACGGAAGCTTTTATACGCTATACTGCCACGCTTGACCTGCCGGTCGAAACCTTGCATTCGGACACCGAAAAGCTGGTTGAGTTGCGGCGTAAACCACTGGGGGTGGTTGCCGCCATTATCCCTTGGAATTTCCCGCTGCTTATCATTGCCTTCAAATTGCCGTCGGCCCTTCTGGCGGGCAATACGCTTGTCATCAAGCCATCACCGACAACACCGCTGACAGCCGCGATGCTGGCGGAACTTTGCGCGGAAATTTTCCCGGCTGGTGTGGTCAATACAGTCACAGACCAAAACGATCTGGGTGGGTACCTGACCGCACACCCGGATGTCGCCAAAGTATCGTTTACGGGGTCGACGGAAACCGGACGCAAGGTTATGGCCAGCGCGGCGGCAACCCTTAAGCGGCTGACCCTTGAGCTTGGCGGCAATGACGCCGGTATTGTTCTTGATGACGTGGATGTAAAGGACACGGCACAAAAGATATACTCGGCTGCGTTCATGAACTGCGGGCAGGTGTGCCTCGCGCTCAAACGCGCTTATGTGCACGAGAGCATCTACGATGCCATGTGTGACGAGTTGGCACTGCTTGCCAAGCTGGCCATTGTAGATGACGGCCTCAAGCAGGGTACCCAGATCGGCCCGCTCAATAACCGGATGCAGTTCGAAAAAGTGAAAACGTTTCTGGACGATGCGGCCCACGCCGGGCATGTCATTGCCGGCGGTAAGGTCAAGGAACGAAAGGGCTTCTTCGTTGAACCTACTATCGTACGCGATGTGACAGACGGGGACCGCATTGTTGACGAAGAACAGTTCGGTCCGATCCTGCCGGTTATCGCCTATAAAAATATCGATGACGTTGTCGAACGGGTCAATGCGTCCGATTTCGGATTGGGTGGTTCAGTATGGTCGCGTGACCCCGCGCGGGCAAAAGAGGTTGCGCTAAAGCTGGAGTGCGGCACGGCGTGGGTCAACAAGCATCTTGATTTTGGCCCCGATGTTCCCTTTGGCGGGGCGAAACAATCCGGCATCGGGGTGGAGTTCGCCAAGGAAGGCCTGCACGAGTTTACGCAGGTCAGCGTTTTGAATATGGCGCTTTAAGGGGTATCCCATGGACGATTATGACCGTATACGCGCCGAGTTTTGCTGGCCGCAAAAATCACACTGCAATTTTGCCACCGATGTTGTTGACCGCTGGGCGAAGGATGTACCGGAAAAACGGGCCATGCTGTGGACCGACGATAATGGGGTTGAGCGCAACCTTACATTTCGACATTTCAGCGAGCAATCCTGCCGGGCGGCTAACCTGCTGTCGCGGTTGGGTATCCGGCGTGGCGATACGGTTGTTATCATTCTATCGCGGCAGATTGCCTGGTGGGAATTTCTGACAGCCTGCATCCGGGCGGGTATCGTGGCGTCACCGGGTACAACGCAGCTTTCGACCAAGGATATTGATTACCGGATCGAGGCCTCCGGAGCGGTTGCGGTGATCACAGATAGTGAAAATGCAGCGAAAGTAGACGCTGTCGGCAGTATCGGAGGCAGGTTGACAGCGCGCATTCTGGTTGATGGAGAACGTCCGGGCTGGCTGGATTATTCGGCAGAGGTCGAAAAAGAAAGTACAGACTTTGACAACGTTGATACGGCCACGGACGAGGATATGCTGTGCTACTTCACTTCAGGCACGACCGGCTACCCGAAAATGACTATCCATAGCCATGGTTACTATCTTGGCCACATAACCACCGGCCGCTATTGGCTGGATCTTACGCCTGACGACCTGCACTGGAATATTTCCGACACCGGCTGGGCCAAGGCTGCTTGGTCCAGTTACTTTGCTCCGTGGATACAGGGGGCAGCGCTTTTTGTCCATCACGGTGCAGGCTTTGACGCCAGCGCAACCTTGGCAATGTTTTCGCGTTATCCCATCACCACCATGTGCGGGGCGCCAACCATCTACCGTATGTTTGTACAACAGGACCTCTCGCTATACCGCTTCCCAGACCTGAGGCACTGTGTCGGGGCGGGGGAGCCGTTGAACCCAGAGGTGATCGAAACCTGGCGCCGCGCTACCGGGCTTGAGATCCGGGATGGCTATGGCCAAACCGAGACGGTGATTCTGTGCGGGTCATTCCCATCCATCAAAGTACGGCCCGGTTCTATGGGGAAACCAGCGCCCGGCGTTGATTTGGCCGTGATAGACGAGGTGGGCCAGGTCTTGCCCGCAGGCGAGGAGGGTGATATCGCCCTCAGGGTAGACCCTGGGCGGCCACTATGGCTGTTCAAGGAATATCGAGGCAATGCAGAGAAAACCGCCTCCTGTTTTCGCGGCGAATGGTACCTGACAGGTGACCGGGCTTACCGCGACAATGACGGCTATTTCTGGTTTGTCAGCCGTGCTGATGACGTCATCCTTTCGGCGGGCTACCGTATCGGTCCGTTTGAAGTGGAAAGCGCGTTGATAGAACATCCGGCGGTGATGGAAAGCGCGGTGGTCTCCAGCCCGGATGCAACCCGTGGCGAGGTTGTGGCCGCGTTTGTAGTGCTTTCCCCCGGTCATGAACCATCAGATACCCTGAGGGCGGAACTGCAACGTCACGTCAAGTCGGTGACAGCCCCTTACAAATATCCCCGCAAAGTGACTTTTGTGGATGAACTGCCCAAGACTGTCTCGGGCAAAATCCGTCGCATTGAGTTGCGTCAACGCGAGTGGCAGTCCAGTAATAGTTGAGCAGGCTGCTTAACCGAATAGCCAGTCTTGCGGGGCAGATATTGATCATCTGTCCCGCTTCTATTTGTGGTCACCTTATTTGAAGCAGCTAATGATGGTCACTGGTGAGGCGGGCTGCCTTGTGTCGGTTCTCGCCGGGTGTTTCATCTTACGATTTATTCTTTGTTCCTCCGGTCAGGTTGGACCACGTACCGCGCAAGAATTTTAGTAGCTCGCTTTCCTCGTCTGAATCTGCTTCGCTGCTTGTGCCCGCACCCTGTGATGGATTGATTGCATCAGGAGCGATGCCAAGGGAAAACTCCATCTCAAACACGTTTCCGGCGGTATTGGAAAACGCCCGGTCTGCAGGCGTTCCCGAACTGACCTGGGCCGGTATCGAGCCTGAGGTAATGCCGTTGTCTGGTGTGGTGACGGCGTTATCAAGCTCTTCGGGCTCAGGTCCGGGTTCTGGTTCCGGTTCCGGCTCCGGTTCTGGTTCTGGTTCTGGTTCTGGTTCCGGCTCCGGCTCCGGCTCCGGCTCTGGTTCCGGCTCCGGCTCCGGTTCCGGCTCTGGTTCCGGTTCCGGCTCTGGTTCCGGCTCTGGCTCTGGCTCTGGCTCTGGCTCTGGCTCTGGTTCTGGCTCTGGTTCTGGTTCTGGCTCCGGCTCTGGCTCCGCTTCCGCTTCCACAACGTTGCCATTCACATTAATGTTGGTGCTGCCATTCGGGACTGTAACAGTGTTGACAGTGCCGGTGACATTTGACTCATTCTGGGCGGAAATCGTCAGTGTGTCGACGTCCACTTCGACTTCAGCGTTTGCACCAGCTGCTACATCGGCAGTGGGGGCAGTTATTTTGCCGCTAACATTATTGCCCTGGACCGAGGCAGATGAGGTGGCGGTTACCTCAGCTTGAACATTATTGGCGGCAGCAACACTCACTGACCTGCCCTTGATTTTTGAAGCACTGACTGTTGACGCGGAAATGGCAATATCTTGTTGCGCATCTGCATCAAGGGTTGCTGTTCCGGTTGCTCCCACAGTGATCGTATTCCCGACAAGGCTGCCAGTTACGTTCGCGCCTTGGACCAAAACTGTGCCGCCGGTGCCCGTTGTGCTGGCGGTGACGTCAACCTCGACGTCCTCGTCTGCGATGACGGACACGCTATCCCCGGATATTTTTGATGTCGTGACCCGCCGGGCGGAAAGCGAAACACCGTCTGTCGCCGTCACATTCAGGGTCGCTGTCTGTCCGGCACTGACGCTGACATCCCGTGCATTGATTGAACCAACAACGTTGCGACCCGAAAGTTGTACTGTTCCGGTTGCGTTGACGGTATTTTCACCCACGCTGATATCGTTTCCCGTCACGTTCAGGTTTGTGAGATTTGTCGTGCCGGAGGACGAGTCATAATTCCCTGATATGACTGTCACGTCCCCCAAACGGACATTTTGCCCCGCGTCTACATGGGTCACGATGCCGGTGCCGGCATCAAGCCTAAGGTCTTCGGCTCCAGCTGTGGTTCCGTCGAGTTGCCCTTCGAATGAGATATTGCCGTCCGCGTCACTTGTATTGATCGTGACGTCATTCTCCAATGTTGTTGCTCCGGTCACCGTCCAGGTCTCGGCTGTAAACAGGGAGCCCTGCAACAGAACAGAACCGTCATAATATTGTGCGCCAGTCGTGGTGATGTTTCCGAGGCGTATGCTGTTTCCGTCAATCGATACGCTGTCTAGCGCGGTTATCGTCCCGGCACTTTCAAGGTATATGTCTGTACCAGAAAGGATAAGCCCATGGCTTCCTTCTACTGCACCCAGTGTGATATCGGCTGTGGTGTTGATGGTCAGGTCACCACCGAGGATAAATCCGTCTCCCAGTGAGAGTGTGCCCGTACTTACTTCACCGGAGAATGTCGGTACCACTCCCTCACTTACAGTCAGACCATCGACTGTTACATCGTCAAAAATGATCTGTTGACCGCCGCGTATAACTGCCTGTTCCTGGTATTCGCCGGAAGCCACCTGAATGATCCCGCCAAGAACTGCGGCATTGGACGCGTCGGTAATGGACGCAAGAGGCTGCCGCGCGTTACCCAGTCCATTGCCCAGATCGAAATCGTCTTCAGATGTATAAGTGGAATCTGCAGATGCATAGACATGAGAGCGGTTGCCTGTGTCAAGTGCAATACCCAGAAAGCCATTGGAGCCATATCGGCGGTCCAGCACATGCATGCCGCCATTGGCGTTGGAAAGTGCCATTATTCCGGCACCATAGGCATGCTCATCAACGGTAGGTGAGGTAGTATAGGCCTCATCTGAAACATTATTGAGGAAAACAATGTCCCATTCATTGCCGTTTTCCCCGGTCATATTTCCGGTGATATCGAGGTTGTCGGTGCGGATCAGGATGGAACCTTTGGTATTGTCGATTGTATTGTTGCTGATGATTCCCGTGTTGTTCCCGTGAAATGCGATGCCTGTCCTGACATTCCGGATAGTGTTGTCGCTGATTGTTATGCCTGTGGAATCTTTCTGGGCGACTATGCCGAACGTATTTGACACCGTATCCCAATCGATATTCGGGAACAGGTCGGCAAATGGACCGCTGATCGTGAAGCCAGCGACTGTTACATTATCTGTTTTAATGTTTATGCCGGTGGTGCCTTCTTCCACATGAAGGATGGTGCCTTCCTCGCCGTTCAGCGTGATGCCAGCGGTGTTGATGACAACGTTTTCGTTATACTCGCCAGCTTCTACCATGACGATATCGCCATTCGCGGCGAGTTCGAGACCATTATTAATACTGTTTGTCGTGTTAACGAAAATGTAGCCATCGCGTAGGGAAGCGGTGCCTGAATAGCCGGTGTCTAGCCCATCACCGATATGGCCTGCCAGTTCCAGCAATTCATCAGGACCAAGGTCTGAAAGATTGCTGCCGCCAAAGCGGTTTGTTTGCAGGTCGAGGACCATGTCCGTATACAGAGCGACATGCATTTTATTGTTGGTGAAATTATTGTTTTCCAACGTCATGGCGGGAGACGATGCGCCTGGCCCTACGCCAATCGCTTCAAACAGGTTTCCGCTGAAGCTGTTGCCAGTCACATTCGCGCCTGCGGGCCCATCGATCGATATGCCGACAAAGTTGATATCGAAACTATTGTCCGTAATTTGAACGTTGGTAGCGCCAGGGTTGATGTAGGTACCTGTATGCCAGCCAGAGAAACTGTTTTGGCTGATGCGTATGCCGTCGTGGTTGCCACCAGAGACGCTCAGAATGCCGCGATAGGTATCAGCGTCTACATCTCCGGTCCGCGTGAAAATGATGTTTTGCAGCGACACGTCGCCTGCACCGGACGCTAAATACACGCCTGCTTTGGAACCTTGTATACTGGCGCCGTCCAGAATGGTGAGCCCATCAATGGTTGTGCCGTTGGCGGTGCTATTTATTGCAATGGCACCTGAGAGAATACTTTCCCCGCTGCCACTCCGGCTACGCGCATCCACCCCTGCTTGCGCGCCAGACAATGTGATGTCTCGGGATAGTGTGACATTACCAAAATAATTTCCGGCACCGACCATGATTGTGTCACCTGATTGGGCAATATCAGCAACGTCTTGAATGGATGATTTTTCAAGGAAAAAGGCCGTACCGGTGCCGCCATACTCTGTGTAGTCGCTGTAACGCAGTGTGGTGTCTGATGTCAGCGCATATATGGATGTACCCACGGTATTGCTGTTTATGAAATCTGAAACGTAAGCAGTATCAGGTTCGGCGCCTACGTTGCTTCCCCAATACTGGAAGATATAGTCGCTGACGCCGGTGACATCGTTACCGGCCATGGTAGTCGGTGAATGTGCTGCGGAGTTCAGCCAGGCCACGTCGTCGACGATGCCGCGAACACGTAGGAAGTGATTACCGCTCACTGTGTTGTTGGTGATGGTGAAGTCGACATCACCGCTGTCGCCCGCTCCGTCCGTGATTGTGATGCCACCATGCAGCCGGTTGTTATTGACACGGAAACTGGACAGGTCATCTACATTGCCATCGCCGAAATACAGGCTTGTGCTGGTTTTTCCGTCAAAATTATACCCGGATGCCGCTGCAATCACCGAGTTCTCTATGATGAAACCATTCGCGGTGATCTCAAAAGCCTTATTTACTGAGTTGGCAGCGGATTCCGTATCGTTGGATCCTGCAGCGGCCTCAAAGCCTAAACCCTTGATGCTGACGTCGGTGCCTGTCACATAGAAGTTGGTTCCCCAATTTGACTCTGCACCGGAAATGATGGTGGCTTGCACCGCAGACCAGTCCGTAATCGACGTCCATGTGGCGTCCACGCCTTGCAGGGAAACGGTCTTGTCGATCAAAAGACCAAGGCCCGAGCCACTGTAATCTGTGAGTTCATTGTATGTGCCGGGGCCAATATAGAGGGTGTCCCCATCTTTCGCAGCGTTGACGGCGGTTTGCACCGACATGCTCGCGCTATCATTGGCTCCGATATAGAGGTGCCCATCGGCGTCTACATTTAAGTCGCCGTCCGTATCGGTATATATGCTGCCCGCGCTATTATGACGAACGACGGAATCTTCCGGTGTGGAAAGCGCCAGGGCGAAGGCGACAGCATCAGAGGCACTCGCTTGGAAATAGGTATATTCTGCACCATCGGAACGGGAGGTGGCATTTTGCACAATATACTCATAGCCCTCCAGATCGAGGTTGGTAATTGTGAAATGATTGCCGTCAGAATTTACATCATTCTCTGCGTAAAGCGCATTGCCTTCGGTGAGGTTGTTTTGCCCGCTGAGGCGAATATTGCTTGAGCCGCCTTCAGCGTAGCGACCTGCTGAATATATGCCGATACCGCCCCATAGGTTGCCTTGCGTAGTTATATTTGTCAGGGTGACGTCATGGGAATCTGTTATGGAGATACCCACTCCGCTTGTATCTGCGCCGAGGGCAGAAACATTGGTCAGTACGGCACCGGTCACCCCTAATAGGTCAATTTCAGAGCGGCCCGAGCCTGATACGGAAACATTACTGAGTGTATAAATCAGGTCAGGATCATCATTCAAAGGCCGGAACTTCAGGCCGTAGGTATTGGCGGTCGGACCCAATATATTCAGATTTTCAAGGCTGACCCCATCGGAATGCACGAGCATTCCGGCGCCGATGGAAGTCGATACATTGCGCGCGTCAATGATAACGCCGTCTGCACTCTCCCCAGTGAACGAAACGCTGTCCTGATCGATAAGTAACGGGCTGTCCAGCCGATAAGTACCGTTCCGCAGTAAGGCCTTGTCACCGGCCTGCATAGTGCCTGCGGCTTGAACCATATCTGTGCTTAGGGCGTAGTAGGAGGTGATTTGCCCGGCATACTCTATTTGGGTGGTGCGAACTGCCGTGCCTTCGCTCTCAAGCGTCAGGATAGCGCCGTCAGCAAAGCTGTTATTGTTGAAAATATCGCCCCAATCAAGATCAGGCAGGTTATTGCCGCGTGCACTGATTGGGTCATTAAGGCCTGCGAAAGTGTTGTTTTCAATTGTAGCACTGCCAACTTCTGAAAGAAGCCATGCGACACCATTCACAGAACTATTGAAGCGGACGCCGCTTTCACCGTCGTTACCTGCACCAATAAATTCATTACCGCTGATAATGCGGCTTTCTGCGGCGCTGTCATCACCGCTGCCATTTGCAATGGCTAGCAAATAATAGCTGTTGCTGCCGCCGATGAACCGATTCCCTTCCACATGGAAACTCTCGGTATCCTTGTTCTTGCCCTCAACGTCGCCAAACTCTGAAAAGTATAAAGCGACCCCGGCATTGCTCCCGTTGTTGTCTATGACAGAATTGCGTAGCGAAAAGTTGTCACCGATTACCTCAAGGGTTTTGTTGTCGCCTCCGGAAGTCGGCTTAAAGGACAGGCCCTGTAAGCTAATCCCATCGCCGTATATGAAATGCTGCGCGCCAAAACCCGCCTGGTGGCGCGCCGTCAGGGTGGCTTGGACCTCGTCGGCATCACTAATGGCTTCACCGCCATCGGTGACCCCTTGAATCAGAATGTTGTCTTTGTAGACATGAAGGCCGAAGTATTGTCCGCCCCCCTTTGCACCGGCTTGGGTAACGCCTGCATTGCCTTCCGCGTAGGTGCCGGGATACACATTTATGATATTCTGGTTGGTAGGCGATGCGCCGTCCGCGATAACGTGCACGGCGTCTTGAACTGCGCCGCCGTTATAGATGTTGACTGCGGTGGCGTTGCCGGAAAGTGTCTGGTTGTCGCCAAGGGTAATCGTCGCGTTGAGATTGACGGTGAGGTCGCCGTCGGCGTCCTCATCCAGGAACGTGAGAGAGGTTGCCGCCGTTTGCGAGCCAGTGTCGATGTCTGCGTCAACTGAAATACTGGTTCGCGCGGCAAGTTCCATGTTTGTCGACGCAAGCTGGCTTGTAATCGTGGCGGCTTCGACCTCGTTATCTCCGGTCACTGTAGACACTACCGTGAGGGTATCCGGGTCCAGGGACCATGTGCCATAGCGGCCATTCATGGCGCTGGTATCGACACGTGCATCAGGCATGATGCTCAGTTTTGGACCTGATGTTTCTATGAACCCTCCGTTGCCCGATAACTGCCCGCCGGCGGCACTGGCTGTGCCGGAGAAGGTCATTTGTTTGTTCGCAATCATGATCGCTTCGCCACCATCACCGTGGCTTTCTGACTGGGAGACGTCCACACTCCCATCGACATTGATACTGTCGCCAGACAGGATGATCCGCCCCTCTTTCTGGGAGACGGATCTCGCTTGCACCACGCCCGACATATTCACCACGGAATCGACAAGACCACGGGCGGCACTCGCCTGCAATACGATGGTTCCGCCGTCGCTCATGACAGTGCCTGCGTTGGCTAGAATTCGGCTTGTGGTGTCATCGGCGGCGAGGTGGATTAGCCTGTCGCCATATAGGTCGATGGTGAAGCGGCTACCGGCAGATAAATCTACGCGCCCGTAGTGCGCAGTAATAATGCCGTTATTCTCCACGCTGGGGGCAACAAAGGCGAGTAGGCCGCTTTCACGCACAGTCACAGTGCCGTCATTTATGACGTGGCCGTCCGCTGCAATTGGCGTGAAATGATGTCGACCAGCCAGAAAATCTTCGTCAGTAATGTTAGATGTAGTGGCAACCAGTCCGCCGACATCGACTTTTGCGGATTCGCCAAAAAGTATACCATTAGGATTGATAAGAAAGACCTGCCCGTTGGCCGACATGCGGCCTAGTATCTCCGACTGATATTCGCCGGTTACCCTGTTCAGGATAAGCGAGTTGGCACTGGGCTGGTCGAAAGTGACGCTGCCATTCGCTGTGATGGAGAAATCTGTCCAGTTAATGATGGCCTTGTCGCTGGTTTGATGAATGTTGGTATCCATACTGGTTGGTCTGCTGATGGTCACATCGCCTGAAACGATCGTGTCCAAAACAGGGCCGTCGGCACTGGCTGGCATGAGGGGGATTGCCCCGACCATAATAGCTCCAAGGCACTTGCCCGCAAGACTGGTGGCCGTGAGCAAGCGTACCTTCAGTAAAGCAAAGTGCGTGGTCGGATGTATTACCTGATGATGCCGCATGGTGGTCCTCCTCAAAACCTTAGGCTCAGACCGAAGAAGCCGCGCAAGGCACTGCCCCAGCGTTGATCGTAGTCGTCGGTTTTCTTGATAGGTGTTGCCAATTCGAACTGGGCGGAGATATTACGGCTCAAGGTCAGGCGCAAGCCAGCACCCGTCGAGCCTAGATCAGTGGATATGTAACCAGTGTCTGTGTGGTCCCATACGACCCCATAATCAGCAAAAGCGTAGACTTGGTAACGCGTTAGCCAGTTAAGATTTGCAGCCGCGTCGTAACGCAACTCTGCGCGTCCGGCGGCGCCACGATCTCCACTGATTTCCGAAGGATCGAAGGCCCGGCCATATTGGCTACCGCCGATTGCCATTTCTTCCGAAGCAGCGAGGGCGTCTTTGGTATATTGGCCGGTAACGTCAATCAGAAGGTTGACGCGCCGTGTGATTTTCTGCAACCGCATTGCAGAAAAGTTTATTTTGAAGAAATTTGTCTGTGCATCTGCGCGAGACATGCCTGTCGAGCCAGTATCCTTGGCGCCAAGGATATCAAGGCCATGATGCAGTTCTGTTGAGACAAGGTTGACGCCGTCCAGGCTATCGATGAAATCGAAGCTTGCGCCAGTCGTCACTTTGCGCACTCTGTCCTTGGTGAAATCCTCACCTAAAATAGTGGTTTCAGTGTTCCGTATATCAAGCCCGGCATGCACATACAGGCTTTTGGCACGGGACCGAATAACCGGGTGCGAAACGATGAACGCACCTGAGGTGGAACGGCTCCTGATTTCCAGGTCAGCGAGAGAAGCTCCAGGCTGAGAGCGGGTATGACGCGCGAGCAGTGTCATGGTCGTGCCTTCGCTGCCCAAAACTTGCTCATGACGTATTTCGCCACTTTTGAATTCAGCCAGCTGCGAGGCGCCGATTAAACGAACGCTGGTTTTGGACGCAGCGGTGAAAAGCGAATTAAAGCTTGCACCCAACTGCATCTGGATCGGTCCATTGAACTTGGAGCCACGGTTGTTAACGGTGCCGTAAAAGAAGACGGGATCTTCGCTGACCAAGATTGTAAGGTTTGTCGCACCGGGACTGGTAGGTGATGGCTGAAGTACTGCTTGGGCTTGTATTCCGGGAAGATCATTCGCCAGTAGCATGTATCGTTCAAGTGCGCTGGCCGTCAGGGGGACCGAGGCACGTATACGGTCCCCTAGACGGGTCAAAACCTTGTGGCCAAGTTTGATGTTTCCTTCAATAGAAACTGTATCAATGTAGCCTTCGACAACCTGTAAGGTGATTTGGCCATGCTCGATTTCCTGTGCAGGCACAACAACGCGCGAGAGAATGAACCCATTATTTCGGTACAGAGCCGTCATCTGGCCCGCTAACTCATAGACTTGGCTGAGGGAAATACTCTGACCTAAAAATGGCGCGTAGAGAGGTGTAAGGGCATCAGGCGCAAGGGCTTGCGCGCCGTTGATCGTAACCTTGGATAGTTGGAACCTGACGTTGCTGTCGGGGGGCGGCTGCTGTTTAATCCGATCTGGCGGTGTAATTGAGATGGTTGACTGCGGCATATCCACATCGTCGAACTGGTTTTCCAGTTTGGATGGGTCCGGTATGTCTGGCGGCGCATCTTGCGCTGCGGCTTTTTCCGGGAATACGATGGGAATGACGAAGGGTATCTGGGCCCATATCAGGATATGCAGAGCAAGACAAACTAGACCATTGCCGAGCCTTTTTTTGAGAAAGCAGCGCAGATACCTGCCAAGAGCAGGACTGTCGCAAAAGCAACCTAGCCCTGCTTCTGTGAAGCAGAGAACATTGATTTTTTTAACCCCCCACATGTGCAACACCAATCATTCGAGGATGATTAAGCGTAATCCTATCGCCCGAAACGCTGGGCAATAGGGGCGTCAACTTGGTACAAAATCGTAAATCAGCTACATCTCATCTGCCCGAAATCGGACAGGTCGCCGCTGATAAAGGTACAAGTTTCGTAAAAATTGTCAAATTCTATCGTAAAAATTGTCTTAATTCCCCCAACTTCAACCTAATGCTTGCTACGGTGGTTCATACAGTGTGCTGATTTTGTGATGCGGCAGTTAACCTGCTGGGATGGAGCCGTGCGACACACTGGCTTCTTTACTTGCTGTCCACGGGCTTTATCCTGAGCCATGGCAGGCGATAGAAACGCGCCAATAGTTGAGGAGGGTCCGTATGCCGGAATTTTTGACCGCGGAGATACTCGCCAGGGCACAGTTTGCCTTTACCGTGGCGTTTCACATTGTCTTTCCAGCCTTCACGATTGGTCTGGCATCTTATCTGGCCGTGCTCGAAGGGATGTGGCTTAAAACTGGTGACAAAGCTTATCTCGCCACTTACCGATACTGGATAAAGATATTTGCTATCGCTTTTGGCATGGGCGTGGTTTCAGGCATTGTCATGAGTTACCAGTTCGGTACCAACTGGGCTGTTTTTTCTGATAAAGCTGGCCCTGTGATTGGCCCACTCCTCGGCTATGAGGTGTTATCGGCCTTTTTTTTGGAAGCTGGTTTTCTTGGCATTATGCTTTTCGGCATGGAGAAGGTTGGCCGGAAGCTGCACTATTTTGCGACGCTGATGGTAGCGTTTGGGACCCTGTTCTCAGCCTTCTGGATTTTAAGTGTGAACAGCTGGATGCAAACGCCTTCGGGCTATGCAATCAACGACGTTGGCCAGTTCGTCGCTACGGATTGGTGGCAGGTGGTGTTTAACCCGTCCTTCCCCTACCGGTTGGTGCATATGGTTCTTGCAGCATATTTGACGACGGCTTTTGTTGTCGGCGGTGTTGGGGCTTGGCATCTTCTGCGCGACAAGAAGAACAGGCCTGCCCGCATCATGTTTTCCATGGCGCTCTGGATGGCCACTGTCGTGGCACCACTTCAGATTTTTGCCGGTGACATGCACGGCCTCAATACGCTGGAACACCAGCCGAGGAAGGTCGCAGCCATGGAGGGGCTTTACGATACCACATCCGGTGCGCCTTTGGTGCTGTTTGGCCTCCCCAATGACCAAACAGAAGAAGTAGATTACGCGCTGGAAATCCCTAATGTGGCCAGCTTGATCTTAACGCACGAATGGAATGGGACGGTTCGGGGGTTGAAGGAATGGCCGAAGGAGGATCGTCCGCCGGTGGCGATTGTTTTCTGGGCCTTTCGTATAATGGTTGCTCTTGGTTTTCTGATGGCCGCACTGGGCCTTTGGAGCTTGGTTGTCAGAATTCGGGGGCGGCTCTATGATACCATTTTGCTCAAACGGGCGGCCGTCGCTTTGGCGCCGGCGGGTTTTGTCGCGGTGCTGGCCGGTTGGGTTGTGACGGAAGTGGGGCGTCAGCCTTACACCGTTTATAACTTGCTGAGAACTTCTGAGTCATTGTCACCGATTGCGGCGCCTGCGGTGGCGACGTCTCTTGCGGTCTTTGCCGTGGTGTATTTTGTCGTGTTTGGGGCAGGTACGCTCTATATTTTACGATTGATGGCCCATACTCCTCGGGTGGACGAACATGGGCTCAAAGAAGGGCGGCCCATGCGGGCTGCGGGCACGACGCCTGTTGCAGCTTATGAGGAATCCGACATTAATGAGGGAGGTTACAATGATTGACTTACCATTGATCTGGGCTTTCCTGATTGCGATTGCCATACTGATCTATGTTATCCTCGACGGGTTCGACCTGGGTATTGGCATCTTGTTTCCTTTTCTTGAGGAAGAAGACCGCGATATCGCGATGAACACTGTTGCGCCGGTTTGGGATGGTAACGAAACCTGGCTTGTGCTTGGCGGAGGAGGGCTTCTGGCAACGTTTCCTTTAGCCTATTCCATTCTTATGCCAGCCCTGTATTTCCCTGTGCTGTTGATGCTATTCGGGTTGATCTTCCGTGGCGTGGCTTTTGAGTTTCGCTGGCGTGATAAAGGCCATCAGCGTTACTGGGATATTGGCTTTGTCGCAGGGTCTATTGTCGCCAGTTTTTGTCAAGGCGTGGCGCTTGGTGCCTTCATTCAGGGGGTTGAGGTGAGTGGCCGCGCCTATGCGGGCGGCTGGTGGGACTGGCTGACTCCTTTTAGTGTGTTAACTGGTGTTGCACTGGTCGTGGGATATGCGCTTTTGGGGGCCACATGGCTTGTTATGAAAACAGACGGCCGATTGGGTGAAAAAGCCGTTCGCTATGCTCGGTTTACCACCGTCGGCACGGTGGTGTTTATAGGGCTCATTAGTGGCGCTACTCTATCGCTCGATACCCGGTTCATGAAGGTTTGGTTCGGTTTCCCGGCAGTGTTATATACTGCGGCAGTGCCCCTGGCGGTTGGCCTCGTCTCCTGGTGGCTTTGGCGTCGGCTGTCCAGAGAGATGGATTACAGGCCATTCATCGCGGCAATCCTGCTATTCGTCTTATGTTTTATTGGCCTGGGCATCAGCTTGTTTCCCTATATCGTACCGATGGGTGTTACAATATGGGAGGCTGCAGCGCCGGATGACAGTCTGGCATTTTTGTTGATAGGAACCGCTGTGTTGTTGCCGCTGATCCTTGCCTATACCGGATATGCATATTACGTGTTTCGCGGCAAAGTAAAGCCGGGGCAGGGCTATCACTAATGCCGCAATCCGAAAATGCTGAAAGAGGCACCGGGCGCAAACTGCTTTGGTTCGCCGGCATCTGGCTGGCGAGTATTCTTGTTCTGGCGTGTGTAGCAGGTTTGATTAAAGTGGCGATAGGGGTCACAACGTGATGACGTGCATATCCGCCGCTACAGGTCGGGATGGCGATGCGCCTAGCGATATTTGTTTACATAGTCGACGAGGCTCTGGTTTTCCGTCCCCAGGAGGATAAGCCAGTCAAGCAGCCCGTGGTCGCGCGCATACACAAACATATCCCAACGTCGCCAGCCATAGGCGAAGTTGATTTGTTCACGCAGCATGGCTTGCTCACTCTTGCTTAGGAAAGCGTATAGAATGATCCCTGTATGAATTCGCGCATTCAGAAGAAACGGCTCAAAGGTTGCGGCTTCAACAGATCTGCGCCAGGCGGTAACGGCGTCATGGTAGTGCGTCTCACCGAGAAGGATGTTGACGGCACTCAAGCGATGCCATGCGAAGGCATTGAAGGGCTGTGCCGAGAGCGAAGCCTGAAGATTGATTAAGGCTTTATTTGCTGACGCAGCCCTCTCGACGGTATCTTTCGATAGTTTGGCCCGTACCAGATGAACTGCGCCAAGTTCGGAATATGTTGAAGGTTTGCGTTGATACGCCAGAGACTGCTGGAGTGCTTTTTCCAACACTTCCAGTTCCTTGTCCGAAACAGATTGGCCCTCGGATATCTTTTTCAGAATTGGCTCACCAGGGATACGCATCAACTCCGCGAGAAACAGCGGCACCGCGAATGCCAGAACCATGGTTGAGGCGATGAGAAGTGAGCTGGGCACAAGCCAACGAGAAAGTTTACCCATAGTCATACCCACCACATTGTTCTTTGCGCAGCAAATGTCTAGATTGCTTGGAAAGTGTCATCAGCGGGCCCGCTTGTCAAATATGATGAGCGCTCAGGCACAGGACACGCTCCTGCGAACGGGAAGATAGAAATGTCAGCAATTAAAACAGCGATTATCGGATATGGCTTATCAGCGAAAGTGTTTCAAATTCCCTTCATCATGGCGAATGGTGCTTTCGACCTTGTTGCCATCAGTTCTTCACGGTCGGCCGAAATCAATAAGAACCTTCCTGACGTTACGGTATACGCTGATGCTGAAGAAATGATTGCCCGCAGCGATGCCGAGCTGATCCTCATAACAGCCCCCAATGAAACACACTATAATTTCGCCCGTTATGCGCTTGAACGCGACAAGCATGTCCTTGTTGAAAAGCCATTTGTTACCACAAGTGCGGATGGCTTGGCGCTGATCGAATTGGCGCGAGAGAGGGGACTGGTGTTAAGCGTTTACCATAATCGCCGCTGGGACGGTGACTTCCTGACCGTCAAAAAGCTTATCCAAAACGGGACGCTCGGCAAAGTGCGGTATTTTGAGAGCCATTTTGACCGGTTCCGCCCCGCAGTAAAGGATACTTGGCGCGAGAGTGATGATCTGGGAAGTGGTATTTTATTCGACCTCGGACCACACCTCATTGATCAGGCGGTCATGCTGTTCGGGGTGCCTGAGGCGGTTACCGCGCAGGTTATTGCGGCTCGTTCTGGAGCGGTGACAGACGACATGTTCAGGCTGACTTTTCATTATAAGGATATACTGGCTGTACTCGTCTCTAGCCCATTTTGCTCGGGGCCCAATTTGCGCTTCAAGGTGGAAGGGGAAGCGGCTAGCTATATCAAATATGGCCTCGACCCCCAGGAGGCGCGTCTGCGGTCAGGGCAAACTCCAGTTGAGGAACGTTGGGCAGCAGAGGATGCCGCTGCTTTTGGAATGCTATATGCACCAAGCGATATGACTTCAGCCGAAGGCATGCCGGTTGACACAGAGATAGGCGGATATCAGCATTTTTTCGCGGCGCTAGCCTCCAGCCTGCGCCGAAAAGGGAAGGTCCCTGTCACCGCCTCACAAGCGGTTATGGTTATAAAGATTATTGAAGCTGCACAAAAAAGCGCGTCAAGCGGACAAACTGTTTCGCTCTCGCCCTTGATGGTGGAGCGTTAAACGCTGCCATGAACTGCTGGCCGCGGCTTTATTTCCGTCAGTCCGGCAATTTCATCGGCGGTTGGAAACCAATTCATGCGGGCATAAACATCATCTGACATGGTCTCGTCTTCCACAAAACCGTATTTTGTCAGGAATTTTGCCATGCTGAAGTCATCGCGGCGGGCGGGCACCAGCAGTGGCTTTTTGGTTTGTGCCGCAGCCTTCATCAGCCACAGCAGGATGCTGGAGCCAAAGCCTTTGCCCTGCGCCTTTTTGATGAAATCAAGGTCTACCAGGCGAAGTTCTACCGGGCCTATGTCAAGAGTAATCCGACCAATGCGGGTGCCATTTTTCTCCAGAATCAGATAGATGGCATTTGGAAATTGCTCGCCATATCCGCCATTCTGCGCCTGTAACTGCATATCAATCAGGTTCTCGATATAATCTGTATCGGCACTGGCCATGCGCAGATCATCCCGGTTGTCCCGATACATTTTTGCCAAAAAATCTCTGTCGTTTGCCCGTGCAGGGCGGGCCGTGATGCCGTGGGGCAGGGGTACCGTTCCATTGATCATGACTTGTCTCCGATCCATAACTCAGGGGAAGTGTCGTGTTATCCGAAAATGACCTGATAGTAGGCGCCCGCAGGCATTTTCATTGGCCGTAAGGTCCTGGTTATCAAAAGCCCTGATAGTGTGCCTTTTTCCAAGCCCTCAATCGCGCCGTGAAATTCCTTCGCCTGCTGCATCGGGTGGTTATTGTCTTCGTCCGCCTGGAAAAGAAGCAGGAAGGGCGTGCGGGTTGTATCAGGCCCCATGGCGTCAGGGTTTTCCTTGCAGTCCGCAAGCCGTACAGGCATCGATACCTCGCCACTGACCAGTTTAAATTCGGCACCAACGGCTGGGCCAAATAAATCAGATGACACATCCGCTAGCTCAAGCGATTGTTGCAGTTCTTCGGTCACAAAGTCCCCCTTACCCCGTCTCATGGTGAAACAAGGTAGTTTAATCATTTGAGTTGTTTTTTGTAAATCTAAAATAGATATGCGGCGCGGCCCGTCGCCCCTTCGTGCGAGCCGCGCCAATATATCTTCAGCTTCTGGCTGGGTATAACCCCATCATGCAAATGCAGTAGTTTAACACGGCACTTGGTTGTGTCGGGTTAACGTATTCGCTTGGATTGCCGGTATTATTCACAGTCAGAAAGGTGTTCTGGAAAGAACCGCTCCCGCCATCAAATCCGCCAAGCTCAGCGGATGTTGCAACATCCGAGCTTGCAATGAACATATTATCCTGCAAGGCACCGAAATTGTTCGCCATGGGTGCGAGATAATCTCCGACGCTCGGCGTTTGTTTTTTGGCTGGGTCAGTTGCCGCGCGCACGCTAATGTCGCCGCCGCCACCAGTGCCGCCATATGTGACACTGTGTGAATGCGCGGGCATGTGAGAAACAGTCAAGACTTCCAAAGGTACACCGAACCGCTGGCCGATAACCCTGGGTGTAAGCCCGGGGCCGGTAAACTGCCCTACAGGTATGCGCCCCCTCAGGTCTGGAAGGCCAAAAACGGTTCTGCAATCGCCGCCGTACTCGCAGCCAAGCAGCGAAAACAGAGAGCTGAACTGACTAATGGCTAAGATCGCTCCTGAGCAATAGCCCCAATTTTCGGGTGCAAAACTAAAACCCAGCGCCTTGATGACGCCGATATATGTATCATACATGAGAAATTCTCCTGATAATCAGGTTGTCACCAGCGCTTCATTAACTGAAACTGATTTCGTACAGCACACGTTCTTCAACCTCGACGGGCGCTTGCTTTTGGTCTTTCGGCAAGCCTGTCTTGCTGGTCCCGCCGCCACCCGATGCGTCCGCCTTGGCTTCATTGAAAGCCCTACTTTCAGGGTTATCGGATTTGTTGTCGATGTAGACACTTTCAACAACGCCGATTTTCTCAAACGAAATGTCATATATACCGTCTGGCGCCTGATGGCTTTTTGCGCCGCTAAGGATCAAAGTGAAAGGCTTTTTGCGACAAGTGTCCGGCCTGCCTTCCTTCTTTCCGGTTTTCAGTTCTTTTACGTCTTCAAGTGTAAGTGAAACGTTGGGGCCGTCCATGACTGTGACCGCAACCGTTGTACCTGTAAGGTCTTTGAATTTTTCGATTGTTATTTTATCCAGCATATCAACCTCCTGAAGGATAATCCGTAATCAGATGCTTCTGTGAAACTGGCCTTAGCTACGTGACGGAAACAGCCCCTGGATACAAATGCAGAAGTTGACGGTTTGTGACGGTTGAACAATCGAAAACGGTGTGCTGAGACCTGTATCGTGGATCGCAAACAGGTTGGGGTCAAAGCCGCCGCCGCCGCCCGTTACGCCCCCGAGTTCAACAGTGCTGGTAATATCCGCTGGCGCGATGAACATATTGTCCTGCAGGGCGCCAAAATTATTTGCCGCTGGCGCGATGAAGTCACCGTCGGCCGGGGTTTGTTTTTTCGCAGCCGTGGCAGAGGCAGAAAGGCTGGCGGGAATGCCGCCACCTCCACCTCCGGCATAGGAGTGCGAGTGGGTGTGCGTCGGCAGATGGCTGGTGGTAAGTGTAATATATTCTGCGCCGGGTTTTTGCCCCAAGATCCTGTCTGTCAGGCCAGGTCCTTGAAACTGGCCCATTGGTGTCCGGCCCCGCAGGTCGGGCAAGCCAAACGTAACTCTCGCGTCACCGCCAAAACGATCGCCCAGCAGCGAAAACAGTGCCTGACTCTGGGCGATGGCGATTAGCGCCCCTGCACAGTAGGCCCAGTTACGGGGGGCAAATTGAAAACCAAGTGCTTCGATAACCCCAAGATAACTATCTTCCATTTCTCTTCCCCTTGATAAATCCCGTGGATGCAAAAATAAACCATTAGGTGTACATCCCAGCTTATTAACAATTGTTAGTCAATTGATAAATCGTGTATTTTTGACGAAAATAATTGGGCAGTTATATTTCAGCGGAACAAAGAACTGAAATAGAAAGGAAATTTTCATGAAATTGATTTACACAAGATGTGCTTAAGATTATCTTCAGCAAGGAGATTTCCTCTGTTAGGCCGCTGAGTTTCAAGCTAACGCTATAAATTTAGCCGTGTTTTAATAAAAATGAGAGTTTGTTTTCAGGTGTGAAATTTCTCGAGAGGGTAGACTCCTCAAAAGCTGCAGTGGCGAGGGAAGATTGATGGGTGTTTTGCGTGATAGGTTGAAAAGCAGTGGGCGATAGTTTGATCCATTTTATCTCGGGGCTTCCGCGATCCGGGTCCACGTTGCTGGCGGCGTTGCTGCGGCAAAACCCTCGTTTTCATGCCGAAATGTCAAGCGCGCTTGCCCCGCTAGTTAACGCTAACCTCAGCATCATGAGTGCCGGTTCGGAGATATCTGAGTTGCTGGACGCCCGGCAGCGCGCCCGCATCCTGCGGGCTATTTTCCAGGAGTATCGCTCCATGTCGTCCGAACGGGAGGTGTTTATTGATACCAGTCGGTCATGGTGCGCACGTATGCCTTTGGTGTCTGATCTGTTTTCGGGTGCGGTGCGGGGGGCGACCAAGATTAAAACAGTTCAGGGCGTGTAGCCCAGACTGTGATACGATTTGCTAATTGGTGGGGCTTGTGCCTCGATGAGAAAAGCCTGACGAAGGCGCAACATATACACAGGAAATTTGGGGTTCACTATGCGTGACGAATATAATCTTTACCTTGATGTTGACGACTCTGCTGCGCTTGCTTTGTCAGGAGCGGGGCGTGTTGGCTCGGCCCCGGCGGATCAAGCAGCGGTTAGTGATTATCAGTCATTGCCTAGTGGGCGACAAACGCTGATCGTGGACGCCTCGGTGAAGGACGCGGATATCCTGTGCCGCAGCCTGCCGGATTGTGTTGACGTGCATGTCGTTGCGCCGAACGGGCTCGACTCCCTGATCTGCGAGCTTGAGGCAAACCAGCATGTTGGTGACCTTCATATCCTGACCCACGGTGAGCCCGGCGCTATCACACTTGGGGGTGAACGTCTGGATGTAAGCGCGCTCGTGCCGTCCCATTCTTTTGCGGCGATGGTCATGAGGCTGACAAATACAGGTTCTAAAATTGCGCTTTGGGCCTGCTCGGTTGCAGGCGATGCGATAGGCCTGCGGTTCGTCAAGGCGCTTGAAGCGCTTACGGGTGCCTCTGTTTTTGCGGCTGACCAACTGGTTGGTGCCGCAACATCCGGCGGGACATGGGATATCGGTATCACCCCGCCTTTTGGCCGGGAAGCGCTGGCCAGCTACCCTCACACCCTGCCGACCTTTGATATGACTGGCGGCACACTCGGTACCGCAAGCGGTGCCGACAGCATCGCCAACAACCAGTTTCAGGAGACGGAAAGCGGCGTGACGATGACCGTGACCTATGATCAGGGTAGCGCAACGGCAGCCGACAATGCACTCCTCGGCAATATTACCGTGATGGACCTCGTGGGAGACTATGTGAGGGTTGATGGCATTAACGTTACGACGGTGACCATCAGTTTTGATACAGCGGTGCAGGTGGATTCCTTCGTTTTCGGAATTGAGAACGGTACGGTTGCAGGTACCTATACAGCGACGCCAAACGCGGGTTCGACATTGTCCATCACCGCGCCGGGCGACTTCACCAATTCCGCGACACATAAGGAAAGCCCGAGTGACTGGACAAACGTTACCAGCTTCACCATCACCAGTTCAAACGGCGACTGGCAAGCTATTGTCGACAATATTGTATTCAGCGTGGCGAATAATGCGCCCGCGCTTGGCGGTACACCGGCGGATGATACGGCGGTGGAAGATGTCGCAACGGCGATTGACCTGTCAGCATATAATGTCTCAGACGGTGACGGCGACACTATCACGCTTACGCTGGCGGTGGACCGGGGCACCATCGCGTCCGTTGACGGTAACGGCACCACCGACGGCGTGACCATTGCAACCTCGGGCACCGCGTCGATGACGTTGCAGGGGTCAGCTGGCAACCTGAACACCTACCTGAACGATACCTCGCACATCACCTACACCACCGATAACAACGACACCACATCGGCAACCCTGACCGTTACACCGAACGATGGCACGGAAGACGGCACGGCCGATACGGTGACCATCAACATCACCCCCGCCAACGACGCGCCGGTGCTTGATAATTCTGGCGCACCAACACTGACAGCCATCAATGAAGACGCAGGCGATGACGACAGCTCAGGCGCCGATGGCGACGATGACGCCACCAACAATGCCAACAACACGGGCACCAGCATTGCCGACCTCGTGACCGATGGTTCAATCACCGATGTGGACGGCAGCGCGGTTGAAGCCATTGCGGTTACCAACGTGGATAACACCAATGGTGTTTGGCAATATTCAACCGACAACGGCTCAAACTGGACCAGTTTTTCAGGCACGACAGGCAGCTCGGTCGATATCTCCAGCGCAGCTCGATTGCTGGATGGTACGCTGTCCGGGAGCAGCACACAATTGATCCGCTTTGTGCCGGACGCCGACTATAATGGCACCGCCACCATCACCTACCGGGCATGGGATAAAAGCACTGGCACTGCGGGCAATACGGCGGATACCTCAACAAACGGAGGCACCACGGCCTTCTCAAGCGCGACTGAGCAAGCCACGGTTACCATCAACGCCGTGAATGACGAGCCAACGCTCACCGCCACAGGGGAAGACCCCACCTTCACCGAAGATGGTGCGGCGGTTGACCTGTTCAGCAGTGTGGCGCTTTCCACGGTCGATGGTAACGGTGTTGCCAGCTACACAATCACCGTTACTAATGTGACCGACGGCGCCAATGAGATTATCAACGCAGATGGCAAAGCCTTCGCGCTGACGAACGGCACGTCAGACACCATAAACGGTGGGTTGATCACTGTGAACGTGGCGGTCAGCGATACCACAGCCACCATCACCTTCACCGATTCAAGCGGTTCACCGGCCGCAAGCCAGAACATTCTGGAAGGCCTGTCTTACGAGAACACAAGCGAGAACCCAACCGAAGGCGACCGCGTTGTAACGATCACAAGCCTCAGCGACAACGGTGGCACCGCAAACGGTGGGGATGATACGGCAACACTTTCCCTCAGTTCAACGGTGACAGTGGCAGCCGTTAATGATGACCCAGACGCCACCGGTATACCAGATGACGTGACAGTGCTTGAAGACACGGAAAGCGCCGTTGATCTCTCAGGCGTTACCTTTGACGACCCGGACAGCGACATCATCACGGTTACACTGACGGCAAGCGGCGGTACCTTCAGCGCACCGGCAGACGGCGCGAGCGTTGGCTCTGGTGTTACGGAAACACTGGTCAACAGCACAACAATTTCGCTGGTTGGCACAGCCGCTGACTTAAGCAGCTATCTCGATGACACTGACGCGATCCAATACACCGGTGCGGAACACGTCAACGGAGACGACGCGGCGACCATAACCGTGACAGCCAATGACGATGACGGTTCCGGCGATGTCATACTAGACACTATCAATATCGACATAACAGCCGTGAACGACGAGCCTGAGTTTACCGGGCTTGATGGCACGCCGTCCTTCACTGAGGACAGCACGGCTGTCACGCTTGATAGCAATGTCACCTTGGCGGACGTGGAGCTTGACGCCCTCAATGGCGGCAACGGCTATTACAGCGGTGCGACACTCACCATTGCCCGGAATGGCGGCGCCAACGCAAATGACAGTTTCAGCTTCGACACAAGCGGCAACACCTTTGTTACCTCCGGCACGGCAAGCGCAGGTGCGCTCAACACGTTTGCGGACGACGACACCTTCGCCACCTATACGGTGTCAGGCGGCACACTCACGATTACGTTCACGTCAGCCGCAACGGCGGCCACCACGTCGCTTGTCAACGACGTGCTCCAGCATATTCAGTATGAAAACACCAGCGATGACCCAAGCGCGAGCGTGCAGCTTGACTGGTCCTTCAGCGACGGCACAGACACGGACACCGGCTCAACCACGGTTTCCGTCACCGGTGTAAACGACGAGCCAACGCTGACAGCCACCGGCAGTAATCCGACCTTCACAGAAGGCGGCTCTGCTTCGGATGTGTTCAATACAGTTGCAGCGTCCACCGTTGAGGCTGGCCAAACTATCACCGGCCTGACCCTGACGGTTACCAACGTGTCCGATACCGGCAATGAAATACTGAATATTGATGGTACCGCAGTTACGCTGGACGACAGCGAAACCGGCACAACGGCAACGAACAGTCTGACCTATTCGGTTAGCGTATCAGGCAGCACCGCGACCGTTACGCTAAGCGGCGGCACGATGTCGGCGGCCGCGACGCAGACTCTTGTGGATGGCATCAGTTATGAGAATACGTCGGATAACCCCACCACCGGGGCTAACCGTGTCGTGACCGTCACCTCAATGACAGACAGCGGCGGCACCGACGACGGCGGCGATGATAGCGCGTCCTTGTCCGTAGTATCGACCGTGTCGCTCACGGCCGTTAATGACGCGCCGGTTGTTGGCAATGTATTTGGTGACAGCGCGTCTGAAGTGATTTCAGGCGCTGGCGCGACAGCGGTTAGCGACCTGAGTGATGCGACCGTCACCAACGCGGACTCCGCTGACTTCAATGGCGGTTTCCTGACTATCGCACAAAACACCGGCACCATTAACGGCAGTTGGGCAGTAGACGGAACAACGATTACCTCTGGCGGTGACGGTACCGTCACCGCGGGCGAAACCATTCAGGTTTCAGGTGTGTCGATTGGCGTGGTTGATGCAACCGATGACGGACAGGGCGGCAATGACTTCAGCATCAATCTCAATGCCAATGCGACGCCGGAACGCGTTGAAACGCTGCTGCAAAACCTGGTCTATTCGGCGCCAAGTGGCATCGGTGACCGCGGCTTCACGCTGACGCTGAACGATGGTGACGGCACCGCGAATGGCGGCGACGAAGACACCGCGGGCAGTTTCACCATTGCCGTCACGCCCAATCCGCCAATTGTCAGCAATCTGGACGGCGACAGTTTTACCTTTACCGAAGGTGACAGCGCGACAGCAATTGACGTTGGCGGCAACGTCACAGTGACCGATGCAGATTCGAGCAATTTCAATGGTGGCAACATCACGGTCAGTTACCAGTCTGGCCAGCAGAACGAAGACAGGTTGGTAATCGATACGACCGGCACCGTAAGTCTGTCCGCCGGGCAAGCGGCTGGTTCAAGTGTTTCGGTCAGCGGCAGTATCATCGGTACCATTGAAAGTGGCTCGACGGGGGCTACAGGCGAAGGTCTGATCATTACTTTGAGCGCAGATGCTACAACAGCCGCGGTACAGACTCTCTTGCAGTCGATACAATACGATAATGCGGCGGGCGATGACCCAACCGACGGTGACCGTGTTATTCGCGTGACGGTGACGGATGCCGACAGCGGCAGCAATCCGGCTACATCTACTGCGGCAGACGTTACCGTCAATGTCAATCCGGTGAATGATGCTGCCACCTTTGGCGGTACGCTGACCGGTAGCCTGAACGAAGATACGGATAGTGTCAGTGGTTCAGCGACGGTGACGGACGTCGACGGTGCCAACAGCTTCACGGCGGAGACAGTGAACGGGACCTATGGTGACCTTGCGATCGCGGCCAATGGTGACTGGGTCTATGACCTTGATGAGACCTTGGCGGGTGTTCAGGCGCTGGGCGCTGGTGATACACTGGGAGACACGCTGACGGTTGAATCTGCCGACGGCACAGAGCAGAGCATTGTGATCACGGTCAGTGGTGTCAACGATGCCGCGAGCTTTGGCGGCAACCTGACGGGTAGCCTGAATGAAGACACCGACAGTGTTGGTGGTTCAGCGACAGTCACAGACATTGACGGTGCCAACAGCTTTACGGCAGAGACAGTGAACGGGACCTATGGTGATCTGACGATCGCGGCCAATGGTGATTGGTCCTATGACCTTGATGAGACCTTGGCGGGTGTTCAGGCGCTGGGTGCTGGTGATACACTAGGTGATACGCTAACGGTTGAATCTGCCGATGGTACAGAGCAGAGCATTGTGATCACCGTCAGCGGTGTTAACGATGCCGCGAGCTTTGGTGGTAATCTGACTGGTAGCCTGAACGAAGACACCGACAGTGTTGGTGGTTCAGCGACGGTAACGGATCCGGAGAGTGCCAACCAGTTCACGGCAGAGACAGTGAACGGGACCTATGGTGACCTGACGATTGCGGCCAATGGTGACTGGGTCTATGACCTTGATGAGACCTTGGCGGGTGTTCAGGCGCTGGGTGCCGGCGATACGCTGGGTGACACGCTGACGGTTGAAGCGGCCGACGGTACAGAGCAGAGCATTGTGATCACCGTCAGCGGTGTCAACGATGCAGCCACGTTTGGTGGCGCACTTTCGGTCAGTGTCGGTGAAGATGCTACCTATTCGATTGG
>NZ_JBLXGZ010000027.1:0-55233 GCF_048260245.1 Kordiimonas sp. | reverse complement strand
CGGTGTAGCCCATAAGGCGCACAAGCGCTGTGATAATAACGGCTTTTACCGTTAACAAACCCGCCAGCATGGCCAGAATGAGCCATGTCTGTGTGGCCAGTGCACCGAAATTTATCCCCATGCCGACCGCCATAAAAAAGAGGCCAAGCAACAGCCCGCGGAACGGCATGATATCCACTTCTACCTGATGACGGAATTCGCTTTCCGACATCAAAAGCCCGGCGATAAAGGCACCCATCGCCATCGACAGGCCGATGCTCTCCATGAACCAGCCAAAGCCAAGGACGAGAAGCAGGGCAAAGCCGGTAAAGACCTCAGGCGTTTTGTTGGCTGCTACCATGCGAAAAAGCGGGTTAATCGCCAGTCTTCCGGCAATAACGACGCCCGCGAGGATGGCCATTGTCTCAAGGATCGCGAGGCCGAGCGATGCCCCGACCGTGGCTTCCCCCTTTGCCAGCAAGGGGACCAGCGCCAGCAATGGGACGACGGCCAGATCCTGCAGCAACAGAATGGAGAAACCCGCGCGGCCCCATTGGCTGGAAAGCTGGTTTTTAGCTGCAAGCAACTGGATGCCGAATGCCGTGCTGGAAAGCGCAAGCCCCAAACCGACCAGCGCAGCGGTGGCGGGCTCAAGTGGCAGGGCGGCGTAAGCGATGAAAGAGAGCACAGCGCCGGTGAGCAGTAATTGTGCAGAGCCAAGGCCAAATACCTGTCGCCGCATCACCCACAGCCGGGCGGGTTTCAGTTCAATACCGATCAGGAACAGCAGGAACACCACACCAAATTCGCCAAGATGGGCGATCTGGGTCGGGTCGTGAATGAGGCCAAGCCCCCATGGGCCAATGAGCATGCCGCCCACCAGATAGCCAAGGATGGCGCCGAAGCCAAGGCGGGCAAAAATCGTTGCAGACAACACGGCGACGGCCATAAGGGCAAGGATTTCAATGAGCATGGCATCTTGGTGCATGGCGGTGAAAACCCTTTTTACCAGCGTGAGTTAGCAGGGTGACTTAGCGGATGGGTATAGTCTAGTGCCTGCCTGCTCGCAGGTAAACAGGGATGTTGTGGTTAGCTCACGCTATCTTTTGCTGTGCTTTGAGCTCACTTGGGTTTTGCCCGGTCCAGCGTTTGAACGCGCGGGAGAAGCTGCTGGCTTCAGAAAAACCCACAAGATAGGCGGTTTCGTTCACGGATACCTGCTCCCCGTTCAGATAATGTAGGGCCATGGTGTGGCGAAGCTCATCCAGAAGCGTCTCAAAGTTGATGCCTTCCGCACGCAGCTTGCGGTACAGCGTCTGGCGGCTCATGTTCAGCTGTACCGCAATGTCATCCATGCTCACTTCGCCGGTGTGAAGGAGCGGTAGCAGCGTATTTTCTACCCGGCCGCGCACGCTCGAAGCGCCTTCCAGCTTTTTCATCAGGGCGTCGGCCATATTGCTCAACACGCCAAACATATAGCGGTTGGTGGGCTGGATTTCGACACCGAGCCATGTGGGGTCAATGCGGATGGCGTTACGGTCAGCGCCAAAATGCACCGGCACGCGGTAAATGCGGTCATAGGCTTCTACATGGTCGGGGCGCGGGTGTGTGACATGAATTTCCTGCGCGAAGGGTGCATCACCAAAATGGCGGCGGTAATCACACACAAAGCGGGCGAAGGTGCTTTCGCTCAACTCCGGGAACTCATTGGGTTCAGGCCGGTTGTCCTCGATCCACACACCGCTTTCAAGCTGAGCGAGGTTGAAGCGTGCCTTGCCGCCGCTTTCCACATCAATCACCAGCCGGGCATAGCGGCTCATTTGCATGAACGCTTCGCCCATGGTTGCAGCAGAGTGGCATATCAGCCCAACAACAGAATGCCGCTCGATCGGCTCTGCGGCGCCGAACTCAAGCGCAAGCGCAGGGTCGCCGCACATGTGCTTCGCGGTGCGCATAAGGGTGCGGTAATTATCAAGTGGTACCCGGTTGTCAGGGTTGAGCAAGAGCGCAGGGGCTATATCTGCTGCCGCCAGAAGTGCATCTTTATCAGCCCCTTTTGAAATTGCGAAACTCAGGAGCGACTGCGCAAGCCCTGCAGAAACTGTCCCTATCATCTGTTTTCCCTCGCTATGCATATGCGCCTCTCTCGTGCGCTTGGACCGCTACCTTAGCCGTGCATGATACCAAAAGCCAAATTTTTGATCCTTGCAGTCATGGGCTGGGATGCATATCTCTGGTTATATCGAAAAGATATAATAAAGTGCCGGCGCAGACCGGCAAAGACGCGAGGAAACAACATGACAGATTACGCTTCCGCACAGCCTGTCGCGGCACCGCCAAAACGCGCCCGCAACTGGCTCTCCCTTTCCGCCAAAACATGGTTTGTGGTCACGGCCATCGGCCAGTGGCTGTTCGTATTATACATCATGGGCTTTTACGGCACCCGCTTTGTGAACGGCGGTGTGGCCGGTTTCGCCGATACCCACCTGCCCAATGGTTATGTTGAGGGAGATACGGTGGGCAATATTGCCATCGTGACCCATATTTTGGTGGCCGGGCTTATTATTGCCGCCGGGCAGCTACAGCTTATTCCCGCTATTCGCGCAAAAGCCCCGCGCCTGCACCGATGGGCGGGTCGGTTCTACATGGTGGCGTCCGTGGCAGTCAGCATTGCGGGGGCTTACCTCGTGTGGTCGCGCGAGCGGGTTATCGGCTCGTTTATTCAGGATGTCGCGCTCACGCTCGATGGTGTGTTGGTGGTGGTGTTCGCCTATCTCGCCTACAAGTATGCTCGTCAGCGCGATTTTGCCGCGCACCGGCGCTGGGCGCTCAGGCTTTTCATGGTGGTGAGTGCCGTGTGGTTCCTGCGGCTCATGATCTTCGGCTGGTTTGCCGCCACCGGCGGTATCGGGATCGACGCGGAGACCTTCTCCGGTCCGTTCCTCTATATCACCGCTTTTGCGCAGTATCTGCTGCCGCTTCTGGTGCTTGAGGTGTATTTCCGTGCCGAACGCCCCCAGAACAAAGCCATGCGGCCGCATGTGGCCGGGCTTGTCTTTGTGATGACCGGTTTGATGGCCTTTGGCATCGCTGTTGTCAGCGCGGGGTTATGGATACCGCGTATATTCTAGCGCTTATGACGCGGCGCGGCGGCTTGCGGCGGTGAGGATACCCGCACCAATCAAAAAGCTGCCGCCAACGCGGTCCACAGTCGCGCGGAAACCGGGTCTTTCAAACCGGGCCCGCAGGCTGCCCGCTGTCATGGCCCACATCACGGTATTCAGCCCGGCAAGGCCGATGAAGGTAGCCTCAAGCAGGGCAAACTGAGGCAGCAGCGCGGCGGTGGGGTCGATAAACTGTGGCAGGAAGGCAGTGAAAAACACCATCCCCTTGGGGTTTAGCGCGGTGACGATGTAGCAGCGCCAGAATACGTGCCGGTCCCGCCCAAGGGTTTTTGAAGCCTCCGGCAGCGCCTCACCCGCCTTGGCGCCACGCCACATCTTGAGACCAAGCCACACAAGGTATGCCGCCCCGATATATTTGATGAGCGTGAACAAGGTGGCGCTTGCGGCCAATATGGCACCAGCCCCCAGAAGCGACACGGTCATGGCGGTAAAGTCACCGGCCATCACGCCGGTGGTGGAGGCCGGAATGCTGCGTTTGCCCTGGCTTAGCGCAAAGCTCACCACCATCATTACTGTGGGGCCGGGGATCGCCACCAATATGGCGCTGGTGACAGCAAATGATAACCAAAGTTCAAATGACACGTCTGCCTCGCTTGTTTATTGCCTTCCTGCTGCCATCAGGCCATGTTTGTCTTTAAGGCGCAAGACTGAAAGCCTGAATTGGGGGAGGGTAAATTGGCAACTGACGCACCCATGAGCTGTAGTTGCGGCAAGGTCACCGGCATGATCCGTGGCCTGTCGCCTGCTTCCACAAACCACGTGCGCTGCCCGTGCGATGCCTGTCAGGCTTATGCGCATTATCTGGGCCGGGCAGATGACATGCTGGACGAGGGCGGATATTCCAACATCTTCCAGATGAACCCGCGTGATTTTGAGATACATCAGGGGCATGAGCATCTCGCAGCCGTGCGCATCACAGATACCGGCCCGGTCAGGTGGTATGCAGACTGCTGCAAAACCCCGCTTGGCAACACTTTCCCCCGTGGGGGCATGCCTTTCCTTGGGGTGCTGCCCATATGTATCGGGCACAAGGGCACCTCAAGTGCGGTGGTGGATCTGGTTGGCCCCGTGCGTGCGGTGGGATTTGAGAAACCGCCCATCCCGCTCGGCTCACGCCTGCGCACCATGGGCATGATCATGCGGCTGTTCACCAAAATGGCGATCTGGCGCATCCGCTTCGGGAAAAGCTGGAAACCGTTTTTTGACGAGCACACCCTGCGCCCGATCAGGAAACCCATCAAGCTGACCGACGCTGAACGCGAGGCCCTCGCAGCTAAGGTGATCTAATTCAATGGTCACTCCCGGCGAGCCGCGACAGCGGTGAGGGAAGGGAGTCCAGTCTGATGCTGTATGATCGCCAGATTACATGGATTCCCGCCTTCGCGGGAATGACCGGTTGTATATTTCGTTCATACCTCTCTCATGCTCACAGCCATGGCCTGGATTCCCGCCTTCGCGGGAATGACGCTGCGGGCGGCATTTTCTTGACATCTGCACGCCCTCACCGTACGCCCAAATCCATGTTCTGGAATAGTTCAAAAGATGTGGTGAAAACCGCTGATGCGGTGGAAGGCAGCTTTGTCTATCGGCAGGCGCCTGCGGCCATGCGGCCCTACCTGAAGCTGGCCCGGCTTGACCGGCCCGTGGGTGCGTGGCTTCTGTTGTGGCCGTGCTGGTGGTCGCTGGTGCTGGCGGCGGATGCGGGTTTCACGCTCATGCACGCCTATCTGCTTCTTTTGTTCGCCATTGGTGCGCTGGCCATGCGCGGCGCGGGCTGCACCTACAATGATATTGTAGACCGGGATTTTGACGGCGCTGTTGAACGCACCAAATCCCGGCCCATTCCTGCGGGCGAAGTAAGCCTGAAAGGCGCGTGGGTGTTTCTTGTGTTCCAGTGCCTTATCGGCCTTGCTGTTCTGCTGCAACTCGGACCTTTCGCCATTTTAGTGGGCCTTGGTTCCCTTGTCATGGTGGCCATTTACCCGTTTATGAAGCGTATCACAGGCTGGCCGCAGGCATGGCTTGGCCTGACCTTCAACTGGGGTGCGCTTATGGGGTGGGCTACGATCCGGGGCGAATTGTCGGCGGCGCCGCTGTTGCTATACTTTGGTGCGCTGTTCTGGACCTTGGGTTACGACACCATATATGCCCATCAGGACAAGGAAGATGATGCGCTTATCGGCGTTAAATCTTCAGCGCTCACGCTGGGGCGGAAAACCAAACCGGCGCTCGCTGTATTTTACAGTCTTTTTATAATTGGCCTGATTGTCGCGGGAAGCCTTGCCAATCTTGGATTTATCTATTACATCGGCATCGCGCTTGCGGGTATTCACCTCGGTGCACAGGTGGTGCGGGTCGATATTGATGATGCTGGCCTCTGTTTAAAAGTTTTCCGCTCGAACATCGCATTCGGCTGGATCGTCTTTGTGGCGCTCATTCTTGGGCAGCTCACAGCCTGACCCGGCGGGTGTGGTGCGACGGCATCTCCCCAACCATTAGGCCAAGGACCAACATCCATGGATATCAAGAAAATCTCCGTTGGCGAAAACGCTCCCTGGGACGTGAATGTCATCATCGAAGTACCCGCCGGTACCGAACCGGTGAAATATGAGCTGGATAAAGAATCGGGCGCGCTGTTTGTCGACCGTATCATGCACACCAGCATGCGCTACCCCTGTAACTATGGTTTTATCCCGCATACGCTTGCAGATGATGGCGACCCGGTCGACGTGCTGCTTGCCAACCGTACGCCGATTATGCCCGGGGCTGTTGTGCGCTGCCGTCCGCTTGGTGTTCTGATTATGGAAGACGAGGCAGGCATGGACGAGAAGCTTCTCATGGTACCCGTCGATAAGCTGCACCCGTTCTATAGTAACGTGAAAAGCTATGAGGAACTGCCCGAGATTTTCCTTCAGCAGATTTCCCACTTTTTCGAGCATTATAAAGATCTCGAAAAAGGCAAGTGGGTGAAGATCAAAGGCTGGGAAGGTCCGGAAGTGGCCGCCGACCTGATCCGTCAGGGTATTGAGGCCGAGAAAAACGCGTAAGGTGCTTTCCCGCAACAGAATTTGAAAAGCCCGGCCAATTCGGTCGGGCTTTTTGCGTTTTTGCTGAATATTCCTCGTTATTCATCTTGTATGCACGGCATGACTTGCCAAGACTTTACCTCTCAGGCGACAGGAGGAAGTTTTGAAAAGCATAAAAAAAATGATCACTGGTGCGGCCTTGATGAGCCTTTCGATAGGCGCTGGCGCGAGCGCATTGCCAGAGCAAACAGAAGCGCTGATTGAAGATCTGATGACCGAGCACTCGGTGCCTGGCCTTGCCCTAGCAATCATTGAAGACGGTGGCGTGCGTGTGCGCAAGACCTTTGGTTACGCCAAGGTGGAGGAAACGCAAGAACTGGATGAAGACACGGTGATGTATGCGGCGTCCCTTACCAAGCTGGTGTTCGCCGTTTATGTGCTTCAACTCGTGGACGAGGGTGTGCTGGACCTTGATCGTCCGATAAGTGAATATTTGTCGAAGCCCTTGCCTGAATACACTGGGGAATCAGTTCTTGAAGATTATTCCGACCTGCAGGGCGATCCGCGCTGGGAAAAGCTGACGCTTCGCATGTTGCTGTCACATACAACCGGCTTGCCGAATTACAGGTTTTTCACGCAGGAAGGGGAGTTTGACCGCGATGGGAAACTGCAGTTCTACTTCGAGCCTGATGAGCGCTACGGTTATTCGGGCGAAGGCTATTATATCGCGCAGCGGGTGGTGGAAGAGGCGACAGGCTTCGACACTGCAGCAGAACTCAGTGCAAGATTTTTTACCCCCCTTGGCATGACACGAACGAGTTTGATCTGGCGGAATGACTTCAAGCCCAATTTCGCCCATGGCTATAATGTGGAGGGCGACAATTTGCGGCATAATATGCAATCCAACGTGCGGGCGGCCGGGTCAATGGATACAACGTTGCATGATCTTTCAAGCTGGGTTGCGGCCCTGACAGGCGGCAAGCTACTTTCCAGAAACGTGTTTACTCAGTTGACCGGTGCTGGTTTCCCCATCGCGTCCCGCCATCAATTCCCGACGCTGGACCCGGCCCCTTATGCCGCGAACCGTGATATCAACCTTTCTGCCGGGGTTGGTACAGTTAATTGGGTTGGACCTCAAGGACGTGCTTTTGTTAAAGGTGGGCATAATGAAAAAACAGACAATCTGATCGTTTGCCTGATTGAGAAGGCGCACTGTGTTCTGTTGATGTCGAACACAGCAAAAGGCGATCTGATTTTCCCTCAAATCGTAGAAGCCGTGCTAGGGTCAACGGGGCTACCCTGGACATGGGAATATACTTCACTGGCCGGGGCAGAGTGATCCGGATGGAGGGGGCTGCAGCAGTCGTGGATCACACCGCTGAGGGATGCCTTCCTGCCTGCTATCGCCACAGCATCAAGGGCATCATGTCCCAGTACCAAAGCACCAGACAAAACTGAAAAACCGCGATCGCGGCTATCCCATGCAGGGTCTCAATGCGGCTGCGATTTTTGGTATGGATAATCTTTGTGTGTGCCGCCAGCATGGACACGGGCAAAGCAATACTGACTGCAGCCAGGGCCACGCTGGCGAGGGTCATGTCGCCAAGCGCTGTAAACGGTTGCAGGAAAAAAAACGGTATGGGAAGCAGCAGGCTGACGATACCTGTGAAGGCCATGCCTTCGGCGCGGATAAATGCCGCCGCTTTGTGCTGGATAAAAGCAACCGCGCCAAAACCGGCAAACCACAGAATTCCCACGCTACACAGCGCTGCACTGGCCCACAGGCCGAAGATAAGCGAGGGGTTGACCTTTTTATAAGTGCGGAAACCGTCGCTGATAAGTGGGTTGTCCTCTTCGTCCAACATCAGCACGTGTGAGGTGACGTTTCGGTTTCGGGCTGAAAGCAAGCGTTCGCCGACAGGGCGCAAGACACGGGGGTCACCGCTCCACGGGCGCATAAGCAGGTTGCCGGATCGCCACTCAAGTTTCTGGTAGGAAAACATCACATCAAGTAGGCGAAAACTGTCAAACCTGTTTGGTGCCAATATATAATGTCCGTTCCAGTCGCTGGCGTCCGCCGTTGGCAGGTCATCTGCAGGGGCTGCGGGAGCTTCAAGGTTGAGAGACGCGGCAATGCGGCCATAAACGCGCGCGTAATCTGCTGTCTCGCTGTCGGTGTTGATGCTCACAAAGAAAGCTTTCTGCTCTCTTGGGTATATACAGAGTATGCTGGCGTAGCCGATTATATTGCCTGAATGGCATTTACCAAGGGCACCAAAACGGTCGTATGTGCTCATGCCCAAGCCATAGCCTGCCATAAGGCCGTTCCAGCGTGCCTCGGTTGTGTGGGGCACGCCGCGCGCGGCCATAAGCTCAGGCGTGATGAACGTCTTGCTACCGAGTGTACCGTCAGACATAAGGAATTTTGCATAGGTTGCCATGTCGGCCGCCGTTGTGGAGAACTGGCCCGCCGGGCGCAGCATGACTGGCTGTGCTGCGACGGGTTTGCCGCCATCCGTGTGGCCCCATGCCAGCGCCATGTCGGCAGTGGCACCGAGCTGTGTGGTAAAATGGAAGGTGCTGGAATTCATGCCGAGCGGTTTCAGCAGCTTGTCATCCAGATAATTCTCATATCGCTCACCGGTTACCGTCTCAATCAGTAGACCAAGCAGCGCATATCCGCTGTTGGAATAGGAGAACCGCGTGCCGGGGCGGGTGTGGGCCTTCAATACCTCCGGGCTGCGTTCAAACGCGTATATAAGCGGCGTATCGGGTGATATGTCGTTGCTGAACATCTGCCAAAGCCGGGCGTCGTCAAACCCTGACGTGTGATCGAGAAGGTGGCGTACCGTCACCCGCGATTGTGGTGCCCACTGGTTTTGTATATTGAGGGCGGGCATATAGTGCGTCACTGGTCTATCAATATCCAGGTGGCCGGTGCTGGCGAGGTGCAAGATGCCCGTTGCAAGGAGACTTTTGGTCACCGAACCTACGTGGATGCGGGATTCGTCGTCCATGGGCGTATGGTCGGCCATGTTGGCGTAGCCGGCGGCTGAGGTCGTTACCTTGTCGTGCTCAAGGGTGGCCCACACCATGCCAGACAGTCCCTCGGCTTCCAACTCATGCGCGACATCAGCTTCGAGCCTTGCCGCATTGGTGGCTGAGGAGACAAAAACCAAAACGGATGTAATAGCTATAAAAAGCCACGACAGGGGTCCCTGTTGGCCACCAGATAATCTTGTCATTTCCTCGCCCTCAGTCCTGCACATTTTGTAGTGCACGCATTATATTTATATCGATTTGATATAGGGGCGAAGGTGAATATGCGCAAGGGGAAAACAAAAGGCACCTGCAAGGATGCCATTTGTTGCGAGTGTTCAGTCTGATGCAGACCTTAGCTTTGCGCAGTAATGAGGGTACCACTTCTGCATGCCGCGCATAACATAGTACTCCAGGTTGGGGAACTCATGCACAAGGGCATTTGCCCAGGTTTTGATGGGGGAAGCGCAAAGGTTTGCCAGCAATGCAAAGACGCAGGCGTCAATGTAGGTTGGACTGTCGCTGAAGAACCAATCTTCTTCACCGAGCATGATGGAAAGGGCCTCCAAGTCGGAATGGAGAAAAGCTTTTATCTCAGCCTCGCTGTGGCGGCTGAAGCCATTCAGATGCAAGGTTTGACGCACCTGGCTGCGCACTGTCTCTGCTACTTCGCTCGGAGCGTTGGCAAAGAAAATGGCGCGAGTCTGTGCCCAGCCTGCATCGGTGTGCCAGCGAAAATACAACAGCCCATAGCGGGTGCGTTCCTCAACCATACGGCACAGCGCGTGCCCCATTGCCTGTTCTGTCGTGCTAAGGGTACCGTTCAGATTTACACCGAACTTGTTTTCCAGATGTTGCCGGATCATTTCGCTGTCTTCAATGATCGTGCTGCTGTCTTCCAATACCGGGAGTTTGGCTTTTGAGAATTTTGTGAAATCTTCCGGTACGGCAGGCTCGTACTCCATATCGGCAATTTTGAACAGGATGTCGGCTTTACAACAAAATGGACTCATATTGAACATGCCGTCACCAGTTGGAAAGGCATGGAGTTTCAGTGTTGTCTTCATTGTTTTGTCCCTCACTAATCGTGACTGGTTTCAGTGGGGGAACTGTATTGGCTGTATCCTGCCAAATAATGTCAGTGTATTTGGTGCCTTTTAAAAAGGCCGGCCCTTGTGCTGCCCGGTAGCCGAAGTTGCTGGATGTTACCAATCGAAGCTATCGATTTCCGTACGGCGAAGAACCCGCCTGTAGGGCGCGGGAGCGGCGCGTGTGGCAGTGTGCATAACCCGGTCAAAAAGCCCACTGCGGCCGCGCGCGCTGCGCACAAGCCGGGCGACAGACGGGGTCGTGGGGATCAGGAACAGAAGGCCGATCACAAAAAATATCAATCCAAAGGGAATTGGCGTCAGCATGCCAATTATACCTATGAAGCAGAATGCACTGCCGACAAGGCGGCATAAAATGCGTATCATGCTTGGGTCTCCAATCGCTGTCTAAGGCGCTATAGCGCTCGTCTATTTATAACATAAAGATAATGTAGCTTAACAAAGGCATCAAGATGTCCCAGAAAGATATCGCGATATACTCACATTGTTGCAAATGAAACTATTTGGGGATATGTGACTCAGTTATGATTTTTCCGCTGTGTTCCCGGTGCTTTGGCCTTGTTGGTCGACGTCGGATATCAGGTTTTATGTTCGGGAGGTATACATGAAAAAAGTATATGAGACAGCCGGATCAGCGCTTGACGGGCTGCTGTTTGACGGAATGACGATGATGGCGGGGGGCTTCGGCCTTTGCGGTATTCCAGAGAATTTGATCTCAGCAGTCCATGCCGCAGGGGTAAAAGACCTGACTGTTATTTCCAATAACTGCGGCGTGGACGGCTTTGGTCTCGGTGTTCTCCTGGATGCCAAACAGATAAAAAAAATGATCTCGTCCTACGTAGGGGAGAACAAAGAATTTGAACGCCAGTATCTTGAAGGCGAGCTTGAGTTGGAATTTAACCCACAGGGCACTATGGCCGAGCGCATTCGCGCGGGCGGGGCAGGCATTCCGGGGTTTTATACCAAAACCGGTGTTGGTACGCTGATCGCCAAAGGCAAGGAGCATAAGGATTTTGCTGGCGAGACATATATTATGGAAACCGGCCTGACCGCAGATATTTCCTTAGTGAAGGCGTGGAAGGGCGACACAGAGGGTAATCTGGTATTCCGTAAAACGGCGCGCAACTTCAACCCGATGATGGCAACGGCCGGCAAGGTGACGGTAGCGGAAGTCGAAGAGTTGGTTGAGCCAGGTGAGCTGGATCCGGATAATATCCATACACCGGGTATCTTTGTGCAACGCATTGTCAAAGGCACCTTCGAGAAGCGTATTGAACAGCGCACAGTTCGTAGCCGGGGAGACGCATAATGACTGACGAAAACAAAGGCTGGAATCGCAACCAGATGGCCGCCCGCGCTGCCCGTGAGCTTGAGGATGGGTTTTATGTCAACCTGGGTATTGGTATCCCCACCCTTGTCGCGAATTATATCCCCGACGGAATGCAGGTGACGCTGCAAAGCGAAAACGGCATGCTTGGTATGGGGCCGTTCCCTTATGAAGATGAAGTGGACCCGGACCTTATCAATGCTGGCAAGCAGACTATTACTGAACTGCCGACCTCAAGCTATTTCTCAAGCGCGGACAGCTTCGGCATGATTCGGGGCGGTCATATTGACCTGTCAATCCTTGGGGCTATGGAAGTGGCGGAGAATGGTGATCTCGCCAACTGGATGATTCCTGGCAAGATGGTCAAGGGTATGGGTGGCGCGATGGATCTGGTCGCTGGCGTGAAGCGCGTGGTGGTGATAATGGATCACACCAATAAAGCTGGGGCATCAAAGCTGCTCAAGGCCTGCTCACTCCCTCTGACCGGCGCTGCGGTGGTTGACCGCATCATCACCGGGCTGGGTGTGTTTGATGTGGTTGAAGGTGGCCTCAAGGTCGTCGAACTTGCAGACGGTGTCACAATCGATGACGTGACGGCTGCAACCGAGGCTACTCTCCTGGCGTAGTTGCCCGTTTTTTTCTCCGGTCTGGAATTCAGGCCGGAGAGGCTTCAGTCGTTGGTGAGGCTGTTATCCACCAGCGGTCTATAAACAAACCCAAGCTTGCCCATCGCGTTGGAAAGTGCGTCAAGCGTGGTTTGTGGCAGATGGCGGCTGCAGGCAATATATATTGGCAGTGCGGGCAGTGCGGTGATGCTGTTGATAGGTACAAGCTTCTCAATATCAGGATTTTCGTTTTTCGCGAAATGCCATTGGTCTTCCGGGACAATGGTATAGTGCGCACGGCCTGCAAGCAGCATGTTTAATAATTGAAGGTCTGTCTTCCCCGTGCGCAGTATCCACGGCGAGGTCTGCGTGGCCAGTATGGCATCGACCTCGTCACCGTATACACCGCTCTCCAGTAGCGAACCAATAAGCGACTTATCCTGAACCAGATTGGCAAGTGAACCATGGGCCCGGATTTTAGTCGCCTCCTGAGGTACCGCTACTACGAGGTCACCGGGTACTATATCAAAAATATAGGGTAGGAAGCTCCACTGGGCAGCGCGATCCGGGGTGCGCAAGCGGCCTGTAGTACAGATCAGACGCCTACCATCGTTGAGCATGCGCGCCTCTTCGTCGATACTGGAGGGGTACCATGCAACCTTAAAGCCGGCGAGGCTGACGATCTTTTCTATCTGATCGGCATAGAGACCTGCAGGTTGGCCGTCAACGATGCGTAAGTGAGGAGGGTAGTTATAATAGGTCACGACAAGAGGTGCCCGCTCCTCGGCAAGGACGGGAGCGCTCAGCGTCAGAAGTAATCCAGCAATCCATAACAGAGATTTCATATATTATTTTCAACCGCCCCACACGGAAAAGAAGGCGAACACTTAATGATTTTTCCCACCGGATCAAGCATCAATTCAAAAACCTTGCAGGGTACCGTTCGTTGCATCATTGTTATACACTGTCTGAAAGTACGATAATCTAAATCGGTTAACATCTTATGAGTGTCGGTCAAAAAGATTTCCGTCCAAGCTTACCGGCATTCGCCCAGCAGAAGACGTTGATGGACTTTCTGCGCTCCTGGCATCGCTGGCGCGGCCAGAGCCTTGTGCCGAAGCGTTCCCAGATAAAACTCCATGATATGCCGGATCTGATGCGGGGTATGATGTTGCTCGATGCTCATGGGCCGGACACGTTTATTTTCCGTTATGCAGGGAGCATATTTCAGGAAGCATATGATTATGATTTCACCGGATTAAACTACCTTGATATAACCTCTCCGGGTGACAAAAGCATACGGGCGCGGCGGCTTTGGGCACAGGCATCGCATCCCGTCGCGTCGGTTTGGATGACGCCGTCCGTGCGCGATATCAATTTTATCGGCGTTAGTGTGCCTATATGGCCGGATGCGCCGGACACCTATACTAAAATAATGCAGGTGCTTATCCCCGTTCGGGACCCGCATCATCTGGCCTCTGAGCGGCGGCAACGTGGCCAGGGGAAGGTCGAACGCTCAACCTCTTTCCGATACCTCGATATTGGGGCGGGGATCCCGGAGGACGATTTGCAGGCTTAACTCGCTGTGCCGCCGACAGTTAGCCCATCCACCCGCAATGTTGGTTGCCCGACGCCCGCGGGGACGGTTTGTCCACCCTTACCACATGTACCAACGCCGCGATCCAGTTTCAGATCGTTGCCAATCATCGACACGCGCTTGAGCACATCCGGACCGTTGCCGATCAGGGTTGCGCCCTTGACCGGTTCCATAACCTTGCCACCCCGGACGCGGTAAGCTTCGGTGCAGGAAAAAACAAACTTTCCCGACGTAATGTCCACTTGGCCGCCACCAAAGTTCACCGCATATAAACCGTCATTGACACTTGCCAGAATTTCACCAGGGTCTTTGTCACCTGCAAGCATGAATGTATTGGTCATGCGCGGCATGGGTTGGTGCGCGAAGCTTTGGCGGCGGCCATTACCGGTGGGGGCCATGCCCATCAGGCGGGCGTTCAGGCGGTCCTGCATGTACCCTTTGAGGATGCCATCTTCGATCAGTACTGTACGTTCGGTTGGGGTGCCTTCGTCATCTACAGTCAGGCTGCCACGTTTGTCTTCAATCGTGCCGTCATCGACCACCGTAATGCCTTTTGCAGCAACCTGCTCGCCCATAAGGCCTGCGAATGCGGATGTTTTTTTACGGTTGAAATCGCCCTCAAGGCCGTGACCGATCGCTTCATGCAACAGCACGCCCGGCCAGCCAGGGCCCAGAACGACTGTCATTTCGCCTGCTGGCGCATCAACACTATCAAGGTTCACTCTAGCCTGGCGAATAGCTTCCTGCACCTGTGCCTGCCAGCGCGCTTCATCAAACAGGAAATCATAGGCCTGCCTGCCACCCAAGCCTTCATATCCCGTTTCCTGCCGCTCGCCGTCGCCCATGACGACCGAGACGTTCAGCCTTACAAGTGGGCGGATGTCGCGTACACGGTGGCCGTCGGCACGGATGATCTCAACCGCTTGCCAACTACCGAGGAGACTGGCGCTAACCTGCCGGACGCGCTCATCCTGCGCGCGGGTGTATGCGTCAATTTCCTCCAGTAGCTTGACTTTGCGCCCGAACTCGATCCCGCCTAGTGGATTGGCGTCAGAATATAGCTGCTTGTTGGTGCGGGTCGGGGCAAGGCTCATGGAGCCGCCATCGCCGGTCCTGATGGCGCGTACAGTTTCTCCGGCCCGTCGAATTGCTGCTTCCGAGAGTTCGTTCGAATGCGCATAACCGGTTGATTCGCCCAACACTGCACGCAGGCCGAAGCCCTGGCTTGAATCAAAACTGGCGGATTTCAGCCGACCGTCATCAAAAGTGAAGGACTCGGATTGTGTCGCTTCGAGGTAAAGTTCGCCATCCTCCATACCGGAAAGGGTTTCACCCACCAGCGTCTCCGTGCGCGATTCATCCAGATCGGACTCTTTGAAAAAGAAATTCAGCGACGCGGGGGCATCGGACATGGAGGTACTCCTCACTTGAGTTTTTGGCGGAATATTGCGTCGAATTGCCGCATTTTCTACCCTAAGATCAGGTTTAACATGATATCCTAGCCCGCAAAACGCAAGACGGCGGGGTGAAAAATTAACGATTTTCGGCAGAAAAATGGCTGTAAGGCATCTCTCGGGCTTGAGCCTGAGAAAACGTCTGGTATAACGTGCCCGCATTCAAGTCGACTGCTTTGATGCTCAGGAGGGTCAAAGCGCTGTCGAACCACCGGTCGGTTATTGCCATAACCAGCTGGTTGCCCGGGTAGGGTAGGAACAAAAGGAAAGCAGAACTATGAACGTCAAAAGGCTTACCGCCGGAGTTATGGCCGCTCTTGTGGCATTTTTCGGTTCTACGGTTGGCGCGATGGCTCAGGACCGTGTAGGGGCGCCCAAGGATAAGGGTTTGTGGCTTCAGGAAGCCGCCTCGGAACAGGCTGCCAAAATTGCCGATTTTAATGAGCTTCTTCTGTGGGTCATTACCGTCATCACAATCTTCGTATTCATTCTTATGTTTTACGTGATGTGGCGGTACCGTGAGAAGGCGAACCCTGAACCATCAAAGACCAGCCATAATACGCTGATCGAATTTATCTGGACGGTTGTGCCTATCGGCATTCTCGTGGTGATCGGCTTTGTTTCGATCCCGCTGCTGTATTATCAAGATGTGGTGCCAGAGACGGAGTTTGCGGTTAATGTGACCGGGAACCAGTGGAACTGGACCTATGCATACCCAGACCATGACGGTATTGAGTTTACTGCTTCTGTAGTGCCTGACGGTGATCACGTCGAAGGTTCGGCTGAGCGTGCTGCTGCTGAGCAGTTGCTGTCAACTTTCCTCGGTCGCCCGGCAAAGCTGAATGCACGCCTGCTCGATACGGATGTGCGCCTCGTTATACCTGTGGATACCAAGGTGAAAGTGCAGCTCACTGCATCTGATGTGATCCACTCGTGGACGGTTCCGTCTCTTGGTGTGAAGCTTGACGCTGTGCCCGGTCGTCTTAATGAGACATGGTTCGAAGCGAACGAGATTGGCACCTACTATGGCCAATGTTCCGAGCTTTGTGGTAAGGATCATGCCTTTATGCCGATAGCGGTAGAGGTGGTCTCCAAAGAAGAATTCGCCAAGTGGCTGGAGTACGCGAAAGCAGAATATGCTGACGCGGGCACTACAGCTTTTGGTCGCTAGTAGCGTAGGGAAAGGAAGAGCAATGGCTCACGAAAACCCGACTGGTTGGAAACGCTGGGTCTATTCGACCAACCATAAAGATATCGGCGTTATGTATCTCTGGTTCGCTTTCATCGCGGGCATGATCGGCTTTACCATGTCCGGTCTGATGCGCATGGAGCTTATGGAACCGGGCGTTAACTTCCTGCCAGACCTTCTCGGTATGACGGAAGATCAGGCGCGGCACATGTTTAACGTACTGACCACCGGCCACGGCCTTATCATGGTATTCTTCATGGTGATGCCTGCATTGATTGGTGGCTTTGGTAACTATTTTGTGCCGCTCATGATCGGTGCGCCTGATATGGCGTTCCCGCGCATGAACAATATCTCCTTTTGGCTGATGCCTCCTGCCTTCATCTTGCTCCTGCTGTCCACTTTTGTGGAAGGCACAAGCGGCATGGCCGGCTTCGGTGGCGGCTGGACAGCCTATGCACCGCTGTCGACATATGGCCACACGGGGCCGTCGATGGATTTGGCGATCCTGTCGCTTCACGTGGCAGGGGCTTCCTCGATCATGGGTGCAATCAACTACATCACCACTATCTTCAATATGCGTGCCCCGGGCATGACAATTCACAAGATGCCGCTTTTCGCTTGGTCGATCCTGATCACGGCGTTCCTTCTTGTGTTGTCGCTGCCGGTGCTCGCTGGTGCCATCACCATGCTGCTGACGGACCGGAACTTCGGTACCACCTTCTTTGACCCAGCTGGCGGTGGGGACCCTATCCTGTACCAGCACCTGTTCTGGTTCTTCGGTCACCCTGAAGTATACATCATGATTCTGCCGGCCTTCGGGATTGTCAGCCACATTGTGTCGACCTTCTCCAGAAAGCCGGTGTTCGGCTACCTCGGCATGGCATACGCGATGGCGGCGATTGGCTTTATCGGCTTTGTTGTGTGGGCTCACCATATGTATACGGTTGGTCTTGATGTTGACACGAAGGCTTACTTCGTTGCGGCAACCATGGTTATTGCGGTGCCGACCGGGGTGAAAATCTTCTCCTGGATCGCAACGATGTGGGGCGGTTCCATCCGTTTTGAAGTGCCGATGATGTATGCGATTGCTTTCATCCTTCTGTTCACTTTGGGTGGTGTTACGGGTGTTGTGCTTTCCAATGCTGGGGCTGACGTGCCGCTTCATGACACCTATTATGTGGTCGCACACTTCCATTATGTGCTGTCGCTTGGTGCCGTGTTTGGTATCTTTGCCGGTCTTTACTACTGGATCGGCAAGATGAGTGGTAAGCAGTATCCGAATGGCTTGGCGAAACTTCAGTTCTGGATCACCTTTATTGGTGTGAACATGATCTTCTTCCCGCAGCACTTCCTTGGCCTTCAAGGTATGCCGCGCCGCTATGTGGATTACCCGGACGCGTTCGCTTACTGGAACAAGATCTCCAGCTATGGCTATTTGCTGACATTGGTTGGCGTGCTTTTCTTCATCCTTGTGATGGCTATGACCATCTTCAAGAAGAAGAAAGACTGTCCGGACAATCAGTGGGGTGAAGGTGCAACCACTCTTGAGTGGACGCTAAGCTCACCTCCGCCGTTCCACCAGTTCAACGAACTGCCGCGCATCAAGTAAGATCGCAAGTTCAAGAAGGAACAATGTTTTGGCAGATAGCCTGACATCCTACAGTGACAGCTCTCAGCCTTCCGCAATGCGGGAGGCTGAGGCACGTGATTTCTTCGCGCTTCTCAAGCCGCGGGTGATGTCACTTGTTATTTTTACGGCCTTTGTGGGCCTTGTGGCGGCACCGGGTGAAATGAACCCCGTGCTGGCGTTTGCCGCGATCGTGCTGATTGCAGTGGGTGCCGGGGCCAGCGGTGCCCTTAATATGTGGTATGACGCCGACATCGATGCCATTATGTCGCGCACGGCCTCCCGGCCTATCCCGGCAGGCAAGGTAACGCCGGGCGATGCGCTGGGGTTTGGCACCACCCTTAGCATTGCAGCTGTGGTGCTGCTTGGGCTGATTGTGAATATCACATCGGCCGCGTTGTTGGCGCTGACGATTTTCTTTTATGTGGTGATATACTCCATGTGGCTCAAGCGCCGCACGCCGCAAAATATTGTCATTGGTGGTGCTGCAGGCGCCTTTCCGCCCATGATCGGCTGGGCTGCGGTGACGGACAGTGTCACGATTGAGAGCATGGTGCTGTTCGGCATCATCTTTCTATGGACACCACCGCATTTCTGGGCGTTGTCGCTTTTCATATCCAAGGATTATGAAAAAGTAGGTGTACCCATGCTGCCCGTAGTAGCTGGTGAAGCCGAAACACGGCGGCAGATATTGCTTTATAGCCTTCTTGTCGTGCCGTGCGGCATTGCGCCCTATTTTATGGGATTTGCGGGTCCAGTATACGGTATTGTATCAAGCCTTCTGGGCGCTTGGTTTCTTGTGCTTGCCTTCATGGTGTGGCGCGGAGCAGAGAAGGCTGACCGGAAGCTGTTTGCGTTTTCTATTCTGTATCTGTTTGCTGTGTTTGCCACGTTGGCGGCAGAGCGTCTTATCGCGGGAGTAATCGCATGAACGACCAGTCTGAAGTGCACGCTCGCATGAAAAAACGGAACCGCGTTCTGGGGCTTTCGCTCGCGGCTTTTGTCATCCTGATCGCGGTTATCAGCTTCTTTAAAATCAAGGCTTTGGCACCGTGACTGACGCGAGCAAAAAAAATAGCCGTATGGCGCTTGTGGTTGGCGGTGTCGCTGTCGGCATGGTGGGCATGGCATATGCCGCTGTGCCGCTTTATGACCTGTTCTGCAAGGTAACCGGTTATGGCGGGACCACGCAGCAAGTGGACATCGGCAGCGATGTGGTGCTGGACCGTCCAATGCGGGTGCGTTTCAACGCGGCTGTTCACCGGGATATGCCTTGGCAGTTCAAACCGGTGCAGATCAGCCAGAAAATGCATGTGGGCGAACAAAAGCTTGCCTATTTTGAGGCGTATAATCCAACCGATAAAACAATTGTAGGTACAGCGACCTATAATGTCACGCCGCACAAGGCGGGTGAATATTTTGCAAAGATTGAATGTTTCTGCTTTACAGAGCAGGAGTTGAAACCGGGCGAGCGGATGAGTATGCCGGTTGTCTATTTTATCGATCCTCTTATTGATGAGGATCCGAACTTGGAAGAAGTTAGCGAAGTCACTCTTTCTTACACCTTTTTCGTCAAAGAGATTGCAGACGATAAGGCGGAAAGTTCGGTGGGACGCTAGTGCTAGGGTCAGAAAAGGGGGCCGGCACCATGTCCGGCACTTGTTAGGAGAGAATTTATGGCTGGCGACGTGAAACACGATTACCACCTGGTGAACCCGAGCCCATGGCCGGCGGTGATGTCTTTTGCGGTTCTGCTGCTCACGATTGGTGCAGTGTTCACGATGAAACCGGATGCCGAGCTTTTTGGCATGACAGGCTTTGGCAAATACCTGTTCGCATTGGGCTTTATGGGCGTTATCTACACGATGTTTGCATGGTGGAAAGATGTCGTCAAAGAAGCAAACCAGGGCGACCATACGCCGGTGGTGCGGATCGGTCTGCGGTATGGCATGATCCTGTTTATCGCGTCTGAGGTGATGTTCTTTGTCGCGTGGTTCTGGGCGTTCTTCAACGCGTCGCTGTATCCGCACATGCCCATCGCCAACTTTGGTGATTTTTGGTCGGTGGTTGGCAACGAAGCACCTTGGCCACCAGAAGGTATTGAAACATTTGATCCGTGGCACTTGCCGCTAATGAATACGCTCATCCTTTTGCTGTCAGGCACCACGGTGACGTGGGCACACCATGCGATCCAGCACGGCGACCGCGACGGCCTTAAAAAAGGGCTGTGGATTACAGTTATTCTTGGCGCACTATTCTCATGCGTTCAGGCCTACGAATATGCGCATGCGGCATTTGAGTTCTCGGGTAACATCTACGGCGCAACTTTCTATATGGCGACGGGTTTCCACGGGTTCCACGTTCTTGTCGGCACTATCTTTCTGGCGGTGTGTTTGGGGCGTGCCTATAAAGGAGACTTCACACCAGACCACCACTTTGGCTTTGAAGCGGCTGCATGGTACTGGCACTTCGTCGATGTTGTGTGGATCTTCCTGTTTTTCTGCATCTACATCTGGGGTGGCGCATAAGCCATGGCCGGACAGGCAGATACCAACAATACTGAAACCGACCGGGGGCAATCCTTCCGGTCGGTTTCGCCTTATAAGGCCGGGTTGCACGCCCGATGCCCGAACTGTGGCGAGGGCAAGCTGTTTGTGAATGGGCTTGCTGTTCGCGATCAATGTGACATTTGTGGCTTTGACCTCTCAGGTGCGGACCCGGGTGATGGCGCGCAGGTTTTTGTGATTCTCATCATGGGCGCGCTTTCGGCGCTTCTGGGCTTTCTCGTCGTGGGTGCCTTTGGCTGGCCACTTTGGGCTGTCGCTATGACGCTGTTTATCTTCATCGTTGGCGGCAGTGTGTGGATGTTGCGTATTTTCAAAGCTTTGTTGATTGCACTGCAGTTTCATCATGACGCGCGTGAAGGTTCGTTGCGGGATGACACACGCGATGAATAAGCGTTTCAATCCGGGCCGCCCGTTGACCGCCACTGTTTTCATATGCCTGCTGATCTTGATTGGTCTTGGCACCTGGCAGGCACGGAAGGTTGGCCCAAAGACCGAGTTGTTGGCGCAAATAGAGTCAGGTTTGGACAAAGACCCCTTGCCGCTTCCGGTGCATCTGGATGACCCGACCTCGCTTGATTACCATCGTGTCAGCTTCAGAGGTGAACTAATGGCCGCGGAGCCCGTCCGGGTCTTTGCGACTTCGCTTGACGGTAAAGCAGGTTATCATATTTATATGCCGGTAAAGAAACAGTACGGCATGGCGGTATTGGTCAACTTTGGCTGGATACCTGTACAGATGCGTGTCAACCCCGGCCTGCCCGTTGGCGAAACGCTGGATGTCACGGGCGTACTGCGTACAAGTGCAGTCCCAGGTAGCATGACACCGGAGAATGATGCGCAAGCAGGCAACTGGTATACGGCGGATGTATATGAAATGGCGCAGGCTTTTGGGTTGCGCACCAAAGAGTTTTACCATTTCCGTATCTTTGCCGATGCGGATGTGCTGGCGGCGGATTGGCCTAAGGGTGGACAGGTGCGTGTGGATATCCCGAACAACCATTTCCAATATGCGCTGACATGGTACGGCCTCGCGCTCGCTCTTGTCGGAGTCTATCTTCTGTTTGGTTTTAAACGGGGCAGGGAAACAGGCAATGCGGGCGTTGCTTAGCCTTGCATCCGCGGCCTTCTGCGCCTAAGACTAGGCGCTCGTAATTTTCGTAAAGCTGAGTAAGATAACCGTGAAATATATTTCTACCCGTGGACATGCAGAAAGTCTTGATTTCGAAGGCGTAACCCTTACCGGCCTGGCTCGCGACGGCGGCCTTTATGTACCGGAAGAAATTCCTGTGTTCAGCGCAGGTGATATCAGGGCCATGCGCGGCAAAACCTATGCCGAGGTAGCCTTTGAGGTTATCAATCCATTTGTGGGGGGCTGCCTGACGGAGGGTGAACTCAAGCGGATGCTTGATGGCACCTATGACGAAAATTACGGGGGTCAGTTCAGGCACCCGGCTGTTGCGCCGCTGGTGCAAACCGGCAATAACGATTGGCTGCTTGAGCTCTTTCATGGCCCGACCTTAGCGTTCAAGGACTTTGCTTTGCAGCTTCTTGGTCGGTTCTTCGATCATTTCACCGCCAAGCGCGGCCAGAAGCTCACCATTCTTGGCGCAACATCGGGGGATACCGGCTCTGCTGCGATCGAAGGGTGCCGTGGACGCGATAATGTTTCCATTTTCATGCTGCATCCAAAAGGGCGTGTATCAGATGTGCAGCGCCGCCAGATGACCAGCGTGATTGAGCCGAACGTCGTGAACATCGCCGTTGACGGTAACTTTGACGACTGTCAGGCGCTGGTGAAAGCGTGCTTTAATGACCTTGCTTTTCGGGATGAAGTTGGCCTGACGGCGGTAAATTCGATCAACTGGGCGCGGGTGATGGCCCAGATTGTTTATTATTTTACATCTGCCGTGGCGCTTGGCGCACCGGATCGCAGGGTTTCATACAGCGTGCCCACAGGCAATTTTGGGGATATTTTCGCCGGGTATATTGCCAAGAAAATGGGCCTGCCTATCGAGAAGCTGGTGATTGCCACCAACTCAAACGATATCCTTGCCCGCACGCTTGAGACGGGCCGCTACGAACGGGGTGATGTTTATTCCACCCTGTCTCCCAGCATGGATATTCAGATATCTTCCAACTTTGAACGTATGCTGTTTGAGATCGCTGGCCGTGACGCTGACGTGATTCGCCGCTATATGGATGACCTTTCCAGCACAGGTGGTTTCACCCTGGACAAACCTCACCATGATGCCCTCACGGCGTTGTTCGCCGCAGAGCGGGTGGATGACGACACCACAAAGTCTGTGATGCAGGAACTCTATGCGTCGTCTGGCTATATTGCTGACCCACATACTGCAGTGGGCATTGAGGCTGCGAATATATGTCTGCCAGATGACGGCGCACCGCGCGTAACCCTTTCGACGGCACATCCGGCTAAATTCGGTGATGCAGTACAGCAGGCAACTGGTGTCGAACCAGTATTGCCTCCCCACATGGCGGACCTTATGGGCCGGGATGAGCGAATGATCGACCTTGCAAATGACGCATCTTTACTTCAGGCCCGTGTACGCGAAGGGGGCTGGTCTTGAGTGTCGAGATCACCCGGCTGTCAAACGGCTTGCGGATCGTCAGTGAAAGTCGGAAATCTATCCAGACTATTGCGGTGGGTGTATGGGTTGATATTGGTGCGCGGCACGAACCTGCTGCATTGAACGGTATTACCCACTGCCTTGAACATATGTTGTTCAAAGGGACAAACCGGAGGTCTGCACGCGATATCGCTTTCGAGATTGAAGCTGTCGGTGGCCATATGAACGCCTATACTTCACGCGATAACACCACCTATTATGCACGCGTCATGAAAGGGGATATGGAACTCGCGCTCGACCTGTTGTCAGATATTGTTCTCAACAGTACTTGTGCCGAGCTCGAATTAAAGCGCGAAAAAGAAGTTATACTGCAGGAGATCGGGCAAGCGGTCGATACACCGGACGATATTGTCTTTGACCACCTGCAGATTGCAGCGTACCGAGACCAGTCTATTGGGCGCGCCATCCTTGGCGAGCCAGAAACAGTACAGGCGCTAACAAGCGTGGACCTGCAGTCCTATCTTGCCGAAAACTATACTGCCTCGAACATTGTTATTTCAGCTGTTGGCAACCTTGAGCATGATGAACTGGTCCGGTTGGTTGAAGAAAAATTTGGTGGGTTGAAAGCAGGGTCGCCAACCAGAACGCAGAAAGCTCGGTACACCGGTGGTCGTATCGCAGAGAAGCGCGACCTTGAACAGGTGCATATTGCCGCTGCATGGCCGGGTTGCTCCTTCACCCACCCTAACTATTATGCACTTCAGGTGTATTCGACCATTCTCGGGGGCGGGATGTCTTCCCGTCTGTTTCAGGAGGTGCGGGAAGAGCGCGGGCTCGCCTATTCCGTCTACAGTTTTACCAGTAGTCACAAAGATACCGGTATCTTCGGGATATATGCTGGTACCGGCCCAGATATGGCCACCGAAATGATGCCCGTCATCAAGAGCGAAATGGAAGCATTGGCGAGGGGCCCTTCGGATGAGGAATTCACCATCGCCCGTGCGCAACTGAAATCCGGTCTGATGATGGCACTTGAAGCTACGACGTCCAGGATGGAGCAGTTGGGAAGACAATTGTTGGTCTTTGACCGCGTATTGCCGACCGAGGAGATGGTCTCGAAAGTTGAGACCGTGAGCAAAGGTGATGTGGCAACAATTGCGGCCAGTGTAGTTTCATCAAATTCGTCAAGTATGGCGATCATCGGCGGCGGAAATTTAGACGCCATTACTTTTTAAATACCTATCGGATACTCAAACGATCAACTGAATTGCTTCAGCTTCTAAGCGCGTAAGTATTGAGGAATACTTTGTTAGGTGGTATTATCCCGTTCGCAAATTTGCGGGGGGATTTTTGTTGTTAAGTGCTGAAGTATGCCAATTGCTTGGCTATTGGACCTCTCTTGGAGGTGGCCTGACCGTTCCGGCTCGGCCCTCCCTTGATTTGCGTCAGCTGACGAGTCTTATGCCGTGGATGTTCATTCTGGAGATGAGCGCCGACGGCAGTCTGCGATATCGTCTTGCGGGCTCGTCGCTGGAAGAGGCGGTGGGTCGCGGCATGGCAGGCCGAACGTACTGCGACATTTTCTCAGACCGCGAACAGGCCGCTATCATGGAGGAGCTTTATGCCGTCGCGCTTGTGCAGGCATGCGGTATTTTGCGTACCGGAGGGCTTTCCTTTGAGGATAATCAACGCTTCGATATGGAGGTTCTGGCGCTGCCTTTTGTCGAAGCGCGCGCGATGGGCGGGATCATCCTTGTGGGCGTCGTACGTCCGTTTGATACTGCGAATATGGGGTTTGTCGATCGTTGGGGCGGGTTCAGGCAGGATATTTCCGAGATACTGGTTGTACCTTCGCCGAGGGTGATGGGACTGGCGCAACTTTCGCCGCGCGTGACTGCAGCACTTGAGTTGCTCAATATCAAGGTCAAGGCACTTGATGTGGGGCGATTGCTTGAAATTGAGAAGAATGGAGGCGTTCCAGGTCTTCTTGGGCTACCGTCTTTTGACCTTGAAACCCTGAGCGGCGAACAGGTGCAGGGTCTGAACTAGCGGGAACGCATCAGGCATGGCCTGCATCAGACGAAAGCATCGACACATTAACACCAAGCATTGCCATGGCGCGTGGCCATTTCTGTTCGAGCTCCGTGTTGAAGATTATTTCGTCGTCTGCATCCGATGTTAACCAGGCATTATTTTGAATTTCCTGTTCCAGTTGCCCAGCGCCCCAGCCGGCATAACCAAGTGCCATAAGGTGGTGACGCGGACCTTTGCCAGCAGCAAGCGCCTGAAGGATATCAACGGTCGCTGTAAGCGCCAGTGTTTCTGACACAACGAGGGTACTCTCTTGCACAAAATCGGCGCTGTGCAGAACAAAACCGCGACCAGGTTCAACCGGTCCTCCGGCGTGAATGGGAAGGTCCGGCACATCGTCTTCTACATCGATATCCAGTTGATCAAGCAGGCTCTCAAATGTCAGTCCGCTAAATGCCTGATTGATGACGAGCCCCATCGCCCCCGACTCATCATGAGAGCAAAGATATATCACGCTACGCTCAAAACGCGGGTCGGTCATGCTGGGCATGGCCAGCAGCAGTTTACTGTCTAAAAAAGTCGACGTCGTCATATGTCTCCCTTTGTCTTTTGCAATCTTAACGCGGATGAGGCGTATACGCAATTGGCAGTGGCCGCAACGGTGCATAATGAAGCATGCGTTCAATGCGTATTAACAGCAATGTGAAGAAAGGCTACTGGTGCCGTCCGGGGCTTGTTGTTAAATAGACCGGGAAGCAAGCAAGGAGCCCGATATGCGATTGTTCGCATTTGCATTGAGTATTTTGACGGTGTTTGCCAGCGCACCAGCAACCCTGCATGCGGGGGAGAGCGCATGGCAGGACCATCAGGGTATGCTTGAAACGCGTATTGTTTCAGCGTCTGCCGACATGGGAGGCGCCGACGGCAGCCTTTTTGCCTGGGAGGCCAGACTGGCGCCTGGATGGAAAACATATTGGCGTTCACCTGGCGAGGCGGGCCTTCCCGTTCGGGTGCAACTGGAGGGACAGCCGATCGAGCTTGAGTTTCCGTTCCCGGACAGGTTTGAACTGTTTGGCCTTGAGACATACGGTTATGCCAACAAGGTTTTACTGCCATTTTATGCAGAAGTAGAGCGCGGCCAGCCGCTAACCGTTACGTCCGACTTCATGGTCTGCAAGGATATATGTGTCCCTTTCGTCGCGCGCTATAAACTGGAGCCAGCGGATATAGCACCTGAACGCTCCGTCCACGATTTCCGCATTGAAACCTGGCTCGGGCAGGTGCCTGACCGCAAGGGGGAGGCGGATGTCGGCCTCAGGATCATTTCAGCGCAGGTGATGGGCACGCCGGGTCATCAGCGCGTTATTGTTGAAGCAGTAGCCGACACAGACCTGTCAAACGCGGATATGCTGGCTGAGGCGGGAGAGATGTTCCATTTTGCGGCACCTCAGATGCGGCTGCTTGAAAACGGAGAAAAAGCACGCTTTGTCCTGTTGGGCATGACAGGGAAAAAGCCGGAAGACTTGCGCGGTAAAACCGTGAGATTGACTTTTACTGATGGCCATGGGCATGCCATCGACAGAAAAGTTAAGCTGGAGCCATAAGTAGGCTTTTCAGGTGGGGCGCTATCCCTATATGGTACAGCGACAACACGGTACCCTCAGGAGCACATGATGACAATTAAAGTTGGTGATAAAATTCCCTCTGCCACGCTGACAAAGATGACAGCCGATGGCCCTGGGCCGATTTCTACAGATGAGTATTTTGCTGGCCGCAAGGTGGCGCTGTTCTCAGTACCGGGCGCTTTCACGCCGACATGTTCGGCAAAACACCTGCCGGGTTTTGTTGAAAATGCCGACGATATCCGCGGCAAGGGTGTAGACGAGATAGCCTGCGTCGCAGTCAATGACGTGTTTGTCATGGATGCTTGGGGTAAAAGTGCAGGCGTTGATGGCAAGGTGACCATGCTTGCAGATGGCAACGCAGCATTTGCGCAGGCAATGGGCCTTGAAATGGATGCAACAGGCTTCGGTATGGGCAAGCGTTCCAAGCGTTTTTCGATGATCGTCGATAACGGTACCGTTGCCGAACTGAACATTGAAGAGCCGGGTGCCTTTCAGGTGTCAAGTGCGGAGCATATGTTGTCACAGCTCTGATAATCAGGTCTCAGGATCGACTTTGGAAAAGGGTGGCTGCGGCCACCCTTTTTTGCTGAGTATAATATACCTATATATGTTTCACACACATGCGTGTGTGAACTGGACATCGATTGGTAGGGGAGGCTTTGGCCATGCTTGAAATGTCGTCAATTGTAGTGGGTTTGGTTGTTCTGTTCGTGATTGTGCTTATTTTCTCAGGCGTCGTCATGGTCAAGCAGGGGTATGAATATACTATCGAACGCTTTGGGCGTTATACGAATACTTTGTCTCCAGGCCTTCATCTTATCATGCCGCTTGTGGACCGGGTGGGTCATAGAATGCTGATGATGGAACAGGTGCTGGACATCCCGACACAGGAAGTTATCACGCGCGACAATGCGATGGTCGCGGCAGATGGCGTCGTGTTCTATCAAGTACTAGATGCGTCGAAGGGCAGTTATGAGGTCAATAACCTCCAGCTTGCGATCCTGAACCTCACTATGACAAACCTGCGTACTGTCATGGGGTCTATGGACCTTGATGAGTTGCTTTCCAAACGGGATGATATCAATGCAAGATTGATGAGCGTTGTTGATGAGGCGACACAGCCTTGGGGGGTCAAGATAACGCGGATCGAAATCAAGGATATCGAGCCGCCAAGAGATATTGTCGATGCCATGGCGCGACAAATGAAAGCGGAGCGGGAAAAGCGCGCAGCGATTCTTGAGGCAGAGGGACAGCGGGAGTCCGAGATCAAGCGCGCCGAAGGCCAGAAAAGGGCGGCCATTTTGCAGGCCGAAGGTCGGCGGGAGGCCGCGTATAAAGACGCCGAAGCGCGTGAACGAGAGGCCGAAGCCGAAGCCAAGGCTACGGAGATGGTTTCCAAGGCTATCGGTGAAGGCAACGCTCAGGCGATCAATTATTTTGTCGCCCAGAAATATGTGGAAGCCTTGCAGGGCTTTGCTCGTTCACCCAATGAAAAACTTATTTTCATGCCGATGGAATCCACCGGTATCATAAGTTCGCTGGGTGGTATTTCCGAGTTGTTCAAGGAATTGAACAAAGACGGAACGCCTCGTCGGTCGGTTGGTAGCGTGCCGAGAACGGAGTAGATACATGGAAGAGCTGTTTATCTGGGGGGCGGAGAATGCCCATTGGCTCTGGTGGGCGCTTGGCCTCCTGTTGCTTGCGGGTGAAATGGTGATCCCCGGCGTTTATCTTTTGTGGATCGGGGTGGCGGGCCTGGCAACCGGCCTTGTCGCCTTCTTTATGCCTGGCATGGGCTTCGACGGGCACGGCCTTGTCTTTGCTGTTTTTGGCGCAGCGTCCATCTACATTGGGAACAGATATTTCTATACGCGGTTTAAAGAAGCGGGGGAGCCGACTGTCAATACCCGCGGCGGTTATCATGTGGGCAGGGTCTACTCGGTCTGTACTGCGATAGTGAACGGGCGTGGCCATGTAACAGTTGGTGACAGCCGCTGGCTTGCGGAAGGCCCTGATATGCCCGAAGGTGCAAAGGTAAGGGTGATTGCGGTACAAGGTACAGTGTTGATGGTTGAGCCTCTGCGAGATTGACAGGACCGTCTTTTTCGCCCATCAGCATTCAATGACATTGGCCAGCACGATGAAATCTTATGCGGCCGCTTGGTTGACGAGCGGTACGCAGCTTCAGTTCAGGCGTTCCGCCTTTGAGCTTATGCGACGCATCGAGCATAAACCGCATGAATTGATTTATTTCCACCGGTCAGACGACCCCTACAGCCAGTTGATGGTTCAGGTGCTTCCCGACCTGGCGGCCCGTTTTGATGTGGTTATTCGACCGCTGGTCGTCGAACGTTTGCCAGCCGCTATGTATCCGGACCCACAGCGCTTTGAGGCATACAGCATCCTTGATGCGACACGCCTGGCACGATTATACGGATTGGGCTTTCCGTCCAGTGCGACTGTGCCGGACCGACTCGCGGTGGGAATGGCGAACAGGCATCTGACCAAACTGCAGAATGATCCAAATTTTTTCGCGGTAGCGGAGGAAGTCGGCGCCGCACTTTGGCGGCAAGATATCAAGGCCGTTCGTTCCTTATGCGTGGCGGCTGATATTGACGAAAAAACGCTTGAAAATAATGAGCGGCTTTTGCGCAGTCTTGGGCACTATGCCTCTGGGAACATATTTTACGGCGGAGAGTTTTATCCGGGCCTCGACCGGCTCGACCATCTGGAGCGCCGGTTGAACCGCCTTTCCCTTGGTGACAACGAAGTGCACTTTGAACTTACGAGGCTATGGCGGTATGGCCTGGAATCCATGGACCGCAGTGTCTCGGGGCGTACGCTGGAGCTGTATTTTTCCGTTCGTAGCCCGTATAGCTACCTTGGCCTGTACCATGGGGCCGAACTGGCAGCAAAGACCGGACTAAGGCTGAAACTGAAGCCGGTTATGCCTATGGTCATGCGAGGGCTCAAGGTGCCTCCGACCAAAGCACGTTATATTTTGCACGACACCGCCCGAGAAGCCCGGATGGAGAATATTCCGTTTGGCCGGGCTGTTGATCCCCTTGGTCTCGCCACAGAACGGGCAATGGCCTTGGGGTTCCGGCTTGCGGAGGACGGAGAAGATCTCGCCTTTTTCAAAGCTTTTACCAGAGCAGTATTTGCGGAAGGAATTGATGGCGCGACAGATCAAGGCCTGAGCCGAGTGCTTGCCCGTGCGGGGATATCTTCGTCGAAGCTGTCGGGCGCGCTGTCGCCTGATGTGTGGAAACCACGGGCTGAAAAAAATAGGCAGATGATGCTGATGAGCGGCAGTTGGGGGGTGCCAACTTTCAGGATTGGTAACGAAACTCTTTGGGGGCAGGACCGCATGTGGGCCATTGTGGAGGCACTCAAACAGCATTGATCTCATCCAACGCTCGGTTGAACGCTCTGGTGCTGTGCTAAGATTGACTATTCTTCCCGCCCATTTATCTTCAGTGAGTTATAGAAGGGGTGCCTCGGGCTGGGGCTCTCGGCACACTGTGCATGGGGATGTACAGGAACAGATTTGGGAAATAGACACGTGAACATAACCACAAAATTACGCATGAGCTTTTCTGCACTTGCGCTTGTTACACTCGCCGCCTGCACTGGTGCGCAGGTCGACAACGCGGCATCAGATAGCAGCACACCAGATTTTAGCGCCAACCGTATTGAGGCAGACATTACTTTTCTCGCCGATGATCTTCTGCGTGGCCGCGACACCGGCAGTGAGGGCTACCGTATCGCCGCCAATTATGTGGCCGCAGAATATGCCCGGCTTGGCTTAAAGCCGGCAGGTGACGATGGTTCTTATCTTCAGGAAGTCCCGTTTCAGAAAGCCAAGCTTGATCAGGAAGCGGCTGCGATGTCTCTGGTCATCGACGGTGAGGAAAAAGTGCTGGCTTTCCCTGACGATTTTTATGTGGGCAGTGACGTGCGCGCACCCGGCGGTGACGAGACGGGCGATATTGTTTTTGCGGGTTACGGCATTTATGCTCCTGAGTTGGGCCATGACGATCTGTCAGGACTTGATCTGGACGGCAAAATTGTGCTGGTGATTTCCGGCGCACCGACAAGCTTTCAAACCGAAATTCGAGCGCATCACGGTTCGTCTACTACCAAGAGAGCCGAGCTTGCAGCGCGCGGTGCCAAAGGTTTCCTGACCGTCAATTCATTATCTAATGAAAAGCGCCGACCATTTTCCCGCCTGAAGAAATATGTTGATTACGAGGCGTTCGATTGGGTCATGCCTGAGGGGGAAGGCAACGAACAGCGTATGATTTCCGCGTCGGCAACTATCAGCCATGATGTTGCGAAAACCATCTTTGCCGCCGCAGGGAAATCGTTCGATGAGGTCATGAACGAGGCTGAGACCGGCGCACCGGAAGGTTTTGCCACGGGGGTTGTTACCCACATCAAACGCGAAAGTGTCTTGTCTGATGTTTTCAATAGCCCAAACGTGCTTGGTGTCATTGAAGGCTCTGACCCTGTGCTTAAGAATGAGTATGTGATTCTTTCCGCGCACCTGGATCATATCGGCATAAGCCTTCACCCCAAAGGGGATGACAAGATCAATAACGGGGCAATTGACAACGCGACGGGTGTTGCGGTGATGATGGAGGTTGCACGCGCTTATGCTCAAAGTGACGTCAAGCCACGCCGTTCCATTCTCTTTGCCGCAGTAGTGGCGGAAGAAAAAGGCCTGTTAGGCGCAGAGTATTTTGCACATTTCCCGACGGTCGAAAAAGCCAGCATGGTGGCCAACGTCAATCTGGACATGCCGATCCTGCTTTATGACTTCAGTGATGTGGTTGCTTTTGGTGCCGAGCGGAGCAGTCTTGGTCCGGTAACAGATGAAGCTCTTGCTGAAATTGGCCTGAGCCTGAGCCCGGACCCGATGCCGGAAGAAGGCATTTTTACCCGTAGCGACCACTATCGTTTTGTACAGCAGGGTATTCCATCAGTGTTTCTGGTGACCGGTTGGGGAAAAACCGAACTTGGCGAAGATGGCGGCGCCATTTTCCGCGAGTTTCTCGGGAAAACCTATCACTCACCCCATGATGATCTCACGCAGGCCATCAATTATGAGGCCGGTGCCAAATTTGCCAAAGTCAACTGGTTGATCGTGAATGCCGTTGCCAACGCTGATGAGCGGCCAACATGGAATGACGGGGACTTCTTTGGGAAGACCTTCTCAAAATAGATTACGCGCATTCATTACCAAAGGCGCTGCCTGCAGGCGGCGCCTTCTTTATTTTCAATGTTCATTCACTGCCATGGCCAGCGTATAAAGACCTGTACGAAGTAAGGCTGAGAAAGCATCCCCGTGATTTGCCATCAGCGCAATCGCGATGTCGTGTTCGGGGTCAACAAGAAGTAGCGCAACCCCGCCCATTGACCCTCCTGAGTGCCAAACCAGATGCTCGTGTACAACTGGCGTATAATTCGTCAGTCCTTCACGAATCAGGCGTGCATGCATGTTGCTTGCGGTCATCCATCCAATACCAAACCCGCTGGGTTGTCCGGCTTGTGTAAATTGCTCGGTGAACAGAAGGTCCAGCGTTTGCGGCTGGAGAAACCCGGGCTTTGTGTGAGCCAACCCAAAGCGAGCGACATCAGCAGCAGTAGCGATAAATCCACCTCCCGCCCATTTGTAGCTATTATCCACAAAGGGGGCGATGACGGGGTGGTCGTTCTCTGTAACGTGAAACCCGGAAAGCGCAGGAAAATTAAGGGTTATATCTTCTGCTGCCGTGTCGCGCATCTCCAGCGGGGAGAAAACCTTATCCTGCATGATCGTCAGGAAAGAGCTGTCGGCGGCGCCTTCGAGAGCAGCGCTGATCAGGTTCCATGCATGGCTTGAATAAGCGACCCTTGTGCCCGGTTCGTAAATCAATGGGTCAGCAGCAACCATCTGGATGCCACTTGTTACGGTATCGAAATGATGTGTGTTCAGGAACTCATCGCCTTTATAGTGACGGATGCCGCCCATATGTGCAGCAGCCTGACGAATGCTGACGGGCCAACGTTTTTTTGTGAAGCTGGGCACGTAGGAGTTGATCGGTGCGTCGAGATCAAGTTTACCTGCCTCATACAGCTTGCCAATAACGGCGGCCGTGAAAACTTTTGAAATACTGCCTACCCGCATCTGTGTGTCGGCACTGACGCCATCGCCACTTTCCACGTTTGCGGTGCCGAAGCCAGCGGCATAAACAATTTTTCCGCTTTTGCCCACGGCGACTGTCATGCCCGTGACAGTCGGGCTGCTCAGTTCTTGCTCAATGGCGACAGGCAGGTTGGAATCAAGCGTGGACCCCAGGTCAGCCGTGACCGGTGCCGTTGTAAAAAGAGCCATGGCAACAAAAATGCTGCGCTGGAATGTATGCATATTTTCCCCCGAAAATTCCCCATCCAAGCGGAGTATATCGGCCGGTATCAGCAATTACCAGAGGTAGCAACAAGCTTTGATAATGTGATCTACAGCCTAAGGTTTGTAGGGCGCCATGCCCTGGTTGGCGAGAGCGTCCGCCCGCTCATTGCCAGGGTCTCCGGCGTGGCCTTTAACCCAGATCCAGTCGATGTCATGGCGGGTAACGGCGCTGTCAAGCGCCTGCCAAAGGTCTGCGTTCTTGACCGGTTTTTTTGCAGCTGTCCGCCAGCCTTTTGCTTTCCACCCGTGGATCCATTTGGTGATGCCATCGCGGACATAGGTGCTGTCCGTGTGCAACATGACATGACAGGGACGTGACAAGGCATTCAAGGCTTCAATGGCGGCAGTCAGTTCCATGCGGTTGTTGGTGGTGGCCATCTCGCCGCCCGTCAATTCTTTTTCATGGTCACCATAGAGGAGCAGGGCGCCCCAGCCTCCGGGCCCCGGATTGCCGGAACAGGCGCCATCGGTATATATCTCAACCGGCCTTTTTTTAGACAACATAGTCGGCCGCATCCCGTACTTGCTGGTGAAACTTTAGCCGGCGGACATAGTCCATCGGGTCGTGTGGCTTTACCACTGCGTCCTTGACCGGGTTCAGCCAGTCGTAAAGCCGAGTAAGCAGGAACCTTAAAGCTGCCCCGCGGCACAATACGGGCAACGCGGTAACCTCAGCCCCGGACAGGCGTCGGTGAATGTCATAAAGCTCCGTCAGGCGTTTGGCACGCGCGGCATCAAAACGCTGAGCATCGTCAAAACACCATGCATTGATGCAGATGGCGATGTCGTAAGCAAAATAATCGGTGCAGCCAAAATAGAAGTCGATCACCCCTGTGATTTGATCGCCGGTAAACAGTACATTGTCGGGAAAAAGGTCAGCGTGGATGGTGCCACGCGGCAGGTCCGAGGGCCAGGCCGCGTCAAGGTATGCCAGTTCATTGTCAATCATGGCGCTCAAGCCGGGCAATACCTCATCCGCGCGCTCGCGGATGGTGTCCGCCAGCTTGTGCCAGCCACCGAGTGACAGGTCATTTTCGCGCACCTCGTCAAAGCCGTCGGCCGCTGTGTGCATTTGTGCCAACATGGCGCCGAGAGCGGCGCATTGATCCGGACTTGGTTGGTTGACGCTGACGCCTGAGAGGAAGCTGATCAGGCACGCTGGCCGGCCGGCAAGCGTCTTGAGCGCATCGCCTGCGTTGTCGCGGATTGGCAGCGGGGAAGGGACGCCTTGGCTCGCCAGATGTTCCATCATGTTGAGGAAGTAGGGCAGGTCTTCAGGGTCCGCGCGCTTTTCATAAAGCGTTAGGATGAAACGCGCCTTAGTGGTCTCAAGCAGGTAGTTTGAGTTTTCAACACCTTCGGCAATGCCCTTGAAACTGATAGCTTCCCCCACGTCATACTGGGCGAGAAACTCAGCGAGTGTGCGGTCATCCACTTGGGTATAAACCGCCATCAGGCAACGTCCTTCAAAATCGGCGGCACCTTGAAAGTGACATCTTCTTCCGCCGTGGTGATGAGTTCGACCCGTGCGTCATACCGTTCCTTAAGTGCGTCGATGACTTCTTCCACCAGTATTTCAGGTGCGCTGGCGCCAGCGGAAATGCCAACCGACTTCGCGCCCGCGATCCAGTCCCAGTCAAGATCGGCGGCGCGCAGCACAAGGCGTGCAGGGCAGCCCGCTTTTTCCGATACTTCCACCAGACGGCGACTGTTTGAGGAGTTGCGGGAGCCGATCACAATCACACGGTCAGCCTGTTTGGCCACTTCCTTCACCGCGACTTGCCTGTTGGTGGTCGCGTAGCAGATGTCTTCCTTCTTCGGCTTGGTCAGCCCGGGGAAGCGGCGTTCAAGGGCCGAGACAATTTCGGCCGTGTCGTCCACCGACAAGGTCGTCTGGGTCACGAAGGAAAGCTGGTTGGCGTCAGCCAATTCTATGCGTTCAACATCTTCCACTGTCTCAATTAGTGTCATGGACCCATCGGGTACCTGCCCCATGGTCCCAATGACTTCCGGGTGCCCGGCGTGTCCAATCATCAGGATGTGACGGCCACGGGACTGGTGGCGTTCCACCTCACGGTGCACCTTGCTTACCAGAGGGCAGGTGGCATCCACATATATCATCTTGCGGGCCTCGGCCTCGGCGGGGACCGCCTTGGGCACGCCGTGGGCGGAGAAGACAACCGGCACGTCATCCGGTACTTCAGACAACTCATCCACAAAGACCGCCCCTTGCGCTTCAAGGGCTTCCACAACATAGCGGTTATGGACAATTTCGTGTCGCACATAAACGGGCGCACCAAATTTCTTGATTGCGAGCTCCACAATCTTGATTGCACGGTCAACGCCCGCGCAGAAACCGCGCGGGTTGGCCAGCAGTATGGTCAGTGGAGCGGTGTTCGTCGATGCCATGTGCATCTTCTCCTCGGGAATAATTCCCCCTTTAGCTACCTTTCATGAAAGCGCGGGTCAAGGCGCAGCGTGTTTCCTGCGGCGCTTTTAATCATGCTTTTCCAGCCCCATTTTTGCCACCCTTCGTTTTTAGAGTCGACATGCCGGGTAAACGCGGGCATGGGGTGTCTCTGAGAAGAAAATCGTGGTGACCAGATGCCTGCTTGCGCTTGGGCCATGTTCTTTTTATGATCGCCGCCAAATCCCGCGCGGTCAGGTGATGATTTTTAGCTAAGTCGCTGCGGCAGAAGTGATTTATTGAAAGGGTTTTTGATGTCGGTTCGTTTTGCGCTTTTGGCGGTGGTGGCTTTCACATTGGCCGCCTGTAACAGAAGTCCGCTTGAGGTTGTTGTCTCGCGCTGCCCTGCCGTTGCGGTTGTGGGCGATATGAATACCCTGACGAAGTTTAAGGGCGAAGGACGCTCCACCGATGATGTAATGTACACAGCCTCTATTATGGACGTGATTTCATCGTGTACCGAAGAAGAAGCAGTCGATTCCCGCGTAGAATTTTCCGTTGGCGCGACGGCTGGCCCGGCGTTTTCGGGGCGCGAGATCACCCTGCCATATTTCGTGGCGATCCTGAAAGATAACAGCCAGATCGTCTCCAAGGAAGTATTTGAGGTTACCCTGCGCTTTGACAGCAAGGGCTTCGCCCGCTCGAAGGAAGTGGTAACGCAACATATCCCAACCATTGCCCAGGCCCGGCGCTATAATTATGAAGTGCTGCTCGGCTTCCAGATGGATGCACAGGACGTTGTGTTTAACATGGAGCGGTAGGACCCATGCCATTTGTGAGGCGGGTTTGAGGAAGGGGCCACAGGGCCCCTTTTTAATTGCTTGTAGTGTTCCTTCGCGATTGACTCCGGGCCCTGTCTCCTGCATATGATCGCGGCACATCAGGTCACGCATCAGCCCCTTAGGGGTTTGCTGCATCGCCTGTGCGGGAGAGATTGGCTGCGGGGTAACCCGAAAGTCAGCGCCGAAGGAGCAACCGCCCCGGAAACTCTCAGGCAAAAGGACCGCACGGCTACGTGACCCTCTGGAAAGCAGCACCGCCTCGTGCGTTGCTCACCGACGGGGTAAGCCGGGTTGCATTTGTAGCTCTGGTCAAATCTCTCAGGTACCGTGACAGAGGGGGCTTGACGCCGGTCTTGACTGGCAGATTGCTTATGCGGAGGCCGCCCTGATGACTGACGACACACTTCTCAAGACCCCCCTTTATGATTTACACGTCGCCCAAGGTGGCAAGATGGTGCCGTTCGCTGGTTATTCCATGCCAGTGCAGTATCCGCTGGGCATCATGAAAGAACATGAATTCACGCGCGAGAAGGCTGGGCTTTTTGATGTGTCGCACATGGGGCAATGTTTCATTCACTCAAAAGACGGGTCTGACCCTGCGGCAGCCATTGAAAAGCTGATGCCTGGTGCCCTGCAGGTGCTTAAGCCCGGCAAGATGCGTTATACGTTGCTGCTCAATGAAGACGGCGGCATTGAAGATGACCTGATGGTTACCCGCACCCATGACGCGGACGGCAAGCTGTATGTGGTGGTTAACGCCGCCTGCAAAGACAAAGACTATGACATTCTTGAAGAGAAACTTGGCCACCTGATCACGGTTGAGCCACTTGAAGACCGTGGGCTTATCGCGCTGCAGGGCCCTAAGGCAGTTGCCGTGCTGGCAGAGCTGGCGCCCGAAGTGGCTGACCTCGGCTTCATGGAAGCAACCGCTGTCACGCTTGAAGGCGTGGTGTGCTGGGTGTCGCGCTCAGGCTACACAGGCGAAGACGGCTACGAAATTTCTGTGCCCGAAAGCGAAGCCAAAGCACTGGCCGAACGTCTTTTGCGCTCGGACGATGTTGAGCTTATTGGCCTTGGTGCACGTGACAGCCTGCGGCTTGAGGCAGGCCTGTGCCTTTCTGGCCATGATTTTGACGCAACCATCAGCCCGGTAGAAGCTGGTGTTACATTCGCGCTGGGTAAAAAGCGCCGCGAGGATGGTGATTTCGCCGGTGCGGCGCGCATCCTGAAGGAACTCAGTGAAGGCCCATCCAAGGTTCGGGTTGGCCTCAAGCCATCCGGGCGTGCGCCAGCGCGTGAAGGTACCCCGATCGCAGACGCGGACGGCAACGAGATCGGGACTGTTACATCGGGCGGTTTTGGCCCCACGGTTGGTGGCCCGGTAGCGATGGGTTTTGTTCCCAAGGCATTTGCCGATGAGGGAACAGAAGTGCAGTTGATGATCCGCGGCAAGGCGCATGCCGCCGTAGTCGCAAAAACACCGTTTATTGAGCAGCGCTACGTGCGCAAAAAAGCATCTTAAGCCTGGATTTATGGAGGATAGGCCCATGATTAAGTTCACTGAAGAGCATGAATGGCTGGAAGTGGAAGGCGATGTCGCCACCGTTGGTATTACCGACTATGCACAAAACGCATTGGGCGATGTTGTGTTTGTCGAATTGCCTGAAGTGGGCGCGACCTACGACAAGGGCGACGAAGTTGCCGTTGTAGAATCTGTCAAAGCTGCCAGCGAAGTGTATGCACCACTTGCGGGTGACATCGTTGAGGTCAACGAGGCACTTGAGGGGGAACCTGCACTTGTGAACACAGCGGCGCTTGACGCTGGCTGGTTCTTTAAAATGAAGCTCGCTGACGTTGGCGACCTTGACGACCTGATGGACGAGACGGCCTATAACGAGTTCGTCGAAGGCCTCGAGTAAAGACTGTTTGGCGCTGGCCGGGAAGAACCCGCGCCAGCGTTTTCTCTATGGCGGCCCATTACACGCAACCGGGGCCGCTTGACTTAAGGAGTTGGGTGCATGCGCTATCTGCCGCTGACGGCCGCTGACCGGCAATCCATGCTGGAAAAAATCGGCGTCCGCCATATTGATGATCTTTTCAAGGACGTGCCAAACGCCGTCCTGAACCCGGAAATTGACCTGCCGCGCCATAAGGCAGAGATGGAGGTCGAGCGCCACCTCTCACGCATGGCTGGCAAAAACACGGCCGCAGGCAGTGTGCCCTTTTTTGTGGGGGCTGGCGCCTATAAGCACCATGTGCCAGCAAGCGTTGACCACCTGATCCAGCGCGGTGAATTTCTGACGGCTTATACGCCCTATCAGCCCGAAATCGCCCAAGGCACCCTTCAGTATATCTTTGAATTCCAGACCCAGGTCGCGCAACTGACCGGCATGGATGTGGCGAATGCATCGATGTATGACGGCTCCACGGCCTGTGCCGAGGCTGTGCTGATGGCACGCCGCGTGACACGGCGAAAAAAGGCCATCATGGCTGGCAGCTTGCACGCGCACTACCGTGCGGTGGTGGAAACGACCACGCAATACACCGAAGACGTAATCGTGGCGCAGAAACCCAACCCCGCAGACCCCGAAGCCGAGTTGAAGGCCGTTATCGACGCGATCGACGACGAGACAAGCTGTGTTGTGGTGCAGAACCCGGGTGTGTTTGGTCATGTGCTTGATCTGCGGCCGGTGGCCGAAGCAGCGCACGCCAAAAAGGCGCTGCTGATCGTTGTCGTGACTGAGGTAATGAGCCTTGGTCTGATCCAGAGTCCGGGTGAGATGGGCGCAGACATTGTGGTTGGCGAAGGCCAAAGCATCGGTAACGGCCTGAACTTCGGCGGACCGTATGTTGGCCTGTTTGCTACCAATCAGAAATATGTGCGGCAGATGCCGGGCCGCCTTTGTGGCCAGACAGTGGACGCAGACGGCAAGCGCGGTTTTGTGCTGACACTCTCGACCCGCGAGCAGCATATCCGCCGCGAGAAAGCGACGTCGAACATTTGTACCAACGCTGGCCTTTGCGCGCTGGCCTTCACCATTCACATGACGCTACTGGGCGAAAAAGGCCTGCGCGGGGTGGCGAAAGTAAACCACCGTAACGCCATAGCGCTGCGCGGCGCGGTGCAAAGCGTGAGCGGTGTTGAGGTGCTGACACATGCCTTTTTCAACGAGATCGCGGTCAAGCTACCGAAGGCCGCAGCAAGCGTTGTTGATGCATTGGCCGAGCGGGGCGTGCTGGCGGGCGTGCCTGCGTCACGCCTCTATGCGGGTGACGGGCTTGACGATGTGCTGATCATGGCGGCAACCGAGACCGTAACAGCGGACGATATTGACGTGCTCAAGGGCGCGCTTGGGGAGGTGCTCTAATGGCGATGAATAGTCAGGGCCGTCCAACGGCTGCAACAGGCGGCAGTGATGGCACGCAGTTTGAAAGTTTTTCAGGGCATGTAGGGCTGCGCCTTGCCGAGCCACTCATTTTTGAACTGGGCACGACCGAGACCACAGGCGTGGATTTTGAAGATACGAGCGATCTTGAGCTTTCCTGCGGTGGACTTGAACGCAAAAGCGAGATCGGTTGCCCAGGCCTCGCGGAACCGGACACAGTACGCCATTACACGCGCCTGAGCCGCCGTAACTATGGCATTGATATGGGTGTGTTCCCGCTTGGGTCATGCACCATGAAGCATAACCCGCGCCTTAACGAGAAAATGGCGCGTCTGCCGGGCTTTGGTGATATCCACCCACTGGCTCCTAAAGGTACGGTGCAGGGCGCATATCAGTTGATGGATGAGCTAAGCCACTGGCTGATGACATTGACCGGCATGCCCGCCGTAGCCCTCAGCCCCAAGGCCGGGGCGCATGGTGAGTTGTGTGGCGTGATGGCCATCCGCGCGGCGCTTGAAGCCCGCGGTGATGCGCGAGAGGTAGTCCTGTGCCCCGAATCGGCGCATGGCACTAACCCGGCAACGGCAGCATTCTGCGGTTACAAGGTGAAGTCGATCCCGGCGAAGGATAATGGCCGTGTTGACCTCGAGGCGCTCAAGGCTGCGCTTGATGACACCGTTGCGGCGGTGATGATCACCAACCCGAATACCTGTGGCTTGTTTGAAAATGAAGTGCGTGAAATCGCGGATGAGATTCACAAAGCCGGCGCCTTCTTCTATTGCGATGGCGCCAACTTTAACGCTATCGTTGGCAAGGCGCGCCCAGGTGATCTCGGTGTGGATGCCATGCACATCAACCTGCACAAAACCTTCTCAACCCCCCATGGCGGTGGTGGGCCGGGCTCTGGGCCGGTGGTCTTCTCCGACGCGCTCAAGGACTTTGTTCCAGTGCCATATGTCGTAAAAACGGACGGCGGCTTTGACATTGTGGAAGATCAGACAGGCAAATCCTTTGGCCGACTGACAGCTTTTCAGGGACAGATGGGCATGTATGTGCGCGCTCTTTCCTATATGCTGAGCCATGGTTCGGACGGTCTAAAGCAGGCGTCTGAGGATGCGGTGCTGAACGCCAACTATGTGCTGGCTTCGCTGAAGGACGTGATGAGCGCTTCTTATGAGGGGCCGTGCATGCACGAAGCCTTGTTTGACGATCGCTTCCTTAAGGATACTGGCGTGACCACACTCGATTTCGCCAAAGCCATGATCGACGAAGGCTATCATCCGATGACCATGTACTTCCCGCTGGTGGTGCACGGTGCCATGCTGATTGAGCCGACGGAAAGTGAAAGCAAGACCAACATGGACCAGTTTATCCGCTCCATGCGCGGTCTCGCGGAAGCGGCGAAAGCAGGTGAGGTTGAGCGTTTTGAGGGTGCACCTTATCACGCACCGTGGAGCCGCCTTGACGAAACACAAGCTGCGCGCCAGCCGATCCTGCGCTTCGCAGCAGAATAATTCGGGCGTAAGCCTTTGAGAGAATTGCAGAACCACTCGCAAATGTCGCGGGTGGTTTTGTACTTTCAGGCCAGTTTCCTTCTTGGTCCGTTAACCCTTTGGTGATAGCGTATGGCCGCGATGAGGGAGGAGTATCTGTGAGCAAGCGTATTCTCGTTGTTGATGACTCGGCAACCATGCGGGATTTGCTGATCCGTTACCTGCAGGGTAGCGATAATATGGTCGCGGGCGCTGACAGCGGCGCACAGGCGCTGGATCTGCTTAAAACTGAGCGCTATGATGTGATTGTCACAGACCTCGCCATGCCAGAGCTGGATGGCTTTGGCCTTATCCGCGTAATTTCAGAGCTGGAGTGGGACCCGTCGGTTATCTTGCTTACCGGGCATGATGCCCGCACACTTCAGGCCGCCAAGGAACTGGCGCTGGCCTACAGCATCAACCTTTTGGGTACACTCACGAAACCGGTCGACAAGGATATGTTGCTGCATATGTTGAGCGATGTCGCCGACACCCGTACACAGGGCCGCACGGGAACTGAAACTGTGTTGGCAGAGAGCGAATTTATGCGCGGGCTTATGACCGACGGCCTGTCGCCGGTTTTTCAGCCAAAAATTGATCTCAGGACAGGCAAGCTTGCAGGGGCTGAGGTTTTTGCGCGTTGGCGCGCGCCAAATGGCGGTTATCTTGGCGCGGGTGCTGTGATCAAGGCGGCGCAAGAAAAGGGCCATATGGATGTGCTGACCTACCGTATGCTGGAACTGGCGATGCAGCAGCAGGGCAGGTGGCGGAAGCAGGGGCTTGAGGTCGCGCTGTCTATCAATGTCGCGAGCGACAATATTCGCAAGCCGGATTTTGCCGATGTCGTGACGGGCCTTGCTGAACAGTTTGAAGTTGATCCCGGCATGGTGCGCCTTGAGGTGACCGAGGCCGACCTCGACGTAGATGTACGCGTACCACTTGAAGTGCTGTCAAGGTTGAACTTGCGCGGTTTTGGCCTGTCGCTGGATGATTTCGGCACCGGTTTTGCCTCGCTCATGCGGCTTAAAACTATCCCGTTTGATGAGATCGTGGTCGACCGCATGTTTATCAGTCGGGCCGGGGAAGATGAGACCGCGCGTATTATTCTCCAGTCTGCGATCGAGCTTTCTCACAAGCTTGAATTGCGTTGCACCTGTGAAGGTGTTGAGACGGAAGAACAGCTTAAAATTGTCCGTGCGCTGGGGGCCGATTATGCACAAGGTTATCTTCTGGCCAAGCCGATGACAGCGGATGAATTCCTTATCTGGTTTGAGGATTACAGGGACGGGGTGATCACAATCCCGGGCCTTGATAGCTAGTCAGCCTCTGGCACCTTTGAAAAACAGCCGCACCGCATCGTCGCGGAACTGACGCATCTGCTCATCACCAAAGGGGCTATCGCTCAGGATGCCACTAAGCGGTGCCACCACAAACGGATAAACCAACATTCCCATGATAAGCACTGTGTGGCGCAGGTCATCTGCGTCTGCGCGCATGCGCCCGCCAGCCTTCTCATGGGCAAATAAGCTCAGCCATTTGGCGAGTATGCGCGGCGCAAAAGCAGCGACAAAATGATCCCGCAGGTGGCCGCTTTCCATAATCACCTCGCGGATTAGCAGGTGCGGTATCCAGCGCCGTCCCAACAGGTGATCATGGAAGGTGATGACCCATTCTTCCAGCGTGGAGGGCTGATCCAACTTTTCAATAAGGGGCGTGAAGGCCGCGTCAAACACAGCCTGCAGCAGCCCGTCCTTCCCACCGAAATAATAGTGTACCATCGCAGGTGTCACATCAGCGGCTTTCGCCAGTTCAGGAATTTTGGCGGCGACGTAGCCGCGCTGCGAAAAAATCGGTCCGGCCGCTTCGATCAGGCGTTTGCGGCGGTCTTCGCTATTATCTTTCGGGCGGCCTGCGCGGCGACGTTTGGGTTCGTATGTGCTCATGGATTTTAAATTAATTGACTAATTAATTAATATCAAGCATATAATGCATGACCCGAGTCCTTCAGCGAGGAAAATCGGCACGTCGTCACAAGCACCGCAAAGGTGCGGAAACCAGAAGGGGTAAAAGTGCCGCATATAAAGCTGCGCCATCTTTCTGTTCCCTATAAGAAAGGCCGGTAATGAGGGTTGTCCGTTTTCTGATTGTGCTTTTCATCGCAAGCTCCGTTGCCGCAGCCGCATGGTATATGAAGAGGCTGGAGACGGACGGTGCGATATATCCAGGTTATGTCGAAGGCGAGTATATCGAGCTGTCTGCGCCGGTTTCCGGGGCACTTGCTTCCTTAAATGTTGCGCGAGGCCAACGGGTCGAGGCTGGGGCAAATGTGTTCTCCCTTGATAGAACCACCGCGCTGGCGGATATCGCACAGGCAGAAGCCAGCGCCGAGCGCGCTCGGGCTGAACTCGCTGACCGCCGCAAAGGCGCTCGGACAGAAGAGCTCGAGGTGAGACTTGCCGAGATACGCGAGGCAGAGGCAGCGTTTTTGAACGCGGGGCAAGACCTCAAACGCCAACAGGAACTAACTGGTAGTGCAGCATTTGTGCAGGCGGGGTTTGATGACGCGCAAGCGGCTTATGATCAGGCCAGTGCAAGACTTGCGGCGCTCCGACAGTCGTTTGAAGTGGCGAATCTGCCAGCACGGCAGGACCAGCTAAACGCTGCACAGCAAGCTGTAAAGGAGGCTGAAGCCATTGTGGCCAAGGCAAACAGACGGCTGCTGGAACTCTCCCCCGTTGCGCCGGTGCAGGCGCTTGTGCTGGATACATACTTTCTGCCGGGCGCATGGGTGCCGGCCAATAAGTCGGTTGTTACTTTGTTGCCTGACGATAAGCGCAAGTTACGCTTTTTTGTGCCGGAGGCGGATATCTCCAAAATCAGTATCGGGCAGTCCATGGCCTTCATATGCGATGGCTGCGAGGCAGGCTTGCGCGCCAGTGTGAGCTATATTGCGCCTGAAGCTGAATATACCCCTCCGGTGATTTATTCAGCGGATAGCCGGGAGAAGCTTGTTTTCCTCATTGAAGCGCAACCTGAAAGTGGTGTGATATTACCTGTGGGCATTCCCATTGAAGTGGAGCGGGTAAAATGAACGCGGGGCCAGAACTCGCGATTGATGTTTCAGGCCTTGTAAAAACGTTTGCAGGACGCCGGGTTGTCGACGGATTTTCCCTAAAGATCCCCAAGGGCAGGATTTTTGGCTTTTTAGGCCCCAATGGCAGCGGCAAGACAACAACGCTGCGTATGCTCTGTGGCTTGCTGACACCGGACGAGGGTAGCGGCACCTGCCTCGGGCTTGATCTCAGGGGCGAGGCGCCGCTGATCAAGCGTCAGACAGGCTACATGACCCAAAAGTTCAGCCTGTATGAAGACCTGACTATCCGCGAAAATCTTGATTTTGTTGCCCGCCTGTACGAGATGGACAACCTTACAAGCCGTGTGGATACGGCGCTTAAGGACCTCGGCCTTTGGGCGCGCCGCAACCAGTTGACCGGCACGCTTTCCGGTGGCTGGAAACAGCGGCTGGCGCTCAGTGCCTGCATCATACACGAGCCACGGCTTCTGCTTCTCGATGAACCTACTGCCGGGGTTGACCCCAAGGCGCGACGTGAATTCTGGGATGAAATTCACACCCTTGCAGGCGAGGGCATCACTGTCCTTGTGTCCACCCACTATATGGATGAGGCCGAGCGCTGCCATGAGATTGTCTATATAGCCTACGGCAAGCTTCTTGCGTCGGGCACGGCGGAAGAAATTATAAAGGACACCGAGCTTTATACATGGCGTGCCTATGGGCGCGAGGCTGACAAGCTTGCAGGGCGGCTACGGGGGCAGGACGGTGTGGCGTCCGCAGTTGCTTTTGGCGCCAAACTACACGTGAGCGGTACAGATGAGGCCGCGCTTGAAAAAGCGATCGCGCCATACAGGAATGGGCCTGACATTACGTGGGAACGTACAAGCCCCACCCTCGAAGATGTATTCATTCACCTGACAACAGGCTCGAAGGATAACTTCGAATGAGACGGCTTCTTTCCTTCACGCGCCTTGGTGCCATGCTGATGAAAGAGTTCAACCACATGCGGCGTGACCGCACGACGCTCGGCATGATGATTGGTGTACCGCTTATCCAGCTTATTTTGTTTGGGTATGCCATTAACACAGATCCAAAAGCGCTACCAACCGCGATCTATTCTGCGGAAAGTACGATATACACCCGGTCATTTACGGCGGCTCTTGTCAATACGGGCTATTTCGAGATTGTCACACAGGCGGACGGCGCCGCCGTCGACCGTATGCTCAGGCGGGGGCAGGTGCAGTTTGCGGTGACGATACCGCCAAACTTTTCGCGTGATCTTGTGCTTGGCAAGCGACCTGCTATTCTTGTGGAGGCAGACGCAACAGATCCGGTGGCTACTGGCAGCGCGATCAGTGCCTTGCAGCAGATCACGGCAAGAGCGCTCACACGTGACCTGAAAGGGGTGAGTGGTAGCCCGCACGAACCCGAGCCCTCTTTTGAGGTGATTGTGCATCGGCGCTATAACCCGGAGAATATCACGCAGTATAATATCGTGCCGGGCCTTATGGGCGTGGTGCTCACCATGACCCTTGTCATGATCACCGGCCTTGCTGTCACGCGGGAGCGTGAACGCGGCACGATGGAGAACCTGTTGTCGATGCCTGTTCGTCCGGCGGAGGTAATGCTGGGCAAGATCACGCCCTATGTCATTGTCGGCTACGTGCAGGCGGCAATAATTCTGGTGGCGGCGGCATTTCTGTTCGGCGTGCCGGTGGAGGGCAGTGTTGGTTTGCTCTCGCTTGCGACGATCTTTTTCATGATCGCGAACCTGGCGGTAGGGTTTACTTTTTCCACTATCGCCCAAAACCAGTTGCAGGCGGTGCAGATGACCTTTTTCTTCTTCCTGCCATCGCTCTTGCTGTCCGGTTTCATGTTCCCGTTTCGTGGCATGCCCCTGTGGGCACAGGTCCTGGGGGAGGCTTTACCGCTTACGCATTTCCTGCGTATTGCGCGCGGTATCCTGCTGAAGGGGAGTGGGTTTGCCGATATCGGAGCTGACATGCTGGGCATTCTGGCATTCCTGATTATCGCAGTGGCTATTGCTATGACACGGTACCGTCAAACTCTCGACTAGTTATTGCATATGCAATAATATTTATATATGAATCTAGCTATATCAGTGCTTTAGGGAGTGATGTATGCAGCCTCATGATAACATCCCGTTGCCGGACTACCGCGAATATGCGCCCGATGAAATGCGTGTGCGAGCCGCCGATTTTCTCGCGGATATTCGCCGCCGACATTCTGTGCGGGAGTTTTCCGACCGAGCAGTACCGCGCGAGGTCATCGAGGATTGTATCAGGGCAGCAGGCACGGCACCGAGTGGGGCCAACCACCAACCCTGGCATTTTGCGTTGATTGGTAACCCGGACATTAAGGCAAAAGTGCGCCTTCGTGCGGAACAGGAAGAGCGCGGTTTTTATGACGGGGGTAAAGCCGGTGATGAATGGCTTGATGCCCTTGCGCCGCTCGGTACTGATGCCAGCAAACCATATCTTGAACAGGCGCCGTGGCTTATTGCAATCTTTGCGCAGCGGCGGGGCGGGATAGAGACAGGCATGACGCGCAAGAACTATTATGTCGCGGAATCTGTGGGCATTGCGACCGGCTTTCTTATTACCGCGCTCCATAACGCCGGGCTCGCCACCCTCACGCATACACCCAAGCCGATGAATTTCCTCAACGAGATATGTGCAAGGCCTGAGCATGAACGCGCCTATATTCTGCTGGTGGCAGGTTATCCGGCGGCAGGTGCAACCATTCCGGTGCATTCTACGATTAAAAAACCATTTGAGGATATTGTCACAATCCTTTGATGGCGGCTATCGGTTGCCTTTCCTGTACCAGCGGATCAGCTCTTTCTGGTCTGCGGGCAGTTCAACGCCTTGCCGCTGCTGGTCCAGCGCATATTGTGCCATGAGTTGTTCGGCTTTGCTTTCGATCCGCGCCAGCATGTCACAAAGCAGGGCTTTCTCGTCCTGGCTCAATACGTCGTCCAGAAGGTTGGCGCGGTTCTCAATCACACTGACGATCTTGCCATAGACGACTTCACCTTCGGCCGTGAGCACGAGGTTTTTTGCCTTTTTGCTTGTGGGTGCTGGCTCAAAGTCAACCAGCTCCGCTTTCCGGAGTGCTGTTACCGCACGGCTGACTGTATAGCTGTCCATGCGGCTTTGGTATGCGATGTCAGCGGATTTGATCGGCATATAGGAGCCGATATTGATCAATACCCGCATTTCCCGCACGTCAAGATCGACATATTGCCGGACACTCAGGTCCCTGTTCAGCGCGAGAAGGTTGCTTGCGGTCGCGATGCGGAATGGCACATGCGACATCAGGTCCAGCGGGTCCTGAAGTCGTTCCGTCAGCGTAAAATAACGCTTCCGTGCAGGCGGTAAATCAAATTTTTTCATGGATCTTTTGTATCAGCGCTTTTTCGCTTTTCAAAGCGATGTTTTCGCAAGTCAATATTGGTATCTCACTGTAATTATTGATTTTCTATTGGTCTGCGCAAGGGTTGACGTCGCGCTATCATTGATATTGTTCTCTTTTTGTTCTTGTGGTATAATGGACATATGGAAACAGGTAGAAGACATATCAGTTCGGAGGGGCGAGACGCGGCGATGAGCCAGCCATCGCCGTGGTTGGCACGGGGGCGTGGCGCTGTGTCAAATGCAAGCGGGCGGTTTGAGAAGCTTTCGCGGGAGCGGGTGGATGACGGTTGGTTATCAGACATCCCGGAGACGTCGATAAAAACCGAGGTACAGGAAGAACATGCCAAACACATCCTCGCGCGCAACAAGTCGCCGGATATCCCGTTCGACCGCTCGGTCAATCCTTACCGGGGTTGTGAACATGGTTGCGTATATTGTTTTGCGCGCCCAACCCATGCCTTTATGGGGCTGTCAGCAGGGCTGGATTTTGAAACAAAATTGTTCGCTAAACCCAATGCGGCTGAACTTCTCAAGCAGGAAATCGGCAAAAAGGGCTATCAGGTGAAACCCATTGCCATGGGCACTAATACCGACCCTTATCAGCCGATAGAAAAAGACCATCGTATCACACGGGAAGTCTTGAAGGTGCTGTATGAACACCGGCACCCGGTAACCATCCTTACAAAATCCCGTCTGGTGGTACGCGACATGGATATCCTCGTGCCGATGGCGGAGATGGGGCTTGTGCGCGTGGCGCTTTCGGTTACCACGCTTGACCGAAAGCTGGCCCGAGCACTTGAGCCGCGTGCAAGCGCACCCGTGAGGCGTCTGGATGCCATCAAGCTGTTATCTGATGCGGGAGTGCCGACAGGTATGATGTTTGCGCCGGTGATCCCCGCGCTTAATGACCATGAGATGGAGGAGGTATTAGCGGCTTCCGCGCATGCGGGCGCGCGCTATGCCAATTATATCCTCTTGCGCCTGCCGCTTGAGCTTGGTGGCTTGTTTGAGGAATGGCTTGAGGAGCATTACCCGGACCGGAAGACGCGTGTGCTGGGCAGGTTGCGTAACATGCGGGACGGCAAGGTCAATGACGCGCGCTTCCGCCACCGGATGAAGGGTAAAGGTCTTGAAGCCGAACTGATGGACCAGCGTTTTCGCAATCTGTGTCGCCGCCTGAAACTGAACCCGGATCGGGAAGCGCTGGACGTAAGCCAGTTCCGTGCTCCGGTGCTCCGTGGTGGCCAGTTCAATCTGTTTGACAAAACTTCAGCCCACTAAAAAGGCCGGGTTGTTCCCGGCCTTTTCTTTTTTGCTTACGGCGTCTCGCGTCAGCCGTTTTCATCCATGCTGAACAGTTCCGCATTGCCGCCAACGGCTGCGGTATTGATGGTCAGGGAATGTTCGGCCGCAAAACGGAAAAGATAGTGTGGCCCGCCAGCCTTGGGTCCCGTGCCTGAAAGGCCTTCGCCCCCAAAGGGCTGAACACCTACAACAGCACCAACCATGTTGCGGTTGATGTAGGTGTTGCCGATGCGGGTTTTCTCAAACAGTTCCTGCCAGCGGCTTTCAAGGCGCGAATGCAATCCGAACGTGAGGCCGTATCCCGTTCGGCGGATTTGCGCCAGCACGTCATCAATTGCCCCTGACTTGAAGCGGATCACATGCAGGACAGGGCCAAACTGCTCGTCCTCAAGTTGGCTGAGGCTTTCGAGCTCAAAGATGCGCGGTGCGAGGAAGGTGCCGTCTTTGGTGTCTTCGCCCAGCTCTGCTGAGGCGATCAACTTGGCTTCTTTTTCCATACGTTCGCAGTGCTCGGCCAGCCTGTCGCGGGCCTCTTCGTCAATAATCGGGCCGACGTCTGTAGTGAGAAGTGCCGGGTTGCCCACAACACGCTCCTTCAGCGCCCCCTTCAGCATCGCAATCACCCTGTCTGCCACACTGTCCTGCACAAACAGGACACGAAGCGCGGAACAGCGCTGTCCGGCAGAACCGAAGGCAGACTGGATGACATCATCTGCAACCTGCTCAGGCAAGGCGGTGCTGTCGACAATCATGGCGTTCTGACCGCCGGTTTCCGCGATGAGCGGAACGATGGCCCCGTCCCGGTCTGCGAGCGCGCGATTGATGATTTTAGCTGTTGCGGTGGAGCCGGTAAAAGCCACGCCCGCAATGCGATCATCCGCCACAAGCGGTGCAGCAACCTTTGATCCTTCACCCAGGATAAGATGCAATACGTCCACCGGCACGCCCGCCTCATGAAAGATTTTCACCACATGGTAAGCAACCAGCGGGGTTTGTTCTGCGGGCTTGGCGACCACGGCGTTACCGGCGGCCAGCGCCGCAGCAACCTGACCTGCAAAAATAGCCATCGGGAAGTTCCAAGGGGCAATACACAGGAAAGTACCACGCCCACCCAGAAACAGACGGTTACGTTCGCCCGTTGGCCCGGGCAACACCACGGGCCCTGCAAAATGCTGCTCCGCGCGGGCGGCATAATAGCGGCAGAAATCGACGGCTTCGCGAACTTCCGCAATGACATCGCTGAGGGTCTTGCCGGCTTCACGTACAAGAAGGTCGGTGAAAAGATCGCGGTTTTCCTCAAGCTTGTCACCGACTGCCCTGAGGATTTCGCCGCGCTTTGCACCGCCGAGGCGGTTCCAGTCCCACTGTGCGGCTTCGGACTTGGTGATCGCGGCTTCAAGGTCTTCTTCACGAGCGTCGCGTACGGTGCCCACCACTTGCTTGGTGTTTGCCGGGTTGATCACTTTATTCTGCTCTCCGCCAACATCCTTGCCGCCGATGATACAGGCGGCTTTATATACGGTACCAGCCTGGCGGGCGAGCGCGTCGGCAAGCGGCGCGGATTGCGAGCGGTCATATAGATTGCAGCCACGAGAGTTTTTGCGCTCATCGCCATATATGTCCTCGGGCTTGGCAATAAGTGTGTGCCTTAGCGCTGGCGCCATTTTGATTGAGCTGATCGGGTCACCAGCGACCTCTTCCACTGGCACATCTGCATCCATGAACCGGTTCACGAAGCTGGAGTTTGCGCCGTTTTCAAGCAGGCGACGTACCAGATAGGGCAGCAGGTCTTCATGTAAGCCCACGGGTGCATAGGTGCGCGTGCGGATAGGCTTGCCGGCCACGCGGCCCGCCGCTTTGTACAGGAGCGACCCCATGCCATGCAACTTCTGGAACTCATACCGTTTGTCACCTGCCATCTCTGCGATAGCCGCGATTGTGTGTGCGTTGTGGGTGGCAAACTGAGGGTAGATCGCATCCTGTGCTTCAAGCATGCGGGCTGCGCAATAGATATAGCTGATATCCGTTGCCTGCTTGCGAGTGAATACCGGGTAGTCCTCAAGCCCCAACTCCTGCGCGTGCTTGATTTCGGTGTCCCAATAGGCGCCTTTGACCAGACGTACAGCAAACTTGCGACCACTTTCGCGGGCGAGGTGCACAAGCCAGTCGATTACATAAGGCGCGCGTTTCTGATAGGCCTGCACGGCAAGGCCAAGGCCCTCCCACCCATTGAGCGCGCTGTCTTGTGCAAGTTTTTCGATAATACGCAGGGAAATTTCCAGCCGGTCAGCTTCTTCCGCATCGATGGTCAACTGAATGTCGTAGGACTTGGCCTGTGCTGCCAACTCTTTTACGCGCGGTAGCAGTTCGTCCATCACGCGCTCTTCGTTTACCTCATCATAGCGGGGGTGCAGGGCAGACAGCTTGATGGAAATACTCGAGCGGTCGTGCGGGTCTTTGCCGTCTTCCTTCGTCGCTTTGCCAACTGCATCAATGGCATCTTTGTACAGCTCGAAATAGCGGTCGGCTGTTTCCATGGTGCGCGCACCTTCGCCGAGCATATCGAAGCTCATCATCTTGCTTTCGGCGGGCTGTTTGCTCTGGCGCGTCAGGCCTTCCTTGATGGTCCGGCCAAAGACAAATTGTTTGCCCATGATCTTCATTGCCTGCATCACGGCCTTGCGGATGACGGGCTCGCCGGTACGGGAGACAAGCGATGTCATCCATTTTCCGGGATTTTTGGTGATGGCGCGGTCAAGGCGTACCACTTCACCTGTCAGCATCAATGCCCATGTGGATGCATTGACAAACAGGCTGTCTGAATGGCCCTTGTGCGACGCCCAGTTGCCAGATTTTATTTTTTCGGCAATCAGTTTGTCCTGTGTCTCTACATCTGGAATGCGCAGCAGAGCTTCGGCGAGGCACATAAGCGCAACGCCCTCCTGGTTGGAAAGGCCAAATTCGGCAAGAAATGCGTCGAGGGAGCCTTGTGCTTCCTTCATCGCCCGCGACTGCGCAACGATAGCGGAGGCTTTGACCACGATCTCTTCACGGGCTTCCGTGTTTAAGGGAAAGTTTTCGATGAGCGACTGTACAGCGGCTGTCTCATCTGCGAGGAATGCGTTATTAATAGCAGCCAGTGCCGTCACACGGTTATGTGCAGGCGCGGGGCTTATGCGAAGCTTGGCCATATTTGGCTCCTTCTACCACACTTCGATTATAGATTACTTCTCAATCCACGCTTGGATCTAAATCCCCCTTAACGACAAAAAAATGCGCGGAGAAGCATAATTTATGTTGCGCTGCAACAAAGGCTGAAAACCACAGTTTAGCAAATGCCGGGTTCACCATCGGCAAGTGTGGCCTGTGCCGATTTTACAATGATTCTCTTTAGAACATACAAAAGGGGCCACACGTTGGCAGCCCCTTGACGATTTGATGTAATGTTTGGTGTTTACGCTAAATTGGTCAGCATGTCCTTGGTATAGGGCAGTATGTTATCATGCTGTTCTTCCGCTACCTTTTTGACCCAGTCAGGGTTGGCAATCAGGGCGCGCCCCACAGCGACAAGGTCAAATTCATTGTTGGCCATACGGGATACGAGTTGCTCCAGGCTTGCGGGCTGGGCTTCGGCGAAGCCTGCGGTGCCTTCCTCGGTAAAGGCGGCATCCAAGCCGACGCTGCCAACTGTGATCGTTGGTTTGCCTGTCAGTTTCTTGGTCCAACCGGCCAGATTGAGGTCACTGCCTGAGAACTCGGGTTCCCAGAAACGACGCGTGGAGCAATGGAAAATATCCACACCCGCATCGACCAGCGGTTCAAGGAATTGCTCTAACTCAAGCGGGTTGCCCGCAAGTTTGGCGTTATAGTCCTGCATTTTCCACTGAGACCAGCGTAATATGATAGGAAAGTCTGCACCCACACGGGCACGGATCGCTTTGACAATTTCTGTCGCGAACCGGGTGCGTTCAACTGCGTTACCGCCCCACTTGTCGCTCCGTTCGTTAAGGTCACCCCAGAAAAACTGATCGATCAGATAACCGTGAGCGCCGTGAATCTCGACACCGTCCATGCCAACGGCTTTGGCATCTTCGGCTGCCTGCGCGAAAGCGTCAATGACGTCTGCGATATCTTGTTCTGTCATCTCGTGGCATTTTTTCTTGCCTTTGGCGACCATGCCCGATGGCCCGTAGCCGGGTACATCCGGGTCAGGCTCAACGCCTGGGCGGCGTACGGCGCCCACATGCCAAAGTTGCGGCATGATTTTGCCACCTTCTGCATGGACAGCCTCAGCCACCTTTCTCCAGCCCTCAAGCGCTTCTTTACCATAGAAAAAGGGCACATTCGGATAGCCGCTGGCCGCTTTGTGGCCTACGCAGGTTCCCTCGGTAATGATAAGGCCAACGTCGCCCGCCGCGCGCTTGCGGTAATATTCAACATTCAGATCGTTCGGTATATTGCCCGGAGAGAAGGTGCGCGTCATCGGCGCCATTACAACACGGTTTTCAAGGTGCAGGCTCTTGAAGTCAAATGGTTTGAAAAGCGGTGCAGCACTAGCTGTCATCAATACATCCTTCGCTTTGCCGGACACGCCGGCGGTAATATGGCTCGTGCAAGAGTTAGGGCCTGATGATCTGCTTTCAAGTCCTTTGCGTACGGAAGGAGCGTTCACGCTTGCGTCAGGCCCTTTTGTTTATGTGTCGCGCGGGATATATGTGGGGTAATCAATTTGTTTAGGAGGAGGCGCTAATGCAATTTAAATCACTTCTGGCCGCCGCGGCCATATTTTTGGCGGGAGCCCCTGCCAGCGCAGACGGCGAGCAATCCCTGCATGATTTTACCGTTACATCAATTGAGTATACGGACATGCCTCTTTCCCAGTATCAGGGAAAGGCTGTGTTGCTCGTGAACACAGCGTCCTATTGCGGCTACACTCCTCAATATAAAGGGCTGCAGGCACTTTGGGAACAATACCGCGATGAAGGCCTTGTCGTCGTTGGCGTGCCAGCCAATGACTTTGGCGATCAGGAGCCGGGCAATGAGAAGAATATCAAAAACTTCTGCAAGGTGAATTTTCAGGTAGATTTTCCCATGACCAAAAAAATGGTCGTTAAGGGCGGGCCTGAAAACGCGCCGGTTTACGAATGGCTTGCGCAGGAAATGGGTGACGAAAGCCGCCCAAAATGGAACTTCCATAAGTATCTGATCGATAAAAACGGCCATCCGGTCGCGTATTTCTCCAGCAAGGTAAAGCCGGGGTCAGATGAGCTGAAAGCCGCCGTGGAAAGAGCTCTAAGCGCTTCAGGCCGGTGACTGCGCGTCAAGTTAAGTGGTAAAGAGATGGGTAGCCTGAATGGGCTGCCCTTTCGAAATGATGTGCTCTCCTGCACCTGGGCCGAACATCAGATCCTTCATTTCGGCCATTGCGGTGATAAGGGTTTCTTCAAAATCGCCCGGCGCACCGAGCAGGATCAGGCCTGACCCTTTCATACCGTGACCGGCGATATCTTCAGGCGCCATAAGCTGTGACTCAAATGCCGAAGTGCCACCAAGCGCCAGCAGGGAACGCACCATCTGTTTATGCCGCCCGTCAGCGAGGATTGGATACCACACGAGGTAGGTCGCTGATGACCAGTTGTTGAGCGCCCGCATTATAGTGCGGGTCACGTCGTGGTATTCTGTTTTGAGTTCATAAGGTGGGTCGACCAGCACAACACCGCGCAGGTGGTGTGGTTTTGTCAGCCTGGCAATAAATTCCAGCCCGTCGGTTTTGCGCATTTCAATGGATTTGAAATGGCTTAGATTATCAAGCAGATGCTGAAATTCGCCGGGGTGTAGCTCAGTCAGGA
>NZ_JBLXGZ010000026.1:0-55280 GCF_048260245.1 Kordiimonas sp. | reverse complement strand
TGTGCAGCTTCCTCATCCAAGACCTTCAGTGCCCGCGCAAGCGCATCTTCTGAAAGACGGGCCGGCGCCACGCCTTCAAGCAGGCAGCCGCCAATGGCTTCGGCATCAGCTACCTTTGCCTTTAACTCGTCATGATAATCTACATGGCTGGCTACTACGAGTGCCTGAGCCTCGCTGAGCGCGCCGGACGCATATGAAACTAACCATTCATCTGGTAGCAGACCGTTTTTTGTCATGCCATGTCTCTCAACTCGTTACGAAGTGCCTCGAAGGCAATTCTAATTCTCGATTTTACCGTGCCAAGCGGCAGCGATAGCTCTGCTGCAATTTGAGAGTGCGAAAGCTCCTTGAAAAAAGACAGCTCAATCACTTGCTTCTGTGCAGGCTTCAGCACATCCATCGCGGCCTGCACACGTACAGCATTCTGGTTTTGGATTGCTGGCAGGTCCGTCTCATCTGACGCAACCATGCTAGCGAGATGGTCATCAGCATCTACCTCTGCATATTTCTGCCGACGCGTGTGATCGATGAAACGGTTCCGAGCTACCCTGAAAAGCCAAGTGGACAGTTTGGCTTTGGCCGGATCAAACTTTCCTGCCTTACGCCACAAGGTGACCATCGCCTCCTGCGCAATATCCTCGGCTTTCTCATCCCCTAGCCCCAAGGTCATGAGGTAGGATTTCAGTCGTGGCGCAAAATAGGCAAACAACTGAGCAAATGCTGCCCTGTCACTGTTTTCCGCTATCTGCCGCACCAATTCCTCATGCGAAGCGGTTTTGCCTTTTTTTGCCCTGAAAATATCGAGTACCTCGCCGCCGACCTGTTGGTTAATAGCCAGCACAGCATTTGGTCCAGCACCTGTCAAGTATTGCCCGGAACGATCAACGCGCACCGCATTATGAGCAGTCTCAATATGTCTCGCCACTTTTGCTTTCATGCAAAGCTATACGCATTTTAAAAACCCTTGGACCAGACCTTCTGCAAAAAAAAGCTGATCTCATGGCAGGGCGGCATTACCCGCCCCAGACATCCCTATAGAAACGCATAAAATTACCCCCCAATATTTTTTCAATGCGCCCCGATGAGTGGCCCCGGCTATACAGCATATCTGCGAGCTGCTGGAACTGGCCGGGCCCCTGAATATCGGGGATAAAGGGCACAACCCCGGCTTTTTCCCCTCGCGCTGAAATACCTGCAGCCTGACGACGCCGAATTTCATCATCGATAACCGCTTGATAGGCCTTGAGGTCGTCTATTCCTGTCGTGCCGCCATCGGTACCGATCCCCACATGGTCTTCTCCGCATACGTTGACCGCATGTTCGATGTGACGCACCACATCCATGGCATCAGGGAAACTATCCTCCTTCAGGAACGGCATGAAATATATACCTGCTACCCCACCTTTTTCTGCCAAAAGACGCAATTCATCGTCGGTTTTATTGCGCGGTAAATTAGCAAGTGCCCGACAACCGGTATGTGTGATACATACCGGCTCGTTTGATACCCCGATTGCATCAAGGCAGGTTTTTTCGCCGCTATGGCTCAGATCCACGGCAGTCTTAGCCCTGTTCAGCCGTTCCACCACTTCGCGGCCAAAATCGCTCAGTCCTTTATTTTCGGCTTCCATACTGCCATCACCAAGTTGGTTACGCACATTATAGGTAAGCTGTATGACCTTAAGGCCAAGCCCGGCAAAGGTGTCAACGCGGTCAGCATTATCCCCCATCATAGCGGCGTTCTGAAAGCCCATTATAATGCCAACCTTGCCCTCCGCTTTAGCACGCTTGATATCCTCAGCCGACCACACCTTTAAAAGGTGAGCATCATGCATGTGGATACGCTGGTTCCACTTGGCAATTTCCGAAACACTATACTCATATGGCTCCATCGGACCGGCAACATAACCAAGCGTAAGGTTGATCGCCGTCGTCCCGGACGTAATGAGGTCTTTCAAGGCACGCGGGTCAAGCGCAAGCCCTGGCATGCCAGCCACCGGGTTGCCGGTTTCCTTCTGCCGCAGAAATTTTTCAAGTCGGGCATTCGGGTTTGAGATGCCACCAAGATTGTTAATGACAACCGCATCCTTCAATCCTGGCCAATGCTTGTCTGCAGCAAAAGCAGGAAAGCCCTGTGCGGCGAGCGGCAGCAAGGTCGCCCCCGCTGCAGCCAACCGCAGGAAGTCCCGCCGCGCCATGTTGCTCACACCCATCGTGCCTCCCATCAGTTAATCTCCCCAAGTTCTGTTTTTGTGATTGGCGTATATGCCTCACGCGGATAGTCCGTACCCGCTTTTACTGTCAGAACCACGGAGCGCATATTCGCCATATCCTCCAGCGGATTCTTACTAAGGAAAATCAGGTCCGCCCGTTTGCCGGGCTCAATCGTGCCGCGCTCGTCCTCCAACCCCAGCACCTTAGCGCCGACATAGGTTGCCGACCGGATCACCTGCAGTGGCGGCATATCTGCTTTTGCGGCCAGCACCTCAAGCTCATCAAACAGGGCCGGGTATTCAGCGTCATACGGCACCATACCGTCTGTGCCGACTGATACATCCACCCCGTTTTCATAGGCAAAATGTGTCATAGCCCCAGCGACGGCAGAGGGGCAAATCCCGGCACTGCGCTTATCTTTGGGTTTCTCGTTCTCACGTTGTTCCCGATTGGCATATAGCCACAGCGTCGCATCAAGGACGGTGCCTTGATTTTTCATCTGTTCAAATATCCCGCCTAGAACCGGTGAGCGTGTGTCGAGAGCGTCAAAATCAAGTGCTACCTTATGGTGATACTCATCTGGCCTGACGCCAGCGATCTCGAACGCCAATCGGCACGCGTGCGAGATGACGTCCACGCCTGCGCCCACCACCTCACTGGGGTACGCCGGAAAAACCATGGAATGCGCCCAGACCTTGATACCTTGGCGGTGCCCTTCCTTGGTGATGCGTCGCACCTGGGCATAAGGCAGGTTTGCGTATATTTTGATGCCTGTAGCCCAAGTGCCGCGCGCAAGGGCAACCGCTTCCTCCATATCAGTCTGTGACGTGATGGCCTGCATCCACGGTACCGCCCCCGGTGTCTCACCCTCTGCGGCCATGCCAGGGCGTGGGTCGTCAAAAAAGCTGGGTCCTGCCATAAGGGCAGAATAATACAGATCGGGTGCGGGAATTTTGCCAAGCCTGCTCTTTCGTGCCAGCTCCGCCAAGGCTCGCATATCGCCCGCCATGTCACGAACGCTGGTGATACCGCTATAGAGATAGCGACGCATATATGCTTCCGCCTGTTCGCGGTTGGGAACCGTCGCCATATGAACATGCGTATCAATAAGACCTGGCAACAAATAGTGGCCGCTTGCATCCACAAGCTTCGCACCTTCCGGCAGCCTTGCCTTCAGTTGCAAACTGGGTAATACCTCGGTGATACGGTCGCCTTGAATAAGCACCCCCATGTCATGCTGAAGCGGGGTACCGGTACCGTCAATCAAGGATACGCCGACATAAGCCCGAGCGCTGGCAGTATCCCCGGCTGCAGCTGTATCTCCCGCCGTGCCGGGCTGGGCCAACGCGAGTGATATTGCCGTGGCAACAAGGACGCCCCAGACCTTATAGGTTTTCATTCATATCCCCCAAAACATACTTTTTCAAAACGATTACCCATCGTGCCACAGCTTAAGCAGGTGTCGCAACCATGGAAGATCAGAGCAATTTGATACAGATAGAGAGGATTTTTGCTGGCAGGTCGCGCCAAAATGGGCATGATGCCGCTTGAGCGTTGACGTATCAACCGGTCGCGACACGACACTAGGGAGCGTGTCTCGCCGAGATTACCGTGTCGCATTCGTTTCCGAATGCCAAACTGTAAACAGACTATCAGTGTTTTTGGGGGGCCGCGTGGCAATTAAAACAAAAGACCAGGATTCAATTCCTCTTTGGTTTGCACTTCTTCCACTTATCAGCTTAATAATCATGCTTACCAGTTCGGTTTTGCTGTTTGGTGACTCATCCTCTTCAGGCCCGAACCAACTCGCGCTGATGTTTTCTGCTGGTGTTGGCATCACCTTAGCAATGGCGCGGGGGCAACGTTATGAAGCGCTAGAACAAGCGCTGGTTGACGGTATCATGCTGGCAATGAAGGCCTGCCTGATCCTACTGATGGTCGGCTCCATGATTGGCAGCTGGATGCTGGCGGGCACAGCGCCTGCGGTTATCCACCTAGGGCTTGGCGTGCTGAACCCCGGTTTTCTCTATCCCGCCTCACTAATCATCTGCGCGCTTGTCGCAGCGTCCATCGGCAGTTCCTGGACCACTGCGGCAACTGTGGGTCTTGCCCTCGTCGGTATTTCCCGCATTCTGGGTCTATCACCTGAGATTACCGCGGGTGCTGTAATATCAGGTGCCTATTTTGGCGATAAAATGTCGCCACTATCCGATACCACCAACCTCGCGCCTGCCATGGTGAACGTAGATCTGTTTGTACATATCCGACATATGGTTTGGACGACGACACCATCGCTGCTCGTCTCGCTTGTCCTGTTCACTTGGCTTGGCTGGGGTGTCGAGACGGGTGAAGGGATAGCCACCAGTATCGAGACGACCCGAACATTGCTCGAAAGCAGCTTTAATCTTGGATTTGTTGCCTTTGTACCGCTCATCGTCTTGCTAACCCTCGCCATCCGGAAAGTACCGGCGCTGCCCACCATTACTATCGGTGCGCTTGTTGGCTGCCTTGTTGCTGTATTTTATCAACCAGGCGCAACGGTCGCTTTTGGCGGTGGGCTGGAAGACGGCCTTTCCAAGAGCGCCGTGATGGTCAAGGCGCTTTGGCTCGCGATGGCAGATGGCTATACTGCGGATACCGACAACGCCACGCTGGACGATCTGCTCTCCCGCGGCGGCATGAGCAGTATGCTCAACACTGTGTGGTTGATTATATCCGCTATGTGTTTTGGCGGCATCATGGAAAAAACCGGTTTTCTGGCACGTATTGTCACCGCTGCCCTAAAGGGTGTGCGCGGCACAGGCTCACTTGTCCTCACTACGGTGCTGACCAGCATTGGTATGAATATCGTTGCCGGCGACCAATATATCGCCATCGTTCTGCCCGGCCGCATGTATATGATGGAATATAAACGCCGTGGCCTGGCACCACAGAACCTGTCCCGCACGCTTGAGGACGCTGGCACCATGACGTCAGCGCTCATTCCGTGGAACACCTGCGGGGCCTTCATGGCAAGCACGCTGGGCGTGGCAACCTTCGCTTATGCACCCTTTGCCTTTTTCAACCTACTGAATCCGGTGATCGCGGTCATTTACGGTTTTCTCAACATTAAAATGGTTAAGTTATCCGAGACGGATCAGACCGAGGACGTAAAAGCCTGACAAACAAAACCCCGGCTCGTTGAGCCGGGGTTTATTGCGAATAATCGACATTGCCGTTTACGCCCTAGGGGCAACTGGCCGCACCTTGGCCCAATCTCAACGCAACATTGGCAACGGTCAGTTCAGCTGGCCCCTGTGCCGTCAGACGGAAAGGCTCACTGACCATGTCAAAGACATCACCATCCTTCGCAAGACAAGCCAATGGCACAGAGACCGTCTGCCAGCCTTTGCCTTCCAGTTTTTCAAAGGCCGCAGACAGGTTATAAGTCCGGGTGCAATTCTCGCCGCATTGAAGGCTGACGCTGGCGCCTTCAACCTTTTCTACATTCACGTCAAACTCGTAGGCCGCGTCTTTGGCATATTCGGCGGACCAGTCAAGCGCAGGCCCCGCGCTGATGGCAATGTTGCCAGCCAGAGGCGTGGCCACTTCAAGATGCAAAGCATCGCCTTGAATATCCTTATCCACCTGACTGACCTTTGCCGACCCTGTCGGCAGAGCGGCATAAGCTCCGCTAAGCTGCGCAAAGGAAGTCTCGTCGCTCAGAATAATCATCCACGGGGCTATGGTGCGGCCTGCGTAAAGCTTGATGTCAGATAGCTCCCCTGACTGCACGCCCTCAACCTGCTCCGGCAGCGTTCCCAGCAGGCTTGCATCAAGCGTATAACTCAAGCCATAGCCGTAAGCGAAAAGCGGATCATATGCCTCATGGTGTTTATTCAGAACATCCTGCAGCGGTGTTTTTGGCCAGGAAAAAGAGAGCCTGCCTTTAAAATCATACCTTGGCTCGCCCAGTTCATCGGCAATCAACACATCGGCAACGCCATCCCCCTCCGTTCCGGGCAACCAAGCTGCGACAAAGGCATCGGACGCATTCAACTCGGGGTTCACCCATAAAGGGCGACCTGACAGAAAGACCGTGACAACAGGTATTCCCTCACTTTTGAGCTTCCTGATCAAGGCCAGACTTTTCTTGGCGCCGGCCTCAAACTCGAGCGTCTCAAGATCACCCTGCCCTTCGGCGTAGGGTTCTTCACCCATCACGACAATCGCGACATCTGGCTTGTTTTCAAAACTGCCATCAACCGACAATATTGTCTCGCCACCTGCCTTGCCAACCGCTGCCGCGATGCCTTGATAAATGGAGGAAGCGCCTGGGAAATCACTATTAACATTGCCTGTGCCCTGCCAACTGATGGTCCAGCCCCCTGTCTGCTTGCCGATATTGTCGGCACCGTCGCCTGCCACCAGAATAGTCTGGTGCGGCTTCACCGGTAACACGTGGCCGTTATTTTTGAGCAGGACAAGGCTCTCGCGCACCGCCTGCCGGGCAACATCGCGATGTTCGGGGCGACCAATGATGTTATCCTTGCCAGCCACACCGCGTGCCGATGGCATACCCTTTTCAAATAGCCCCGCGCGCAACTTGACACGTAAAATGCGAGCAACGGCGTCATCCAACCGCGCCTCTGCAATTTCACCAGCCTTCACCTGGGCCAGCGTATTTGCGTATAACTTTTTCCAATCTTCAATAACCATGAAGAGATCAAGCCCTGCATTCACTGACGCCGCACAGGACGCGTTGGTACAGCCTGGCACCTGACCATGGCCGTTCCAGTCGCCGACGACAAACCCGTCAAAGCCCATGCGACCCTTCAGCACATCCGTCAGCAGGTATTTGTTGCCGTGCATTTTTTCGCCATTCCAACTGGAGAAACTGGCCATTACCGTTTGCACCCCAGCCTCAAGTGCAGATTGGTATCCGGCAGCGTGAATATCGCGCAATTCCTGTTCGGATATTTTGGCATTCCCCTGATCGTCGCCGTCTTCCGTACCGCCATCTCCCAGAAAATGCTTCGCAGTTGCTACCACGTGGTTTACGTCGAGAAACTCAATAGAACCCGGTGTACCCTGAAGGCCGAGAACCATACTGCCAGCATAGGCTTTAACGATTTCCGGACTCTCGGAATAGCTTTCGTAGGCGCGGCCCCAACGATCATTTTGCGCGACTGCTACTGTCGGTGCAAACGTCCAGTCAATGCCTGTCGCGCGCATTTCAAGCGCCGTGATTTCACCAATCTTTTTCATCAACGCCGGGTTATTGGCAGCACCCAAGCCAATATTGTGAGGAAAGATTGTGGCTCCGATGACGTTATTGTGGCCGTGCACGGCATCGCTTCCCCATATGATGGGAATGGCGAGGCCACCATCCGATGTATCCATCGATGCTTTGTACAGGCTGTCAGCAAGCGCCAGCCATTCCGATGGTTTTGCATGCTTGTTGCGGTTTGGCAGAGAGCCTCCACCATTTAAGACAGAACCCACATGATATTTTTTTATGTCATCGGGCGTCACGTACTGAATTTCGACCTGCATAATCTGGCCGACCTTTTCTTCCAACGACATCCGCGAAAGAAGATCACTGACCTTCGCCTCTATGGCGTCATCTTTTTTGACCGGACTTTCCACTTTTGGCCAAAAGGATGCCTCGCTCGCGCAGGCTGTGGTGTAGGGCAGAAATGAGCAACACAACATCAGGCCCGCGATGGAGGTTAGCTTTTTTGAGTTACCTAGGCGGAAACGGGCAAACATTCTCTTCTCCAGATTTGGACGCAAAGTCCTCCCAAAATGGTATAATGGTCGCGCTCTGTGGCCTTCCACATCCAAAGAGAGCGAATATGAGTGCACGCCGCCTTATGAATATAAGACAGCGCTGTCATACATAAAATCACCCAAAACCCTATTTAAGTCCAGAAAAATATGACAGCGCTATCATAGCGTGAGCATCGCCTAGATCAAGATGCCCTCAGATCAGCGACGGAATCCCGAATACATAGAGAGAAACCGTGTGCGGAAGTCAGCTTTTGCTCCTCCGACTTATCAAGTGCCATGACCATATCAAACGCGACCCCCGCCATTTCCTCCACGGGCTGACGCACGGTCGTCAGAGATGGGGACACAATGGTTGCGATGGCGTCATCGTCAAAGCCCGCGATCGACAGTTCCTCAGGAACAGCAACGCCTTTCTCACGTGCTACTGCAAGAATACCGGCAGCCATCTCGTCGTTAGAGGCAAAAATCGCGGTTGGACGATCATCTAGCGCTAGCAGGGTTTCTGCAGCCTCGCGCCCACTCGCATAAGAAAACATGCCTGGGACAATCATCTCGTGCTTCACCTTGAGGCCATGGGATTGCATTGCCCTGACATAGCCGCGCTCCCGGTCGACTGAGCATGAGTGATTGGGATCACCCTTCACAAAGGCGATCTTCTCATGCCCCATGTTGACAAGATGTTCTGTCATTTCAAAGGCAGCCTGAAATTCATCAATCGACACCTTGATCATATCGCCGGCCTCTACCCCAGGTGCGATGCGGGCAGTTGGCACACCACTGGCCCGCAGTGCATTCAAAACCACGGTGTCATCGCAAATTGGCGCGGACAATATGACTGCATCAAACCGAATGCTGTTCAACACCTGTCTCAGCTTCGCTTCGTTACCCTGTTCGCGAAACACCTCCACAACCAAATGACAGCCGAAATCCTCACACCGATTGAGGACACTACGCAGAACCTTGCTGATATAATCCCCGCTGGGCTCATCAACAAACAGCCCCACCATATAAGACTTGTTGCCAGCAAGTCCCCGCGCCTGCAGTGATGGCCGGAAATTAAGCTGCTCCGCGACTTCAAGGATTTTCTTCTTTTTGTCCTCGCTGACATATTTTTCATTATTGAAGACGCGCGAGACTGTTTTCATCGAAACGCCTGCCAGCCGCGCCACATCGCTCATCGTCGCATTTTTTGGCTTCATTATGCTCAACAGGTCTCGCCCGACAGTTCAATATGCATCAGTCTTAAGTCAATACGGCATATAGGCCCACTATAACAAGTGCGTTGCGATTGTCACGCAAACATGATAGCGCTGTCACTTCAATTATCTAGCCTGCACAAAGAGTTGTTGACAATGTCATGACATCAGACAGGGACTTGCGCTCGAAACTACCGACATTTCTGGGCTACGGATCAGGGGATTTCGCGCTCAACCTCTTCTGGCAGGGCACTGGGTTTTACCTGTTTTATTTTTACACTAATGTTTTGGGCCTGTCCGGCAGCGTTGTCGGCACCATCTTCCTGGTCGCCAGCCTCTGGGACGCGGTGTCTGACCCGATGATGGGCTATATTGCCGACCGTACCTCCAGCCGCCTCGGTCCGTATCGGCCTTACCTGCTGTTTGGCTGCATTCCCCTTTCAGTATCATTTGCCTTGCTGTTCACGCCCGTGGAGTTCGCCTCGGACTTGCAGCTTATTGCCTATGCAAGCGCCACTTTGTTGCTGTTCAGAACGGCTTACACAGTGGTATCGATCCCATACTCCGCCCTTGGAGCGAGAGTAACGCGAAACTTTAATGGCCGTACGCGCCTCGCAGGTATCCGCATGTATTTTGGCTTTCTGGGCGGTGTAAGTATCAGCTTTGCCGCAAAAGCACTTCAGGAAAACCATAACGATGCCACAGCGTTCAGCCTGATGGGCCTGGGTGCCGGTATCGTGGCGGTCATCGTGATTCTTGCCTGCACCTTGCTTAGCAAAGAGTCCCCTAATCCGATCAACCGGCACCGCACATCTGAAGGCGGCATGGAAGGCTTGATCGCGATTTTTCGCAACAAGCCGTTTCTTCTGGTGGTGGGAGGTATAAGCCTTGTGACCATTGCCACCAACACCGTCGGGCAGACCATACTCTATTATTTCGAGAGCCATATTGGGGACCGCGCGTCCGGTAACAACGCCATCATCATCATGAGCGGCGCGCCGCTTTTGACCATTCCTTTCTGGTCTGCGCTTACCCTCAAGGTCGGCAAAAAAGTCGCATGGATACTGGGCAGTGCCATTGGTGTCCTTGGACTTGCCATCCTTTATTTCGCAGCTCTTCATGATATCTCCATCGCATATTTGGGCATGACGGTCGCTGTAGTCGGGCTCAGCGCCTACGCGGTTATTTTCTGGAGTGTGCTGCCGGACACCATCGAATATGGCTACCATGTCAGCGGGCACAAAAGTGAATCACTCCTTATCGGCATCGCCTCGTCATTTCAGAAAGTTTCTATCGGGCTATCGGCCTATATTGCGGGACACCTGCTTGACCAGACCGGTTATCTGGCCACGGTGCCTGCGTCCGCTGATACGGCAAACGGCATCCGCGATATCTTCACGCTTATTCCCATGGCGGCCCTCTTGTGTTCCGGACTGTTGATGCTGTTTTACCCGATCACCGCCAAGTCGCACGCCGCACTGGTTGCAGACCTTGAAGGCCGCGCAAAATAACGACGCCAACACTGAGGAGGATCACATGAAAATTCTAAGAGAGATATCTACCACGCTGTTTCTGGCAGGTATGAGCTTAGCCGTTCCGGCGGCCGCCGACGGCTATGAACTTGTCTGGTCGGATGACTTTGAGGGAGATAAACTGAACACCAAATTCTGGCGGATTGTCACAGGAAACGGATGCCCCGAAAATTGCTATTTCGGTAATAATGAGAAACAGGTTTATACCGCTGAACTAATGAATCTACGGATTGAAGGCGGCAAATTGATCATTGAGGCCCATAAGAATGAAGGCTTCACGTCCGCCAAGATCACATCTGAAGCAATGCCGGGCTGGACATACGGCAAGATAGCAATGCGCGCCAAGCTGCCATCGGGTGTGGGCACTTGGCCTGCCTTCTGGATGATGCCAGATAAGGCCAAATACGGCCCATGGCCAAAGTCAGGCGAGATCGACATCATGGAACACGTTGGTTTCAATCAGGGCCATGTACACGGCACCGTGCACACCGAAGCCTACAATCACCGCATCAATACCCACAAAGGCGAGGAACGCGTGGTGGATACCGCGTCCAAGGCGTTTCATACCTATTCCATTGAATGGGACGCGAACAATATTCGCTGGTTTATTGACGGAAAGCAGTTTTTTACCTTCGCCCGACAGGAAGACGACGGCTATGCAGAGTGGCCGTTTGACCACCCCTTCCATGTCATCCTTAACCTGGCCGTTGGTGGTGACTGGGGCGGTAAGGAAGGTATCGACGCCTCGGCCTTTCCCGCCCGTTATGAGATTGACTGGGTAAAGGTCTGGCAATAGCCTAACTCAGCCCCAATTCTTCAGGGTTGGGGCTCAGTTACCGCTAAGGCTGGAAGAATATAGTTACCCATGATAGTCTTCGCCTGCTCCATATACAGAGGCCATTCGCCGTAGTTACCTTGCGTCAAGACCACAACCATTTTGTGCTCACGAAAAATATTGATCTGCTGTCCACCATCACCATCCGCTGAGATGTATGGGATGCCAGCGACATTCCGCAGCCAGAAATAATAACCATAGCCCGCCCCCTCAGGGATTGCTTGAAGTGATGTCATCTCCGCGACCCACGTCGCTGGAATGATCTGGCGCCCGCCCCAGATGCCAGAGTGCAGAACGGTCATACCAATTTTCAACATATCCCGCGGCGTGAGGAACAGCCGTGCACTGCCTTCCGCCGTACCAGTCGGCTGCCTATCCCACCGGTAGTTGATGATGCCGAGAGGCGCAAAAAAATGCCTATGTGCCCAAGCACTTAGTGGCTCTGCTAACTGATACTCGAGAATACGCAGCACCAGGTTGGGTAGCGCGCTATTGTAGCGCCATTCCGCATCTGGCCCCAAATTCTCGCGCGACAGCACAAAGCGCGCAAAGTCTTCTGACCGCCACAGCGCCACCAGGTCATTGCCAGCCCACTCATCCCAGCGGTACCCAGCAGTCATGGTCAGTAAGTGCCGCAGGGTAAGTTCCGGGCCCTTTTTTTCAAGATCTTTTGCCAGTTCTGGCGGCAGCAAGTCCATGACTTTTGCATCTGCATCAAGCCCCAACTCGTTGAGCGCAATGCCTGCCAGAATGGCGGTAACCGCCTTGGTGACCGAGGCAACATAATGTGGCCTGTCAGCGTGCCACATGACAAGCTCGTCCCCTGCAACGCGTTTGATGCCGCCTTCAAAATCGATGTAGTCATTGGTGCCGCGAAAATAATCCTCATACAGTAGCGCCCCGTCCTTGTAGACCAGAACACTATGGATATCCTTGAGTTTCCCAGCCCTTACGTCGGCGCCGAGGGCCTCAAACAGCTTGTCTGCCACCGCGGCATCGCTTCCAGGCAGGTGTGCAACAGATGTGCATGCTGCCAAGGCCATAATGGCCGACAGTGACAAGCACTGCAAAACCGTGATCAGTTTCATTGCGCAGCTTTGCAATAGCGCTGGATATAGTGCTGGTGGCTTGGCAAGCCTGCCGTCGTGCGTGCCACATTGCTTTTGACATGGTCGAGGAAGTCTATCAGTTCCTCTTCGCTCATCACGTCAGCAACAGGATGATGTCCTTCAGGCATAATTCCCTGCCCCAGCATTACCTGTATCCAGGAGTTTTCGGCAAAAAGCTCATCGCCGTTTTTAAAGACCCGGCCCGTTTCGCGGAACAGGTCGATGCGGTGCTGCAGCGTATCAGGTATGTCCATGGATCGGCACTGCCGCCAAAACGGTGTGTCGGTCCGGTTGGTGACATGATAGTGCAGGATGATAAAGTCACGGATACCTTCGGTTTCAAAGGTGGTCTGCTGGTTAAACTCGTCAATGTCGGCTTGTTTGACCCCGTTCGAGGGGAACATGCGCATAAGCCGCAGAATTCCGCGCTGTATAAGGTGGATACTGGTGGATTCGAGCGGCTCAATAAACCCGCTTGATAACCCCAGGGCGACGACATTTCTGCTCCAGTGTTTACGCCGTGTACCTGTGCGGAATTTGAGCACCCTTGGTTCGATCAGCGGCTTGCCCTCGATATTATCCATCAGCGTTTGGACGGCATCATCATCGCTTTGGTAGCGGCTGCAAAAAACCAGCCCGTTTCCCACGCGGTGCTGCAGCGGTATACGCCATTGCCAACCGCTGTCATGGGCAGTGGAACGAGTGTAGGGGATCGGCTCGCTAACCGCCTCGGTCTGGACGGCAACCGCGCTATCACAGGGCAACCAGTGTGTCCAGTCATCATAACCGGTGTGCAAAGTTTGTTCAATCAACAGACCGCGGAAGCCGGAGCAGTCAATGAAAAAATCGCCTTCAATTATCTCACCGGATGCCAGTTTGAGTGATTTGATAAAGCCGTTTTCCGTGTGCTGAGCAACCTCAACAATCTTGCCCTCAATGCGCTCGGCACCAAATTCCTCCGCTATGCTGCGCAGAAATTTGGCATAAAGGCTGCTATCAAGATGATAAGCGTAGTTGAGGCCCTGTTCCGGCAGATGAGCAAACTTGCCTTCAAGAGCGGCTTTAAGTTCAAGGCAATAGTCGCCAAAATCTGACGCAATGCCCGCTTCCATTCCCCGGTGCCAGAAATGCTGAAACCCGGCGGTCCAGTGGTCTTTGCCGGTGATTCCGAAGGAGTGGATATAGCTTTCCCCAACATCCTTCCAATTGGCGAACTCGATGCCCAGCTTGAAGGTACCCTTTACCGCCGCCATAAACTTCTGCTCATTGATACCCAGCAGGCGGTTATAGGTTAGCAGGGTCGGGATGGTGGCTTCGCCAACCCCCACCGCACCTATCTCTTCGGACTCTATCAGCGTGATGTCCAGATTTTTGCCCAGCACCTTGGCCATGGCCGCAGCCGCCATCCAGCCCGCAGTGCCACCGCCAGCGATGATCACCTTGCGAATTCGCTTATCCGTCTGCATCCCTCTTGTACCCCTGTGTTATCACGCTTAGCGGTTCAACCTGTTCAGTAGAAACGCCCGCAATTTCCGCGCAGTCGTCTCAGTAATCGGCGCCAGCACTCCCCTGCTTGCGGCTGGAATATGGTCAAAGTTTTCTGATTTATTTTCAAAGACATAATGGTTGAAAATATCCTGCCAGATCCTCTTCTCATGCGCCGGCAGATCTCTGATGGTCAGCAAAGCATGTTGCAGTGCATTAAACGGCGGCCCCATATAGGCAGGCATATCCCGCCACCAATAATTGAGCAAAACATTAAACGCGCTCAGGCTTTCCACATGGTGCCACCACATGCCCGGAATAAAAATGGCATCTCCCGGCTCCAGTTCGGCCACTTGTGCCGCCTGCAAGGCCTTACGAAACTTCGGGAACCGCTCATAGTCCGGCGCGTGGAAATCAACAAGGCTGACAGCTTGTCCGGCAGGCGTCACATCAAGCGGTCCCACATAGAGGTTTTCAAGCTGCTCGGGCGGGAAAAGCGTGAACCGCCTGCGCCCCACCGCGACGCAGGCGATATTGTCAGGCATATCGTAATGCGCTGCGATACGGGCGCGAGTACCGATCCAGATACTGGCCAGCGGCGCCCTGCCGTCAAACTCAAGGTCATTTTCAGCCCGAAGGCCCGGCAGGCTGGTATCAATGGTAGTTGAAGCAATATATATTAGCGGCGGCTTGGCGTCATTTTCATGCTGGGCAATTTTCCCCAGAATGACATCAAGTTTAGCCCTGATCATCTCGAAGTTCGGGCCGGTAAGGTCAGCGTTATAAAACACGCGCCCGTTGGCAGACGGATCGCCAAGCGAGGCAGCCACGGTGGCACCTTCATAATGACTGAGCAGATAACGCCTTGCGGCATCGGCGCCATCAAGCCCTGCCGTCACCAGTGGCCATTTACGGACTAGCCCTCTCAAGACAAGCGGCTGCCGCGAAGACCATACCTCATCCGGTAGCGCGCTAGGATGCAGCCCTTCCATTTCCTTGATCTTGTTCTCGATGGCTAACACGATCTGGTTCTTTCGAAATCGCGGCTGGGTTCAGAGCCGGGCATTCTTGCGCATAATCAGGTCTCGCATATGCGACAATGAGGCCAATACCATATAGATGGCTTGCAAGTGGCCCTCTTTGTGGAGGGTGCTTAAAGTTGCTCCGTCCAGCACAGCAAGCTTATCTTCGTTAATGGTGTAAAACCCTGCGAGGCGGTTTTTGGAACCGTCATTAAGCTCCATGTCGAGGGTGAAGGATTCGAACAGGTCATGCTGCACAAGCGCCTGTACAAAGCGGCTGTTCTCCTGGTCCCCCTGATAGAGCGCTTCCAAGAGCCCCGCGACGTGATTGAGGTATGCCGTGTTGCCGCCATGCTCCAGGAAAACCGGCTCGCCCTCGGCCTCACTCACACGGGGGCTATCCATATCGACATGAATAACTGTATGGGCCTCATTGTCCGCGCTCTCAAAGCCAATAAGGAACGGCTGGCGCTCAATCGCTACCGGAATATACGCCGCGTCCCACCCATGCTCACCAAGGAACAGGTTCTCGCCTTGCTGAAGGCCCAGCATGGCAACGGGGTAATATTTTTCGCTGTCTGGATCTTTTTGGAAAAAGATAGGGTAGTGCGCCTGGACGTTGCGAAACTCAAACGGGAAAGTGAAAGCATACATCACGTTGTCGCCCAATTTGGCAGACCGGTCGGTGATGATCTTCAGGTCTTTGTGGTCGACATTGTTCAACAGAACATGATTGCTCATGGTTACTCCCCTCCCCGCACAGTGACACAGCTGGCGCTATTCCGTGTATACCTTAGAAGAAAAAAGCCGCTGTCTCCAACGGCTTTCTCCTGTTTTTTTGCACTTCTGGACTGAACCTAGAAGCTGTATCTGACACCAAGATTATAACGGGCGCCACCCTGCGTGACATATTGCACGTTATTGACGTGACGGCCATGCAGGCGCTGGGTAGAGTTGGTGATATTGATACCTTCAGCAAACACTGTCAGGCCTTCCATCACCTCGTAGCTCACGTTCACATCCCACTGGCCGTAGGCTTCAGTATATGACGGGTTGTTTGGTCCACCGGCCGTGGTCGTCGCATTCAGGAACTTGTCACGCCAGTTATAGGCAACACGCACCTGCAGGCCATTTTTATCATAAAACCCGATAAAGTTAGCACTATCGCTCAACCCCAGCAGCGCAAACTGCGTTACACTTGCCGGCAGCTCGTTGTTGAAGTCCACGTCACCGTTGACCATGGTGTAGTTGACCATGGCACCAAAGCCGCTGTCCCCAAAGGTATGTTGCAAGGCAAATTCCCAACCATTCAGCTTGGCTGATTTCTGGTTGATGGGCACGGTGATATCAAACGTTACTGTCGGGTCTTCACCTTCAACACCGTAGATGAAGCCGGTATAGTTACCGTTTGAATCCACACCTGTAACTTCAACTGTATTTGGATCAGCGTTTTCAAAGATCCAGTTGCGAATTGCCGTCAGGTCAGCATCGGAACCAAGCGCAGCAACGGCGGCTTGATAGCGCGCCCCACCATATGGGTGTGGCAAGCCAAATGGTGTAGCTTCAATTTCGGAAACGCCGATGAAATTGTCTACATCCTTATGGAACCAGCCGACGGAGAAATAACTCGCGTCGTCATAGTACCACTCAGCAGAGAAATCGAGGTTCTTGGATTCAAATGGCAACAGCCCAGGATCACCCTGATTACCTGTCCCTCCGTCAACCCGGAAGATATCACCCACGGTCTGGCCACCCTGGATATCAGCATATCCCGGGCGAGTAATCGTCTCGCTGTAGCTCGCGCGGAAAATCACATTATCCACGACCTCGACATCGAAGTCGATTGCCGGGAGCCAATGCTCGTAGTCGCCTTCAAGTTCGGTGAAGTCCTGATCGGATGAGAATATCACGCCAAACTCATTGGTACCGCCCCAGTTCGTACCGATCGCAATCGGCACAAGCGCCTGCGAGGCAACGTCGGTTTTCTCATAGCGCATGCCAAAAGTAATATGGGCTGGACGCTCCGCAATCTCAAAGTCGGTGTTGGCTTGCAGATACGCGCTGATACTTTCTTCCGTGGTGCGGCGGTCAGTCGAATACGTATCCGTTGCACACTGCCCGGTGCCACCACATGCGCCGTAAAGGTCGTCAATGATGCCTGCCATACGCTCAAAGTCCCAGAGGAACATTTCATTGAGCAGAGCCGGGTTATCGCTGCCGTCAAGCTGGTCGAACTTGTCGGCAATTGTTGTCAGCTCAAAAATATCGTCCGGAATATCGGACGCCGGACCTGCACCACCCCATGTATCACGTTGCACATTCGAATAGGCCGAACGCACTTTGTTTTCGGTATAGGATACACCAAAATCAACGCTGGTGATCAGGTTGGTATCAAAATCGTACGAGCCACGAAGTTGTGCTTGTTTGATTTCGGTACGCATGTAGCTGTTCCGGAAACTTGAGCCCGTCGACGTACGTGCCGACGGGTCGATACCCGTTACGCCCGGCGCAAAATCAATCGAGAGAACCGGAAATTCATTTGTGTAATCAATGGATTGAGCCGCGACGATGAAACTCGCTGTACCAATCACGGCGTTGGTGCCAAATGGACTATCTGAACCTGATTCCGCGCTGGAGCTATGCGCATCCAATTCAAGTGTCAGGCGGTCGGTCGGTTCCCATTCGATGTTAAAACCGATGGAATTGTTCTCGTTCTTCACCGCGAACATGCCCCCGCCCATAGCCAGGTCGGTTGGCGTACCAAAGCTTTCAGAATAGAAGACAGGGCCAGCCGTTGGGCCGTCAGTCCACTCACTGCTCGTGTTGCCGAAGTCAAACCACACAGCAAGGTCATTCCGGGTTGTCGCGACAGTATGCTCTGAATAGGTATAGTCGAATGTGGCAGTCAGGTTATCAACCGGCCGGTACTGGAGGGTCAGTTGGCCATTGATCCGCTCGCGGTCAATGTCGTTGAGGCTATAGTTCAGGTTTTGCTGAACAGCATAGACATCATCAGGCCCCGGCCGGTTGATTACGTTGATATCTGCTTCCGTGCCCCCGTCAGGGATCTGCGGCAGGGTACCCCAATCATTCTGGGACCCAAGATAAGCACCGCGCCACCCATCAGGCACGCTCGCCTGATTAAAGGACGCCTTGCGTTTCTGGTAGCTGCCTGAAAGCGCGACACCAATTTTGTCATCAGCAAACGTGTTGCTGTATATGCCTGAAAATTCTGGCGTAATCGGGTTTCCGTCATTGCGGGACGTATCGTAAACCGCTTTTGCCCCCACACTTGCGTGCATACCCGGGTCATTGAGCGGCCGTGTAGTCTGAATATTGATCGTCGCGCCAATACCGCCAGTTGGCACAGACGCGCGCCCGGTTTTATACACCTGAACACCCGCCACACCTTCAGAGGCCAAGTTGGCAAAATCAAATGAACGGGATGCGGATGCACCGGTCGCCTCGATCGAGGAAACTGGCATCTGGCGACCATTCAGGGTCACGAGGTTAAAGTCCGGGCCAAACCCCCGCACCGTTACCTTACTACCCTCACCATTTTGGCGGTCAATGGATACACCAGTAATACGCTGCAGCGATTCAGCCAGGTTTGTGTCGGGGAATTTCCCCATATCCTCGGCGGAAATAGCATCCACCACACCACGGCTGTCACGCTTGACATCCATCGCGCGCTGCAAGCTGCCACGGATACCCGTGACAACGATTTCCTCAAATTCATCAACATTTCCAGCGTCACTGCTTTGTTGGGCAGTGACGGCTGATGCGGACACCATGGCCAGAATGAGCGACATCGTGCTCGCCACAGGGCCATAGCATAAACTTCTCGGTTTCATGTACCTTCCCCTACTCTAATGTGCATTTCCCCAACGGCCGTCGCCCTTCTTCCCATGGGCAATGACAGCGCTGTCTGTTACCTGATAGCAATATCGGCTATATATGTCCATATTTTTCTGACAGCGCTGTCACATTAAGGTCAGAATTATTCTGTACACTTACTCTGCAATTCGGAAAAAAACGCCTGTCAACTGCTGGTGACGTCACCAAGGCCTCATTATCCGGCCCTTACAAAAAATCGCGCTGTACACCGTGCAACGCGACCATTAATTTCCGCATTTCAGAAGCTAAAACTACAACGACGCCACAACCTGATGATCGTCGGTCGGCACCTGCCACGGCAAGTGGTTCTCCTCCAATATCACCATATTTTTTGTGGTAATCACATCTGGAACCGCCGAGTAACCGAGCAGCTCTGCTGTGCTGGCCTCCGGGTGGCGCGCCAAAACCAAGACCTCCTCAGAGGAAAAGTTGGTTAACCCACGAGCAAGTTCACAGCCGCCTTCATCGTAAACATGCAGTATGTCACCCTTATGAAAGCTGCCATGGATTGAAACGATATCAGTATGAGATATCGCCGACTCTCCCTTACGCAGCCGATCTGCTGCGGCCTGTGTCAGAATTAGGCTGCCGGCCACCTGCAGACGGTTGGTCAGCCAGACTTTCCATGCTGATGCAGGCGTACCCATAGCGACACATGTGGTATGGCGCCTCTCACCCTCAAGGACCGAAAGCAAAGGACGCTCAATCACGCCTTCTGCTATGATGGTGCTACACCCCGCATGCTGCGCCATGTTGGCTGCCTGCAATTTTGTCAGCATACCACCACTGCCAAGAACGCTGGTACCAACTGTCGCGGAGAGATACTCGCTCACATCTTCGAGTTTTTCGATGAATTGCGCGCCAGGCTCCGACGGGGGCCTGTCATAAAGCCCATCCACACTTGTCAGCAACACGAGATGGTCTGCCTGTATCATCTGGGCCACTTTCGCAGCCAAGCGGTCGTTGTCACCGACACGCAGCTCCTCTGTCGTGAGCGTATCGTTTTCGTTCACAATCGGCATAATACCGTTCTCAAAGAGTCGCTCGATGGTGTTTTTGGCGTTGATAAAACGACGACGCTCTTCCATATCGCCAATCGTCACCAGAATTTGGGCTATATCAAAACCGAATTCATGGGCAACCTGCTTGTAAGCGTTGAGCAGCAACAATTGTCCACACGCCGCAGCTGCCTGCTTGTCGAGCAGACCGGCATCCTCAGGCGTTTTGCCAACAGCATTTAGACCAAGCGCCACCGCACCGGAAGACATAAGCACGACATCGTAACCCTGCTCTTTTAACTTCGCGATATCGCTCAAAAGGCCATGCATGAACGCATACCTGAGCGTGAGCTGCTGGCTGTGTGCCAGCAAACTTGATCCAATTTTTACAACAATACGCTTTTGGCTACTCACCAGTCGCCTCCTTTGTGGTTCGCTGGTACACCCTTCTTGGGCTTACTCTTACGGCGCAATAATATTACTTTGACCTCAATTAATTTCAAGGCCTTAATTCATGACCATTCGGTGAAAACAGGCTAAAGAATATGAAGGATAAGCTTATATTTCAATTATTTGTGCCAAAAATTAGGCAAGGATGATGTTTTATCTCCATGCCCCAATAAATTCATATTTCATTTGTATTCTAAATATTGCTGACTATATACCCTCAAATCATAGAAACTTAAACTGTTGTCCCCCGAGGCGCAGGGTCACAAACAGTGACAAAGACCGAAAAAAAGGAGTGAAAACGTATGAAAGTGTTGCTGATCGGCTGCGGGAAAATGGGCGGTGCAATGCTGCGGAGATGGGTAGACAACACCAACCACGCCTTCACGGTCGTGGACCCTTTTGCTAACGACCTGCCGGACAGTGTCTCGCTTGTCCGTGACGCAGGGGAGCTTGGCGAGCAATGCTTCGAAATCATTATCGTTGCCGTCAAGCCGCAGATGGTTGCCGATGTATTGCCTGCCTATCAGAAGCATATTACCGGTGGGGGCTGCGCTGTATCCATTGCGGCGGGATGCAGTATGGCTCGCATAAGTGGGCTGCTTGGCGACGTCGCAACAGTACGGGTAATGCCCAACTTGCCAGCACTTATTGGGCGCGGCGCAACGGGCTTGTATGCAGGTGATAGCTGCACCGCTCAGCACCGGGAACAGGTCACCACGCTTATCGACAGTGTCGGCAAGAGTTTCTGGGTGAATTCCGAAGACGAGCTAGACCGCCTGACCGCCATATCCGGTAGCGGCCCCGGCTACGTTTTCCAGTTCCTTCATAGTTATATTTCAGCGGCTCGAGAACTTGGTTTCACCGAGGAAACTGCCCGGGCCCTCGTGCTTCAGACCGTCAGTGGCGCTGCCAAAATGGCCGAACAGTCAGATCAGTCAATGGAGGAACTGCGAAACTCTGTAACCAGTAAAAACGGCACCACGGAAGCGGGACTCAATGTCCTTAATGCGAACGGTACCCTGGATGAGTTGCTGAAGCATACGACGGACGCTGCATACAAGCGCGCCATTGAACTGCAATAATCACACATAGAACCAAAGGAGTTCTTAAATGACCGTCATGTCTGACGAGATCAAGGATTACGTATACAAACTCGCGGCCGACGCTGAAGTCGCAGCGCGGCAACTTGCAACTGCCAGCACGAAACAAAAGAATGATGCCCTACGGGCCGCTGCTACCGCTTTAAGGGATCGCACAAAAGATATTCTGGCCGCCAATGTAAAAGACATCGACAAAGCGCGGAACGACGGAAAAAACGGCGCGTTTCTCGACAGGTTAATGCTGGATGAGAGCCGCATTGCTGCCGTCGCAGACGCGGTGGAAAGTATCGCCGAGTTACCTGACCCTGTTGGCAGGAGCCTTGCCACCTTCGACCGGCCAAACGGGCTGAAAATTGAGCGGGTTGCCGTTCCCATTGGGGTCATCGGCATGGTGTTTGAAAGCCGGCCGAACGTGGGGGCTGACGCTGGCGCCCTGTGCCTCAAATCTGGTAATGCCGTTATATTGCGGGGTGGCTCGGAGAGTTATCACTCCACGCTGGAGATTGTCGCCTGCATGAGGGCTGGCCTCCGCGCTGCAGGCTTGCCTGAAGGCGTGATACAGGTCGTTGATACAACAGATCGTGCCGCCGTCCGGCACCTGCTCAAATGCTCGGAGCATGTGGACCTTATTATCCCCCGGGGCGGCAAGGGACTGGTGAAACTGGTCATTGATGAAGCCGCAGTACCTACCCTGCAGCACCTGGATGGTAACTGCCATACCTATGTGCACCGCGCTGCCAATATCGAAAAAGCTGTTTCGCTTATACGGAATGCGAAGCTACGCCGCACCGGTGTCTGCGGCGCGACCGAAAGCATCGTAATAGACGCGGATATCGCTCAGGGCCTGCTGCCCCAACTGGTATCTGCAATGCCGGACTGTGAATTCCGCGGCGATGAAACCGCGCAAAGCCAGGACCAAAGAATTGTTGCAGCAAGCGAAGACGACTGGGGCACCGAATACCTTGATGCCATCCTGTCCGTCAAAGTGGTGAAAGACATCGGTGAAGCGATCACCTTCATCTCCAAACATTCTTCTGCACACACAGATGCAATTGTCACTGAAGATGCTGCCGCAGCAGCAACATTCCTTAACACAATCGATTCCGCTGTTGTCATGCATAACGCTTCGACACAGTTTTCAGACGGCGGAGAATTCGGAATGGGCGCCGAGATCGGTATTGCGACAGGTAAAATTCATGCGCGCGGCCCTGTCGGACTCGAGCAACTGACCACCTTCAAGTATAAGGTAATGGGAGACGGACAAACGCGGCCCTAGCCTCTTGTAGCATTGTTTTTAAGCCCTGCCCTTTTAGGGTGGGGCTTTTTTTGTCTTTACCCCGGTTCAAATCCACGCATTCTTGATCCGTCTTTCAGTACCCGACGTATACCTGTCATGGACAACGGGAATTGAAAGAAGCGACTTGATGCCGCCAGAAGCAAACGATACCCCTCAGGACCAGAGCGCAGCACCTCGGGATAAACCTCAAAGGGTCGCCGTGATCGGTAGCGGCATTGCCGGCCTGAGCGCTGCGTGGCTCTTATCAAAAAACCAAGACGTAACCCTGTTTGAAAAGTCAGGGTATATTGGCGGCCACGCCCACACGGTAGACATCACGCTGGAAGACAAAAAATTCCCTGTGGACACAGGTTTTATAGTTTTCAATCCAGTCAACTATCCCAATCTGACAGCGCTTTTTGAGCATCTTCAGGTTACTACAGACAAAACCGACATGTCTTTTGCAGTTTCGCTTGATGACGGTGCCTTCGAATATTCTGGTGGCGACGGCGGTGGATTGCTCGCCCAACCTAGTAACATCCTGAAACCCCGCTTTTGGGCCATGCTTCAGGGCATCGTCCGTTTCTACGGCAAGGCGGAACACTATTGTAGCGACCCATCTTTCACACACATGTCTTTGGGCGAATTATTGGCCACAGAAGGTTATCGATCTGCCTTTATCAGAGACCACTTGGCACCGATGGGAGCTGCGATCTGGTCAAGCAACAGTGCTGATATTTTGGATTATCCTGCAGCCGACTTCTTAAACTTTTTCCGTAACCACGGCTTGGTGCAGCTATCAAACAGGCCTGAATGGCGAACCGTACGCGGCGGCAGTCGTCAGTATATTCAGCGCCTGACCAGTAGTTTTAGGAACAACATTCGCGTCAATTGTGCTGTTCAAAGCGTTGCACGAACAAGTGATGGTGTCAGAGTTCTCACCTCGGACGGCAGGGCCGAAACCTATAATGAAGTCATTTTTGCCTGTCACTCTGATCAAGCTCTCCGCTTGATTGAAGAACCGGCGCCCGATCTCAGACATTCTCTGACGCACCTGGGTTACAGTGCCAACACCGTAGTTCTTCATACCGACGAGACACTCATGCCACAACGCAAGAAAGCATGGGCAAGTTGGAATTATATCGAACGCCGCATGCCAGACGCTGCGGGCCCCGCAGTGTCATACTGGATGAACCGGCTACAAAACTTACCGGTGCAAACACCGATAATCGTGACGCTGAATCCGGACAGGGAAATCAAACCGGAGAACATTCTGGGAGAATACGAATACGACCATCCGATCTTTGATCAGCAGGCAAGCATTGCAAGACGTCAGCTATGGCAGTTGCAAGGCCGTCACCACATGTGGTTCGCCGGAGCTTACCTTGGACACGGTTTTCATGAGGATGGTATACAGGCTGGCCTGACAATCGCTGAGTTGTTGGGCTCCTCACGACGCCCATGGTTTCGATCTGGACAAAACGAGAGGATTGGGCAAGACGATACCGCGTATCTACCCAGAAGGAACGCGGCATGACCTCCCTGACGAGATCAGCCCTCTACACGGGCCAAGTCTGGCACAAGCGCTTCACCGTCAAAAGACATGCGTTTCGCTATCCCATATTTTACGTCCTGCTCGACCTTGACGCCTTTGACGGTAATCTGTCTGTACCAAACGGCCTTAAACTCGACAGACACGGCCTTTGCTCGCTCTGGCAAAAACATTACGGAGGAGGTACAGAAACAGGGCTAAAAAACCATATCATAAGCCTCGTACGCTCAGCCGGCGCAAGCGTTCCGCCCCATAAAATCATGCTGCTGACAATGCCGCGCATCGTGGGATATACATTTAACCCTATCTCGATTTTTTATTGTTACGACCACGAACGAAACCTAAACGCCGTTGTTTATGAAGTGCACAATACATTTGGTGAAAAGCACTCGTATATCCACCTGCTTGCCGACGCCAACCTCGCGCCCCACACGGCGCCGAAAGAGCTGCATGTTTCACCTTTTTTCCCCGTATCAGGGCGCTACGAGTTCCGCCATCGTCCTCTGGATGAAACACTGGCCATTCTCATCACATATTTCTCCGATAATGGCGCCAAGCAACTCTCGGCGTCTCTCACCGGGAAGCGTATCGATCTGACATCCCGCAATCTGCGCCGCCTTCTCATCGGCGTGCCATTTGTCACGCTTAAAGTATCCTTTGCAATTCACTTTCAGGCGCTCAGGCTGTGGCTGAGAGGCGTGTCAGTCCACCCCAAGCCCCAGCCACCGTCAACCCGTTTAACTGCTGCGCATTCCAGCTCACGACAGAGCACAGGAGGATAATATCATGGACGGTAGCTTCCAAGCCTCACCGGCCCCTATCACCACGTTAACCAATGCCGAAAAAATACTCTCCATAGTCTTTGCTCGTCTCCAGACCGGCTCCCTTGAAGTTACCTTCCCCTCAGGCGCCAAGCGAACCTTCACAGGAACAGAACAACCTGACGCGGGCAGATGCTCAATGCATATTGTGAAATGGTCCGCGATTTCACGCATCATAAAGCGTGGGGCTATTGGCTTGGCTGAAGCGTTTATAGAAGGCGAATGGATAACTCCTGACCTGACAAAATTATTAAACCTGCTCGCAGTAAACATGAGCGCGCTGGAGCAGCGATCTACAGCTGCGCGGCTGTGGCAGCTTTTCGACAAAGTCGGCCATTTCCGCAACCGCAATACGCGGCTCGGCAGCCGCCGCAACATTTCCTTCCACTACGACCTCGGAAATGATTTTTATCAACTATGGCTAGACCCCAGCATGACCTATTCCGCCGCGCTGTTCACAGACAAGGACCTTGCACTTGAACAGGCCCAACGGCAAAAATATACCGCTTTGGCTGACGAACTGGGCCTTAAAAAAGGAGACCATGTCCTTGAGATTGGCTGCGGCTGGGGGGGCTTTGCTGAATACGCAGCTGGAGAATTGGGATGCCGGGTGACAGGCGTTACGTTGTCGCAGGAGCAACTCAAATATGCTGAAGCAAGAATTCTACGTGCGGGGCTAGCGTCCCTGGTTGATTTACAACTTTGTGATTATCGGGATATTGAGGGTCAATTTGATCATATAGTTTCTATTGAGATGCTCGAAGCTGTAGGCGAGAGCTACTGGGTCACCTATTTTGCAAAAGTCAAAAGCGCCCTGAAGCCCGGAGGTAAAGCAGGTATTCAGGTCATCACAATTGACGATCAACGCTTTGAGACCTATCGGCACCGCGTGGATTTTATCCAGAGGTATATTTTCCCCGGTGGCATGCTCCCTTCAGATTCTGTCCTGCGTGAAAAATATACCGAAGCCGGACTTCGGCTTTATCATCGCCGGAACTTCGGCCTCGATTACGCGAAAACCCTAAACCACTGGCATGTTAATTTCGAAGCAGCGACACAAAAGGTACTCGAACTGGGCTTCGACCAGCGTTTTCTTAGGCTATGGAAATACTACCTAAGCTATTGCGAGGCTGGCTTCCGCCAACGGACGATTGATGTCACGCACTATGTTCTTGGTTAAGCCGCGAAGACGGCTTCAGTTTGTCATCTACGGCCTGCCCGCCGCGGCGTTGTCATTTCCCTTGATACCTTTTGCGGTCTATCTCCCTGCGCACTACGCAGTTGAGTTGGGATTGGGCTTTATAGCCGTTGGCATCGCGCTGTTTGTGTCGCGCCTTCTGGATGTTGCGAGCGACCCTTTAGCCGGCTGGCTCAGTGACTGGACATTAAACCGCTTCGGTAGCCGCAAACCCTGGATATTGGCCGGATCACTGCTTGCAGCGATCGCACTGCACCGTTTGTGTCTACCCGAAACTGCACCATCCGCGCTATATCTGGGCGTGTGGTCGAGCTTACTCTATGTCGGCTGGACGTTTATCATGGTGCCCTACCATGCATTGGGCAGCGATATATCCAGCAGCACTACTGACAACACCACAATCGCAGGCTACCGCGAAATGTTCTCTCTCATGGGGATGCTTGCAGCCCTATCCCTTCCCCTGTTTGTCGACATCAGCCCCCTTAAGATCATCCCTGGCATCATTGTGCCAGCCGGCGCTATTCTTCTGATTTTCATGATGATATATGTTCGTGAACCGACGCAAGCCGCCCACCCCATGCACACAGGCAAATCTACAATAATTGCACAATTTAAAACCGTGTTGCAGAACCCCTCGGTGAAGCGGTTATGTTCCGTCTGGTTCCTGGCCTCCGTCGCCAGTGCAATTCCCGCCGCTCTTTTCCCGCTGTATGTGGACGCTGTACTCGGCGGTGATAGCGACGTCCGAAACCTGTCGATTATTATTTACTTCGGCGCAGCAGTTGCGTCCATGCCAATATGGTCAGCGGTTACGAGATACAAATCTAAGGCGTCCGTCATGGCTTTTGGTATGACTGTCGCATGTATAGCATTCCCAGCCGCTCTTTTTGTCGGCGAAGGTGATCAACACGCTTTTTATGGCATCTGTATCGTCACAGGCTTCGCTCTTGGTGCAGAAATACTGCTGGCCCCCGCCATTCTTGCCGACTTGATATCACCCGGTAAAGATACACAGACCCCCAGTGTTGCCGCCACGCACTTTGCGCTCTGGGGCATTGTCACCAAAGTGGCATTTGCCGTCGCTATTGCTGTCTCTTTCAGCCTGATGGAGTTGATATCGACCTCCCATTGGTTATCTGCCGATTTGGGAATAGCGATGCTTTACGCCGCCCTGCCAATTGCCTTTAAAGCGCCCTCCGTTGGCCTATTGCGAAGCCTTGCCTCACCTGACAGCAAAGACTGATCCACCAGCCCGCCAGGACCGTAAGACAGATACAATAAACAGGAAAGGGCGGCGGCATGACATGGTCGAAAATATTATTATTTTTTTGTACCTTAACACTTTCCGCCTGCGGCGTGAGTATGAAGGAAGAAGATTTTCGGGCCACACAGCCAATACTTGTGCTTGAGGAATATTTTAAAGGGGAAACCACAGCATACGGTTTCTTCGAAGACAGGTTCGGCAATATACGTAACCAGTTCAAGGTGGATATTACCGGCACCTGGGACGGTACGACGCTGATCCTGGATGAAAACTTCATCTATAATGATGGCAGTACCGAATTCCGCCGTTGGGATATCACCAAAACAGGTGAAAATACTTACACAGGCACGACTGAAAACGCGATAGGAGAGGCGAGCGGACGAACATCCGGCAACAGCTTTCACTGGAAGTATAAGTTTAACCTCAATGTTGGTGACAGTATCTGGAAGGTTAAGTTCGATGACTGGATGTTCCTGCAGGGCCAAGAAAATCTATTGAACAAAGCCACCGTCTACCGGTGGGGCCTTAAAATCGGTACAGTCTTCATTGCTTTCAACAAAACTGAGGAAGACTTTGTGCCCCAACCCCATGAAACAGCCTCACCGCAAAATTAACGAGCCTGTGAATGCCAACCCGGCCTGGTCAGTTTGCTGAAATAGGCCGGTGTGTGCGATCAGTATAGTTCGCGCCAACATCAACAACCCACCCCTACGGCTTTCTTCAACCACGAAGGCAGGTCCCACCGCTATATTGATGCAAAAGGAGGTCAGGGGTTGCATAACAACTTCCTTACCACCTTACTTGCGCACGTAATCCATAGCTTCTGCCGTGGGCGTCCACGTCGCCGTGTGTATCAAAGTCGACAGCATTTACCATCAGTCTTATGGCATCGGTCATGTACCAGTTCAGCCCAAGCGTAACCGTGTCACCGGTACTTCCCTGCGACATTCCCGCAAGGTCCAGGTGGCTGAACCGGACACCAAGCTCAAAAGCCCCAAGGCCGCCCTCCCCTACTGTGGTCCGCGGATGTACTTGAGTGAAAGCCCCGGCCGCAGGATTATATGGTCGGCTTTCGCCCGTCAGAAAATAACTGGCCTGCGCATACGCTGCCCAAAAGGTTTCCCCCACAGTCGCACTTGCAGCACCGGGTGATACATACATGCGCGCAAGCTCGCCCTGCAGACTGAGAGGCCCCAGCGTCGTGGCCATTTCTGCGTTCACATAGGTATAGTTGCTGGCGACAACAACCCCGCTCTGAAAGGGTTGAAAACTGTCATGATGTAGTTCGGGCCGACTGGCGAATGAGACGCTATCGTCATCTTCATTGCGGTAGTATCCCGCGACGCCAATATGAAGGAGTTTTCCTTTTTCCTTATCATATATCGGCGCATATGTGGCGCGCGCATTCACGCCCCAACCGTCCTTACCATCTTCACCCACATTGGCACTGCCGAACATTACACCATATTGTACGCTCCACCTCGCACCCGAACTCAAGGCCGAAACGCCGATCTTACCACCCGCACCCGCATCGAAAGTTGTCGCTGCAATGCTGCGTTCAATGAAGGTAACGTCAAGATCGCTTGTAGCCGCATTGAGGCCATGATGAACTTTATGAAAGCCGATGCTGATTGCTGTGCCAGCAAAACCGTTATAGCGCAAAAAAGTATCATCAAGCCTGACTTGATCACCCGGCGCAAAATCTGCCTCGATCTGATACGAAAAGTCACCGGGCAATGTACCTTGCGCGCCCAATCTGGCTCTCCGCAAGCCGGTACCGTCACGATAGCTTCTGCCGTCTTCGCTATCATAAACCACCCCGTCAACCTGCATCCTGCCGCGTGGAGTGACAGAAAAACCTGTTGTTTGACGAGGCATTATAGCCGCTGCAGCAGCGACAGCTTCTGATGTCATATTAACGCGTTCGTACTTTTGCTCAGCGGGCAGCGGCGCCATAGCATGAAGGCTGTCTAGCCTCGCTTTAAGGGCCGCTATCTCACGGGCCTGTTCTTTAACAAGCGCAAGAATCTCGCGCATCTCGGGGTCCTGCTGCGCACTCGCGGAGGCTGTAACACAGCCCGCCGCCAGCACAACAATCATAGGTTTGAGCGCAGACCGGGTACGCTGAACGTACCACACGCCATGCCCCATAGCCAAAACCATCAGACTATCCCGAGATCAGCAGCTGTTCGGTCAAGGCTTTCAAGCAGGATAGCAATCAGTTCGTCGATTTCATCCTTTGTAATAATGAGCGGTGGGCTGGCGACCATGGATTGCCCGACGGCCCGCATGATCAAACCGCCATCAAGACAGTGATCCCGGCACTTCATGGCGACATTCTGGTCCGCATTGAAGAGTGCGCGCGTTTGCTTGTCTTTCACCAACTGCACACCTGCGAGTAATCCCGCACCACGAACTTCGCCAACTAACCGATGCTCTGCGACGACATCCTCAAGACGCTGACGGAAATAGGGTGCGGTCTCGTTATGCACTTTTTCAATCAGCCCCTCATCCTTGATCAACTGGATATTGGCGAGGGCGACCGCACAAGATACCGGATGGCCGGAATAGGTATAACCGTGCGAGAAGACACCACCGCGCTGCAATGTTTTGTGCATCCTTGCGCTATAAGCAACCGCTGCAATAGGGAGATATCCTGAAGACAAGCCCTTCGCCATTGGCATCAGATCAGGCTCAATACCGTAAGCCTCTGAGCCGAACCAGTGGCCCAGGCGTCCGAAACCACAAATCACCTCATCGGCAACCAAAAGGATGTCATACTTCCGGCAAATACGCTGAATTTCAGGCCAGTAGGTTTTAGGTGGATCAATGACACCGCCAGCCCCTTGCACCGGCTCGGCGACAAAAGCGGCGATATTGCCCGCCCCCAACTCTAGAATCTTGTCTTCAAGGGCCTGAGCAGCTTTGACGCCAAACTCCTCCTCGCCCAAATCGCCGCCAAGCGCATACCAGTGGGGATGCATCACATGTTCGAAGCCTGGCAACAGGGATTTACCCATATCGTGCATATTCTGCATACCGCCCAAGCTGGTCGCGGCCACGGTACTGCCGTGATAACCCAAGGTACGGCCAATGAATATATGCTTTTCAGGCTTGCCTTCGACCTCCCAGAAATGGCGAACCATACGAATGACGGTATCGTTCGCCTCAGAGCCCGAATTAGTGAAAAAGAAATGGTTAAGGTCGCCCGGCGTCAGTTCTGCTAAAACGCGTGACAGCTCAATCTGTGGCGGGGTCGCGCTTTGGAAAAAGACATTATAATATGCCAGTTCCTGCATCTGGCGATGCGATGCATCGATCAATTCCTGCCTGCCGTACCCCACATTGACACACCATAGCCCTGCCATACCGTCAAGAATCTTGCGACCATCCGAATCCCATACATGAGAACCTTGTGCTCGCGTCACAACAAGCGGGGCTTTACTGTCAAAGTATTTGGGATCGGTAAATGGGTGCAGGTGATGAGCTACATCAATCGCCTGCCAATCCTTGGTATTACGGGTTATGCTTGGCATAAGTCACTCCACATTTTTCTTTTCACCAAGCTCCCGGCCGGGTCATGGTGCTTCCCTCCATTGTCGCGGCCAAGGCCCTTCTCCAGACTGGTGCCGCAACAGCTATAATTCATGACTAAAAAAGATGCGCATCAAACGGAAGGTGCGAAGGGTGTACAATCCGGTGACCATCGCGCACCTGTCAGGCATAATGCCGCTTACCGGCCGACAAGGCGCAAATTCTGGCGCATAAGCGCAGCTATATGCTGAGCTCCTGGGTTTTCCTGTGCTGACAAACCTTCCACGATCGACCGCATGTCCTTCTCTTCTTTTTCCTGATTGAGGCGTGCAACCCCCTCGATCGCATCAACTTCAAGGTAAAAGGCGGCAACCATGGGTCCGTAGCGATCGACCTGCGCTTGTGTGAGCATGTCCATCGACCAGGGTTCATCGTCGTCTCCGGCCGAGGCAAGCGACTCCATATGATCCACAGTAAGGCGTAAAATATTGAGCTTTTCAGCAGGATCGTCGACCGGCACCAGCCGGCCTCGGGCTTGTACAGAGACATAACTGAAAGTGGGTGCGGTAACGTTTTGGCAAAACCACCGCGGCGAGATGTAAGCGCCTGGACTTGAAAACACAGCCATCGCCGACGCATTTTCCTGAATGGCAACCACCTGGGCGTTGCGCGCGGCCATATGGCCTGCAAGCCGAAGCTTCTCATGCTTTTTTTTTGGTGCAGCGTAAAAAGGAACAAAGGTACTGAAAAGCGCTCCCTTGTGACCACTCACAAGTTGCCCCACGGGATTAGCCGCAATGTAAGCTGCAAGCGCATCGGGGTTGGAAAATTCGTAATGCGCTGGCACGAACATCTGTTCGCCCACGTTATCCCAAGTTCGCGCCAGATTGTGTTGCGCTGGAGGCGTTCCCCCCGGCGCGGTCGAGCGTGACTGTTTTTCTTTTTTCTCTTTCATGGAAAGCCCTCATCCTGACATATACCCTCAGCATGATAAGAAGTTGTCCATGTGATGGGAGCCGCCAACCGCGCGCCATGCGGTGATATCAGCGCACCGGCCTGCCTCCGGCTACTGAAATGCCCAGGCTTCGCTCCAGTCAACGCCGTTATAGTCTGGCAACTCCCAATAGAAACGCGTTCTGGGCCGCGCCGCACTTATCACCTCATCCATAGTAACCGGATTATACAGACGGCCACCAATAACCGTGTACCTCACACTGTCCGTATTGCGAATATCGTCCAGGGGATTACCATCAAGTACGATAAGATCAGCAAGTTTGCCCGGTTCAAGGCTACCAATTTGACCATCCAACCCCAACGTTCGGGCTCCGTTGATCGTCGCAGCTCTCAATATGCGGTCATTTTTCATGCCCCCAGTGGCCATCAGCAACATCTCCCAATGCACAGCTAGCCCCTGGATTTGTGAATGGGAACCTACATTGATGGTCGCACCAGCTTGGTCTGCGCGAGCAACCGAGCGGGCAACAGCTTTGAAACCCACATCCCACAATTCCTCTGCGACACGTAGCCCGGTCATCCCGCGCACATGAGGTGGCGCCGAATAAGGCACTCCCAGCGCGCTGTAACTGCTTGTTACCTGTGGTACGTATGTCTGAATACGGGGGTCTTCCCAGGCCCTTGTTTGCCCATAAAGGAAATTTTCCCCCATAAACTCGCCAAAGGTTGCAATAATTGTCGGTGTATTAGCGGTATTTCCGGCTGCAAGCAGCTGAATCACGTCATCATACAGCGTTGCAACAGGAAAATTATGTTCAAGGGCAGTGTGTCCATCGAGAATAGCGCTGGTGTTATTATAGAAATGGCTTTCGCCTTCAAGGTCAACCATCACGCCTGCTTCATAACCTGCGCGCACCAGCATCTGCCGCTGAGAACGCATAGGCTGACGATAGCTTTTGATTATCCTGCCGCCGAGCATTCGTTTGCGCGCCATCAGCCTCTCGGCATCCTCAAGGTCACGGATTGGTTCGTAAACAGGGTCGCCTTTGCCAGGGCGGCCGTACACCACGCTGCCTACGCTGATCGTACGGGGGCCCGACATCATACCAGCATCTCGCATTTCACTCATGGCATAGCTAGGCAACTCAGTTGCATATGGATCATAGTTAGTCGTAACCCCGAATGCCAGTGAGGCGTAATGACTGGGTTGTTTCTCCGGCATCAAACCAACTGAACTATAATAACAGTCCTCCAGATGCCCATGCATGTTCACAAGGCCCGGCATCACTGTTTTACCAGAAACATCCACGACCGTCGCGGTGGACGGAATGGCAACATCGCTTCCCACGGCTTTGATAAGGTTTCCTTCGATAAGCACCGTACCATTCTGGACTACTTCGTCACCGTGCATGGTGATGATACGGCCGCCCGTCAACGCAATTTGTCCCGTCGGGTGAGCCGCAGGTCGCTCGGCTACAAGCGTTTGTTTGACCTCACCAGTATTGTCTCCCGACACCGCTGCGCTGTAACGGGACTGCCCCAATACCCAGTGAAGGCTGCTGGAATCTGCAGCCCATGTAATGTCATATCCGCTCAAGATGGTGAGCTTGCGTGCTCCGTCAGCACGGGACGAAATTACGACAGGAGATCCGGTTTCATGATACGGCATCACATAATATTGTCGGTCCTCTTTAAAGGCGATCCAGTTGAGGTCGGGGCTAATCGATACCTCCAGGCGGTCGGAGCCATGGGCCACCGCATGCACTCGCCGCTCTAAGCCTTTGCGGCTCACGCTCACCAATTGGGTGACCTGACCATGGTCCCCCCACTCGCTAATGGTAAAGTACACACGGCTACCATCAGGCGAAAATCTCGCGGCCTCACCCTCTTTACTCACGAGTTCAGTGCTGCCCTCCTTCAAAGCCAGTGCATATATCCCGACCGGAACGCCATATCCGCCCATACACTTGTTACCAGCCTCAATACGGTACAGAAGAGTATTTGTGTCAGGCGAAAATACTGGTTCACGCACGACACCGCGCGTTTGCAGCAATGTGACGACACTACCATCAGCTTGCCGAATTTTCAGTCGACTGCCTTCTTCATCTCGCCAATGCACATATGCCAACGTTTTGTTGTCATTTGCTACCGCAGGCTCAAACTCAAGGCCTTCGTCGGAGCTGACCCGACTAGCGCGCTCTGCCGCATGGTCTTGCTGCCATAGCTGCCCCATGGCATGAAATATTGCGCTCTGGCCATCCACAGTCACCGCTAGCTGACGAATTGCCTTTGCCCTGACAATTTCCGGAGCAAGCGCATAACCTTTGCGCGGCGCGGCGCCAAGCTTGTGCTCCGCTGAAGCAAGAAACGGTATCACCGCTGCCTTGCCGGTTTTCATATCAATCTTTTGTATTTTGCCTCCGGCCCATATGGCCACGTGTCTATTATCGGGAAACCAGCCATACTGGGGGTAAAAAGTACCTTGGGCGATAAACTCAGCCTGCAGGTCTCGATCTAAACCATCAAAAATAGGCGTTTGCTTTTTATCCGCCTCATCAAACCGGAAAAGGACGGTTTTATCTTTAACCCTACGAATAAAGGCAACGTGGCGGCCATCCGGACTTACTTTTGGCGTCAATGCCCCACCAAAGCCGGCAATTAACGTGATGGTCTCACCACTGGTCATATCCTTGCGGCGCACGCCATAATTGGCGTGATTGGCATCCACATGCACATAAGACTTATACGGCTCACCAATTTGTTCGGTGTAATAAAGGAAGCGACCATCCGGGGAGAAATCCGCCTCCTGAACATTTTGTCGCGGGCCGGGCGAAGCGACAACCTCTATCCCCTTGCCTCCCGCCGCGTGATAGAGACGCAAGGAAGCCGTATGAATATCTTCAAAAAGGGCCGAATGCTGTGTGGCGATAATATAGTCACCTCCCGGCCCCCATTCAGGGCCAGATAGAACATCACCCCCTTCGAACGTAACTTGGGAAATATGCGCCCCGTCCGGTGAAATGGTCCACACGTTATCGCTGCCACTGCGATCACTCAGGATAAGGATACGCTCGCCTTTTTTGTCAAACCGCGGCATACGGTCAAGTGCCGGACCACCTGACAAGAGCCTCGCCCTTCCGCCGCTCGACGGCATTGTGTAAATATCGCCCAAGAGATCAAACACAATTGTTTCACCGTCAGGGCTGACATCCACGCTCATCCACGTCCCTTCATCGACAGTAATCGTCTGGGTCGTATGAGGTGTACCCATGTCGGAAACGTCCCATTCTGTGGCCTCCGAGGACAATGCGGGGAATAGTGCGGCTGCGCAAAGGCACCCTATGAGTTTACGTGTCATTCTTATTGCCCCGCCCATGCTTCGTTCCAGTCGATACCGTGATAGTCGGGCAACTCCCAATAAAACTTGGTACGCGGGCGGTCATAATTACCAATTTCATTCATGCTTGCGCTGTCATACAGCCGACCACCAATCATCGTGAAACGCACACTATTAGTGTTTTGAATATCTTCCAGGGGGTCCATGTCCAAAACGATTATGTCGGCTAGCTTACCCGCCTCAAGGGAACCCAGTTTATCGCCAAGTCCAAGCGTCAAGGCGCCGTTGATCGTCGCGGTGCGTAAGATACGATGGTTGTCCATCCCGCCCTGCGCCATCGACCACATCTCCCAATGAAGCGCCAATCCATAGACCTGTCCATGGGAGCCGGCATTGATCAATACACCAGCATCGTCCAGTTTTTTTGTCGATCGACTGACCGCCCGGAAGCCTATGTCATAAATTTCGTCAACTGCGTGCAAGCCCGTCATGTTTCGTACATGTACGGGCGCGCTATACGGTGTTTCAGTAGGGCTATAACCGCTTGTCGCCTCCTGCACAAAAGACTGGATCTTTTGTTCCTCCCAGGCACGCATGGTCTGATACAGAAAGTTTTCCCCCATAATTTCGCCAAACGTAACGTTCAGAGTAGGCGTATTCGCCACTTCTCCATGCGCCATCAACTGGATTATATCATCATAATATGTCGCGACTGGAATATTATGTTCCAGCGCCATATGGCCATCCAGAATCTGACTGATATTATAATAGAAATGGCTTTCACCCTCGGCGTCCACCATAATTCCGGCTTCGCGTCCCGCCTTGACCAATTGCTGTCGTACGCGTCGCTTCGGCTGCTTGTAACTTTTGATCACCCTGCCGCCAAGCGCCCGTTTGCGTTGCATGGTTGCCAGCGCATCCTCGTAACTATCTATGGGTACGAAGGTGTTGTCACCTTTGCCGGGACGGCCGTATATCACACGGCCAGTTGTAACAAAACGTGGGCCAACAAGTATCCCCGCCTGCTGCATCTCCGTGGCCGCGTAAGCGGATAGTTCAGAGGTATAGGGGTCATAATTGCTCGTGACACCAAAGGCCGCCGCCGCGTAATGGCTGGAGTGTTTTTGCGGCATAAGCCCACCGTAATAACAGCAATCAATATGGCCATGCATGTCAATTAGGCCAGGCATGACGGTCTTGCCAGTGGTGTCCACAACAAAAGCATCTGCCGGAATAGCGATATCCGCCTTGGCGCCAACAGCCTTAATAACACCCCCTTCTACAACTACCGTACCCGCTTCAAGCACCGTGTTGCCTGCCATCGTGATGACCTGCCCCCCGGTAAAGGCAACGACGCCCTCAGGTTTATCCGCCTTTGCCACGAGTTTGAGGCGCGCATAGGATTCCGGGATACCCTCATCCTGCGGCGTCGTTTGGTAGAGTTGATCGCCGAGTGTCCAGTAGAGATGCTTGGTATTTGCGCTCCAGCCAATATTATATCCACTGTTCGCGGTCAGTTTGCGGACGGGTAACCCCGCGCCCATTGATTTTACATCCAGCGGCTTACCCGTTTCAAGATACGGCATCACGTAATATTGCTGGTTTTCCTTGAAAGCCAGCCAACGCGCGTCGGGGCTCAACGTCAATTCCGAACGGTCGGCTGTTTCAGCGCGGGCATGTTCCCGCAAGTCATAACCGCCTGGCGTCACGCTGTAGAGAACGCTATCGTAGCCGTCCTTCGCGGTATAATAGACCCGTCTATCGTCGCTTGAAAACTGCGGCGCGGTAGCCGCGCCGCCGATACGCTTCGGGGTAGCGCCAGGTCTGGCATCCACGACAAAAAGCCCTGCACGCGTCCGGTAGCCGCCGAGCGCCTTGTTACCGTCATCTGTGACGAACAATAAACGCTTACCGTCCCGGGAAAATGCCGGACTTCGGAGCGCACCGCTGCTGACAGCCACGGTTTTGGAGCGGCGACCTTCGGTACTCATGACCTTGAGAGTCCCGCCTTTCTCGTCTTCCCATGTAACATAAGCGATATATTTTCCGTCGGCAGACCAAGTAGGCTCGAACTCGAACGCGGTGTCATCGGTCAGCCTGCGCGGCAAACCGTCAGGCAGGCTCTTTTTATATAGATAGCCGAGTGCATGGAATATTGCTTCCCTGCCGTCTGGCGACACCTTAAAAGACTGAGCACTACGTACCGTTAGCACCTCCGGTTCAACCTCCGGTGCAAAACGTGGGCTGTGGGTGATCCGGTGTGTAGCTTTCGCGCGAAACGGAATCGGCTCAGCATCGCCTGTCATTACATCTACCCGGTAGAGCTTACCCTTACCCCAGATCGCAATACTCTTCTCATCCGGAAACCAGCCAAATTTGGGAAAATAAACGCCCTGCAGATAGAAATCAGCCTGCTGATCCCGATCAAGCGCGTCGTAAACCGGCCGCTGGATGCCCGTTTCCAGATCGTAGGTAAACAACACAGTTTTATCTTTCACCCGGCGCACGAATGCAACATAGCGACCACTAGGGGAAACCTGTGGTGCCAACGCGCCCCCAAACCCCGCCACCAATTGCTGCGTCTCGCCGGAGGCAAGGTCACGCTGCATGATTGCATAGTTTACATGGTTGGCATCTACATAGATGTGATGATTAACGAGCCGCTGTGTATAATAGAGAAACCGGCCATTGGGTGAGAGTTCCGGCTCCTGTACATCGCGGCCATTGGACGGGACATCAACCACCGTTCTTCCCTGACCACCCGCAACGTGATATATGCGCAGCGTTGAGCGCTTCTGGTCAGAATAGGCCCCCCCCACCACCGCAGCGATCACATAGTTACCGTCCGCGCTCCAGGCTGGATTGGCGATCAGGTTGTCTGTTTCATCGGTAATTTGGCGCCTTCCCCCACCTTCTGCGTCCATCATCCAGACATTATCCACGCCACCGGTGTCACTTATATAGAGAATTTTCTTGCCATCGGGGCTGAAGCTCGGCGTACGATCCACGGCAGGGCCAGAGGTCAGGGCGACCGCATCACCGCCAACGGCGGGAAGCAGGTACAAATCCCCAAGAAGGTCAAAAACTATTGTCTGCCCATCCGGACTGACATCCAGACTCATCCATGTCCCCTCATTCAGGATGAAGGTCGCATCAACATATGGTTGTCCAGTATCGGTAATATCCCAATTATCTGAAGCAGCAACCGGGTGCCCCGGCCAGCACCAATAAGCGACAGCGAGTGCACATAGTGCTTTCCCGCAACCCGTTATAAGGCCTGTCATCCTTTTCCCCTCTATATAGTGCCTGTGTGTCCGTCAGGCAGTATCCCTCAGTCCCCGAAATAGGTGGTCACTTGCATCAGTCGGCAAAGATCACCAATCCTATCGGTATCCTCAGCCTTGACTGTCACGCGCCACCCCCCCTCGGCCGCGCGAATTACCAAATCATATAGCAAACGATTCTGGGCGGAGAAGGCAAGACCGCCCGCCGCAGCTTGCCCGCATCCCTCGCCGAGCCAAGTTGTATCATTCAGCCCGACCCATACGATGTTGTTAAAGTCCGGGTGGTTGCTGTCCTGGGCCACAACAGCGACGCCGGTTATACGAATGCCTGCGGCCCAGAACTGCTCGGCTTGCGCGGGGGCAATCGCCATGAATGGCACAAGGATAAACAGCAGCCGTTTCATCGCCGAAGCCACCACAACCGTATGCCCAACACCATCATCACCAATAGCCACACCCCAATAACGAGGGAGACAAGCCTGCCTGCAAGGCCCAGATATTCGCCGGAATGTATTGCATAAAAGCTGTTCACAAACCGGTGGGATAGCGACTGTGTGAGGGCATCCTGATGCGCGATCACTATACCGTTCAGTGCGCTAACAAAGACAATTGTTTTACCATACAACTGCCGCAACTCTCCTGGCTGTGTCAGTCTGATTTTATAATAAGGTTTTGCGGGCGTCGCGAGGGTAAAGACCGCTACCCGACCTTCCGGGTATAAGTTTTTCGCTATCTCGACCGCCCTGCTAAGCCCGATTTCTTCACCACTGAACCCATCGGCAGCCGGAATGTCCGGGCTGATATCATGGACACCAAGTGCGTTTGCCATCGTATCTTCCCAGGCCAGCAGAACACCTGCGCCGATGGTCAAGGTCGCAAGGGGCGCTAACACCAAGCCGGTCAGGCGGTGCAACGCATAATGGCCGGCCCTGCCACTCACTTTACGCGGCCATTTAAGCGCTATGCGCCATTGGCCACGCTTTGGCCACGCCAGCCATAAGCCGAAGCAGATATTGCTGATAAGCAAAATACCGCTGATACCAAGGATCAAGGCCCCCAGATCGCCAAGCCATAATTTATGGTGCAACTCCAGTACCAGTTCAAAAAAGCCTGCGTCCAGCACTTCGGGGTTTGAGGGCAGTTCACGCACAATGGTACCGTCGGCCGCCATACGAAACGCGCGATAATCACCGCTTGGCTCCGCCAGATAAACATCGAAGCTGTTGAAGCGCGTATCAAACGCATAAACAAAAGGGATACGACTGCCGGGACGCTCCGACACAAGGCGGTGCATGCTTTCTTCCAACAGGGAAAAATCCGCCACCATGCCAGCAGATGGCAGCGACACATCATCAAGATCACGCTGGAAAACAAGCAGCATACCCGAACATGCCTGAACCAACCAGAACAAGGCCATCGTCAGGCTCAGGTAACGGTGAGTATTACGGATTATTTTTGTCATCGTGCCCCCGACAATCCTATTCAGAAAAAGCCGTGCTGCCACGAATGTAGCTGCAAGAAGCACGGCTCAAACACGAAACTTCCACCGCCCTATGGGTATTGCCGCTTGGGCCGGATAGGGCGGTGGATTTTCGGGAGGGGGACCTAGAAGTCCAAGCCCACCTTTATACCGATGGTACGTGGCCGGGTGCGGTTGGCATTATTCCAGCCGTGGTACGGATCGATATATTTATTCTCATTGGTCAGGTTCTTGGCATAGAGCTCAAATGATACCGCACCAGCGGTCAGACCAACGCGGGCATCAAGCAGGCCAATCTTGTCGGAAAGCTGCGGTGTATTTTCCGCCGGGAAGCTGGTGAGATCCACATAAGGCATCTCGTCCCTGTAACTGTAGTCAATGCGGGCATACCCCGGCATATCCGATGACCATTCAAAGTCATACACCGCGCCCAGCGTAAAGCTGTAGTCAGGTACATAATCAATCGGATCACCCACAACGTTCGCTGTATCTTCTGCGTTGATTTCGGTTACTTCCGCATCCATCACCGTACCCGTTGCACTGAACGTCAGTGCGTCTGTTGCACGCCATGACAGTGACGCCTCAAGCCCCTTCACTTCGGCAGCACCAATATTGCTGACCAAGCTCTGCAGACCAAGGTCGACACCAAGGAAGACAAGGCCCCGGCGCAGCATGTCGTCATATTTGGTGTAATACCCCGCCACATCGAAATAGAGCGCTCCGTCAAGCACGGCGCCTTTCAAGCCCAACTCGTAGCTCCATAGTGATTCTGGATCATAAGCCGGGTTACCACCGGTATTGAAGCCGCCACTACGGAAACCTTTTGCAACGCTGGCATAGACATTGACGTCATCAGACACCGCATAGGACAGGTGAAAGCGCGGGTTCACAGTATCGAACTTGCCTTCTTCCGTCACCTGATTAGGGGCAAAACCATTGCTTTCTGTCGCCTTGTCTTCAAAATAACGAACACCAGCACCAAACTCGAGACGGTCGGTTAAGCTGTAGGAAGCGTTGGCGAACAACGCGAAGGACTTGGAAGTGTTACCTGAATAATATTCCTGATCCTGAACGACAAAACCGAAATAATCATACTCAAAGTATGCTGTCAGCGAGCGCTCCATGTCGCGGTAAAAACCGCCGACAGTCCACTGTAGGGGCCCGTCACCGCTCGAAGCCACGCGCACTTCCTGCGTAAACTGTTTACCTGGGTTATAGCGGTCGTCATTACCCGCGTAGCCGCCGACATAGATTGTGTCTTCACCGCCGCGATATGAGAACGGATACTGGTGGTACTGGTCAACATAAGACGATGAGCTGGTTAACTCTGCAAAACCAAGATCATACTTGAGCGTCAAATTATAGAGTTCATAGTCCCAGATTTTAGGCATTTGAGCCTGCGTCGGATCAATGGCAACAAAAATAGTGCGATCCGGATTCTCATACCCCTGCCCCAGTTCATATTCAGCACGGTAGGATACGAATGTCGCAAGTAAGCTCAACTCCTCCGTCGGCTTCCAGAGCGCCTTGATCCTGAGATTGGTCAGCTCTTCGTCATTGCCATTCTCAATGCCTGCTTCAGGATGATCCTGCCAGCCACCACCGGTTTTCACCGTGCCCGCAAGGCGAAGCGCAAACTTGTCCTCAACAATGGGGACGTTGACCACACCGGTAAACTCTGCGCCCATCGAACCACCGTCTACGGTGCTCAGATCAGCGGAGACATTACCCTCAAATGCATCAAGCACGGGGTCATTGGTGATATAGCGAATGGCGCCACCTACCGCCCCCTGGCCATATAGCGTGCCTTGTGGACCCTTGAGCACTTCAATGCGCGCAAGGTCAAGCGTGCGGGTTGGCAACACGTCATACCCCGTCAACACCATGGGGACTTCGTCCTGATACACACTTGTAAGCGCACCGCCACCATGGGCGTTAGCGATACCGCGCAGGAATATCTGGTAGCTACCCGGACCGTCCTCACGCATGGTTAAACCCGGCACAGCAAAGGACAGGTCTTGAATACTGTCGATCCCACGCTCTTCAAGCTCGGTGCCACTGATGGCTGTAATCGCCATCGGCACCTCAATAAGCCTTTGTTCCCGCTTCTGCGCGGTGACAACGATTTCTTCGAGCGTAAAGTCTGCGCTCGCGGTTTCCTGAGCTGCCGCAGGCGCCTGCATGAGTGCGGCGACTGACAGCGATGTCAGATATTGAATTGTATATTTTTTCATTTTGGATTCCCCTCCGTGATAGACTTGTATCAACCCCTGAACCTGCGGCTGCACAGCCTGAGATTTCCTCACCATTTAAAATATGAACGGAGCAAATGAATAAACCAGATGCCAATAGTGCAACAAACGGTGCGCTGGAGGCACCACAGCAGCCCCCCCTGAATTCCCGACCATTTTCAACCGGATTTTATCATCACTCAATTGCCCCGGGCGCCGATACCAAGCCCTTGCCAACAAGCAGGGGGGAGGAAGCCCGAGGGAAATACCCAGCATCCAGTTTCGGATCAATGCCGGTCACTACCTGCCCCCCCACGGTAACCGAGGCCGCATCGTCGTCAGTATTAAATGCATCTTCGAGATTGCCAAAGAGGACACTGTCATCAACTGCAATATGCCCCCCTGCCAATGCGCGTAAACCATACGGACGGTTACCTGCAATGATACTGCTGCTTACGCGAATGCGGCCAGTATCAGGCGCATAGATACCGTCGTCTTCGTTGCCCACAAAAACACTGTTTTCAATCACTGTTTCAGTAATATCATATCCGCCGATACCTGCTTCTTCACTGCCGGAAATCAGGGAGTTTTTAAGCGTCAGTCGGGCGTTCTCCTCCAACCATATCCCCATATGGCTATCGGTGATTTTCAGACCGTTCACATCAAGTGTGCTCGCGCCCCTGATCGTCAAGGCCATCTTTTCGGTCCCGTGGATACTAGTGTTTTCGACACTGCCGCGGCTGTTTATAAAAAATAGACCATGCCCGTCGTATACATTGTCGGTCTCTTCTTTCACCCGAAAGCCTTTGATGCTGATATTAATGAAATCAACCACGCTATTGGTAATGACAAACGCGTTTGATGCGCTCCCCTTGCTTCCGTCAAAAAGCGCGCCGGGAGCGCCTACGATCGTCAAATTCTTTCTGTCTATCAGCACAGCAGCGCGAACCAGAAGCTTCTCACCGTCATCCGTAAACGGCACATCACGGGTCTCACCGGGGTGATATGTGCCTTTCGCAATAAAAATGGTATCGCCCGCCTCTGCGGCATCCACCGCCGCCTGTATGCCAGCAACACCCTCATATCGACAGTCGGCACCATCCGACTTGTTCTCGCAAACTGTATATGTTTCTGCACATGCAGGGACCGCTGCCCCTACCGTGAGCACCAACGCGGCGCCTAATGTATGGATTTGTTTCATAATACAAACTTTCCTGATTGCTCATGTATGTTACCGTGCCCTATTCCAACGGTAGCAGCGACGTGAATATCCAAAAGGTGCCAACGTTGGCGGCACTGGTGCGCAGGTCGCACCACATTCAATGCTTTTCGCACCTATCGCATGGCCAACCCGGTCGGGTAGCTTTTACATATTGACTGAAGGTGGAACAAAACGGGAAGGCACATATGGATAATCAGAAACCAAAGATCGGCTCAGCACGAGATGCTTATTCCGGCAGGCTATTTCCCACCGAACAAATCGAAACTTTCAGGAATATAGATCAATTATTCCCGTCCAGAACCATCCATCGCGGAACGAACATCCCGCCAAAAGCCATCAAAACACGGCCTTTACCGCTTGACGACATGACCATCGAAACGGACCAAGGCGATTACGATTTGTATGATTATATCGCGCGAAATCGTGTCACTGCGTTACTTGTGGCAAAAGACGAGCACATCGCGCTGGAACAATACGAGTATGGTAACACCCCGGACACCCGGTGGATGTCCATGTCGATGGCAAAATCCATCAGCACTACTCTCGTTGGTGCCGCAATCAAGGACGGGGCCATTGGCAGCCTTGGCGACCAACTTACCCAATATCTGCCAATGCTGAAAGGCGGCGCCTATGATGGCGTAACGGTGCAACAACTGCTGCAAATGACTTCCGGTGCACATTGGGATGAAACCCATACTGACCCGAACTCCGAACGCCGGCATGTGCTCGAATTGCAGCTGGGCCAGAAAGCGGGCTCCATCCTTGCGTATATGTCAAATCTTCCGCGTGTAGCTGACCCCGGCACACACTGGAATTACAGTACCGGAGAAACCCATGTTGTAGGTGAATTGCTTTATGCAGCAACCGGTGAATACCTCGCTGATTATCTTTCGAGAAAAATATGGTCTCGCCTCGGCATGGAATCGGACGCCACCTGGTGGCTTGAGGCTGAAAACGGCCTCGAGGTGGCAGGTAGCGGCATCAGCGCCACCCTGCGGGATTATGCGCGTTTTGGCCATTTCATAATGAATGACGGTGTAATCGATGGGGACCATGTCCTGCCCGACGGCTGGGTCAAACAGGCAGGTAGTTCCCGCGAGGTTGGCGGACAACCACTAGACTATGGTTTTATGTGGTGGCCTGTTCTTGCCCCGGCGGGGACCAACTTTGAACCCGGCTTCAGTGCGCGCGGAATTTTTGGTCAATACATGTATATCAATCCGGCGCACCGCATTGTGATTGTGGTCTGGAGCGCCCGGGCAAAACCGATCGGCTCAGAAGTCATTCTTGATAATGATTTCTTCAACGCGGTGCTAAAAACACTCGGATAAGTGCGCTCTGTTGCGCAAGACATAGAACAAACGGGAACCGGGATTTATTATGCAAGACGATACGGCGCAGGAAACAGCGATTCAACCCGAACAGAGTTTCATGGGACACCCCAAAGGACTTGCGTACATCGTCTTTACAGAGGCATGGGAACGGTTCTCATTTTACGGCATGCAAGCACTGCTCGTGCTCTATATGGCCGGGTATCTGCTTCATCCGGGTTCTGTTGAAAATGTGGTCGCATTTGCAGGTTTCCGGACGCTGCTGGAAGGTATCTTTGGCACACTCTCAACTCAGGCGCTCGCGACACAGATATTTGGGCTTTATATTGGTCTGATTTATTTTATGCCTGTGCTTGGCGGCTGGCTGGGTGACCGTGTAATGGGCCAGCAAAAAGCTGTATTACTGGGTGCCGCCCTGATGGCAGTTGGCCATTTCATGATGGCATTTGAGACAGTATTCCTATTCGCGCTCGCTGCACTCATTTTCGGAGCAGGACTGCTCAAGGGCAACCTTGCAGCACAGGTAGGTCGCCTTTATGAAAAAACCGATCAACGCCGTGGCACTGCCTATTCACTTTACGTAATGTCCATTAACGTCGGCGCATTCATCGCGCCTCTTATCTGCGGAACACTGGGTGAGTTGTATGGTTGGCACTACGGGTTCGGCGCGGCGGGTATCGGCATGATGGTCGGCATCGTAATATATCTGGCAGGACGCCACCACCTTCCGCCTGACACGCTTCGGGGTGCCCATGCTGAAAAGCCGAAATTGAACCCAGGCGATGGTCGCATCATCACCGCCATTCTCCTTCTTTTTATCATCGCAGCCCTCTTCTGGACGGCTCAAACTCAAGTATGGAACACCTATCCACTATGGATTCGTGATCGGGTAGACCGCGACCTGCTCGATCTGACAGTGCCGGTAACATGGTTTCAGTCGCTGGATAGCCTTGCAGTGCTTGTGCTTGCACCAGCTATCATGTGGTATTGGAAGCGCCAGCGCGACAAAAGCGCGGAACCTGGTGACCTACGCAAGATTGTCATTGGCTGTGCAGTATTCAGCTTTGCCTGTGTGTGGCTCGCGCTCGGGGAAATAATGTCGGAAGGGACATCTATCGCCCTCTTCTGGCCTGCGGTATTTCATTTTATCTGTGCTATAGGGTATTTATACGTTGGGCCCATAATGCTTGCACTCGTATCCAAAGCAGCCCCCGATGCGGTCAACGCCATGATGGTCGGTTCATACTATCTCTCGCTGTTTTTCGGAGGCCTTCTCAGTGGCTGGCTTGGTCGTTTCTATGAACAGCTTTCACCAGCAACTTTCTGGTTAATGCATGGTGTAATTGTTGGGGTAGCTGCCTTGCTTGTCTTCGTGCTGCACAAGCCGTTTAGTCACGCCCTAGGCCTGGAACAGGTTACACCGTCGGTTTGATATGGTTACGTTACGTCATTGCGCAAAGACTGCTCACGCAGGGCGTAAACCAGCCTAGACAAGCGAGCAAAATGAACCGAATTGGAATCATTCAATCGCTTGACATTCCAGCCTGGACAGCACCAAAATCGGATCGCAAGCCTCTTATCAAGGGCGCACCGCGCTTCAAGCTAGGATACCATGACAGCAGATACCCCCAAAAGCACTCAGCCCAACCTGCCTTCGAGGAAAGCACTCCCGCCTTTTGAGGCTTTAAGGGCATTCGACGCCGTGGCAAGACTTGGCGGCATTCGCAAAGCGGCCCAAGGTCTTGAGCGCGACCATGCTGTCATTAGCCGCCATATTCGCACGATCGAAAGCTGGACCGGCGCTGTACTCGTGGAGCGCACACCCACAGGCGTCGCCCTCACAGACGAAGGCCGCGAATACCACGCAAAAATCGCTCAGGCTATCGATGCACTCGCAAACGCCACGCTCGACATGATGAAAAAAAGCGACAATCAACCCGTTCACATCTGGTGCATGCCGGGTCTTGCTTTTCACTGGTTGACAGGCCGACTGGGTGCGTTCGAAGCTGCGTATCCGGGGGTCAGCGTCGAAGTGCGCCCCACAGACACTAGCCCGGACCTGATCTCGAATGAAGCCGATGTGGATATTCGATTTGTCCCGCAATATGGCGCTGCTTTTCAGGTTCCGCAGGGCATACGGCGGCTGAAACTTGCGCGCCTGCCAATCATAGGCGTCGCCAGCCCTGACTATCTTGCGAGCCGGCCCGAAATCAACACACCCCAGGACATGCCCGACCACCAGCTTCTCCACGAGGAAGACACCCTGCACTGGCGGGATTGGCTGACTGCCTATGGTGTGAAAAATGACATAGAGTTATCCGGGCCTTTGCTCTGGCAGGGCCACCTGACAATGGATGCCGCACGACATGGCCGTGGCATAGCCCTCAGCAACCATCTTGTTGCTGCCGCGGACCTCGCCAAGGGTAAGCTTGTGGAAGTCGGCGCCGGTAAAGCTGCGTTTGAGAACAGAACACCTGGCGATTACGTTTTCCTTGCCCGTGCAGACCGTTGGGAGCTGCCGTCCATCCGTCGCTTTCGCACGTGGCTACACACGGCCATCACCAAAGAATTACCCTGATAACAATGGTGCCCTCAACACACCGGGCGTGACTTCTCACGCATCTTACGTTGTGTGTAGCACCCGGTAGACTTCTTCCATTGATCATGCAGGTACGAACCGGAAGGGACACATTATGCAATCTCAGAAAAATAGGTCCAATGGCCACCGCTTTAGTCTGCTCGCGTCTGTAGCTGCGATGACATTCACGCTTTCGGTCTCTGGCGCAACTTCAGCCTCAAGCGAACAGGATATGCTGAAACCGCTTCTGAACGCCGCGTCAGAGAGTACCCTGACATACGACTGGCCTATTCTTAAGGTGGGAACCGGTACATACGAGGAAGGCCCAACCGGCGTAACCGTCTTTCATTTTGACAAAAAGGTTTTTGTGGCAGCAGATGTACGAGGCGGCGGGCCTGGCACAGTTAATGCCAGCTATATGGACCTTGGCTATAACTATGCCGAGTTGGATACCGTCGTATTCTCGGGCGGTTCCTGGTACGGGCTCGAGGCTGTAACCGCAGTTGCGAGTGCGCTCAAGGACGACGGCATTCGTGACGGCGACGCTTTTTCCCTTGAGCCCAATATGGCTATGTCTGTCGGCTCCATTATTTTTGATTTCGGCAGTCGCCGCCTTAACGAAATTTATCCTGATAAACGGCTGGCGCAAGCGGCTTTCAGAGCTGCGAAAACCGGCACCTTCCCGCGCGGCGCATATGGCGCCGGCCGTTTTGCCAAAAGTGGGGCCTTTTTTGGCTGCAACGCCTTTTCCGGCCAAGGCGGGGCTTTTAAACAGGTGGGAGACCTCAAGATCGCGGCCTTTGTCATCGCCAATCCTTATGGTGTCATCACAAAACGCGATGGTACGGTGGCCGCGTGTTATGAAGGAGCCAGTTGGCCCGGCGGAAAAATACGCACCAGTGACTTGATGCAGGGCTTCCCTGAAAGCCGGGAAAGCGGGGGCAAGAACGCAGATATTCCAGTAAGTAGCAAAAACACTACCGTTAGCCTTATCGTCACCAACCAAAAACTCGACCCGGCCGAACTAAAGCGCCTGGCAACGCAGGTGCACACGTCCATGGGGAGAGGTATTCAACCATTCATGACTCAATATGACGGTGATGTTTTGTACGCCGTATCCACGGCCGAACTGGACGAACCTGCTTTTATGCCGCCAGACCTTGGTGTTATTGCCTCAGAGGTTATGTGGGATGCGCTTCTGAGCGCCGTACCGGAACAGCCTGTGGCTGCAACACCTGATCCTGATCTTTCATACAACATGGAGCAGTTGGCGACCTTTACCGGGAATTATACATTCAGTCCAATGGTAAGCCTTGAAATATCTGCTCGTGATGGCGCGCTTTATGCCCAGGCAAGCGGCAAGCGGAAAGTATATGGTATCGGACATCAAGAGCCTGTAGCGCTCTCACCTGTCGCCGAAACAGAGTTCATGCTACCGGGCCGGTACCCGCTGACCTTCAAGTTCAAAAAAGATGGCCAGCTTGTGCTCAACCCTGGACATTGGCAGCAGGTCAGTCAAGACAAGACGCCTTGAGCGGATAAGCCTCTCACATCAGGTTTATGCGATATATATCTGGCAAGTAAAAAAGGGGCGCGGTTTTTTTCTGGCCCCTTTTTCTTTCTTATGCGTATCGCCGCAGACAAATAGTCCTACCGGTAGATGGCGCGGTCCACTTCCGCTGCGATGTAACCAAACGCAGCCCAGCCTTTCCCGTTCAGGAATTCGTCCATAAGCTCCGCAGCATCATTCGGACGACCACTATAAAGATACCAGTTCAGTACCCCGTAGGAAACACCCGCGCCCTGAATGCCGCCAGGGCTGTTCTCGATGGTTTCTTCAAGGGTCTGAAGTCCAGCGTACATTTTACAGAGCTCGTAGTAGCCAAAATTCTCGATCACATCCATGTCGGTCGTAATCATACTGACGGCTTCCCGTGCTTCTTCTTCACGTCCCATCCGGCGCAGTATCATGTATAGCCAGTGTGTTGTTGAAACGATATTATCATCCAGTCGGCTTGCCTTGCGTGCTTCAGTATAGGCACGCAGCGCGTTGTCCCAGTCGTGCTTCAGATAATACGCCAACCCCAAGTGGTACCAAATATTGCCGTGCAACGTCGAAACCGGAATGCCTTTAGCGTTGGGCATTCCGTCAGGTTCGATCACATTCTCGGTCCCCTTGATCAGGTCAGCCGCCTTTTCGAGGTCTGCAATTGCCTTATCAAACTCACGCACAGAAATATAGCGATGGCCGCGATGGCGATACATGCGAGGGTCACCCGGATGCTTTTCAATACCGAGTGTGAAGATGCCAATTGCAGCGCGGTAGTCGCCTGTATAGCCCATGCGGCGGCCATACCATACCAATGCGTCAGCATCATCCGGGGTTGCTTCATATCGCTCACGCGCCGCGCCTAACTGCTCTGCCGCTTTTGGATGCACGTCTTCCGGCGCGTAATAAACACCACTGTCTTCTACATACGCCTGAATCGCGCCATGGCCGTCATCAAAAGCATAAACCGGCACCGATACCAGCAAGGCAGAAAAAACGGTCCCAATCACTATTTTTTTCATTAAGTCTTCCCTCCACTTAAGCCAAACAAATTTGATTAATCCCATAGAAAACGTCGGTTCTTCAAATTTGCGACACGAAAGAGTGCTGGCGTGTCAGACACATCAAAAATCGTAGCGCAGGCCCGCGTAATAATAGCCCCCGCTGACCCCGAACACGCTGTGGTTATCGACATTGTTTCCGGTCGCGATGATCTCAGGCTCACGTTGCGGTGCTTTCTTGTTAAAGATGTTCCGGGCACCTATCTGCAACTCGAGACCGTCATCCAGACGGTAAGCTGCCTGGGCATCAAAAAGCACAGCGGGACTACGCGATAAAAATGGCTTGCCCTCAACCACACTTCTGCGTTTCCAACTACCATAATATGTACCCCGCACCATGAACGTTACTCGGTTCTGCACATGTGTAACCGACAAGTTCCCATTCCATCGCGGAATACCATCCTCAAACTCAATGCGTTTTTCGGGGGTAAATACCTCTTCTGCACGCGGGGTCCTCAGGGACATATCATTATAATTGAGTGAAAGACTTGCCGTTGTATTGTCCCCACCGGCCCAGTTCCAGCCGTGCAATACCACAAGGTCAAAACCCTTAATGCGAGAATCCAATATATTCTGATAGTAGCGGACCTGCTGCACTGCTTCGCCGTTCGGATATCCGATTGCAGCCAGTTGCTGCCGCTGTTCTGGTGTGGTGTCGAATTCCGGAATCAGTGTCAACCGGTCATCCACATCAATCTGGTAGAAGTCCAGGGTCAACGTCGTGCCCGTTTGCAGCTTTGCCACCACACCCGCAGACATACTGAACGAGGTCTCTGGCTTGAACGGCTCCGCTCCAAAAATTTTTGCCGTTTCCGCATCAAGAACCAAGACAGCATCAAGAATGAAATCCCCTGCAACTGAACTCTGGGAGGTCTGGCTGGTGCCATATAGCTGCCCACTGGCCGGTGCACGAAAACCGGTCCCGAGTGAGCCGCGCACCGCCAGCCCCTCAGCTAGTTTATAGCGGCTCGAAAGCTGATAGCTGAAGTTATCACCAAATTTCTCGTAATGTTCGAACCGACCCGTCGCCGCTGCCGATAAACGATCGGAAATATCCGCATCATAGCTCAGAAAGGACGCATAACTTGCTGCAGTGAACGTACCGGCTATATCGGGGCTATACCCCTGAAAGCCGTTCGCACCTGCCGGCAAATCAACCAAAGGACCAACCCTGTAGGACGCTTCATCGCCGGGCCTGATTGTATAGGCTTCACTGCGGTAGCTTAGCCCGGCGGAAAAAATACCGCGCTGTATGGGCAAGCCAATTTCCAGAGGGTAAGAAAGCTCTACCCCGCCCTCATATTCCCGCTGCGCCAACGCGCCGGGGGCAAAGCTGGTCGGTGACTGAACCCCCATCGAGGCATTAATCGTGTTTTCGATATTATATTGTATCTCATTCCATCCCCAGCGCAGGTATGCATCCCACGACAGACCGTCAGTGCTCTCGCGCCTCACCCCGCCAACCATGCTGGCGTCCTGTTGGCGGCCTCCGAACTGAGGCGTGTAGCCCCCAGGATAGACAGTTTGCAGATCGAAGTTTTCCGGGTGACCATCCGTACCCTGAAAAACTGATGGTCGATAAGTAGCGTGTCTGGCGAACCCACCCGCGTCGATAGGTTGGCGGTAAAAAAAACGGACAGCGCTATCGCTGACCATATAATTTCCAAAGAGATAGGCATCAAGGTCGTTGCCGAGAGGCAAACCGGCGTTCAACACGGTTTTAAGCGCCTCATAAAAGGGCTCCCCCATATTGACGGCGGGAGTTGGCACGTCAGGCACGCCTGCGTTGCGCAATGCCTGCGCACCTTGATGCACACCACCTGTCCGGGTCGGATTCTGGTGGGTATATTGTGCGCTTAAACTCGCGAATCCTTGCGCGCCTAACGGCAGTCCCAAATTAACCTGAAGGTCTTTTGTCGCCCCACCCCCATCATAATATTTGCCAATATGAGCCGACGCCACCGAATAATCCCGGCTGTCACGGAGTGTCATATTAACAACACCTGCGATTGCATCCGAACCGTAAAGGGCAGCGGCACCGTCACGCAGAATCTCTACCCGTTTCATGGCAATGGGAGGGATAACATTGAAGTCCTGCCCCTGCGCCCCGGATGTAGAGGCGTGGCCCGTTGCGATATGTACCGTAGCGGAACGGTGGCGGCGTTTACCGTTCAGCAGCAACAGGATGTGGTCGCTCGGGGAACCGCGTAATGTTACAGGCCGAACGAGAGAAGACCCATCATTGAGCGGCAAACGCTTGGCATTGAAGGCGGGAACCAGTGTCCGAAATGCGTCGTTCATATCCGCATAGCCCGTTGAACTGAAACCATCCAGTTGGAACACATCAATCGGCACCATGCTCTCAGTCACCGTGCGTCCGCGTCGCCGGCTGCCAATGGTGACGATCTCATCGAACTTTGTTTTCTCGGCTCCCGTGTCAAGCTCACGCTCCGACACTCCCACAACCTGCGGCTGAACCCCTTCCGAGGCAAGGAAGTCGCGATCTTTCTGCGGCCCGTCCTGTACCTTAATGATATATGTTCCGCGCTGATCAACCACGACCGTCAAACCACTATTCGCCAAGATTGCCTGGAGCGCTTCGGCCGCAGTCAAGCGGCCTTGGACTGCAGCACCTTTCTGCGCGCGCTGAATGGTCCTTGGCAAAAAGAATACTTGCACGTTTGCTCTGCCTGCCACCTCAAAAATCATTTCTTCCAATGACTTAGGCTTTATGTCGAATGTATATCGTGTCCCTTTTTCTGTCGCCAGAACAGGGGAAGGCAGCGCAGCGACCAACAGACTTCCCACGCAGAGACTGCGGTACAATGCAATTAACAATTTCCGCCTCCCTTTCACGCAGTTCTATCCTTCCCGGACGTCGACCCGAGCTGCCTATAGCATTACCAGCACAAAAAACTTCGCTTCAATGTAAAAATTTTGTCGCATATAATTTGTCGCGTTTTGAAGGGTTGGGCGTTTTATACCTAAACGCTGTGTTAGTGGAACGTGGCGACGTGTAACATCAAGGTTTGAGTGAACATTCAGAGCAACATAGATCACAGAGGCCGTCCAGCACGGCAGAATTGCAAACGCACTGACAAGCTTGTTGCTGATGAACGCAGCCAGATTGAACGGATATTCCTGCGATACAAAAATGATGTGCAGCGATATCTGGTTTCCCTGGTGCGCTCTGATGACGATGCCCATGATCTACTGCAGGACACCTATCTCAAGCTGTGTACACGACAAAATATCGAAGACCTGAACAATAATCCCAAGGCTTACCTGTTTGTGGTGGCGACAAATCTGGCAAAAGATTTTATGCGCCGCAGATCCACTCGACAGGAATCGAAGCATGTATGTATCAACTCGGTAGAGATTGAAGCAAACAGCGCCTCCCCTGAGGCCATGGCAGAATGGAATGGCAATCTGGACAGTATCAAAAAGACATTATTGACGCTGGACAGTAAGACAAAACAGGTTTTTGTTATGCGCCGTTTCATGGGCTATAGTGCAGCCGATATTGCGACACATATGAAAATCTCGAAACGGACGGTTGAACGGCATCTTGTGAATGCCCTTGATAAAATCAAAAGCGACCTCGATAAACGGAACCATAATGATTAAGAAACTGAAAAATATATTCAGCGGTCGCCGTGATGATGCAGGCATAGTCGCAAAACTATCCGCCGCTGAAGGAAACGACGAGACCTCAAAACGCCTTGCGCGGCTGGGCACTGCGGATAGAGCTTTCGTTAGCGCGCCCCGGGACGAGTATGATGATTTTATTTGGGATGTGAGCGGCGACCTCGCTGACGATCCCGATATCCAGTCTCTGGTTTCACAATATCAGACTGAAATAAGAGCCACTGAAGGAACTTCGTTCCTAGGCATAAAGCTACCCAGTAGTGGGTTTGATAGTTGGCTCAAGCCAGCAACAGGCGTCGTCGGAGCCGTGGCACTTTTGCTGCTGGTGTTATATTTGCCCACAGCAGGCACAGAGACATCCTACGAGACCCCCATCGGCGGCCAACGCGTTGTCGAACTCGCTGATGCGTCTCTGATAACTCTCAACACAAACACCCATGTGCGCGTATCTTACAGTGATGGCGCACGGAATGTCTATCTTGATCGGGGGGAAGCTATTTTCACCGTAGAGAAGGATAAGCAGCGCCCTTTCAACGTCTATGTGGGTGATAAACTCGTCCGCGCCGTTGGCACGGAGTTCAACATATATCTGGAACGCGGGCAGCAAGAATTGGTAACAGTCTCGGTCCTTGAGGGTATTGTCACCATCCTCGATGCACGCAACAGCGAAGCTGCTTCTTCTCTGCCCCTGCTTGTCAGAGGAGAGGAAGCCATCCTTGGCGACAATCTCATACCAAGTAAACACCAGGCTGATCTCACGCGCATTACCGGGTGGCGTGATGGGCAAATTGTATTCCATGACATCAGTCTGGATAAGGCTGTAAAAGATCACAACCGGTATGCTCAGCGCAAAATCGTACTGGCTGACCCCAGCCTGGCAGATGAGCGCATTAGCGGTACGTTCAAGGTCGGCGATAGTGAAGCCCTCCTGTTTGCTCTTGAGAATCTCCTTGGTCTGGAGATACGTCGAACTGACGAGAGTGTGTTGATCAGCAAACAACACTCTTGATTGTCTAATTTTTAAAACTGTTCACCGCAGAGGCTGTTTTCTCTGCGGTGCATTATCATATGTTTGCACGGGGGACCGACCTTATGATTGAGCGAGCCACACAAATCACCGGAGGTCAGGCACTGATTGACGCGCTGCTGGCGAATGGAAGTGATATAGCGTTTGGTGTGCCGGGAGAAAGTTACCTCGCCGCGCTTGATGCCTTTCATGGTGCAGAAGACAAGCTCCGGTTCATTACCTGCCGCCACGAAGCGGGGGCCGCCAACATGGCGGAAGCCTACGGCAAGATGACCGGCAAACCGGGTATCTGCTTTGTCACCCGCGGGCCTGGGGCAACACACGCC
>NZ_JBLXGZ010000025.1:0-55346 GCF_048260245.1 Kordiimonas sp. | reverse complement strand
GGGCTTGGTGGCGCGCGCCTGCGCCAGCGTGCCCTTCAAGCTGTACGGGGGGGATAATGCGCTGAGCGACCACCCGCTGTTGACACTGCTGGCCCGGCCAAACCCGCGCGTGCGGGGGGAGAATTTTCTTTATAATTTTGTCGGCTATCACCTGATCGCGGGCAACGCCTATGCGCTGGCCGTGGGGCCGGATGGCCGCGCGCCCAAGGAGCTTTGGCTCATGCGGCCTGACACGGTCAATGTGCTTGAGGGGCAGGACGGCCTGCCTGCGGGGTTTGAACAGAAGGTGGCCGGCAAGGCGCAGCGCTACGGCACGCGTTCGGTCCTGCACTGGAAAACCTTTAACCCGCTCTCGGACTGGTACGGCATGGCGCCCCTGGAGGCCGCCGCCCTTTCCGTCGATGCCTTCAATGAAGGCAGCCGCTGGAACCTGGCGCTTATCCAGAACGGAGGCGCGCCATCCGGTGTCTTGTATAACGAGGCGGGCGACGCCCCGCTGACGGATGAGCAGTTCTCACACCTCAAGGCGGAGGTGGAGCGGCGCTACACCGGCGGCGCAAACGCGGGCCGCCCGCTTCTGCTGGAAGGCGGCCTGAAGTGGCAGGAAATGGGCATGAGCCCCAAGGATATGGACTGGACGGCGGCCAAGAATATGTCCGCCCGCGAAATTGCCATGGCATTTGGCGTACCGCCGCAGATGCTGGGCATCCCTGACGCGCAGACATATTCAAACTATTCCGAGGCGCGGCAAAGCCTGTGGGAGGATACCATCACCCCCATGATGCTTGAGATCGCCAGCGAGCTGACAAACTGGCTCACCCCCATGTACGGGGACCGCACGCTGACGCTGCGCCCCGACTTTGACGACGTGCCGGCGCTCGAGGCCAAACGCACAGCCCGGTTTGAGCGCATCGCAGGTGCAGGCTTCCTGAGCGACGCTGAGAAACGGCGAATGCTGGGCATGGGGAAGGAACACCAATAACGTCATGCCCGCGTAGGCGGGCATCCAGCGGGCGGCTGCCACGGTCTCCCGCCTTCGCGGAGATGACTGCAAAGTGGCAGTCTCCGCCCGGCGGAGGCTGGTTTCCAACAGATAAAGCCGTAACTGCTGACAGCAAGGAACACAATAGATGACAATAGTGAAAGACGCGGGTCTCGCCCGTGCCTCGATGCCGCTTGAGCTGAAGGCGGGCGGGGAAGCGGGCACGTTTGAGGGTTATGGCGCCATTTTCGGCAATGTGGACCGCGACGGTGACACCATTGCCCGTGGTGCCTTTGCGGAAAGCCTGAAGGCGCGCTTGCCTATGCTTTTGTGGCAGCATGATACCAAAGCCCCCATCGGCCGGTTTGACGAGGTGCGAGAGGACGAACGCGGGCTGTATGTTCGCGGCCGGCTTTCCATGTCGGGCCGCGGGGCGGAGGCTTATGAGCTTCTGCGCATGGGCGCGCTTGATGGCCTGTCGATCGGTTTTGTCACCCGCGAAGCCACGCGCGACAGTGCGACCGGCACCCGTACCATTTCAAAAGCAGACCTGATGGAGGTATCCCTCGTGACATTTCCCGCCAATGAACTTGCCCGCATCACTAGCGTGAAATCAGCCCACGGCGGCATCCCCGACGACCCGCGCGCCTTTGAGCATTTCCTGCGCGACAACGGCTTCTCCCGCACCCGCGCCCGCGCCATCATCGCCAAGGGTTTTGGTAGTGAGCCAGATGCGCATGAGATTGCGGCGCTGGTGGCGGAAGTGAAGCGGCGGCAGATGTTGCTGGACGGCACAAAGGCGGGGAAGCCGGACCTTGGTGCTATGCTGCGTGGGCTCGATGTGGCATCAACCACGGTCAACTCGGCGCGTCTACTGCCGGGTAAAAGCGCTAAACGCGTGCCCCTGGTGCCCGTGTCGCCAGGGCAGGTGAAATTCTTGGTCCAAGCCCCAACTTTCGCGCGTTTCCGTTGTGAGATTTATTATTCATCCTACCTGCAAATTGGCGAGCGCGCCACCAAGCGGCAGGAGCGCGTGGTGCTATACCGTGACGGCAACAGTGACCATACGGAACATCTCGTCAATCGTGGCGTGCTATCCGGCGATGTCGTCCGCAACCTTACACTTGAGAACCTGAAGGATTTCCTGAAGCATTTCCCTAAAAACATCCTGTTTGGGGAAACCTACTTCGACCTTGAATACCTGCCCCATGCCGAAGGCAGTATCCTGCGGGACCTGCCGGACCGGGAGGTCATGTTCAAGGTAAAAGCCATCCCGGTACGTTAGCGAGCAGCCTTATCAGTAAGAGCCGTGCAAGCCGGGGTCGTATTTCATATAGGCGGTTGGCAGGCCTTCGGTGCGCATATCCGTGCCTTCACACACGCCGACCTCCCGGTTTGGCACAAGGCTTAACAAGCGTTTGAAGTTTGCGCCCATGTCCGCGCCGGTGAGGGTGATATAAATGTCAGCCGGGGCGGCGGGGAAGGGGGCCTTTTGCCCATCTACTTTGGCGGGGTCTGTGAACCAGCCGCTTTGCCAGATGATGCCCGGGTCACGCCCTTGTATGACAAAGCCGTATGTCGGGCCGTCTTGGGTAAAGGTGCCGGCTTCGTCATGGCGCTGGGCCGGTTTGTAGCCGTCTTTCATATAGATGGCGGCATCAAAATAGCTGGTGACCGTGTGTGCTTCACCGGTGGGTACGTTGCGTACGTGGAAGATACACACGTGGTCAACCGTGTCCTGGTCAATCTCCAGCAGGGGGCGGGCGCTCAGGACTGTGAAGGCGGGTTTTTCGTGAGAGAATTCACCATCCTCAATATAGTCGTCGCCTTGGCGGATAGCGTCGCGTATGGGGCGGTCACCAAGGGTTGTGACAGAGATACTCGGCTCCGGGATCATTGTTGTCACGATGGGCGCTTCCGCGCTCGCCAGCCTGGCTTCAAGGTCAGTGCGAATGGTCTCATGGCGGCTCTGTTCCGCCTCTATGGCAAAATAGGCCGCAGCACCAACAGCCGCGCCGCCAATGATAAGGCCGCCTAGAAATGCTTTCATATCAGTTACTTCCTTCGTCGCTCGCTGGTGTGGGGCTGTCGAACATGGGGCTGCCCAGAATACGGCGCCAGCGCTCAATGATTGCAGGGTCGCCAATGAGGGCATCAATGCAGGGCACAATTGCCCGGTCGCCGTTCAGTTTGCTCATGGCAAGAAGTCCGCTGGCCATGCTGCCTTCGGTGAAACTGAAATGCAGCACGCCTGAGGCGCCTGAGGGAGCCTGCAGGCTGGCCGTCACGGGGGGCTGTAGCATATCCGTGAGGATGAGGCCGGGAACCGATTTTTCCGCGGATGCACCAACACTTGCGAGGCCTGATGTTATCGCGTTCGGGTCGTTGGTGGTGACCAGCAGGTCAATCGTGTCACTATCATTGATTTTTTCAGCCGCTGAAATGCACACGAGCGAAACGTCGTCGGGTGTGACGGAGTAGGCCGGGGTCAGGCCATAAACTGCGATAACGGCTTCCCCGCCTACAGTCTCCTGCATGGTGCTGTTCCATTGCGTATGGTAAATACCCGGAAGTTTCACGCGTGCTGGGGCTGAGGTCAGAAGAAGGCCATATAGCCCAAGACTTTGATCTTCATATTTCGCTAGCAGGGCATCACGCTTGTCAACCCGGGCTTGATACTTTTCATTAATGATGGTTTGCGTTGCCAGATCAATATCGGTTTTGTTCTGGTCGGCAGTTGGTCCTGAAAAATACCATGCCGAGCCAACAGCCGCGCCGCCAATGATAAGACCGCCAAGAAATGCTTTCATGATACCCCGTCTTGCGTGTTGCCTGTCTGCCCAAGGTTGCAGGCTGCCACCTTGAACAAAAAGTGAACGAATTGCAAGAGGAGGATGGCATGCGCGATACTTATGCCAAAAGTGATGACGCCCGGCAACTCGCTGCGCTGACGGCTGAGGTGAGACAGCGGCAGGCGGTTTTAGAGGGAAAAGTCGCTCCCGCCGTATTGGCAAGTAGGGCGACCGCGCTTCTTGAAGGAGCACAAGAGATTATATCGGCGTTCCGGACTGCTCGCGGACAGGCTATGCCGGTGACATTGTTTCCTGACGCTACCAAGAATATCAATCTTGGCGTGATGGACCCCCGGAGAACCCAGGTGCGTTTCCGTATTAGTACAGCTGCCGACCGAAACTGCAAAAGTTCTGGTTATTTCGAATTCTGGGCGTGGCACGAGCGTCGGGGGCTGCGGCGTATCAAGGAACCTTTTGAACATAAACGCGACAGCCGTGATGCAATTTTTACCTTTCCCTGTGGTGGTGTCGAGGTTATGCGAAAATGGCTTGCCCGAGAATATGAGGCACTGAGCCGCCGCAACGCGCTGGAACGGTTTGAGGGGCTGGTCGCGTCGGTGGCAGACATCATGCAGCGCGGTACCGCTGCAACATGTGTGCTGACACATAACGGGGTCGTCTCCGCGAACGAAGTTTCTATTCGGATCAATGGAAAGCCTCAACGAGTGGAGGCAGACCCGTTCTGGATCCGGGTTGAGTAGCGCTATTTGAGGAAGATGGCTGAATTGTCACCCCAGCGTGCATCCATCAGCCTGATCAGGAAGTCGTATGATGGCCCTTCGTCGGTGCACAGTTTGAGACCGTTTCCCCTGAAGCTTGATAGCAGGCCGAAAGCGGCGCTGATATCGCGAAACTTATAATGCAGGGTGATCCAGGTCGCTTGCTCCGGCCATAAATCATCTGAATAGCGCGCCAGGCTTTCACGGCTGGCCTGCCATGTATTGAGTGGCGTGCGGTAGAAATTATCCATCAGGTAGAAAAAAGGTGAAAAGCCGGTTTCGGAAATGCTGTCTTTGGCGAAGGTTAACAGCTTCGCACGGAATTCGGTTGTTGGCTCCAATGTTATGTCGAAAACGATATCGTCATAGTCAGCTTCGCTTTCAAGCGGCATGTTGCCTGAATAGCTGCTGCAGAAGGAGACGGAGGCGATATCCGGTGGTGTGATGTCAAGTGCGGGCTTGATTTCCGCAACAATCAGCGGGCCGGTTCCGACTTCAATTTCGCTGGGAAGCAGGTTTTTGCCCGGCGCGTGTTCCGGCCAGAGGGGGCTGACTTCCCGCCGCGCAGTAGTTTGCTGCGCGAACAGCCGGTGCACATATGCCGTTTCGTCAAATGCTGTATCGCCTGTCGTGTGCTGGCGCTGTGGCATGTGCTCCATCGCGGGTGGCTTGGGTAAATAGCTGTATACCAGCGCAACAGCCGCGCCGCCGATGATAAGACCGCCAAGAAATGCTTTCATGATACCCCCGCTGTTATGTTGCCTGTCTTCCCAAGGTTGCAAGCAGCCAGCTTGAACAAAAAGTGAACGAATTGCAAGGGGAGCATGGCATGCGCCAGACCTATGCGAAGGAATATACTCGGGCTCATGAGATTGCGGCGCTTGTGGCCGAGGTGAAGCGGCGACAGTTGCAGCTTGACCATAAATTGGCACCCCTGTTGTTGCCTATCATTGAAGGAATTTTGTCTGGCCTGAGCGGGGCTGCAATTGGGTATGGGTTTGCGAAAATCAGCGATGAAAGACTGCTTCAAAATGCGGCACGATGGCTGAAAGACTATGAAGCCGACAGTCGGCAGGGTAGCGTATCGCGAGACACTCGAAAAGGGTGGGCATACACGAGAACTGAAATTTCCGGCAAAACACAATGGCCGAGAGCGCGAATTGCTGATTTTGACAGATAATGCCGCACGCACGCAGGAGCTTGTAGTTAGTTACTGGTTGCGCTTTATCGACTGGCGCGGCGCGGTCCCCACGAAGAGAGTAATCTCGAGTGAACGGCGTATGGTCAACGGCGGGAAACTGAAAATTCATCCGATCCCTCAGGGGAGTGAACGTGAATTGGCGTTGTGGCTGCAAAACATTACACCCAGTGCATTTGCTCAGGCGCGCAGCGATGTCGGACGGTACAAAAGTCCGAGCCTATATTTTGAGTATCATGGCGCGCGTTCCGGTTACGATGCGCCGGTAAATTTTGAGTTTAAGATGACATAGACGGGCGTCAGGGTGCCGGTTGTTTGGCCAACAGGACCTTATTGTTGTCGATGACGGCAGTGCTGATGTCCCCGTCGTCCCTGCATCCGGCAATTTCATTCGCCGGGTTGATGCTCGCAAGCACGGGTAGAAAGTTATAAAAGTCGTACTCAGTAATATTCATCCTCATGCTGGCAGTGTCTGCTTGTGAATCCTCAGGAGAAACAATCTTATAGGTTCCGCCTATCTGCTTCTCAGCAAATTCGAGCATGCCATATGCGGGCGTGTCGGTACGGAAAATGTCTTGTTCATCGAGGGATTTATATATCTGGTCCTTTTCCTTGAGGAAGATATCGAGAACCATGTTTTCGACGTCATATTGCCCGACGGATGCGCTGACGATGCAAACGCGCTCAACATCTTCTGCCCTCAATTCCGTGAGAGGCGTGAGCATATATATTGTGGAGAAAGGCGTGCTCTCGGACCAGTAGCGAGAATTACCCTGAATAAGAGCAGCGGTTTCAACCGTTGTCTGCGTTATTTGCTTATAATAACTTTTGTCATATTCAGCTATCAAGTTCTTGTCGGTGATGGTGAACCCAGCGCCGGTGAGTAAGACAGCGGGGAACACCGCGCCTAGAACTATTCCGCCAAGAAATGCTTTCATAGTACCCCCCCATCGGTTTGTTGTTTGTCGCTCTCAAGTTGCAAGCAGTCACCTTGAACAAAAAGTGAACGAATTGCAAGAGGAAGATGGGCGCGACCGGAAAGCTATCGGTATCGCATCTCGGCGGTGTGCACTGGACAGTAATATGTTGTTCGTTGCCTGCCAATGCAGATGATTGTTTGCTGAAATACCACGTTCGCGTGGAGAAATCCAAGCCCGCCCGCCTGTGTGATGCCGGCGTCGCGGGTTTTTCTGGCCCTCCCATCGCCTGTGTGAGGCAGGCGGGCGGCCTTGCCTTCCTGGCCGGATATGCGCCGGCCCACCATACATAATGAAACAGAAAGGACAGATGTCATGGAAATGACTGATCTGAAAGCCGCCATTGATGACTATACCAACGCGGCTGAGACAAGCCTGATGGACGTGCAGTCGCGCCTTGATACGCTTGAGACATCAATGCACCGCCCGGGGACGCTAGCGCATGGCGGCTTTGGCTATGATGACGAGCATAAGTCCGCGTTTATTGGCGGCTTCATGCAAAAGGGCGATACCGATGGCCTGAAGGCAGTTGAGATGAAAGCGCTTTCGGCCTCCTCTGGCGGTGATGGTGGTTATGCCGTGCCGCTGGTGATCGACACCGAGATCGAGAAGCAGCTCCGTAACCTTTCGCCGCTCCGCTCCATCGTGAAGGTGAAAGAGGTTGAAAGCGGCAATTACAAGCGCCTTGTGAATACCGGCGGTACTGCCTCGGGCTGGGTGGGCGAAGCCGGGGATCGTACCGAGACAGCGACACCGTCCTTGCGCGAGGTTGTAATTACACCGGGTGAGATTTACGCCAATGCAGCCGCCACGCAGCGCGCGCTTGATGACATGCAGTTCGATGCAGAAGCCTGGCTGAATGAAGAGGTGGCCGAAGAATTTGCGGCACAGGAAGGCGCGGCCATCGTCAACGGTGACGGCACCAACAAACCTAAAGGTTTCCTTACCTACACCACATCCGCAAACGGGGATGCCAGCCGCACCTTTGGTGAGATCCAGCATGTGATCACCGGTGTGGATGGTGCGTTCCCGGCCTCAGACCCGGCGGATATTCTGATCGACATCGTGCATGCGCTTTCGGCCCGCTACCGCGCAGGCGCGCGTTTTGTCATGAACTCCAAGACGCTCGCGATGGTCAGGAAATTCAAAGATGCGGACGGCAACTTCATCTGGCGCGCAGGGCTGAATGAAGGGCAACCGGACACACTTCTCGGGTATCCAGTTGTGGAAGCAGAAGACATGCCGGATATGGACACAGATGCATGCGCCATCGCGTTCGGGAACTTTGAGCGTGCCTACACCCTTGTTGAGCGTATGGGCACCCGCGTGCTGCGCGACCCCTATACAAACAAGCCTTATGTGCATTTCTATGCCACGCGGCGTGTGGGTGGCGCGGTTGTCAATGATGACGCGCTGAAGCTTCTCAAATTCTCCGCTGCCTAACGGGCCGAACCACAAACAATGGGTGGTGCGGGTGAGATACGCCGGCGCCGCCCTTTTCTTTCCCCATAATTGAGAGTGACAGACAATGCTGGCAAATCGTGTGCGCGAATTCACCAACACTGAAGGCACTGGCGACATTACGCTTGGAGGGGCACTCAGGGGCCATGTGCGGTTCGCTGACGCTTTCAATGCGGCGGATGAAGTCTCCTATGTTATCGAGGACGGCGACAACTACGAAATTGGCATCGGTGTCCTCGTTGATACAGATACCCTTAGCCGCGTGAGCGTGCAGGAAACATTGCTCGCCGGTGTGTATGAGCGCAATACACCGGTTGCCATTCCGCTCTCCGGCAACGCCCGTGTTTTTTGCGCGCTGAGTACGGATTACCTGAACAGGCCCAAGATCGCGGCAGACGTGATTGGCGAGGTGACGCCAGATGCTGGCGTCGACATCGATGGTGTGATGATGAAAGACGGCGGTGGCGGATTTTCGGGCCCGGTGTCCATCGAAAGTACTGCCGCGAACCAGCTTAGTTTGTTGGCGGCGGGCGGCAGACAGGTTACCTTGGGTGTGGAAAGCAATGGCGCCCTGGTCGTTGATAGTGACGGCGCGGAAAAGCTTCGTATCGAGGCCGACACGACCACGCTTTCCGGCGCAATCAAAGCGGCGGCGTTTGGGCATCCTTCAATGCAGATGAGCGATGCCGCCGGACAGGCTTTTTTCGCGCCGGTGGCGGCTGGCGTGCCTGATTTCGTTCGTGCGTTCACCTATGATCCCATGCTTGAGGAATGGTCCGTGGGCACGGGCTTTTCTGTCGCGGGAGGTTTGTCACTTGACGGCGATGTCGAAGCTGCAGGACGGCTTTATACCGGTGCCGGAAATGCGGCTCAGCCGGCTGTCGCATTCAATGCGGATACAGATACAGGGCTCTACCGGGTGGATGAAAACTCCCTTGGTTTTGCCGTCGGCGGCGCAGAGAAGATGCGTCTTGACGGTGGGGGCATGCAACTGGCCGGCAACGCCAATATCCGCAACGGAGGCGGCGTGGCGGCCAGCCCGTCCTTCACCTTCAAGGGTGATAATGACACCGGCATGTACAGAAGCGCTGAAGATCAGATAGGTTTTTCCTGTGACGGGCTTGGCAGGGTCGTGGTCGGCCGCGATTTGGGTGTGCCAAACGGAAGTGGTTTGTGGGTTAACAACGGTGCGTCGGTCTCGCTCGTGGTGGGCTCGGACAGCACGGGCACGTCGCTAGGTGATGCTACCACTAAAGTCGGCCGTATTGCAGTGCCGCACTACACCCGGACAGAGGAACCTCTGGCGCTTGTTTTTGCACTCTCGCAGGAGAATGAAAACACGGTCGCGCTGGGTGGCGGCTCCACAATTATGAATGCAGCAAGCCGAATCGGGTTTTATACGGCAAGTGACAGCACAACGGTCGCCGGAACCCTGCGCTGGCAAATTGGACCGAGCGGTAACCTGACAAGCGGGCCTGGCTGCGACATTCTGAAACAGACTTCTGATGAAGGGCTATGTCTATCCGGAGGGGCGGCAACTGATGAGGGCAGCAACCTTTGCCTTTTGGGGGATGCTCACGCCACGGATGCCTACGATTTTTTCTTCCGGCGCGGACAAGAAAATGTTCTTCATTATGACGACAACTTTGCGGGCGGTGATGGCACTTTTCGTCTTCATAAGGACTTGAGGGTTGAAAGCTCGTTACATATTGAAGGGGATGTCCTGAAAACTCAGGACACAGGTAATTTGCTCCTGTCCGGTAGCAACGCGGCCAACAAAGGCGCGAACCTCCTGATGTATGGGGATGGGCATTCAGAACGGGCCTTGGATGTCGAGTTCAGGTCTGGGACTAACCCGGTCCTAACTTACGATCACTCCATTAGAGTGTGGAACTTCTATTCCAACGAGATTCGCAACGTTGCAGGTTTTACAAATGCGCCAGTCGTGCGCTTTGAGAACCAAAGCGCTACAGCCCCGGAGGTGGCGCGGTTTATTCTTTCGGCCTCTCCCGGCGATCAGAGTGGGGCTTACTTGAAGTGCACTGACGGCAGTGATGACATGCTCACAATTTTTGCAGACGGCAGTGTGCAAGCGGCAGGTAACCTCATTGGTGACGGTATTATTAAAAGCAAGGCGACCGCCACCACGGAACGACCTGCTGCGTCAAGTGCCGGGGTGGGCGCGCGGATATTTGATACCACGCTTGCCAAACCCATCTGGTCGGACGGTAGTCAATGGATTGATGCCAGCGGCACAGTAGTCTGAACTCATATCAAGGATAATCATATGTCAAAGGACGAGCCGGCCCTGTCGGCTAAACAGGTCTCCATCATCCTTCAGTTTTTGCAGCGCACCCAGCTGCAAGGGACAGAGGTGCCCGCCTTTATCGACGTGTTCAATAGTCTGAGTGCTGCCGCCAAAACGGGTGAAGCGGCGCCGCACGTCACCACGCAGTCTTCCACATTGCTGGCTAGGGAAGGGAATGCACCATGACACTTGCTTCCGGCGCACTTGCGTCTGCAGCCATTGGAAGTGACGCCCGCCAGGGCGCCCTTCTGTCCTCCGCTGAGGCCACCATGGTGGCGGCCACTTCCAGCACCGCTGCAATTGTTGCACATGAGAGCCTTGGCCTTAGTCATATCCGGCAGGAACGCACGTCACACAGGGCGCGGGGCGTACCGGTAAGCCGCCCTAAAGAAGGGAGCTAATAGTATGAATACGGGTTCCATGATGCTTTATGCGCCAGCCTTTGAAAGGCTCATGACCGGCGCGCTCAAGCTGCCGCTCGTCAGCCTGTCTGCGGTATTGCTCGATGGCCGGTATGAACAGGATGTGCATCAGCATGAGCGTTATTCGCATATCGCCCCTAATGAGCTTTCAGGCGGCGACTACAAACCCGTCGGTGTGACGGGCGTCCGGGTGGAGCCGGTATCCGGCGGCGCGGCCTTTTACACTGACCCTATCAGTTGGGGTGATCCGGTTGACCTACCGCCGGCCCGCTTCCTAGCGTTGGTGCAGGGGTGGCCCGGAAAGCTAAGGGCGGATGATGCGCTGTTCGGCTTTGTCGACCTGTCGCCCGTTGGTGGCGCGGTGGAGGCGCAGCGCGGCGCGTTTAGTGTCAGTCCGGCTACGAACGGCTGGTTCGCTCTTACCGCCCCTTCAAACCCCTAAGACAGGGAGGCCCCCATGGCCATGCATGCAAAAGACCCATCGGCAACGGTGGACTACAGTTTTGACTGGGCCGCCTGGTTGACGGGTGGCGAGACGATCACGAGCGCAGATTGGCGTATTGAGCCCGCTGGCGATGACGCGCCGACCTTATCTGCTCCCGTAGACGGGGGCGCGACACGCGGCATTCACGTCTCGGGAGGAGCGCGGGGCAAGCGCTACCGGCTGACCTGTACCATTGAGACCGACGCTGGCCGCGCGGGCGAACGCAGTCTCAGTCTTTATGTGATGGAGCGCTGACATGCACATCGAAACTCTTACCCCACCGGCAGCGGATACCTTGCTGCTTGACGAAGTGCGCGGCCACCTGCGGCTTGACGGTGCGGATGACGACGCCGGGCTTGCAACCCTCGCGCGCACAGCAGAGGGCCTGATGGAAAACTACCTCGGTGCCGCTCTCGTGGCGCGTGATGTGGCGCTTTATCTGGATGGTTTCCCCGCCCTCGGCATGGCGGTACACGAGTGCTGGTGGCAGGGTACGCGCGAAGGCCCGATAAACTGGCTGCATGCCAGTCCGCAGTCGTTGCCATTGCCCCTCAGGCCGCTCATAAGTATTGCCAGTATTGAGATCTGGCAGGCGGAAGGCTGGCAGACCTGGGACGCAAGCAATTATAGCACTTCATCCGGGCGCATACCCCTATTGCACCTGACAAGCGGCGTGGGATGGCCAGCGCCCGCGCGCGCACGGTCCGGCATCCGCATTACTGCACGGGTCGGTTTTGGTGAAAACTGGAACGCGGTACCGGAGGTCATTCGGCACGCCATGCTGCAACTGGTGGCGTACCTATACACCCACCGGGGCGATGAGGGCGCGGACGATGTGTTGGTGTCGAGTGGCGCGGCGCAGATGGTCAACGCTTACCGGCAGGTGAAATTATGATCGGCGCGCGGCGGCACCGCATTACCCTGATGGCGGACAAGTCCATCCAAGGCGCAGGTGGACGCTTGCAGAAAAGCCGACCAATCATCGCCGACGTATGGGCGGAAGCAAAACAAAGTGCCCGCTTTGCTGCGGGCGGTGCTGAAGCGCTTGAACACACTGAGAAAGCAAGTTTTACCGTGCCGTATTTGGCGGCCTATCTTGAGGCACGTTTTGCTGAGTGGGAAGGCCGTCTTTACCGGCTTGAAAGTTATAGCCTTACCGGCACGACCTTGCGGCTCGTCAACTTTGATGGCGTGCGTGCCTCCTGAATATTTACTGAAAGAACCATGTAATGACAGCCCTTTATTGTCACCGCCTTCAGGAGGCGGTTTTTTCACGCCTGTCAGCGGACGAGGAACTCAGCGCCCGCTTTTCCGGCATCTATGATGAGGTGCCGCTGGGAGCCGCCATGCCCTATCTCGCGATGGGGGAGACAAGTGTAAGCCCTGCCGGCCTTAAGGATATTGCCGGCGGCACGGTTACTTTCACGCTTTTTGTATGGTCCGACGGCGGTGGTCAGCTTGAATGCAAGGAACTGATGACAGCTGTGGATTGCCTTCTGGCGCGTCACCAGCCCATGCTACCAGGTTGTCATGCTGGCGAAATTACCCTCACCGCTGCGGCGGTCACCCGTCAGTATAGCGAGAATGGCAGCCGTTATCGCGGCCGACTGGTTTTTCGGGTGCCAATATATGAGGCAGACCCGCTCTAGCGTACCAGCAGGCGAGGCCTGTAGCTGCCCGCCTGTTCCAACCAAACTCTAACAGACATCAACCAGCCCGGTGGACCGGTGCTGGCGGTTTTGTCGCGACTTCGCGTCACACAGCCTTGAAAGGAAACAAGCATGGCAGCGCAACTTGGCAGGGAACTGCTTCTCAAAATTCACGACGGCAGCGGTTCCTATGATGACAGCAATTTTGTCGCGGTAGGTGGTTTCAACTCCAATGACATCAAAATCACCAACAGCGAGGTGGATATCACCAGCAAGGATAGCGGCGGCTTCAAAGAGTCCCTGGACGGTGGCGGTCAGCGGTCTTTTTCCTCTACTGCATCCGGCACGTTTCTGTCTGATGCCGCTTTCCAGATTGTCCATAATCACGTGATGAATGCGACACACCCGCTTTGCCGCGTGATCGTACCGGGTCACGGCACCTATGAAGGCAAATTTGTTATCACCAACCTGGACCTGATGGGGCCAGAGGCTGAAGAAGTCAATTATTCCATCTCCTTCAGTAGCTCAGGCGTGGTTGCCTTCACGCCGGAGGGGGCATAAATGTCGCGGCGCATGATGGGAGAATCCCGCTTGCGCATCGGGGCACGTAACGTGCGCCTGCGCCTTGATATCGGCACCATGATGGACCTTGAAGACCACTTTGGCATGGGTCTGGTGCCCTTCCTGACGGATAGGCTGACGGAATTCCGCTTGTCGGACATGGCTGCCTTGTTTCTGGCGATGACCGGCGGTGACTTTGGCGACGCTGAAGCCCGGCGCAAGGCGGCGGAAAAGCTTCTGAAGGCTGGGCTTGCGGAAAGCGCGACAGCGATCTCTGCCTGCCTTGAAAATACACTGTCACCGCCAGAGCCGGGAAAGCCCGAGCCCCCGAAAGCAGCAGTGAAAGCAGTAGCGGGCTGACGGGGGACAAGGCTGACCCCATTCACTGGGGGCAGTTCATCGAGGTTGGCGCCATGCTGGGCTTAAGCCCCAAGGCTACACTTGAAAGCACCTTGCCGGAGTTGAAGTTTGCCATGCGCGGGTATCAGCGCGCGCATGGCATCAACCCCGATGCCGACGTTCCCGCGGCCAAATCCAGGGCCATGGACCGCACACGGCTGAATGAACTTCTTGAAAGGTATGCGTGATGCAAACGACAAAGCCAATCACTGTTGGCGTGCCGGTTAACTTTGCCCGCTCCATGGATCAGATGAACCACCGGCTGGAAAAGCTGACCAACGCGATGGATGACATCGCTGACAAGTTTTCCAGCGCCGCAGGTGGTTCATCATTTGCGGGCATTTCGCTGGGTGGCGGTGGGGGTGGCGGCACCTATCTGGACGGTATCCCCGGCATTGCAACCGATTATAAAGCCTTCTTCTCCGAACTGGTGGGTGACATTGGCGCAACCATAAAGGCCGAAGCCCCCAGTCTTTTCCCAGATGACGAGGAAGAGAAAAAGAAGAAATCGGGAGAAGATGCCTCTGATGAGGCCATTGGCGCATCAGCAGATAAAGCCGGCGTAGCACCAGCAGAAGCCACCGATGCCGCCAAAACCCAAAAGGAAGAAGCCGACGACGCGGTCAAGGCAGAAGAGGCACGCGAAAAGGCCAATAGCAAGGCGTGGGCCGGGATCGTGGGCAATGCACTGAAAAGCAGTAAGACCTTGGGCAAGATCCGCAAGGCGTTTGCCATTGGTGGCGTGGTAATGGACACGGCGCGCGGTATCGCCAAGGCGGTGGCGTCCGCACCATTCCCTGCCAACCTGCCAGCCATCGCTTTTGCAACCGTCACCGGGGCGGCGCAACTGGCGGCGGTGAAGGGGCAAGCGCATGACGGTATCGACAACATCCCATCCACCGGCACCTATCTTCTGGAAGCAGGGGAGCGCGTGGTGGACCGGCGCCTCAACGCTGATCTTTCCCGTTTTCTCGCAAGCCAGCAAGGCATCGTACCCGGTCAGATCAGTACCGCAACAACCAACACCAGCAATACCCTTTCACCCAATATCAACCTGACCATCGGCGCAGGCGCTTCGCCTGATGCCGTGCATGGCAACCGCGGTGCGCTTGAGAGCATGATCCGCGAAATCTTTGCTGATTATGCAATGGAAGCACCGTTCGGCTGAGGAGAGCCCTCTCATGAGTTTTACAGACCTGCCCAGCCAACCCCGGCCCGTATCGGTCAGGGTGCGGCCACACCAGCGCACCAAATCCAGCCAGGCAATGAGCGGCAAGATACTGACCAATGAATATGGCGGTCATTTTTTCGAAATGACGCTGGTTTATCCGCCGATGCTACGCGCGCACGCGGCGGAACTGATTGGCTTTGTGCATGCAATGCGCGGTCGAGGTGGCATTTTTTACGTGCCGCTTGACCAACTGACTGGGCTTGAAGGCGCGGTGACCGGTAATTTTGCCAGGTTTGACAACGACAGCAAAATCCATGTCATCACTGGCACAGATCCGTTGACGGTATCACCGCCTGCCCGTGTGCCCGGTGGCAATCTTGTCACCACGGGGCTGAAAATGCGCTGTTCGCTGGCGAACGACATGCAGGAAATCAACCTTGGCGCTAACGGCCTTATCCGTCTTGAGATTGACGTCACCGAAAGGGTGTAACGATGCTTGATATACATGCTGATGTACGCGCGGCGCTGGCGGCTGACCATGTGGCCCATGCGTGGTTGCTTGATCTGGGTGAGGGCGCTCAGCAACTTCACTGGACCAGTCATGCGGCTGACCTTGTTGTTGGTGCGACGAGTTATAAATCCGAAGGGCATATTGCCGGCCTGCCTGCCATCGTGCGGGAACGGGCGATCAAGCTGCAAAGCTACACCATTCGGCTGATTGGCAGTGACCGGCTGATTGCCAACACGTTCCGACAGTTCAACATGACCGGGTTGCCGGTTGTGGTGTCGCTTGCACTTCTGGATGTGGGCGGGGAGGTGATCGGTGGCGACGCTATCCGGCTTTATAAGGGATCGGTCCAGAGCTGGCGTGAAAGCGAGGATGACGGCAGCGCAACGCTTGAACTTAAAATCACCAGCCCGTGGTCGAAACCAAGCCAGACGGCCGGACGACTGACCAGTACCAGTGCGCAGCAGGACCGGTATGCGGGTGACCGTTTCTTTGAATTTGCCCATGTTGAAAAGACCAACCTCGGTTGGGGAGGTAAGGCATAATGGGGCTGTTTTCTTTCCTTGGCGGGCTGCTTGGCCTTGGCGGCACGCCCACGCAGGAGATCAAGGTTTCCAAAGCGTCGGCTGTGGCCGGGTTGCCTATCATATATGGCCGTCGCCGCATCACGCCAGTTAAGGTTTATAAAACCGTGTCGCGCCACAACGCGCCGCCCGGCAGTCTGGGCCAATATGACCATACCATTTTGCCGTCCTCGGGTGGAGACGAGGAAGTCCGCAAGGATTACGACTGGCTGCACCGTGTCGATGTGTGGGGGCAGGGCGAGATTACCGGCATCCTCAAATTCTGGATCGATGGTGATGAAGCCACGGCGAGGCGCTTCGGCGGCAAACCCTATTTTCGCGCACTCAGCAAATACGGTAGCGAAACACAGGCTGCAATGTCAGCCCTGATGGCGGCCTCCGATGTGTGGAGTTCGACCCACAAGGGACTGGGCGTGGCCTATAGCTGGGTGCGTTTTTTCAATTCATCGAAAAAACCGCAGTTCTCGGCTGAGCCCGAGGTGAAAGCCTTGGTGCAGGGACTGAGGGTTTTTGATCCGCGGGAGGCTGCGCAGTCTTTCACGGACCGTTCCACATGGGCCTATTCCAACAACCGGGCGTTGGTGGTGCTAAATTACCTGATGTCGCCATACGGTTTTAACGCCGGGCAGGATGACATTGACCTCGATAGCTTCAGCCTGGCGGCTGATCAGTGCGATGTGGAAATGACCATTCCGGGTGTGCTGGTGAATACCACAAGCGGCCCGGCAGAGCGGGTGTGGGACCCGCGGTACGGCGAATTTGTTGATGTGGACTTTGGCGCCCCTTATCCCGGTTACCGGGAATTTCAAAACGGCACCTCGCAGGCTCGCTGGCTGGCAGATGCGGTGATCGACCCCAAGGCAGGGGTGATCAAGAACCTGCAAACGCTTCTTGAAGGCTTTGGCTGGTCGATGCCGTGGTCAAACGGCAGGCATCGGCTGGTGTTGGAGGATGAAGTCCAGGCCCCTGTGATGACCCTGACCGCCGATGACATCATAGGCGGCTGGACAGTGGAACACGGCATGCGTGACCAGCGGCTGAACCGTGTCACGCTTGAGTTCGCCAATGCCAACAAGGACTATGAAGATGACGCCGTGTCTTGGCCGCTTCTGGACAGCGATACCTATGCAACTTTCAAGGCTGAGGATCAGGGTGAAGACCTGCATACCAGCGATAGCCTGAAAACTATCACTGACTATTATCAGGCGCAGGCCTATGCGGAATTTCTGGTGCGTAAAAGCCGTGTGGCACATCGGGTGGAAGGTATCAAGCTGGCGCGGCGCGCGCTGGTGCTTGAACCCGGTGATGTGGTGCGCATTGACTATGCGGAGCGCGGCTTCAATGGCCTCTGGTTCATTGTCGAGAAAATCTCCATCACTGCCATGCTTGAGGTCACGGCTGACCTGATGCTTTATGACCCCACGGTCTATGGCGGCGAGCCTCTGGCGCAAGAGCCGCTCAATACTCTTGGTGACGCGCCAGACCTGTGGTCCGACCCGGCGGCGCCGGATGATTTGCAACTTGTCAGTTTCCATGAGGCCAAGGCCGACGGCAGCATGATCAGCGGCATCGATGTCAGCTGGAACGCGCCCCTGAGTACGGCAGGGGTAGAGCGGTTTGAGCTCAAATGGCGCAGGGCAGGCACAACAGCGTTTGACGGGCAACGCTATCTGGCGCGGGACACAACAACGGCGCGTATTGACGGGCTCGTGGACGGTGCGTTTTATGACGTGCGGCTGACCTACTGGACCCAGCGCGGGCAGGAAAGCCTTGAGGCAGAACAGACGATTGAACTGCCCGCCACACCTTCAAAGCTGAATGAGATCGAGGACGGTGCCACCCGTAATGTGTTTCGTGGTGTTTATGACGACAGTGCCACCTATGTACGCGGTGACGTGGTGGTATATGAAGGCAGCAGTTATGTTTTCACCAGCTTCAGTGCCGCCACGGGTGTGGAGCCGACAGACACAGCATTGTGGACGTTGCTGGCAGGCCGGGGGCCGCAAGGGGTGCCGGGTGCACCGGGTGCGGACGGGCAAGCCACCTACACATGGATACGGTATGCTGACAATGCCTCTGGCAGCGGCATCAGCAATGACCCGACAGGAAAGGCCTATATCGGGTTTGGCTATAATAAATTCACCCCGTATGAAAGCAACGTCGCGTCTGACTATGCATGGTCGCTGGTGCAGGGACCACAGGGGAATACAGGTGTGCCGGGCGCGCCCGGTTCTGACGGGCAAACCACCTATACCTGGATCAAATACAGTGCCAATGCCGACGGCAGCGGCCTGACGGACGCACCGCAATCTGGCACCCGATATATCGGCATTGCCACCAACAAGACAACAGCAAGCGAAAGCAACAATAAATCCCAATACACATGGTCGCAGTGGCGGGGCGAGGACGGCAGCAATGGCTTGACGATCAACGCGTCACCAACTTCACACACGGTGGCTTGTTCGCCTGACGGCACCCCCAAGGCGGGTGAATTCAACAAAACGTCGCAGATTGCGCTGTTTGCGGGCACCAGCAATGTGGCCTCAAGCGCGAGCTATAGCCGGGTTACCAGCAATTGCAGTGCATCGGTCAATGGCTCGGGCCTTGTGACCATCACTGGCATAGGGGCAGACAGCGCCTATGTGGATGTGACCGCAACATACGCCGGTGTGCCAGTGACAGTGCGCATCAGCCTGTCAAAATCCAAGGATGGGACATCGGCGACCTATGCTGAGGCACAGGTCTACCCATCTGGTGCCAGCAGTTACACGCAGCATGCGTTACCCGGCGTGTTGACTTTGGCGCTGCCGGGCGGCGGTACCGTACATATGGCGGCGCGGGTCAATTTCCGCGCGAGCGGGTCCGGTGATACGCAATATATGCGGTTTCAGCGCCGGCCCGCAGGCGGTACCTGGCAAACTGTCCTGACTGCCGACCCTGTCTTTGCCGACAGCGGCGAACCCGCGTTCATGACAGCAAACTATGGCTATGCCGCGCCGGCTACCGCAGGGGTGTGGGAATATCGGCTTTTGCAACGCCATACCGGCACCGGGGCGGGCCTTCAGGGCAACCCTGGCAGCTTTTCTGTGCGGTTGGGATAGGAGAGACGGATGATCGGCATCATAAACACCGAAACCGGCGAACTTCGGGAAGTGGTCGATGACCTTGACGGCACAGACATTGATGGGTGCACGATCACGAGTGTACCCGAAGATTGGCCTGACGCATGTGTATGGGATGTGGCGACACAGGGCTTTGTGCCGCCGCCGCTCGGTCCGTTGAAATCAGCGGCGAAAGCAAAGGTTGACGCCCAAGCGTCAGCATTGCGCGCCGCCGTGCTGACAAACGCAGCTGGCCAGCAAATGGTGTATCTGGCCAAGGAAGCGGAGGCGCGGGCATATCTTGCTGATACATCGCCTGACTATCCGCTTCTTGCCGCAGAGATAGGCATCACCGGCGGCACGCTTGCTGAGGTCGCTGCTACCGTCCTGACACGGGCGGATGAATGCAGGACGGCGCTGGCTGCACTTGAAGCTGTGCGCCTTACTGCTAAACGACAGATTGATATGGCCAGCAGTGCGGAAGCGATCGAGGCTGTTTTCAGTGCGCTTGTCTGGCCCACCCCTTAACTTTCACACCTTTCAGGACCTTGAAATGAAAATCTTTATCATCCTCCACCAACTGGTGGCGGGGGCTTTCGCGCGGCTGTTTGATGCTGCGTGGGTGGCCTTGCCGCGCGCCGAACTGAAGGGTGCGGTTGCGCGGTTTTTCTATACCCGCCCCGCGCTCAAACGCGGTGCGCTGGTGCTTGGCCTACAGCTTGTGGTGCTGCTGCCGCTCAGTTTTTTTGCGCTTTCCGGCGGGGGTGGCCTGCTCGCGCTTACGCTTACGCTGTTGATGTTTGTCTGGTGCGCCTTTCTGTTTGGCCTGTTTTTGGGCATGGCTGCTGAACGTGCGGCGACAGACTGGGGCGATATATTTGCGCTTCCTCCCCTCGGTGCCTTTCTTTTCTGGCGCTGGCACGCGCTTGAGAAAAAACGTTTCATATCCGTTATGGCTTCCCTTTTGTTTGGGCTTTATATCACCGCCCGGTTTGGCTGGGCGCCATGACGGAAGCTGGTTTCAAGCGGGAGTATTTCACTGGCGCCAAACCACTGGTCGATGGCTCAGACACCGCAAATGCGGCACTGGTGCGGGCCACGCTGGCGCTTGACCGTATCGAGCGACACGAAGAGGAATGTGGCCGCCGCTGGGGCCTTGCCATCCGGCTTTTGTTGCTGGCCCTGATGAAGCTCGGTGCGCTTCTGTTGTTCCTGATCGCTGACAAGCTGGGGTGGATATCATGACGACCGGTATTCACGCCCGCATGACGATGGGCGGCCCCTTTACGCTAAAGGATTTTACCGATAGCCGGGTGGCAGCGCGTTTTGGCCTTTATAACCTGCCGCGCGATGTGAGTGTGGTCGCGAACCTCAAGGCACTGAGCACGCGGGTTCTGGTGCCGATCGGGGAACGCTTCGGCCGCCGCGTTACTGTGCTTTCCGGCTACCGCACGGAAACACTGAACAGGCTTTTGGGCGGTGAACGTGACAGCCCGCATATGCGCGGGGAGGCGGCGGATATTTTGCTTGCTGGGGTGAAGCCCTGCGATGCGGCGCTGACCATCAGCGCCATGGACGACCTGCCGTTTGACCGGCTGGTGCATGAGCGCCGCATGCTAATGTCAGGCGAGGTGCAAACATGGCTGCATATCAGCCACCGCCGGATGGATGAGAACCGCAGGCAGGTGATGCACGCGGTAACCCGCGACGGTATCCGGCAAGAGGCCGCAGGGCTGATGGATGCGCTAGCGGGGCTTGCGGCATAAAATGCAGGATATGCCCGAAAGAACACTGAGTTTTGCGGAAAAATACCGCCTGCGCCGCGACGCAGCGCAAGTATGCCGCATGGTCGATGAGCGCGCCCAGTTGCCAAAGGCGGAAGCTGAAGCGTTGAAGAAAATGATCACCGCGCTGGCCGAGCAGGAGCAAATGCTGGCAAGGATGTCGGCCGTTAAGGTTACAAGCCGCTATGGGTTTGAACTCGCTCTCGAGTTGGCACGGAACAGCCCGGAAATTGGCCTGGATAAGCAGATGTCTTGTAAACGCATGTATACAAGACTGAAGAAGGCGCTTGGCCCGTCGCTTTGGCTGCCTCAACTACGGAGTACGCGGGTCTTTCTACATACGAAATCGGCGCAGCCTGCCCAACCCTTCACCGGGGCCTGCTCCATCCCGGCGATCGCCAATGAGCTCAGGTCGCTTGCGCACCGGCATTTTGAATATGATCATGCCGACCCTGACTTTCACAAATATTGCCACGCTACGCCGCTGTGCCGCGAGACCCCGAAGGGGAAATGCTCCATCGGTAATGCTTACGCTCTTCTAAAGCGGTTCCCGGCACCGATGCTGGACGGCTATGAAACCGCCAGCGAGGACAAAACGTCTGAGCTGACGGTTGGTGTCGTATCGCATAAGTTGTTGCCTAATGACCATGCGTTGGTCAATTATACCGTTGAGGGAGAGCATTTGCTGCACCCGGGGGCCGTGCTCAGGAAAATTGTGCGCCACAAGGGCTTTCTTTATATCGGCACCTATGGCGAAGGGACAGCGACTTACGGCGACCCGTTCGGTTTCCTCGCGTGTTTGAATGAGTCCCACGCGGAACAGATTTGGGGCGGTGTTGACCGCAGCATTGTAGCGGGTCTTGCGGCCATGCGGTGAGGGGAGGGTAGAATGCGTATCTGGCGGTATCTGATAAGCCTTGCGTTCGGATCGGTCGCTTTTGCATTCCTGCTGATGCCGTTGAGGGTCAGGCCAATTGCCGATGCGGCGGATGCTGCTGCCGTGATCGACTATGTACTGGGCGCGATTGTCGGCATTCTCGCAATGTTTTTTTACCTCGGGCCGTGGGTCATTTTGTACCATGCCATGACCAGCATGCCGTTCCTTGTGTACGTCAACCGTAAGGGTGTGGACGGCTTCTGGCGTAGTGCGGGGGTCGCTTGCATTTCCGCCTTTCCGATGATGTTCTCGCCGTTAGCTTTCGTAGGCGTTCCGGTCATCTTCATGCTGGGCTGGATCATCGGCTGGGTCAACGGGCCTGCACCCGAAAAAACGGCCAGCTTGCGGTAAAAGCGGCCGCTGAAAATTCGCTGGTTCTCTTTTACATACTAGCCCTCCTGAAAGGACACTATCATGCCACTACCAGAGCCGCAGACAGATGCAAATACGTTCCTCGCACGGGTGATCATTCCTGTGCTTGCAGACTTGGGCATGGATAGCCCGGCTGCGGAAAAGCTGTTGATGATGACAGCCGCGCACGAAAGTATGGGCTTTCGTTACCGTGTGCAGGTGGGCGGTCCCGCGCTCTCCTATTTCCAGATTGAACCGGCGACGCTTGAGGACCTGTATGTAAATTACTTGAGTTTTCGCCGGGGTAGGCAGGCCATGCTGGACGCTTACCTGCCGGACGGCATGAGCCGAACGCAAGCGCTTGAGCAAGATGACCACTACGCCTGTGCAGCGGCGCGGTTACTTTATGCCCGCATGCCGGAGGCACTGCCGGATGTCGCGGACGATATGGCGCTGGCAGCCTATGCCAAGCGCAATTGGAATACTTCCTACGGCAACGCGACGCCGGAGAAGTATCTGGATGACTTTATCAATTACGGGCCAAAACCTTGCCCTGCGACCTGGGGCTGAGGGCCCGCCTTTCCCGAATTTAGCCGGAGACATTGTCATGGGCATTCCTATCCTCGACACCCTTTTGGGTATCGTGAAGACACCGCTTGAGCGTCTCATCCCTGACAAGAATGAACGTCAGCGCTTTGAACATGAGCTGGAACTTGAGGTGCTGCGTGCAGGCCTTGCGCAGATGGAGATAAACAAGGCAGAGGCCAGCCACCCCAGCGTGTTTGTCGCCGGGTGGCGTCCCTTTGTGGGGTGGACATGCGGCGTTGCGCTGGCATGGCATTTTTGCGGCGTTGATCTCTTTAACTGGTTACGTCTTGCCTTCTTCCCAGATATGCCTGCGCCCCCTGTTTTTGGCGGTACCGAAACCCTGATGACCGTGCTGTTGTCCATGCTGGGGCTTGGCGGCCTGCGTACGGTAGAGAAGCTGAAGGGCGTTAGCCGTGACCATTGGAAAGTGGATTGATGAGGCATAACGCCAAGCTCCTCGGCGCGCGCTGAGATATGATCACCCAAAGGCGAAGGTGCGAAAATGCAGGGTGGGGGTGGCCATCAGGACCAGTTAGCCAATCACCGGTGTTATGGGGGTACCCCACCCAAGTTTAATTGGGGATAGTATTCTCTTATGCCCCGACAGTAGTCTCCCGGGAGTAAAGAAAACATTATCTTTGATGGTTAATTTATAATTTATAGTTCAAGGACTTAGCAATGAGGCCCAGAAGGGGAGGCCTTAACCCATATTCTGCATCAATATATATTTGCGCCTGAGTACCCGTTGGGTACGCTCGTAGGCGATATGAAGTTCGTTGAATATCGCGGAAGCATGCTCGGTTTCCTGTCGTTTACCCATGATTTCCAGCTTGGCAGCGAGATCGGCCACACTGTCGGCGCCAAATATTTGCGCGGTTGACTTCAGCTTGTGACATAGAAACTGGATCTGCGCGGCGTTATCGTCGATTACCGCGCCGCTTATCTCTGCCAGCATATCCGGCCCTGCGGTCAGGTAATCCTTGAGGATATAGCCAAATTTATCCCCTAGCAGCGCCCGATATTCATTAAAGGTTTCCCAGTTGAGTGCGTCCAGATCATCTTCGTCGTATATGTCTGTATGGTCTTCGTTGGTGACACCGTTTGTCTCTTCTTCAAGACCCAGATGCTCAGACAGAACTGTTGCCAGGTTGACCCGGTTGATGGGCTTCTTGATGACACCTGACATGCCTTCTTGCAGGTATTCCTCAATCGCGCGGTCAGAGACACGCGCTGTAACTGCAATAATGGGTGTTGTGGTGTAATGTTCGGACACTTTGCGTATTGCACGTGTTGCCGTTACCCCGCCCATCTTCGGCATCATGATATCCATCAAGATAAGGTCGTATGAGGCCTTGCGCGCTGAATCTATCGCTTCCTGACCGTTTTGGGCGATATGGTAGGTCAGGTCAAAACGCGTCAGAAGCTTCCCAATAATGCTGCCCATTACGGGGTTGTCTTCTACTACAAGAATGTGATTGCGCGGGGATGTCTGTCCCTGTTTGTCTTTCGCGGAAGTCATGGAAGCCTTGGTCCTTGTCGTAATGTTTCCGAAGAGGGCGTGTATCGAGATTGCGCCGATACCGCCGCTCAGGCAGCGCACCTTTTTTCCATAGTCAGTGTATCAGTCAAAGTGTCAGAATGTCGCGTGCGATATTTTTTTGGGTATGGTTAGAGTATACGATTGAGCAGAATTATTACCTTTATAATAGCAGGCGTATTTCAAACGTTAACCACATAAAAAATGTAATTAAAGTTTTAAAGAATACTGGACTAAGTGGTCCAGAAAATTATCATGCGCACCGAATCGCATCAGGCAAAATTTTGGGCTTATGCCCCGGTAAGGGGCTTCTACGTGTGTGTGTCGATTTGTAGACGTATGGAGTTACCTATTGAAGTTGCAAAAACACCTCGGGGGAGGAGCATCGCGGCTGGCCGCGATCTGGAGCGAAATTAACTCACCCGAAGGGTTGCCGGACCGTCGTGATTTTACCTTGCCGCGCCTGGGTTCGCTTGCATCTTGCTTTCTTGTTCTTCAGCAAGGCGAAGGTGATACACTGACTGTTGTGCAGTCAGGCACAGCAATTGACCATATTTGGGGGCGCAACGTCGTTGGCGCCCAAAGTGGCTCACTGGCGCTGAGGCCGGATGTTGACCTCGCGGATGAAAAGGCGCTGACGGCGCTGTCGTTACCATGTGGTATCCATTTGGGCCGCGCGCTTCTCAAGGCTTCGGGCAATAGGCTCACCCATGAAACGCTTTATCTGCCAGTTACGTCAAACCATGGGCGGCAATTGGTTTCGGTCACTGACTTTGCCGACAAACGTGACATGTATGGCCTGCTGGGGGACACTAGCCCTGTTATCGGTGGTGAAATGTATTTCGCTTATTTTGTCGACGTAGGTCTCGGCCTGCCGGGTGAAGGCAATTTGCGTGTTGCTTAAACTTACGTTACGCACCAGGTAATGCGGGCAGATACCCATTAAACATATTGCATGTCTTCATTAATTTCATACGGATTGTTGCGCTAGCCCGTCCTATACACAGGCTGGTCCGCAGGGTGTGGCTATTGCTGCGTGACTTCAAGTGTTCTGACCTTCTGCATCTGCACAGGATCCCCAGCGGCATTGCGCCGCGTCGCAGTGCGCCTTTTCGCTCCCCTCATGTGCTCATACACCCAGTCCAGCTTTCCATTGATTTAACATAAAATTTTGGCGGTTATTTTTTCACTTGATTGTAATTATGGCTGTTATAAATATTTACTTAGCTGCTTTATTATAATAATAATTCAGCCTTAAATAAAAATAAGGCGGATAATTCTTGAGTGGGAAAGTGTTCCGCTACCCGTGGAAAATCTGGAATCTGGGAGGAAGTGGTGGTTAAAAATATAATCGGAAAGTCTGCCTTGTTAGGGGCTGCATCCGGCATTGCGCTAATTGGCGCAGGCGGGGCTGTCGCACAGGAAACAAGTCAGGGTGACGCCTTCGAATTTGAAGAAATTGTCGTCAGTTCGTCGCGTATTAAAAAATCAGGCTTTGAAGCGCCAACGCCGGTAACGGTGCTGGGCAGCGACGAAATGGAAGCACGTGGCACAACTAATATTGCCGACCTTGTTAACGAATTGCCGGGCTTTACAGGCACGATAACACCAACGGCAACGGTGCTCAATTCCCGCGGCAGCGGTACCAATGTGGTTGATCTACGTGGCCTTGGCGGCAACCGTAACCTTGTTCTGGTCAATGGCCGTCGGCATGTGCCGACCGATGAATTTGGTGTGGTAGACATGAATGTCATACCCACCCTGGCGGTTGAACGGGTTGAGGTGGTGACAGGTGGCGCTTCCGCAGCCTGGGGGTCGGACGCGGTGTCCGGTGTCATCAACGTGATCTACGACAAGACCCTCGAGGGCATGAAGGTCGAAGCGCAATATGGCGTTTCCGATGAAGGCGATAATGAGAATTACCGCCTGTCCATGGCTTTTGGCAGCAAGGTTGCCGATGATCGCGGCCATATCCTGATTGCAGCTGATTATAACGACAGCAAGGGTATACCTGATTCGCGCGGGCGGGACTGGGCAGCCCGGCATCCGGGCATTCTTCCTAACCCCGCAAACACGGGTGCGGGGGATGGCAACCCGGCGCATATTATTGCCGACGATGTCAGCCTGTTTTTAGCAAACAACAATGGCGTAACCTTGCCGGGTGGGCCACTTGGTAACCTTGAATTCCTGCCGGACGGCACTGCGGTCAACCGCGAGCTGGGTACAATCGGTGGTCTGTTCATGGTCGGAGGTAGCGGTGCTTACCTGAGCGACGCTACAGCAATTGCTATTCCGGTGGAACGCAAGAACATCATGGCTGCTTTTGATTATAAGCTGAATGATGACATCAGCTTCTATTTTGAAGGTAACGCGGGGCAGTCCAATTCCGAAGGCGCGCTGGTTGAGAGCTTCATTTTTGGAGAGACGATATATTCCGGCAACCCTTATATCCCTGACAGCGTGCAGGCGACCATGGACGCCACCGGCACAGATTCTTTCAGCCTGTACCGCATTGGTCATGAATTTGGCCCGATCACCTCGGTTAGCCAGACCAATAACTACCGTTTTGTCGGTGGGTTAAACGGCACCCTCGCCAGTGACTGGTCATGGGATGTCTACTACCAATATGGCCGCAGCGACTTCTCGAACAACCAGACCAATAACCTCATTTCCAGCAAGTTGAGCATGGCGTCCAACGCTGTGGTTGATCCGGCAACCGGTGAGGTCGTCTGTGCGGCGGCGCTAAGTGGCGTGGATACTTCCTGTGTGCCGATCAATCTGTTTGGCGCGGGCTCGCCAAGCCAGGCCGCGGCCGACTATGTTACTGGTACGGGTATGTCGCAAACCGCGCTCAAACAGCAGGTTGTTGCGGCCAGTATCTCAGGCGATTTATTTGAAGGCTGGGCAGGCCCGATTTCTACCGCTTTTGGCGTGGAATACAGGAAAGAATCGCTCAAGCGTGAGGTAGACGAGGTATCAGAACAGGCCCAGTTCCTGATTACCAACGCGCAGCCACTTGAGGGCAGCTACAACGTGAAAGAAGCTTTTGGCGAGGTTCTTGTGCCGCTGCTGGATGCGGCCGAGGTGGGTCAGGCGCTGAGCTTCAACGGGGCGTTGCGCTATACTGATTACAGCACCAGTGGTACCGTGCTGACATGGAAGGCAGGATTAACCTATGATCCGCTTGATGAATTGCGTCTGCGCGCAACTATCTCCCGCGATATCCGGGCGCCCGCAATTGGTGAAGTGTTCCTCAAAACCCTGCTGTTGTTCGAAAACATTGAGAACCCCTTTACAGGCAACGTCGACCTGTCGCAGATCCTGAACACCGGCAATGCTGAGTTGCAGGAAGAACGCGCCCTGACCAAGACGCTTGGCCTTGTCTATTCCCCCAATTGGGCGGACGGTCTCCGGCTTTCTGTAGACTGGTATGATATTGATATCAGTGATGCCATTCAGTCGGTTTCAAGCCAGAGCATTGTGGAAGAATGTTACACAGGCGGTGCCGAGTTCTGTGATCTCGTGCAGTTTGGTGCCGGTAACAGCATACGGTCCATCACCAACAAGCTCCTGAACCTTGGTACGTACCGTGTGCGCGGCGTCGATTTTGAGGCACAATACAATATTGGCCTTGATAACGGCGCCGACCTTGGCTTCAAACTGCTTGGCAGCTATGTCTATGCAAAGGACATCGCACCTGATGGTGTGACAGAGGTCAACTATGCGGGAGATGTCGGTACGCACAATCTCTATGGTCTGCCAAAGCTGAAAATGCGCGGCAATGTGTCGTATCAGACCAGCAGTTTCGGTCTTTATGCCAATGTGCGTTATGTGGGCTCCGGCAAATATAATGTGCTTTGGGGACCGGAAGAGCTTTCCGACGAGAGCAATAACATCGGAGCAGAGATGTATCTTGACCTGTCCGGACGTTACCAGCTTACCGACACCGTTGAGGTCTATGGTGGTGTCAACAATGTGCTGGACAATGACCCGCCGGTTATACCGCTGGACTTCATCTCAACCGCAGCGACCAACCCGATCCACTATGATGTGGTCGGTCGGTCCTTCTACGTCGGTTTCCGCGCCCAGTTCTAATGGATTGGGTCTCTCGGTGGCATGACGTGTCATCGATCCTGTTATCAATACGGGAGGCAGTTCGCTGCCTCCCTTTTTTTAAGCTTTAGGTGGGGGGCGCAAAAACGGTAGATATGCTTGGTGTCTTGCCGCACAATGCACGCCGGTTCACCATAGGAGATTCCATGAAACGACAGCGCCGCCTGTTTTCATCTTTTGCATTATGTCTGCTTTTTGTTGTCGCGGCCTGTGGCGGTGGCGCTGGGGTGGATGGTGATGCCAGTGAAACACCGACGCGGGACCCAAGCCCGATGGATTATGTGAAAATCAGCGAGGGGCCATGTTTTGGTACCTGTCCTGTCTACGATTTCACCCTGAAGGGTGATGGGCAGGTGGTCTTTCACGGCAACCGTTTTTCCCAGGTCAGCGGGCAGCGTTTGAGCAGCCGTAGCGTCGGGCTGTTCCTTGACGCGCTTGAAACACTCAAGGCGCATGATTTTGAGAAACTCGCGGGCGTGTACGACCGGTCAACCTGTAAAATGGCAGCTACCGACCACCCGACCATTGAGTTGGTCGTAAAAAGCGCAGATGTGAACGGGACACTGCATTGGTATACGGGGTGCCGGGGACTGGATGAGCGAATCAAGCTTGAACGCATGGTTGATGAACTTCGGCGCATTCTGGATGTCGAGGAGTTTATCGGCACAGACGAAGATCGTGCAAAGATGCGGCGGCGTTGAAAATCAGGCGTCTTTAAACGCGGCTTTTTTATACGCACAAGCCCTCGCATTTATACGCACAAGCCCTCGCAGTTGCTGTGGGGGCTTTTTTTTGATTCAAACCCTGTTTTTACGGCGTATTTCTGACGCGGGCGTTCATTTTCGGTTCAGCCACGGGCGGCGATAACTCTTTCATACCCGGATTGAAGCGGATTGACAGAGAAAACCGTCAGGAGGATCGAAGAATGGCTTTCTATAACATTGTGGACGGAAGAGTTGTGTTTAACGGATCGGGCGAACATAGCTATTTCAGTTCGCTGGCAAGTGACGACTTTCTGCTCGGTGGCGGTGGTGATGATACATTGATGGGATCCGGCGGCGACGACTTCATCGTCGGTGGTGGCATGGATGATGGATATTATTATGACATCGACTGGTATGGTGATGATAACTTCTTCGCAGCCGTAGTGCCGGACTGGTCGCATCATGAAGGGGCTGACCTTCTGATCGGCGGTGCGGGCGATGACACCATCGTCGGCGGCGGTTGGGACGATAGCCTCGTTGACGATAATGGCCGGTTTGACTTGGGCGAAGAGGTGTCTGCCGATGTTTCGGTATATTCGGTGATCGGGCCGCACCTGTCTGAAAATGTTATCTGGGCCGGCAGTGGCGATGACCTTGTCGTGGGCGGGAATGTGGCTGATACCATTGGTGGTGGCTGGGGCCACGATGACCTTTACGGTAAGCGCGGAGATGATGTGCTTTATGGCGGCCACGGTGATGACATCATCGATGGTGGTGCCGGCTATGACACCCTGTGGGGCGGCGCGGGCTATGACGACTTGTATGGCGGCTCTGGCGACGACCGTATGGGTGGTGGCGACGGGTTTGATATTCTCTATGGCGATGGTGGGTACGACACCCTCTACGCGGGCAGCGGCGCCGATATTGCCGTAGGCGGCTCGGGCGATGATGTCCTCTATGGTGGTTCGGGCAACGACACCCTTTGGGGTGATGGTAACGATCAATACGGCCATGACATCATCTTTGGCGGCCATGGTGATGACGATATCACGGGGGGCGCCGGTGACGACATTCTCTATGGCGGCTCAGGCTTCGATTATTTCATTTTTGAGGAAGGCCACGGCGACGACATCATCGAAGATTTTGATGTTCTGTTTGACACGCTTGTGCTCGATGGATTTGGCGACATGGAGGACTTTGAAGACCTCACCTATTATTCCTACGAAACCAACGTGGGCGGAACCCACGGTCTAATGATTGAGACAACAGCGAGTGATAGCATATTCCTGACCGGAATAACCTGGGATGATCTCTATGGCATGGACGTGATTTTCTAAAATCGCGCAAGCCCCGGATAAGGGGCATGGTCATCCCCCTCAAGAGCAACTGACGCCGCCTTCGGGCGGCGGTTTTTTTGTAGGGTATCGCTGTGAATGCAGCAAAACGATTCGGCCTAATTTTTTTCGAGCTTGGCAAGGCTTTGTAAAGACAAGAGACTGTAGTTTCTTGATAGGGAGGCTGGCTATTGGCCAGCCTCAGGGAACAGGGCCCGGCAGTGGCATGCCGTAAATGGGCATGACTTCGACGGTAAGGATGCGCGGTGGTAGACATTCCAAATAATACTGGCACGACAGCAACGCTGTCTTTTGGTGGCAGCTTCAGCGGCGATATTGAGACTGTCGGTGATGAGGATTGGGTAGCTGTTACCTTGCAGGCGGGTACAACCTATGCCATCCAGATGCTGGGCGCCTCCGTCGGGCAGGGTAGTCTGGTCGATCCCTTTATCAAAGGCCTGTACAGTGCAAGCGGCACCTCGCTTGACCGCGCGGACGACGACGGTGCCGGTGGTCGCAACAGCCAGCTTGTCTTCACCCCCGACGCAAGCGGTACGTATTATGTCTCGGCTGGTGGCTGGGAAAGTGAGACCGGTACCTACACCATGACCTTGCAGGAATACGAAGCCGATACGCCGACGGTAACGTCGCGTGCGGTGGTTGAGCAGGTTGGCCTCTCAGGCGATGACGCGGTTGACAGCTTGCTCACGCTGTTTGGGTACCAGAATGTGGAAGGTGCAGACACAACGCATATAACCTTCAGTATTCCCGGGGCTGGCAGCCTGTGGTCAACCGAGGACGGATCAGGCTACGGCGCAGAGGATGGTGACGGGGAGCCCTGGAATGACATCACCTATCTGACCACGGCGGAGCAGGTTTTGTTCCGTGATGCGCTTGAGCAGGTTGAAAGCTTTGCCGCGGTGACCTTCGATGAGGTTGAAGAGACCGGCAACGCGGCGGGCACTATCCGCATTGCCTGGACTGGCCTGCCGGATGAAACCGCGGCGGCATGGGCCTACACTCCTTCAGGGTCGGCCAAGGCGGGCGACATCTGGCTGGTGTCGGAAAATCAGTCCACCGGCGGTGTCGGCTCATACTTCCACAGTGTCCTTCTGCATGAACTTGGCCATGCGCTTGGCCTGAAGCATCCCTTCGATGACGATGGCTCTGGTGTTCTTCTGTCATCTCAGTATGACGGCAACGACTATACTGTTATGTCGTATAATACCATTGCCGGTAACGAAAACATTGTCGGGGCGTCGTTGTCTCCGACCACGTTCATGTATCTGGATATTCTCGCGCTACAACATATTTACGGTGCGATCGAGACAGAAGCAGGCAATACCACATACGGCTTTCTATCCGGCAGCCAATATTATGAAACGATCTGGGATACAGGCGGGACGGATACTTATAACGCATCGGGTATCTCGATAGGCCTCACCCTGGACCTGACACCGGGTAGCTGGAGCGATGTTGGCACAACGATCACACTCTATGGCTCCAGCCGGAATTTCACGCAAACATATACCGTCTACACTCCGCCCGAAGTGGTGATTGAAAATGCAGTTGGCGGCGCGGGGGCTGACCGGCTGGTGGGCAATGATGCCGACAACCAGCTCACCGGAGGTGGTGGCGCCGACAGTTTTGTCTTCTCCCCAGATTGGGGAGATGATGTCATCACAGATTTCCGTGTTGGCACAGACCGGATTGATCTTTCAGACACCAGTTCAACCTTTTCCAGCCTCAGTATCTCTGGTAGCAGCAACGCGGTTATTGCTGACAACAGCGGCAACACGATTACCCTGATGGGGGTTTCAGCAGCAAGCTTGACGGCCGGTAGTTTTATCGATGGGCAAGCAGACGCTGCAGCCGCGACGCCCAGTGCGGACACGCTTGCGGGCACGTCGGGCGCTGACGTGGTTGACGCGCTCGCGGGGGATGACCTTGTGCGCGCTGGTGACGGTAATGATAACGTCACCGGCGGTGCGGGTGCCGACAGCATATACGGCGACGCTGGCAATGATTTCCTGCGGGGCGGTGACGGCAATGATGCTGTTGCAGCTGGTGACGGCAATGACGACATTTACGCAGCCGGTGACGGCGACGACACCATGCGCGGTGATGACGGCAATGACGTTATCGGTGGTGGCTCAGGCGATGATATCCTGATTGGCGACGGTACAGATGCTCAGGTGTTTAGCTTCAGTACTTTGGGTGCGCGCGGCGGCAATATCTTGTTCGGCGGTACGGGCGATGACACGCTGGTAGGCTCATCTTGGGATGACGACGGCGACGGTCTTGTAGAAACCGGTGAGATCGTGACGTCGGCATCCGACGGCAATCACACGATTTGGGCCGGCGACGGCGACGACCTTGTTTTTGGTGGCGGTGCGGGCGACATCCTTGGCGGCGGTGTGGGCAGTGATGCTGTCTATGCTGGTGCTGGGAATGATGTCGTCTTTGGCGGCAAGGGCGCGGCAGGTGTGTCGGCTGATACGGTTGATGGCGGGTCGGGCAATGACGAGGTATACGGCGGCGCGGGCGATGATGTTATCGACGGCAGCTCAGGCAATGATGCGCTTTATGGCGGCACCGACGATGATGTTATCAGCGCAGGCTCGGGCAATGATGAAATTTATGGCGGCACGGGCGATGACACCCTTTCGGGGGGCACCGGCAGCGATCAGTTCTATTTCGCCAGCGGGCACGGTGATGATGTTGTGGAGGATTTCAGCGTGGTAATCGATACCCTCGGCCTTGCCAATACCACCACTGACTTCACCAGCGCGGCAGATGTAACCGGGGCGGCCAGCAGCGCGGCCGTCGGCGGCGAAAGCGGCGTGATGATCAATACCGGCGGTGGGGACAGTATCTTCCTCGTCGGATTGTCTCTCAGTGACCTGGCGGCTGTCGATTACGTTTTCTGATTCAGCCCGTCGGGCATAACACAGCACACCAGCACCCCGCTCTTACCGGCGGGGTTTTTGCGTTGTGCGAAGGACAAGTGCTTGTGCCTTGGCAAGCATCGGCTTTCTATGGCAGAATTAAAATACAGGGTAGCAAGTACAGGCATTTCAACTATAGGCATTTATGGCAGAAGATGCTGAAATACAGGTGGAAAAAGTAGTCCTCAGGGTCCGGGCGGCAGATGCGTCTCTTTCAGGGCAGGAGGTCTTGTCAGCGGCGGAGCATGCGCGGCTGGCAGGCATGCATGAAGGTGCGCGTCCTGCGTTTGTCACCGCCCGGTGCATGCTGCGGGCATCGCTTGGTGCGCATATGGGCTTGCTGCCCGGTGCGGTGCCGCTGTCGCAGCAAGGTGCCGGACGCGTGCGCATTGAGGGCTTTGCCGATGATGAGCCACCTTTTTTCTCTGTCTCGCACACCGGCGCGGCCGAAGCTGGTATTTCCGCTGTTGCTGTGTCGCAGTCCACGCCTATCGGCATCGATATCCAGCAGCTTGACCCAAGCGTTGATTGGCGACGGGTGGCCGAACGCCGCTTCCCTGCAGAAGACTGGGCGCTGCTTCGGAACATGTCAGACGAAATTGGCCGTATGTTGTTTTTCACCCTGTGGTCGATCCGTGAAGCTTTCGTGAAAATGGAGGACGGCAAGCTGATGCCGTACCTGCGCAACATACGCGTGGACCTTGCCGCGCGCCCACCCAAGTTGGCAGCGCCGACCCCTGCCGGACGCGAGGACGCGATGATCTATTTTCACTTTGTGCCCGAACACCAGCTAATGATTGCTCTTGTGGCGGCGCAACGGATCGAGGTTGACCTTGACCGTGACATACAGCCCATGGAAAGGCGGCCCGATCCGCTTTTAAACCGCCTGCAAGCATGAAATAGCCCGGATAAACGCCGTCGCACTGACGTTTCCCGCTTCTGTCCAACCGTCAACCTGTGGTATAAACATATCAGTTCACAGTTATTGTGTAACAGGGCAGAAGCCACATGAGCTTTTCCGTTAATACAAATGCGAGCGCGTTTCTTGCGCTACAGAACCTGCACAAGACCAACAAGGATCTGGCGCGGGTGCAAACCCGCATCAACACCGGGCTGAAGGTGTCATCCGCCAAGGATGATGCGGCGACCTATGCCATTGCACAAACATTGCGCGGTGATGTGGCGGGGTTGGGCGCGGTTTCAAACTCGCTCAAGCGGGCGGGCTCGTCGCTTGACGTCGCCATCGCAGCGGCGGAGGCGGTGTCGGACCTGCTGATCGAGATGAAGGAAAAGGCGGTTGCCGCCAAGGACAGCGGGCTTGATACCGCCAGCCGTCAGTCGCTCAGCCGGGACTTTGCCCAGTTGCGGGACCAGATTACGTCCATTATTGAGAATGCCGAGTTTAACGGCGTGAATGCGGTGAAGGCGAACGGGCGCGACATCAGTGCCATCACCGACCCGACGGCCAGCAAAACGCTGAATATCGCGGCGCAAGACCTGTCGCTGGGCGGGGCCAATGTGGCCATTAGTGCCGGGCAGACCATTGACACAGTGGCCTTTGCCTCACTGGCGGTGGACCAATTGACGGCGGCGATCGATAATGTGAACGCGTCACTTTCGACCCTTGGAGCAGGCGCCAAACGGCTTGAAATCCAGCAGTCATTTGTTGCCAAACTGTCAGGCACCATTGAGGTGGGCATCGGAAACCTTGTCGACGCAGACCTCGCCAAAGAAGCTGCCAACTTGCAGGCCTTGCAGGTGAAACAGCAGCTTGGCCTGCAGGCGCTGTCGATCGCGAACCAAAGCCCGTCGTCCATCCTGTCACTGTTCAGGTAAAAAGCACTTCATACAGTGGCTTTCGCTGTGATCACACCCTTGCGCTTTTGTGCGGGGCGGGGTAGCCATGGCTATGTTTTGAATATAACAATCTGTGAGGAAGTTCATGGTTCGCTCTGTTACCATTGGCAACAAAATCAGCGTCGCGAATAATGCGCCTTTTGTCTTGTTTGGTGGCATGAATGTGCTGGAAAGCCGCGACCTTGCTTTTGAAGTGGCAGCGCATTTTGCTGAGGTTACGGCAAAGCTTGGTATCCCTTATGTTTTCAAGGCGTCGTTTGATAAGGCGAACCGTTCCAGCGTACACAGTTTCCGCGGGCCAGGGCTCGACCGGGGGCTTGAACTGCTGGCGGATCTCAAGGCCAAATTCTCCGTGCCGGTCATCACCGACGTGCACGAACCGCATCAGGCGTCAGCTGCCGCCGAGGTGGCCGATGTGATCCAACTCCCTGCTTTCCTGGCACGCCAGACGGACCTCGTGAGCGCAATGGCAGCCACAGACGCCGTGGTGAATGTGAAAAAGCCGCAGTTCCTCGCGCCCGAAGAAATGCGTCACATTATCAAGAAATTCGCTGAAAGCGGCAAAACGGATGTCATGCTGTGCGAACGCGGCAGTTGCTTTGGCTATAATAACCTGATTGTCGACATGCTGGGGATGGATGTGATGAAAACCATGGCCCCCGTGGTGTTTGACGCGACCCACGCGCTGCAGCGCCCCGGCGGTCAACTTGACAGCGCAGGCGGGCGGCGCGAGCAGGCGGCAGCGCTGGCACGCGCCGGCATGGCGCTGGGTATTGCAGGGCTGTTTATCGAGGCACACCCCAACCCGGATGAGGCGCTCTGTGACGGGCCATGTGCCCTGCCGCTTGGCAAACTTGAGGCGTATCTCAGCCAGATGAAATCCATCGACGACCTGACAAAAAGCTTCACCCCTCTGGTGACGGAGTAGATTATGCCGGTACGGCTGTTAGCGCTGGATGTAGACGGGGTGCTGACCGACGGCACGTTATATTACACTGCCCACGGTGAAGAGATGAAAGCTTTCCACGCCCACGACGGGCTGGGGCTGAAACTTCTGCACAAACTGGGGGTAGAGGTTGCGGTGATTTCCGGCCGCAAAAGTGCAGCACTTGAAAAACGCCTCGACGACCTTGGCATCACTCACCGGCGCTTGCGCTGCGCCGACAAGGTGACAGCGCTGGCCGAACTGGCCGCAGAGCTTGCCCTGCCGCTGGAGGATGTGGCCTTTATGGGTGATGACCTCATTGATATGGGGGCCATGCAGGCATCGGGTTACGCGCTGGCGCCGGGTAACGCGGTTGAGGCTGTGAAAGCCATTGCCGATTATGTCAGCCCGCATAGCGGTGGGCAGGGCGCGGTGCGTGACGCGTGTGAGCATCTTGCGGGCAAGCTTGGCAGCAGCTTGCGCGCCGCGATGGAAGGCGAAACAGGATTGGCGCAATGAAGGTTGTTATTCCGGCGCGTTATGCTTCAACCCGGCTTCCAGGTAAGCCGCTTGCCGATATCGCCGGCAGGCCGATGATTACCCACGTTTGGGACCGCGCGGTGGAGGCCCTTGGCCCGGATCATGTTTTTGTGGCGGCCGACGATGAACGCATTTTGGCGGCCATGCAGGCGTACGGAGCGCGCGAGGGGCAAGTGGTGATGACGCGGGCCGACCATGCTTCCGGCACGGACCGTATTGCCGAAGTGGCAAGCCAGCTTGGCTGGGCTGATGATGAGATTGTGGTCAACGTGCAGGGCGACGAGCCTCTGTTGCCACCGTCGCTGATCGCGGTGGTGGGTGAGTGTCTGGCGGTCGATAGCGGGGCTGCGATGGCAACGGCGAGCACGCGCATTCATTCAAGCGCGGATGTGCTGAACCCCAACATTGTAAAAGTAGTAACAGATGCGCAGGGCTTTGCGCATTATTTCTCCCGCAGCGCTATTCCGCACTACCGGGACAGTGACGTGCCTGATGTGGAGGCGCATGCCTACCAGCGCCATATTGGTATTTATGCTTACCGGGTGACGACCTTGAAGCGGCTGACCGAGCTTCCGCCCGCCCCCACGGAAGCGCTGGAGGCGCTTGAGCAGTTGCGCGCTCTCTATAACGGGTTGCCTATCAAGGTGGCCGAGGTTGCTGAGGCTCCGCCTCACGGTGTGGACACACCTGCCGATCTTGAAAAAGTTCGAAGGCTGATGAAGGCGCTGGTATGAGCGGCGAACAAAAAAGAGCGCCGCGTGCGCTGACAACCTCAAACGGTATCGCGAACGGCCCCGGCATGACTGCCTTGTTGGGGCGTCCGGTGAAGCGGGGGCTCAAGGGCGCGCGCGAGGAGGACGTTGTCGTTGGTTGGGGTCAGAAGGAAAACACCGAAGCCGCGCGGATGTTTGCTAAAAAGCAGGGGCTTGAATACTGGCGGCTTGAAGATGGCTTTCTGGGCTATCTGAACCACCCCAGCCGGGACAAGCGGCGGCTTTCGCTTGTTGTGGACAAAAGCGGTATTTATTATGATGCGCATACGCCCAGCGACCTTGAGGCGCTTCTGAACCGTGATGACTGGATCACACCGGAACTGATCGTCCGTGCTCGCGCCGCGATGGCGCGTATCCGCCGCTGGCGTATCTCAAAGTATAATCACGCACCGTTTGACCTGTCCCCGGCACTTGAGGAAAAACTGGCAGCTTTCAAAGGGCCGAAGGTGTTGCTGGTCGACCAGACCCTGGGCGATAAATCCATCATGCACGGCATGGCGTCCGATGCCATGTTTGGCGAGATGCTGGAAACTGCGCTCGAGGAAAACCCCACTGCGCTGGTGATTGTGAAAATTCATCCCGATGTTCTGGCCGGTACCAAAAAAGGCCATTTCGATGTGGAACGCACTTATGACCGGGTGCTGTTTGTGGCCGACGATGTTGCGCCGATCGCACTCATTGAACGGGTGGACCATGTCTATGTGGTAACGTCCCAGATGGGTCTTGAAGGCCTGATAGCGGGTAAGAAGGTAAGCTGTTTTGGCTTGCCGTTTTACGCGGGTTGGGGGCTGACCCATGACCGGCAGCTTTGTGAGGCCCGCATCGCAAACCGCACGCTGGAGGAATTGTTCGCCGCTGCCTTCATATTATACAGCCGCTATGTTGACCCCTTTAGCGGGGAACGGGTGGAGATGGAACGCATTCTCGACCTGCTGGTTGCCGAACGGCAGATGCAGCGCCCGCGCGGCAAGCGCGCGGTGGCTGTCGGGTTCTCTTTCTGGAAACGCAAGTTTGTTGCCCGTTTTTTTGGTGAAGGCGTGGAACAGGTGGTTTACATCAAACCCGCTGATGTGGCGAAATTCTCCTTCGGTGCAGACGACTGTATCGTAACGTGGGGGCGCAAGTTTGATAGCCAACTGGCAGACGCGCCGGGGCATATTCCGGTCTGGCGCATGGAAGACGGTTTCCTGCGGTCGGTCGGCCTTGGGTCTGATCTCCGGCGTCCGGCGTCACTGGTGCTTGACCGCCGCGGTATTTATTATGATGCCACGCGCGCGAGCGACCTTGAGCATTTTCTCGCCAGCCACACCTTTGATGAGTATGAACTGGCCCGCGGTGCAGCGCTGCGCCGCGCCATTCTTGAGGCACGTGTCAGCAAGTATAATGTCGGTGAACGCGGCGGGCTGGACTTTCGCGCAAAGGCCGAAGGCCGCGCTGTTATTCTCGTGCCGGGGCAGGTGGAAGGCGACGCGTCGCTGGCTTACGGCTCCCCCGATATCAAAACCAACGCTGCCCTGCTTGAGGCTGTGCGCGCGGAAAACCCGACCGCCTATATCGTCTTCAAACCACACCCTGATGTGGTGAGCGGTAACCGTGAAGGCGCTGTAGACAAGCTGGTCCTTGATCATTGCGCTGACGAAATAATTGTCACGGCTGATATCATCGACTGCCTTGAGGCGGTGGATGAGGTGCATACTATGACCAGCCTGACCGGATTTGAGGCCCTGCTGCGGGGGGTGCGGGTTACCACGTACGGCATGCCGTTTTATGCCGGATGGGGCCTGAGCAAAGACCAGCGGGGCACGATGCCGCGCCGTGGCAAGCAGGTACCGCTGGACGGCATGGTCTACGGTTTGCTTTGTGTCTATGGGCGCTATGTCAGGTGGCCTGATGGTTGCTCGGTCTCCCCTGAAGCTTTGGTGGAGGCTATCCGCGCTGAAGCACAGCAGGAAGGTGGTGTGAAACCGTCAAAACTGCGCAGCATGGGGCGAAAGGTACGGTATCTGGGCGAAGCCCTGTTTGGCTGAGCCAATGTAAAATGGCGGTGGTGCCGGGTGGCTTTTCAGGCGTGCCTTGCGTCGCACCAGGTATCTAAATCGGGTTAAAATGATTGGCGCTCTTGCCCTTGCGTAAAGTTGCCGCCATAAACAGCGCGATTTTGTTCGGGAGAGTGAGCGATGCTGATTATTGGATATCATGTGGCTAAAACGGGTGGTACGACCGTTATGCACCATATCCAGACCCACCTGGGACCAGACGCCTATTTTGGCTACGGTCAGCACCCCGCATCAGACCGCTTCTTCAGTGGCAAGCCGCTTTGGGAAGAATTGACGGCGGAGGAACGCGCGCCGGTTCGTTTCGTGTTCGGACATCACGTCAACGATTATATTCTGGCGGGACTATCGGGAGAAAAGCCTGCGCTTTTTACCGTGCTGCGTGATCCTTATACGCATTTTGTATCGCAGTATAAATACCATCTGACCGTCATTCGCGGGCAGGGGCAGCATATCGGCGCGCGTGATTATTTCGCCAAATGGCAGGAAAACCGTGTGTCGGGCGAGCTGTGCAAGTTCTTTTCCGGCCTGTACCCCGACGCTGACGCCCCGGTGAGCGAGGAAAAAATCACGCATATTTTGCGGCAGTTCCGCTTTTTGTGTGCGACAGAAAAGCTGACAGAACATTCCGCGCCTATTTCCCGGCTGCTGGATATTCCGCCAGTTGAGGGCAGGCACAGGGTTTCCAAAAACCAGGCCGACCTTGAGGGCTTAAGCCCTGAAGAAGTGTATGAGCGGTGCCCGCTTGATCACAAGATGCACGCCGCTTTGCTTGAAGGCGCCGGCCCTGAGGGCAAGGATGGCCCGCTTGCGTATGACGATGCATTGTTTCAAGCCAGTCTTGATCGGTTGAGCGGCACCCATACCAAGGCGGCACAGGTGCGGATGGCATATGAGCGACTGGCGCATTTCTTCCGTCACAACGATCTGATTGAGGCTGCGCAGCTGCATCTCGCGCTCAGTAAACGCAGCGACCCAAGTTATACGCCTATCGTCAAGTCTACCCCGCTGCCAAAGCACCAGAGTATGAAGTTGGCCGTGGCACGATCCGAGAAGGCGAAAGCCGACGTATATGCGCGCCACAGGTACCCGTTGCTGGCCCGTGCCTGTTTTGAGAAGGCCATCACGCTAAATGAAAATTATATTGACGCCTATGTCGGCCTTGCCAATGTGCTGGCACGGCAGGGCCACGTGGCTAAAGCACGCGACGCGGCACAGCACGCGCTGAGCCTCGACGGCAATAACCACGGGGCGTTGCGCTTCCTCAGGCAGCACGGCGCGTGAAGGCTGCGGCCTGAAACCTTCCTGTCACAATGGGTCACTAGTTTAACTGGTTCAATGTCCATCGGATAACCGCGAGGCGGTGTCGCGGCACGTAACCACATTGAACTGGCTGGCTATATGAAACGCATACTCTTTCACCCGGCGAATTTCGGCGTCGCGACGAACAATGCGGCGCTAAGGCACAAGGCTTCCCTACCGCTTAGGGCGTCGGGGTCACTTGCTGCGCTCAAATGCGAGATCAGGGCCACCACCCTCAATGTGGGGAATATCGTGCACAATGAAGCGGTGGCAAAATCTTTCGAGATAGACCGAACCCGAAGTTGCCTGTCGTCAATCGAGCACCTGTATGTCACGGAATATCGGGGAAAACGCCAGGATTTTCGGGCGGCCATTCAGGCAAATTTCGATGCCGTGGTGTTTTCATATGCCAATATGATCTCGCCGCCCGCGCCCGGTCGGGCAGATGCCCAGCAGCGCCATATGGAGCGGTTGTGTGAGGTCGTGGACGCCCTGCCAGTTCCTGTCTATGTTTTTGGAATGGGCATGCAGGAGGCACTTGACAGCGAAGACCGGCTTGTGCCTGCGATGCGTGATTTGCTGCGCCTGTTTGATAAAAAGGCCACCATATTCGGGGTGCGCGGGGACGAGACAGAGGCATTCCTGCATAATATGGGTTGCACAAACGCGGTGGCCCTCGGCTGCCCCAGCCTCTATGTCTACCCCGGCAATATTCTGAAAACCCAACCGCGGAAGGTCAAAAAGCGGGACCGTCTGCTGACGGCCGGATATCTGGGGCTGCGGAATTTGCGTGGATACCAGCCGGAGCGGGTCGAGTTTTTGCGCGCGCTCGCGTCCAGGTATACCGTCAACTATGTCTTCCAGAACGACATATACAGTTATCATGAACTGGGTGATGTCGCTGGCCTGTATGACGACGCCACGGGCCGCTGTGACGCAGCGGCTATATCGCTTTACATGCAGGCCTGCGGGGTAGCCCCCATACCGTTTGAAGGCATGTGGCATTTCCGCGATGCGCGTTCGTGGCGACAGCTCGCCGAAGCCCATGACTGTTATTTTGGCGATCGCTTCCATGGCGGCGTGGTGGCGCTGCAGGCATCCCGACCGTCCCTGTTTGTCTACAAGGACCTGAGAGTGCGGGAATTGACCAACCATTTTGGTATCCCGAATGTCGCGCTGGAGGACGTCCGGGCCGATAATCTGAAGCCCTTGCTGCGGTCGGCATTTTCAAAGGAACGCACTGAAGAGATGCGAGACCGGTATGCAGACAGGTTGCGGGAATATCGCGCCATTACCGCCAAAGCTGGGCTGTCCCTGACCAGCGACGGGGTGATGCCAAGCGGCACATCCTTCCGGGGTGAATGGCGGGTCCTGATCAGCCGCGTGGCGCATGCGGCGGTAAAGACGCGCCCGCACACGGGCAAAACCGGGACGCCGGAGCGGCTGATGAAGCGGCAGGGAGGGAGTGATGCACTGAGGTCCGATGCAAAAATCACTGCGGCTATCACGCTTTTTGACCGAAAGCCGGCAAGTGTCATGACGCTTGAGCTGGTGCTTAGGGCGCTGTTGGAGGGCAAGCGGCTAAACGCGGCTGACAAGTGCCTGAACGCTTTTCTGGATGAGGCCGGTACGGACGTAATGCGTTTTGACAGCGACGCCTGTTTTCGCGTAGCGAACCTGTTTCACACCCAGCAACGGCAAAAAACGGCGCAGCGCCTGATGGATCATTTGTTCAGCAGAAAGAACCAGTGGCCGGAAAACTATGTGCGGCTTTACGCCAATATTTTGCTGGCGGATGGGCAACCGGAAGCCGCATCAGTGTTGCTGGCACGGCAGATCAACGACGGTGAAGCCGGGCCTGCAACCATGTTCCAGCAGGCCCGTGCATCGCTGGCGACAGGGCATGCCAGAGACGCGCTTCAGCATGCGGAAGCCGCGCTGGCCAACCAGCCAAATGACGCGCTTCACGGGCGTATCCTGCAGCTGAAGGCCAAGGCGGAAAGCATAGCAAAAGGTGCGGCTTAAGCCGGGAGGCAGGCAGGAACAGGCGCAGGGTTTTAAACGTCGCCTACCGCCAGTTTTTTGTTTTCTGAAATGCTGCTGATGAGATAGGTGGTGGAGATACCCTCGGTCCGGGGTAGGTAAACCACCTCGCACAGGTCCTTGAATATATCAAAACGACCTTCCCAGTCGTCCCCCATCACAAGCACATCCGCTTTGTGTTCGCGGATATAATCGCCTTTCGCCTCAAGGGAATGCTCAACAAACGCGTGGTCAACACAGTTCAGCGAACGGATTATTTCCATGCGTTCCGCAGTTGAATAAACCGGACCACGTCCCTTCTTGGAAATGTTCAGTTCATCGCTGGATACGCCAACGGTCAGATGGCTGCCAAGTGCAGCAGCCCGCTTGAGCAAGCGTACGTGGCCGACATGCAGCAAGTCGTATGTTCCGAAGGTCAGTATACGTTTCATAAGGGCGCTGAAGCTTTCCGAAAGTGGATTTTGGTTTCAATTACAGTCGCTTTACTTGTAATGAAACAGTAAAATAATGTAAATATAAATGTCATTATTCTAGCATGGCCGAAGGCTGCCGCACTGCACAAAATCAGCGGCAATATCGGCGTAAATTGTCCAGACAGGTATGTATTTATGAAAGATTTTGATGCCCCCCGGCATGAGGCCCATCAACAACTTGTGGCCGATGCCAAGCAGCATCTTGAGCGTATATTTGCCCGGTCCAAACGTCGCGCGATAAAGGCGATGTTCCCTGGGGCACTGTCGTCACTGGCGGCGCCACTGCTCCCGGTTCACGTGAAGGTGAAGCAACGTTATTCCTCATTCTACTTCGAGCTAACCAAACCCAAGCCTGAGTTTTTGAACTTCTCTTCGGTCCGATTTATTGGAGAAGTGGAAGGAGAGGATGGGTTGGTTGATGTATCTGAGATGGCGGTCTGCCACCAAAGCAGTTATCACCCGAACCGCATGCGCGCACGCGCTGCCATCACAGGTGCACGCTTTGCCATGAATATACACAGCCGCCGTGAGGTCAGGCCCTGGTGGTGCGCAGAGTTCCCCGCCGAGGTGCGGGTGCATCATATCTATTTTTATGATCGGCTGGGCTTGCGGAGCGAGCGAACGGCAAGCTTGCGCATACGGGGGGTCTGTGGTGAGCGTAAGGAAATTTTTTACTGTCCGGCCCATAACCTGAAGGCATCCGTGCAGCAGCGCGTGATGCAGACGCTTGATAACATCGAAGCGCTACGCCCCCTTTGCCGTGCCGAGGACAGGGAGGACTTTGATGGACACCTGAAAGTCGCATTGGCTGCGCTAAGGCTGGTGTATGACAAGGTGAATATCAGGGATAAAGACCGACAAGGCCGGTTTTTTTACCGCTTTTCACCCGAGCTTTATCGTGACCGTATCGCGGCGCGGCGGACGGCTGGCTGGACCAAGGCCGACCTCTCTCAAAAGGCGATCGCAGGCCATCTGGTCGCAGCCATGCACCTGGTTGTCGATGCGGTCAGGGACTTTGGTTTTACGCGTGAGGATGGCGCCCGTGCCCATGTTGGTCCGACCACCGCGCGGTATGTCCGGGTGCGAACTTATGGCGGCCCCAATAAGGGGTTGGGTGGCCTTGCCCTGCTGAATGGCGGCTATGAGGGTGACCCCGTGCGCCAGTATGAAGCCGGTAAAATTCGCAATGACCATTTCTGCGAAAATTTTCAGGACCCTGAAGTGTTCAAGCTTAACCTAGGCGGCAGCATCGGCTGGCGTGTACTCGACCTGGGTGAGGCTGTCTCTTTTGACCATCTGATTATGTGGAACCGGAACAAGCAGCGGGCTGACGGCACCATGTTCACGGATATTGCCGTCAGCGACGACGGGGAAGACTGGACCGTTATATTCGATCACGGTGCGCATTACCGGCGTATCATGGAAGTAACCCGGCTTGTCGATATGCTGACAGGCTCCAATTGGCCGGACCATTACGCCAGCGTGTTCTCTCGTCTCTTCACCCTTTACCGCCAGCGTGCCTTGGCGCGCCCACTGGTGCGCACGATCCGCAACAACAAGGCACGGCTTGATGACGCCTTGTCGGGCTCAGCCATGGTGGCGAAGCAGATCAACTTTGCATCACGCCTTATGTTTACCAAGCATGGTATGCATGTACCGCTCAGTGAGCGTAGCGAGCAGAAAATAATGGACGATTTGGTGTTTTTCCGCGATGAGATGGCCAAGCTCGGCCTGAAGCCTATCCTGCTTTATGGTACGCTTTTGGGCGCCATTCGCGAGAAGGGCTTCATCCCGCATGATGACGACCTGGATACGGCTATTATTGTCGACTGTACGAGCCCTGACGACCTCGTGGTAGAGCGGGACCGGGTTGTCCAGCTTATGTGCGAGGCAGGTATGAAATGCAATGCGGTGAAGCGCCCCAAACCGATCATTCACTACAGGCGTTCGGGGGTAACGATAGATCTCTTTATCCTGGGACATAAAGAGGGCAAGATTTATTGGCTTCACGATCAGCTTGAAACCCGCGAGGTGGATGCGAGCATTTTTCTGCCTTTGGGCGAGATAGAATTCAAGGGCGAAACGTTCCCTGCGCCGTATGATCCGGAGGCAGTTACCGAAGCCCGCTACGGTACCAGTTGGCGCACACCGCAGCCCAGTTTCGGACTGTAGAGAAGTATTTCGCGTCCAAATAAGTTTGGAATTTTAAAAAATGAAGTTTATTGGAATATTTATCCAATAAACTTCCTCTGGCGGGGCTGGAAAGAAAAAATAATTTCCCAAATCTCTTATCCTTGCGCTAAACCCGCCCCATCTTTAAAACCCTGAAGTTCAGCAGGTCTGAAATTTTAAATGGTGGTGTGGATTCCATGACAAAAACGCTTACTCACCTGAAGCGGCTTGAAGCTGAAAGTATTCAGATCATGCGCGAGGTTGCGGCCGAAGCCGACAACCCGGTGATGCTGTATTCCGTTGGCAAGGACAGTGCAGTAATGCTGCATCTGGCGATGAAGGCATTTTACCCCAGCCTGCCGCCTTTCCCGGTGATGCACGTGGACACCACATGGAAGTTCCGCGAGATGATTGAATTTCGCGACAAGCTGACAAAAGACCTTGGCCTTGAGCTGATTGTGCATATTAACGAAGACGGCGTGCGTGACGGCGTTGGCCCGTTCACCCATGGTTCCGCCTACCACACCGATGTGATGAAAACACAGGGCCTGAAGCAGGCGCTGGACAAATACGGTTTTGACGCAGCCTTTGGTGGCGCGCGTCGCGACGAGGAAAAGTCCCGCGCCAAGGAACGTATTTTCTCCTTCCGTTCCGCGCAGCACCGCTGGGACCCGAAGAACCAGCGTCCTGAACTGTGGAGCCTTTATAACACCCGCAAGGCGAAGGGGGAGAGCATCCGTGTCTTCCCGCTTTCCAACTGGACCGAGCTGGATATCTGGCAATATATCCACCTTGAAAGTATCCCCATTGTGCCGCTGTATCTGGCGAAGGAACGCCCGGTGGTGGAACGCGACGGCCAACTGATCATGGTGGATGACGAGCGCATGCCAATGCGCGACGGTGAGACGCCGGAGATGAAGATGGTGCGCTTCCGCACGCTGGGCTGTTACCCGCTGACGGGCGCGGTGGAGAGTACCGCCGACACGCTTGAAGAAGTGATACAGGAAATGCTGCTCACCAAATCGAGCGAGCGACAGGGCCGGGTGATCGACCATGACAGCGCCGCCTCGATGGAGAAGAAAAAGCAAGAGGGGTATTTCTAATGAGCCACCAATCTGACCTCATTGCTGAAGATATCACCGCTTACCTGAAGGCGCAGGAAGAGAAATCCATGCTGCGCTTTATCACCTGCGGCAGCGTGGATGACGGTAAATCCACCCTCATCGGTCGCCTGCTGTATGACAGCAAGCTCATTTTCGAAGACCAGCTCTCAGCGCTTGAAGCCGACAGCAAGAAGGTTGGCACCCAGGGGCAGGAGATTGATTTCGCGCTTCTGGTTGATGGCTTGGCGGCTGAGCGTGAGCAGGGCATCACCATCGATGTGGCTTACCGCTTCTTCTCCACCGACAAGCGCAAGTTCATCGTGGCAGACACGCCGGGGCATGAGCAATATACCCGCAACATGGCGACGGGTGCCTCCACGGCTGACCTCGCGATTTTGCTGATTGATGCGCGCAAGGGGGTGCTGACACAAACCCGCCGCCACAGTTTTATCGCCTCGCTTCTGGGCATCAAGCATATCGTGCTGGCGGTGAACAAGATGGATCTTGTGGACTATAGCCAGAAGGTCTTGAACGAGATTGAGGAAGAATACCGCGAGTTTGCCAAGGACTTCGGTTTCAAGGAAATCAGGTCGATCCCGCTGTCGGCGCTTCGGGGCGATAATATCCTCACCAAATCGGACGCCACACCATGGTATGATGGCCCGACCCTGATGCACCACCTTGAGACGGTGCAGGTTGATGACATGCGCGCCTCTGCGCCCTTCCGCCTGCCGGTGCAGTGGGTGAACCGCCCGAACCTTGATTTTCGCGGTTTCTCCGGCACCATTGCGGCGGGGACCGTCAAGGCGGGTGACGAGATCAAGGTGCTGCCAAGCGCCGAGGTCAGCCGGGTGAAATCCATCGTCACCTATGACGGTGACCTTGACGAGGCGGTTGCCGGCGAAGCCGTGACCATCACCCTTGAGGATGAGATCGATATCTCCCGCGGGGACATTATTGCGGGCAAGGACCACCCGCCAGAGGTGGCTGACCAGTTTGAAGCCAAGATCATCTGGATGTCGGGCGAGCCAATGCTGCCCGGCAGGCCCTATATTTTCAAAACCGCCAACAAGCTTGTACCAGGGCAGGTGACGGACCTCAAACACAAGGTCAACGTCAACACCATGGAACACACGGCCGCCAAGCACCTTGATCTGAACGAGATCGGCGTGTGCAACATCTCGCTTGACCGTCGTATCGCGTTTGACCCTTACGGCATCAGCCGTGACACGGGTGCTTTCATCATTATCGACCGGCTGACCAACACCACCGTGGGTGTTGGCATGATCGACTTCGCGCTCCGCCGTGCGTCGAACATCCACTGGCAGGCGCTCGATGTGAACAAGGCCGCGCGGGCGGAACTGAAGCACCAGCGCCCGGCCATTCTGTGGTTCACGGGCCTTTCGGGCTCAGGCAAGTCGACCATTGCCAACATCATTGAGAAGCGCCTGTTCGCGCGCGGCCGGCATACCTATGTGCTGGACGGCGACAACGTGCGCCACGGCCTCAACCATGACCTCGGCTTCACGGATGCCGACCGGGTGGAAAATATCCGCCGTGTGGGTGAGGTCTCCAAGCTGATGATCGACGCGGGACTGATGGTGATGACCAGCTTTATCAGCCCCTTCCGGGCAGAGCGCGACATGGTGCGTGGTCTTGTGGAAGGCGGCGAGTTTGTCGAGGTATTTGTTGATACGCCGATCGAAGTGTGTGCGACCCGCGACCCCAAGGGGCTGTATAAAAAAGCCAAGGCCGGCGAGATCAAGAATTTTACGGGCTATGACAGCCCTTATGAAGCGCCTGAAAACCCGGACATCCATGTGAAAACCGATGAGATGAGTGCGGAAGACTGCGCGGACAAGATCATCGAGTATCTGGAGAAAAACGGATACCTGAGCGCGAACGGAAACGGCAAAGCCTAAGTCGGCGCTGTGCAATAGATGAGCAATAGAAAAAGGCCGGGGTTCTCCCCGGCCTTTTGTTTATGAGGTGAGGAGAAAATAATGAGCCTGAAAGAAACAACAGTGATGATGACGCGCTACCGTGCGTGGGCCAATGCGCGGACGTATGAGGTGGTGCTGGATGCCCCTGAGGAGCAGGTGACGCGCGAACGCAAGACGCACTTTCGTTCCATCGCCTATACGCTCAACCACGTTTATGTCATTGACGATATCTTCCGTGCGCATCTGACGGGCACACGCCACAACTATACCAGCCGCAACACGGCGGACTGCCCCAGCGTGCCGAAGTTGTGGCAAAAGCAGCAGGCGCTGGACGCGTGGTATGTGGACTATGCCGAAGGCGTGAGTGAAGCAGCACTTGGTGAGGTGATCACCTTCGACTTTGTGGATGGCGGGCAGGGCGCGATGACTCGGGCCGAGATGCTGCTGCATCTGGTTACCCACAGCCAGTATCACCGTGGTTTTGTCGGCGACATGCTGAACCAGATCCCTATAAAACCCATCCCCACCGACCTGCCGGTCTACCTGCGGAAATTCAGGATGGGCAACGGCTGAGAAATTGTTAAAATTTTAGAAGTCAGTGTGTCTAATTGTTTGGCAGCAAAGAAAGTTCCATGAAATTGCTGTGTGCGTGCCGGAATTACTTGCGCGAGCGAAAAGCTAGCTGTCAGTATGGCAGCCGAAAGATCACACGGGGGATATATGGCGAGCTTGAAGTCGAAGTATTGGGTGTTAATGCTGAAACTGATGGGCAAGAAGCGCAACCGCACGAGTGTTGAAGCCTTTTATCAGGACATTGAGAAACGCCGGAAAAGCGACCGGTACCAGCCGCCCAAGGATCTGGCGCAGCATTTCACGGTGACGGAGACAAGCGTGGACGGTTTCCCCGTCATCACGCTGAAGGAAAAAAGCATAAGTGTGCGCCAGCACCTGTTTTACCTGCACGGCGGCGCCTATGTGGGTGAAATTTTGCCGCAGCAGTGGGAGTTTATCGCCCACCTTGCCGCGCGTACCCATGCCGAGGTGGTGGTGCCGATCTACCCGCTGGCGCCCGAACATAAGGCCGCGGCTGTGCAACCCTTTGTGCAGAAGGTCTATCATCAGCTTGAAGAACGCCTGCAAGGCATGAGGCTACATGTCATTGGCGATAGCGCGGGCGCAGGCCTCGCCGTGGCGCTGGCGCAGGCAGAACGTGCTGAAAGGGGCGCATTTTCAGCGCATCAACTGCTGTTGGTCAGCCCGTGGGTGGACGTCAGCATGGACAACCCGGACATAGCGGCCATAGAGGCCAGCGACCCGTGGCTCACGCAGGTGGGCCTTGCGGAGGCCGGGCGCTGCTACGCCGGGGATTGGGATGTGAAGGATCCGCGCATCAGCCCGACCTTTGGCAAGCTGGACGGCTTGCCCAAAACCCATATTATGATGGGCACGCGCGATATACTGCTGCCGGACGCCAAACTGTTCGCAGACAAACTTGGGGCGGCAGGTGTGCCCTACAGTTTCCGGCAATATGAGGGCATGTTTCATTGCTGGGTGATGCTGGATATGCCCGAAACGCGTGAGGCTCGGGAAGAAATGATCGGGCTGTTGCAAAGTTAGTATTGTCAGCTTTGGGGGGTGTGAAAGCCGGCAACCTCAAGCAGCTTGTCAGCAAGGTTTTCTACCCGCAGGGCGCCATGCTCCTCCGGCTGACAGCCGCTGTGCCACAGCAGATAGTCAACCTTGCTGTCAGTGAAGCCGTGCCGGTCAAAAAGATCATGGAAAGCGGGTTGGTGGTCTCCGTACAGGGCCATCGTCCGGGGGCGCTTCAGTGCGTCCGGCGCTGCTTCTGGGCCAAGGCGTGAAAACAGCGCGAGCACATTGTCCATATGCTGGCGGTAGATGGCAAAAGACCGGTCGCCCGTCGGGTCGGTAGCGGCAAGAACTCCTTCATCCAGCCAGGGAGCAAGGCGCCCTTCATCCCACGGGCCGTGGCTTTCAATCGTTATGCTGAAGACAAAAAGCGGCTGGTCGCTGGTCTTTTTATGATCTGCAATGGTGCGTTCAATCAGGTCGCCAAGTGCTTCGTCGCTGATGTAGGGACCGAAGCGGCTGGCACCACTGAAGGCTTCAACACCGATAAAGTCGTCAAACCCCATTTTGGGGATAACACTGCTGCGGCGGAAAAACTCTTTTTTGGCAGGGTGCACACAAACGGTCCGGTAGCCCAAGGATTTCAGCCGTGTGGCAATAGTCTCGATGCCGGTGTGGGCGGCGCGTTGGTAGGGATTGATGCGGTCCACGCCCATGTTTTCGTTGGCAATGCCGGAAAGGAAGGCAAACTCGCTTTGCATGGTTGAGGCACCCCACGCAGGCACATGCAACAGGTCCGCAGACACCCCATTTTTGCGTAAACCGTCAAGCGCGGGCCAGGTGTGGTCTTCATATCCTGGTATACGCCGGTACAACCTGTCGATATCGAAATAGCTTTCGGCCTGGAAGGCGATGATGTCCGGTGGCCCGCCCGGCTTTCCTTTGTGGGAAAGCGGGGGATGGCTGGTATCGGGTGCGGCGGGTTCGCTGCGATCCATCAACAGAAGGCCATAAAGCAACATCAACGGAAAATACCCGAAACGCGCCGTGTCGGTATTGATGTCAAAGGTAAGGCCGAGACTGCGGGCGCGGGCGTGTGTCAGCACGCGGGAGGATATCCGCGCCAGTAAATAAAGGGCTATCATCCAGCCCAAAAGGCCAAGCGCCCATGCTGCAGGCGCAGGCAGTAAGGACTGGTGGCTGACAAAGGATGTTTCCAGCGTGCAGGCAAGAATGACGGCCAGCGCAAAAGACCCGAAAATGGCGACCACGCGTTTGGCGCCGACATAGTCGACATAAAATTCCGGGTAAATGAACAGGTGGCGCGCGGTCTCGAGATCCGGGGCGCAAATGGGCTCGCCCAGCACCCTGTTCTTCACGTTCGAGACAGCGGCAAGTCCCGCGTAAACAAATAGCCAGCCAATGAACGTAATGCCAGGGTGACCAAGAAGCGCGGCTAAAGTGAGATACACCAGTAGCGATGTCACCGGGGTGAGCAGATAAAAGGCAACATGGCGCTTTTCATCGGGGCGGGAGAAGCCGATTTTGATGGTGGCCTCAAGAAAGAAGGGTAAAATCAGCAGGGTTACTATCGTTACAATCGTGGCCATGATTACACTTCACCCTGTGCGGTTCAATTCATCAGGCCTGTATGTTCAGACCACTGCCATGTCAGGCCACCGTTATGCCGGATCACGGTTGTGTCAGATCGTGCTTACGTCATATTGCGCTTATGTCAGGCACGAAAAGCTTAACCCGAAGGAAGGCGACGCTTTTTACCTGACAGCACGTCGGCAGCTTCCGCGACCGCTACGCTGATACCATCTTCAGAAAACAGGTCTCCCCTGATTTGTGTATACGTCTGTACAACGGTGAGGAATTCGTCCGCAAGCCTTTGTTGAGGCCTTACGGGATTTTGCCAAAACATATCAAGAGGCTTCTGGTCAGTCAGGCCGTCAAGGTCATACAGCGCTGTACCCAGAACCTTCAGCGGGCAACCCAGCCTGAGCGTGGCGAACCCAACCGTGCTATTGACCAGAACGACGCCTTCGCACCCGCGGATCAGGGCGTCAAGGTTGCCGCCTTCAGCGAACGAGACTTTGTCAGAAATACCGTGCCGGGCAGCGGTGGCCCCGATAATACGGCGATAATCGATCATACCGTTATCAAGGGGGTGGTTTTTAAAAAACAGCTGACAGCCTTCCGGGGCGTTGGCGGCGAAGGAAGCGATGACCTCCTCGATGAATTCTACCATACCGGAAAAGCGTGAATGCACCCGAATTTGATAATCGCTGTTCAACTGAAGTGGCACAAGGAAGTAGGGCTGGGTCGTTTGCTCAAAACATGCGAGCGTTCTACGGTTGTCAGCGCTGTATCGCCATGAGTTGAACCCGCGCTTGATCCAGCCTTTTGCTTCGCTGAGCACGCCTGCTGGACGGTGACTGCGGTAGTGGGGGAAACGCCATTTGAACAGTATGTTGCCGGCGTGGGCCAGGATATCCATTCGGGCGCGGCGTGCCATGTTGGTCTCTGTTTCGGGGCGGACGATCCGGTCGCGTTTGGTCAGGGCTGCATGCAGGACGGCAATTTCCTGCGCTGTGCGAGGCATGCGGGAATACCCGTTGGAGCCGTCTGCTTCCATGGTGACCCAGTGCGGCCGGGTGTAGCCTTCATCAAAGACGTAAACCTGCGTGCCGGTTTCGCGTGCGACTGTACGCATGGCCATGTGAATGGGGCGGCAATCCCCGAACAGAATAACCGTGTGAATGTTTTCGTGGGTGATGAAGTCACGGTAGAAGGTCTCAAGATTAGCTGCGGCGCAGGAGACCCGGTGATGAAAGACGCCCCTGTGGGCTTTTCCCCTGAATACCCAGTCTCCGCCACAGAAGTGCATTCGGTGCACTGTGTGCCCGTCGTTCGCCAGCCGCGCGGCCAGCTTGGCGAAAAAAGGGGTCGCCAGCCCTTGAAGGAACAGGATGTTTTTCGCAGAATATCCGTCGCGTGCAGGAGGCGATAAATCTGGGTTCATAGTAGGGTCCGCCGTTTCGAGTGCCGCGTCTGAGAGGTCGTTCATCTTATGTTAATGCCTCACGTAGCAAAACCACAACAGGCTTTCAAACGGTTTCCCGGCAAGGGCGGGAGGGTTGTCAGTCAGAAGTTATTTCAGGCCCGAAGGGCGTGGGGTATTTCGTCGTAACAAACAGTGCAGGAACAGTTTTGAATTAGCGATTACGATTGTACAGTTAGTCATGAGCCACGTTGCCGGTCATTAAAACCTAAAAAAATTATTAATAAAAATTAGCAAGTAAAATTGACCTAGTGAGAAAGTGTCTCTATTCATACATGGCTGATTGCGCGAAGAAAATTGGCTTTTATAGCTAATTCAGGTCATTGGCTGCACCAGGGTTTTCAGTATCGTGCTGTTTGCAGAGAAATGAATACATTGGTTAAGGGGGTCATGCGGTGAGCGTATGTTGGCGTCACAAGGCTGAAATATTATGTTGGCACCTGCTGGCAATTGGGCATTGTGAATAAAAAAGCGCTATGATAGCTTGCGCCGATTTTTCCGGAGACACCTAAAAAGCACCAAATTGCCACATTTTTAATCTTTATTGCAGTGAGTTGGCAATCTGGTCGGGCAATAACAAATAAAAGAGCTTGGGGATTTTATATGAAAAGCTCCGCGGACGAGAATTCATCTCGCGAGAATATTATTGACCTTCCCAATAGTGTGAAGGCGGATCTGAACGAGACTCTTGAGAATATTGGGTCCAGCTTTTTGAAACAGGGTCAGGCTCTTGAGCGTTTGTCCCAGACGTATGATTCAGAAACCTACCGGGAAGCCATTCGCGTGGCGCTCCAGACCCGAGGGCATATTATTGTTATCGGCATGGGTAAGTCGGGTCATGTGGCGCGGAAGATATCCGCGACGCTGGCTTCTACCGGCACGCCTTCCTTCTTCCTGCATCCGGCCGAAGCCTCGCATGGGGATCTCGGTATGGTAACGGCAGATGACACGCTTCTGCTGATTTCCTATTCCGGCGAAACGCAGGAGATTGTCCAGCTGTTGCCGTCGCTTAAGTCTTTTGGTAACAAAATCATCAGCATTACAGGCGCCAAATCCTCCACGCTTGGACGGGCATCCGATGTGGTGCTTGAAATTCCGATCGCTGAGGAAGTGTGTCCCAATAATCTGGTGCCAACCACATCTATCGTGGTGACAGTTGCCATTGGAGATGCGCTGGCAATATCGCTGATGCAGTTGCGTGATTTTCATGCCAAGGACTTTGCCCGCTATCATCCGGGTGGTTCGCTTGGTCGCCGCCTGTTGATGAAGGTGGAAGATGTGATGCTGACTTCCAGCGTGCCTGTTGTCACGCCAGGTATGGTATTGCTTGAACTCGCGGCCGAAATGGCGGGTGGCCCTGCCGGGGTTGCCGTGGTCGTGGATGAGGAAAGCAAGCCCGTGGGTGTTGTGACAAAGGGTCAGCTGGGTGTAGCCCTTCGGGTGACCCGGCGCGTGCGTGAAGTTGCCGCACACCAGTGTATGAGCAAGGAATTCTCTATCATTCGCAAGAATGTTATTGTAGACGAAGCAGAGAGCACCATGCGTGCCGACGAGGTGAAATTCCTTGTGGCGGTCGACGAGCATGGCCGCTATGCCGGGATTTACAAGCACGGAGATTAAGCGTTGAGCAAGCGAGAGCGGCGACAGTTTGGACGTCATGTCCGGTCTGCTCTCGCAGTGCAGTTCGGCGTAGTCTATGCGCTCGCGGTTCGCGAAATGTACCGGAAATTCGGCGCTTATAAGTTGGGTGTTGTATGGGCCCGGCTTGGGCCTATCATGATGATCGTTGGGTTTATGACACTGTTCGGCGAGCGGGGGGGCGGGGGGTTCGC
>NZ_JBLXGZ010000024.1:0-56566 GCF_048260245.1 Kordiimonas sp. | reverse complement strand
CGGCACAAACCACATGCGGCCTGTCTGGTGCCGGAAAAGCGTCAGGAACTGACCACCGAAGGCGGGCTTGACGTCGCGGGGCAACAGAGCCGCCTGAAGCATTATGTGGATGAACTCAGCCGCGCAGGTATCCGTGTCAGCCTGTTTGTCGATCCGTCGAAAGAACAGCTTGATGCCACAGTTGACCTTGGTGCCCCGGTAGCTGAGATACATACCGGTGCCTATTGTGAGTTGACGGGCGAAGCCCAACAGGAAGAGCTGGAACGTATCCGCAAAGCGGTACAATACGGCTATGGGCGCGGCCTTGAGATGCATGCTGGCCACGGCCTTGCCTATGAGACAGTATCGCCCATTGCGGCTATGCCTGAACTTGCCGAGCTGAACATTGGGCATTTCCTGATTGGCGAGGCTATTTTCCATGGGCTTGAGGTTTCCATCGCCGAGATGCGGCGCCTGATGGATGAGGCCCGCGCATGAGCGGCTTGAGAACGATTGCGGGTTACAGCTTCGAAAAACCCAGTTACCTTGAGGAAGCGCTTACCCATCCGTCCTTGTCGGGCACACATAATTATCAGCGCCTTGAGTTTCTGGGCGATAGGGTGCTTGGGCTGGTGATTGCCACATGGCTGCTGGAGGCCTACCCAGCCGAAGCTGAAGGCAAATTGAACCGACGCTTTACGGCCCTTGTTCGCCGGGAAACACTGGCTGAAATGGCGCTGAAGCTGGGGCTAGCGAAGGAACTTCTGCTCACACCCGGCGCGGAGGCGGAAGGTACCCGCGACAAGGAAGCGATACAGGCGGATGTCACGGAAGCGGTGATTGGCGCGATGTATCTGGACGGCGGGTTTGAAGTTGCCAATGCGTTTATCCGTAAACACTGGGCACCGCTGATGAAGGAAGGCCCTAGTGCCTTCAAGGATTGTAAGACACTGTTGCAGGAATGGTGTCAGGCACGCGGGCTGGCGCTGCCATCATATAAATTGGTGGAGCGTACTGGGCCCGACCATAACCCCGAATTCACCATTGCAGCAATGGTGGAAAACAAAGGCGAAGCGGTCGCAACCGGCGCCGCTAAACGTCAGGCTGAGCAAGCCGCCGCAGGTGCGCTGCTCGACAGGCTGGCAGGAGAAACTAAATGAGTGAAGTATCAGGCGCACCGATGCGCTGCGGTTTTGTCGCCCTCATCGGCGCGCCCAATGCGGGCAAATCCACGCTTTTGAATGCACTTGTGGGTGCCAAGGTGGCGATTGTGACGCACAAGGTGCAAACAACCCGCACGCGGGTGACCGGCATTGGCATGCACGAGAATACCCAGCTTGTGTTTATCGACACGCCGGGCATCTTTGCGCCCAAGCGTCGGCTAGACCGTGCCATGGTTAGCGCTGCGTGGAAGGGGTCCGAAGATGCGGAGACGACCTTGCTTCTGATCGATGCGAAAAAGGGCCTGAACGAAGAGGCGCAGCATATTGTTGACGGCCTTAAAAGTGCCAAGCGCCGTGCTATCCTCGCCATCAACAAGATTGATACCGTGCGCCGGGAAAAGCTTCTTGCTCTGGCGTCCCAGATGCATGAAACCGGCGTGTTCGATGATATTTTCATGATTTCCGCGCTTACCGGCGACGGTGTGGCCGACCTCAAGGCGCATCTGTCAGCGCTCGCGCCCGAGGGGCCGTTCATGTACCCCGAGGACCAGATTGCAGACGTGACACTGCGCTTGCTCGCGGCTGAAATTACCCGCGAGAAGATATACCTGCGCCTACATGATGAACTGCCTTACGCGACCACGGTTGAGACCGAAAAATGGGAAGAGCGCAAGGACGGCAGCGTGCGCATTGAGCAGGTCATCCACGTGGAACGCGACAGCCAGAAGGGTATCGTGATCGGTAAGCATGGCTCCATGCTCAAGATTTTGGGCCAGCTCGCGCGCGAGGACATGCAGGAAAATTTTGACCGCAAGGTGCATCTGTTCCTGCATGTGCGGGTGACCGAGCGCTGGGCTGAAGACCGTACAGTCTATCAGGACATGGGCCTCGATTACGTAGACTAGGCAACCCTCATGGAATGGCAGGATGAAGGCATAGTTCTTTCCGTTTCCCGTATGGGGGAGGCCGACGCTGTTCTGGAGGTGATGACCCGCTCACGAGGCCGTGCGCGTGGTTTTATAAAGGGTGGGCTTGGGCGGCGTAATAAAGCCAACCTGCAGGTGGGCAACCGCCTGTCGGTAAAATGGTATGCCCGGCTTGAGGCCAACCTTGGCCGCTTCACCGTTGAACTGATCCATAGCCCGCTGGGCCAGATGATGGGGGAGGGCGCGCGCATAAGTGCGCTTTCGGCCATTGCTACCGTTGTGGCCTCTACCTTGCCGGAACGTGAAGCGCACCCCAGGGTTTTTGCCGACCTTGAGGCTGTGATCAATCTGCTGGAACACAAAGAAGGGGGCGCGGTCGTATGGGGCGGTGCGCTTGTCCGCCTTGAAGCCGCTATACTGGCGGAACTCGGTTATGGTCTTGACCTCAGCCGCTGTGCAGGTACCGGGCAGACAGATAATCTTGTCTTTGTCTCGCCCAAGACCGGACGTGCGGTCAGCCGGGAGGCTGGCGGCCCCTATAAGGAAAAGCTGCTGGCGCTGCCCGCTTTTTTGACCACCGGCAAACTGGTCGACGCCACCGCAGGTGATGTGCGCGCGGGTCTCAAGCTGACCGGATATTTCCTTGGTCGTAACGTCTGGACCGTGCAGGGCAGCGGCCAACCGCCAGCGCGGGAACGCTTCCTGGCGTCGATTATGCGTTTGGACGCTTGACCAGCGGTCGTATATAGAGGCAAAAGAAACTGTGGATAACCACAACATCTTGTAGCCTTTTATATTCGGATTGCTATAGTCGAAGTCATGACGACACATCCAGATTTTGCCGGTAATATCATTGAGGAACCCTTCGCAGACGCGCTCAGCGAACGTTACCTTGCCTATGCCATGTCTACGATCATGTCCCGCTCGCTGCCGGATGTGCGCGACGGCCTCAAGCCCGTCCACCGCAGGCTTTTGTATGCCATGCGGCTTTTGAAGCTGGACCCCAAGACGGGTTATAAAAAATGCGCCCGCGTTGTGGGCGATGTGATCGGTAAATATCACCCTCACGGCGACCAGTCGGTTTACGATGCCATGGTGCGTCTGGCGCAGGATTTTGCTGTGCGGTTTCCGCTGGTGGACGGGCAGGGCAACTTCGGTAACATCGACGGCGATAACGCAGCCGCCATGCGGTATACCGAAGCCCGGCTGACAGAAGTGGCGGCTGTGCTGATGGACGGTCTTGATGAAGACGCCGTAGACTTCCGCGAAACCTATGACGGGGAAGATTCAGAACCTATCGTTTTGCCTGGCTGTTTCCCGAACCTGTTGGCCAACGGCTCCAGCGGTATCGCGGTTGGTATGGCGACCAATATCCCGCCGCACAACGCGGGAGAGCTGATCGACGGTTTGCAACTGCTGATCGAGGCACGGCGCGACCCGGCCCGTGAGGTGACGGTGCGCGACCTGATGGAACGTATACCCGGGCCTGATTTTCCCACCGGCGGTCAGGTTGTTGAGAACCGCGAGACCATCGAACATGCTTATGAAACGGGTCGCGGCGCCATGCGCGTGCGCGCACGCTGGGAGCGCGAGGACCTCTCTCACGGCCAGTATCAGATCGTTATCACCGAAATTCCCTATCAGGTGCAGAAGTCAAAGCTGATCGAGAAGATCGCTGAGCTGATCGGTGACAAGAAGATACCGATCCTCACCGATGTGCGCGACGAATCCACCGAAGATATCCGTGTAGTGCTCGAGCCCAAGAACCGATCGGTGGATGAAAAAGTGCTGATGGAAAGCCTGTTCCGCATGACGGAGCTGGAGACGCGCTTTTCGCTCAACATGAATGTTATTGCTTATGATGGTCGGCCACGGGTCCTGAGCCTGAAGGGCGTGCTGGACAGTTTCCTTGACCACCAAATTGACGTGCTGTTGCGCCGCAGTCGCTTCCGGCTTGAGAAGATTGAACGTCGGCTTGAAATTCTTTCAGGCTATTTGATCGCCTATCTCAACCTTGATGAGGTGATCCGCATTATCCGCGAGGAAGACGACGCCAAAGCGACTTTAATGAGCACCTTCAAGCTGACAGACAATCAGGCCGAAGCCATCCTGAATATGCGCCTGCGTGCGCTCAGGAAGCTTGAGGAAATGGAGATCAGAACAGAGCATGCCAAGCTTGAAGACGAGAAGTCCAAGCTGAATGCGCTGATCGCATCCGACGCGCTGCAGTGGATTGCGGTGGGTGACAAGCTCTCGGAGATGAAGGAAAAATTCGGCCCCGAAACAGTTCTCGGTAAGCGCCGCACGCGTTTTGGTGATGCGCCGACAGCCGAGATTGTGCCGATTGAAGCCATGATCGAAAAAGAAGCGATTACGGTGCTGTGCTCCAAACGCGGCTGGATCCGCGCGCTGAAGGGTCATGCCAAGCCGGAGGAAGAGCAAAAGTACAAGGAAGGCGACGAGGAGCGTTTCCGTTTCCATGCCTACACCACCGACAAGCTGTTCCTGTTTGCCACCAGCGGCAAGATGTACACGCTGGGCGCTGACAAGCTGCCGGGTGGCCGCGGACATGGTGAGCCGGTGCGGCTGATGGCTGATATGGACGCCAACGACGAAATTGTTGCACTGATGCCGTACCAGCCCGGGGGCAAGCTGTTTGTCGCCAGTTCTTTGGGTAAAGGCTTTGTCACCGACGCCGATCAGGCCGTTGCAATGAAAAAAGGCGGCAAGCAGCTTCTGAACGTCAAGGGCGATGTGGTGGCGACCCACTGTATGGTGGTGGACGGTGACAGCGTGGCGGTTATCGGCGAGAACCGCAAACTGCTGGTCTTCGCGCTTGACGAAATACCCACACTGGCACGCGGGCAGGGTGTCGCCCTGCAACGCTACAAGGATGGCGGTATGGCTGACGTGACAATTTTCCACAAGGAAGAAGGTCTGACGTGGCCGATGGGCGGCAACTCTGACCGTTGGCGCACAGAGGTTGACCTCGCACCCTGGACAGGCAAACGCGGCAACGCCGGGCGCCTGCCGCCCATGGGCTTCCCGCGCAGTAACAAGTTCAGCGGGTAAGCTACCCTAACCTTGGAAATGCCGGGTCGTTCAAACCCGGTACTTCTAATTCAGGCATTCTTCGGGCGGTAGTGGAAGGCACTTATTTTGTTGCCATCAAGGTCGCGACAATACCCGACGTAGAATTCCATGTCTTCGCGACCGCGATAGCCAAGCTTTCCCTCGCTTTTTTCGCCAAGTTCAATTGCATTCTCCATGGTCGTTTGTACCAAAAGCTGTATACCCGATTGTTGTCAATTCCTTCCCGTCGTGTGTGCCAATGGCTATAATGTGGTGCTCGGGGAGCTTATGGTAATGCGCCAATATTGAATGTTAGACTTGTCATAAGCGTGTTTATTTAGGGCATATTCGATTCATGGTGCTTTTGACGCCAAGCCTTGGAAATTGTTAACAACTTTATGAAATAAAGAGCTAGTTGAATTGTTGACTACCGTTAGAGGCCGGTTTGACCGACATTAATCATTTGGCGGAACACGCTCCTACCTGTTCGGATACGGAGCGGCGTGACCTTCTGGCGTCTATACAGCGCCAGGAACAACAACTTCGTGTCTTGAATAGTTTTGCTGTGTCACTGATGCAGATCACCAGTGCCGAAGAGCTTGCCTGGTATGTTGCCAAAGAGGTGGTTGGTAAGCTCGGATTCGTGGACTGCGTTTTTTACGAGGTTGATTCCGCACGCGGCGTGCTGGTGCAGCGCGCGGCAATTGGCGACAAAAACCCGGAAGGCCGGATCATTCTGAACCCGCTTGAAGTTGCACTGGGGCAGGGAATTACTGGTACCGTTGCAGCTTCCGAAAAGCCGCTTCTGATACCGGACGTACGAGATAATGAATTATATCTCTCGGACATCGTAGAGCCCGGTTCGGAGCTTTGTGTCCCCCTGTTTTACGGTGATGACATTCTCGGTGTCATTGATTGCGAGGATCCGCGTGTCGGACACTTCACGCAGGAGCATCTTGATATCCTGATGGCCGTTGCCTCGCTTGCCAGTGCCAAAATGGCGGAATGTAAAACACTCAGTCAATTACAGGAGAATGCGAAAATCCTTAAACGGGTTCGTGAGGCTGTCATTGTTTGCGATCTGGCAGGGCGGTTGACGGAGTGCAACGAAGGGGCGGCGCTTTTGTTTGGTGGACAGCGTGATGTACTTGTCGGCAGCCGCATTACGTCATTGATGGCATATGAGCGGAGCTGGCGTTCAGACAAAACCTCTATTCTGGAGGGTATTCGGAACGTTGGCGAATGGCGGGGTTACCTTGATATGAAAGGTGCCAACGCAGAGGTGTTGACCGTTGATGCAAGCCTGACCACGATTGCCGACACCAAGGGTAATGTGACAAGAATTGTTGGTGTCGCCCGCGATGTCACGGACCTCCTGCGTGCAGAGAAGGCCATTCTGGAAAAAAACGAAGCGCTTGAAAGCAAGCAGGTTGAGTTAGAGCAGGCGTTAGTGGCAGGCGAAGAAGCCCGGCGTGCAAACCGGGCCAAGGATGCTTTTCTCGCCAATACCAGCCATGAACTGAGAACCCCGCTGGCCGGCGTGATAGGTATGATCGGTCTTCTGGAGGATACTTCTCTTTCCGACGAGCAACAACAGCTTGTCGAAACCGCGAATGTCAGCGCTCACACGTTGTTGACGATCATCGACGACATTCTTGATCTTGCCAAAATGGAAGCCGGTACATTGAGTTTGCGCGAAACCGACTTCAACCCGGTGGAGCTTATCGAGAAGGCTGCGGCGACGCTTCGTCCAGCGGCATCCGCCAAGAGCCTGGCGCTGAACGTTGTTGCGGCGGGGGACGCACCGGCTGCTGTTAGAGGGGATGGCAGCCGCATTCGTCAGATACTTTTTAACCTTGTCGGTAATGCTATCAAGTTCACGGAGCGGGGCCAGATTGACGTCTTTCTTTCATTCGAACGCGATACAGAAGGGCTGCATTTTCTAATGGAGGTACGCGACACAGGTGCCGGGTTCCCCAATAGCGAGCGGGAAAAAATCTTTGGTCGGTTTGAGCAACTTGACGGATCAGCAACAAAAAAGGTTAGCGGTACAGGTCTCGGCCTATCTATTTCGCGGGAGCTTGCTCAGATGATGGGAGGCACGCTAAGGGCGAGCGGCAGACCAGGACAGGGGGCGAGTTTTTATCTGGCTGTGCCGCTTCAGGAGCCTTTGCGAGAAGCCGCGTTGCCTCTGCCGCGAGAGGTCGATAAAACCAGCGAAAGAGCAGAGAACCGGCAGTTGAAAGTCCTGGTCGCGGAAGACAATGCCATTAACCAGCTTCTTATTGAAAAGATCCTTGAGCAGTATGGTTGGGACCTGGCAATGGTGAGTAATGGTCGGGAAGCGACATGTATGCTCGATGAGCGTGATTTCGACCTGGTGCTTATGGATATCCGCATGCCGGTGCTTGATGGTGTTGAAGCGACCAAACTCATACGTGCGCGTGATGATGACCGCGCAGATATTCCGATTGTTGCGCTGACAGCTAATACCATGGAGGAGGATAAACAGAGTTATCTCAAGGCCGGGATGAACGGTGTTGTAGGTAAGCCTGTGGACCGGACGGTATTGATGTCTACGATTACAGATGTGTTAAATCGAACCGGAAAGAATGTGGCGCGGGCCTAAAACAAAAGCTTGGGCAGCCATGTTACAAGTTCGGGTTTAAGCGCGATCAGTAATAGCGCGAACAGCTGGATGATTACAAACGGGATAACGCCCTTGTAAATTGCCACTGTTGGCACACTCTCAGGTACGACCCCGCGCATGTAAAAAAGCGCAAAGCCAAAGGGCGGTGTCAGGAAGCTGGTTTGCAGGTTCATGGCAATCAGAACCCCTAACCAGACAGGGCCATAGGTACCGTCCATGGCAAGGAGGGCAGGGGCTACTACCGGCACGACCACAAAAGTAATCTCGATGAAATCGAGGAAAAATCCCAATATGAACATCAGCACCATTACAAGAAGAATGGCAGTGAACTGGCCGCCCGGCAGGGCATGCAGCAGAGATTCTATTGCGTCGTCACCGCCCAGACCACGGAAGACGAGGGAAAATAGTGCCGCTCCAATCAGAATGGCATAAATCATCGAAGAAATGCGCACGGTGGAGCGCATAACATCGTCCAGTACGCCGCTACGGTGGGTTTTATACAGTGCCCAGACAAGGCCAAGGGCAAACAATGCTGTCAGCACGGTGGCTGCGTAAAAGGCGATGCGGTCAGCGGTTGGCACTATCTGACGCCCCATACGGAGGTCCATGCTGCCAGCCAGCGCGAGTAGGACCAGAAGTGCAGCCAGAGAAGCCGTGACAATGACGCGTGTTTGCTTGCCCTGCCGCGCCGCCCCCAGAAGGATCGCCCCGATGGCGCCAACAGACGCTGCTTCGGTTGGGGTGGCGATGCCTGACAGAATGGAACCAAGAACAGCGATGATCAGGATCATCGGTGGGGCGAGCGCAGCCACAAGCCTGCCGTAGAAAGCTGCGTCGAGACGTTGGTCTGCGGCACGGGGGATTGCAGGACTTGACGCTGGGCTAAACAAAGCTACAGCAGCTTGATAAAGGATATAAAGCCCCACAAGGATTAGGCCGGGAACCAAGGCTCCGGCGAATAACTCCCCAGCACTCATTGGTGACGGGGAGAAGTTTCCGGCGTCAAGCTGTGCTTGCTGCCACGCTGAGGAAATGACATCGGCCAGCAAAATAAGGACAATTGAGGGCGGGATTATCTGGCCAAGGGTCCCGGCAGCAGCGATCGAGCCGGTCGCAAGTGATTGATCATAACCCCGCTTTAGCATGGTCGGGAGAGATAACAGGGTCATGGTCACCACGGTGGCACCAACGATACCGGTAGAAGCAGCCAGCAGAGCGCCGACAATAGTGACGGAAATACCCAGGCCACCGCGAACCCGTCCGAACAATCGTCCCATGTTCTCCAACAGGTCTTCGGCTACATTCGACTTTTCAAGCATCACGCCCATGGTAACAAAAAGCGGGATGGCAAAAAGAAGCTCATTTTTAACAACGTTGCCAAACAGTCGATTAGGGAGGATTTCCAGGAAAGTAAGGTCGAGGGTGCCCGTGGCAACGCCAATAAGGCCGAACAACAGACCAGTGCCGCCAAGGGTGAAAGCAACTGGAAAACCTGTCAGCAGAAAACCGACAAGCACGATAAACATGCTGATAACGAGAAAGATCGACATATCCATTCACTTAGCCTTTCAGCATCGTGCGGCCATGGCGCAGCAAATCGGCGACCGCATGCAAGCTAAGGGTGAAGGCGAACAGCAAAAGGGTCGACTTGAGAATATACACGTAAGGCAAGCCGCTTGTCTCCGTACTGGTTTCCATAATGGCCCAACTACCGGTGACATAGGGCAGGGTGGAGACCCAGAAAAGAACAAGGAATGGTACAAGAAGGAGGAGCGTGCCCCAGAAATTGACAATGGCTTTCCCCCGCGTGGTCATCTTGGCATAAAAGATGTCTACACGTACATGTTCACCTCTCACGGCGGTATATCCGGCGCCGCCCAGAAACATCAAAGCGTTTATATATTGCAGGCTTTCCTGCAGTTGTATGCTGCCGGAAGAGAAAACATACACCATCAATACGACAATGAACTGGGTGAGTACGAGGGCGAGAGGCAGCAAGGCAAGCAAATGCCCGCTCTTCTCTGAAAAAGCATCAATCGCGACAATAAATTTCTGCATTGATTAGTTGTCAACCAGGCTGCGAGCGTGTGCAAACGCCTGTTCTGAAATTGCGCCCCAACGGATACCCTCGTGCCGTGCTTTTGAAAAGCTGTCAAATACGCGCTTGGTCATATCATCGGTTCTGGCGGCATCAGCCAATACTTCGGCTGACAATCTGCCAAGTTGTGTCAGGATGTCATCACTGAATTTTTTGAGCTTTACGCCGTGCTCGTTCACCAGCGTATCGAGTGCCCGTGCGTTGTTGGCATTGAATTCTGCAAACATGATGTCATTTTCGGCAGCGGTCGCGGCGCTGATGATCGCCTGTTCGCGCGGTGTCATGTCTTCCCATATATCCTTGTTCAAGCCGAGAGACAGCGAAGAGCCCGGCTCATGTATGCCGGGATAATAATAATTTTTCACAATGGTGTGGAAACCGAACGCGAGATCGTTCCACGGACCGATCCATTCGCTGGCGTCAATGTTGCCTTGGCTGAGCGCTTGGAAAATTTCACCGCCCTGTTTGGTGACAGGTGTTGCGCCAAGGCGTTTCATGACCTCGCCGCCAAGGCCCGGCATGCGGATGCGCAGGCCCTGGAAATCTTCAACGCTACTGATATCTTTCTTGAACCACCCGCCCATCTGAACGCCGGTGTTGCCAGCGAGAAAGGGTTTGATTCCGAAGCTTGCGGAAAGCTCATCCCACAGTTCCTGCCCGCCGCCAAAACGTACCCAAGCGTTCATTTCCGCCGCTGTCATGCCCATGGGGACCGCTGCGAAGAAGTTGAATGCGGGGGATTTTCCCTGCCAGTAATATTCCGCCGCATGATACATGTCGGCCTTGCCTTGGCTGACGGCGTCAAAACCGCCGAGTGCACCGACGAGTTCACCGGCCGCGTAAACCTTCACTGTGATGGAGCCGTCGGAAAGTGCTTCGATACGCCTTGCCAGTCGCTCGACCCCGGTACCGAGGCCCGGGAAGTTTTTCGGCCAGCTTGTCACCATCTTGAGCTGGCGTTTTTTTCCCAAAACAGCCGGGCCACCGGCACAGTCCTCTTTTTCGCCAGAGCAACCGGATAATAGAGCCGCACCTCCAGCAAGAGCGACGCCCCCCAGAAGCTTGCGCCGGCTCAGGCTTTTCTCTTCAAGGGCGTGGTTTTTTACCCCGGATTTTTCAGACAATGGCTGCAGGTTTTTTTTACGCAAAATCTAGACTCCCCCTAACCTAACCCTGAGCGACCTTCTGGATGTCCGGAGGTGGAAAAAATCACAGGAAGGACCGCCGCAGCACAGTATAGGGCGCGAATGCAGGGGGGCAAGCAAAGACGCCTATTTTACTGTTTCTTCGTCCTGAATTTCGAACCAGCCGTTTTGTCCCAGCCTTTCGAGAGGCCTGAAGCGACCTTTGTAGCTCATTTTAGGGCTGCCTTTGACCCAGTAACCCAAATAAACATAAGGCTGATTCGCGTGTCGCGCCCGTTTGATATGGTCGGAAATCAGATAGGTTCCCAAGCTGCGGCCAGGTTCCGTGGTATCAAAGAAGCTATAGATCATCGACAACCCGTCGGAGAGCTCGTCAGTCAGTGCGGCCGCCATCAACTTTCCGTCTATCGCGCGGCGGTATTCAACCAATACTGTTTGTACTGGGCTAGCCTCAACCATGTCGCGGAATTCATCGTCGCTCATGTCTGCCATGGTGCCGTCGGCGTGCCGGTTTTGCAGGTAAGTGCTCAGAAGCGCATACTGTTCCTCGGTCACCACAGGCGGTCTCACTTCCGACTTGAGGTCATTATTTGCCTTGTTTACCCGGCGAAGCGACCTTGTCGGCTGAAAGTCTTTCACCCTTACGCGCACCGACACACATTCAGAACAGCCTTCGCACGCGGGGCGGTATACAACTGACTGGCTGCGACGAAAGCCGACACGGCCCAGAGCTTCGTTCAGGGCTGCGGCGTCAGGGCCTTTGAGTTCGGTAAAAACCTTGCGTTCAATTTTGCCGTCAAGATAGGGGCACGGTGAAGGCGCCGTGACATAAAACTTCGGAAATTGAACCCCTTGGTCCGTCATTGTCGCTCATTCTCCCAGTCTAGAGCAGCCCATAATACCATGGAACGAACAAGGTGAAAGTGATCCAGACCACAAATATAAGCGGTGTGCCCACACGCATAAAGTCAATAAACCGGTAATGCCCTGGCGCCATGACCAGCAAATTGGTCTGATAGCTCATCGGCGTCGCGAAACTACAGTTTGCGCCAAATATTACCGCGAGAAGGAACGGCATGGGGTCGACGCCCAGTTCGGCTGCTATAGATACAGCGATAGGGGTAAACAAAACGGCTGTTGCATTGTTCGAAAGCACGTTGGTCAGGAAGGCGATCAACAGGAAAAAGCCAGAGAGCAATATCCACACCGGCGCCCCGCGCAGACTTTCGATCACTGCGTGGGCAAGCCAACTGGCGCCGCCCGTTGCCTGCATGGCGGTGCCGAGGGCAAGTGCTGCGCCCACAATGGTGAAAACGCGCCGGTCAATGGAACGTCCCGCCTGCCGCACATTTAGGCACCGACTGACCATCATGAGGGTGGCGCCAATCAGTGACGCCACGACAATGGGCATGATCTCAAGCGCGGCTGTCGCAACCACACCGGCAAAAATGGCCAGCGCGCGCCAGGCAAACTCACGCATTGGTACGTCGCTGGCTGATGATTCCATAAGCAGTACGTCGCGGTTATCCCTCAGCGCCAGCACGGCAGAGCGACTGCCCATCACCAGAAGCACGTCACCCGCTTCAAGCCTGAGCTGCGAAAGCGCAGCGCGGATCATACGGCTGCGGCGCTGGACCCCCAGCACGGAGACGCCGGTCTCGGCCCGGAAGCCGGTTTGTGAGAGCGTACGGCCATCCATGCGGGACGCAGGTGCAATCACAGCCTCGGCAATCACGCGGCGTTCCCCCGCCTTGTCGTCGACATCTTCGCCCTCGGCGCTGGAGACCAGGTCAGGGGAGGCATTCAGCAGTTCGGTCATCACCGACCGTGTGGCAGCCACCAGCACGACGTCACCAACCTGCAGGGTGATGTCGTCATACGGCGGCAGCAATTTCGCCCGCCGCCGTTCGATCATGCGAACGGTTACGTCCTTAAGGCCCGGGAACATGCCTGCAACGGCGGTCTGCCCCACAAGGCCGTTGTCTGGCGTCAGTTCCATCTGGAACAGGAATTGTTTACCTCCGCCCCCGGCAAGGCGTTTGGCGATGCCTGCGCGGTCCACCAGCAGCTTGGGGGCGATGAAAACCACATAGGCAAAACCGACAAGTGCAAGAACGGCGCCCGGTACAGTGAACTCAAAGAAGCCAATATGCGGCCCACCCACCTGTTCATAGGCCCCAATGGCAAGAAGGTTGGTGCTGGAGCCGATCTTGGTCATGTTGCCACCAAGGATGGCCGCAAAGCTTAGCGGCATCATCACCATGGCGACTTTTTTACCCAGTCGTTCTGCAAGGGCGGCGAGGATTGGGATAAAAATTACCACGACCGGGGTGTTGTTGAGTACCGCCGAGATCACCATCACGGTAACGAGGCAGGCCAAAATAACCAGTCGGGGGTAGTTTTTCCCCCAACGCACAAGCGTTCGCGCAGGACCATTGAGCGCGCCGGTCTGCACAAGGCCCTGCCCAACCACCAGAAGTGCCATGATCGTGATAAGCGCGGGGTCGGCAAAGCCCTGCAACAGGTCGCGCATCGTGACGATGCGCTCGCCGTCCGGGCCCACAAGTGGAGCAACTTCAAACAGGAACAGCAGCAGGGCCACGGTCGCGATAGAGGAGATCTCAAGCGGGATACGATCATAAGCGTATGCCACGATTGCCCCAAGGACAATTGCGAAGGTCAGCCACATCTGAATGGTTGGTTCAATAAGATCCATATATGTGAGATATCCATTTGCCTGAGAGATGAGCTGACGCTGTGCCTCGTTCTGACAGTCCCCGTCAACTCAGGTACACCCAAAATTGTTACAGCGGCGACCACTGCAGGACAAGTCAATTTTGCTGTGCTGGCCGGTCAGCGACGGTGCTATCAGTTGTCGTTTGTCAGGTTTGGTGGCACCACAGGCGCTTCACGCAGCACGAGGATTGTGATGCGGCGGTTTTCCGTTCGGTTAGGCTGATCGGGATAGAGAGGGTCGGTACCTGCCTTGCCGATGACTTCAGAAACGCGGTCTGTTGACACGCCGGAACTATCGAGCTCTCGCCGGGCGGCATTTGCCCGACCGGAGCTTAATTCCCAATTGGTTTCGCCGGTGGGGCCAAAATAAACGCTGCCATCCGTGTGACCAAGAATGGTAACCCGGTTTGGTAAGGTCTGGATCGATTTACCAATTTCATTCAGCATTTTTTTGGCAAAGTCGTACAACTCATCTGTGCCTGATTTGAACATCGCACGGCGGTCTTTGTCGATCAGCTGAATTTTCATACCCTCTTCGGTCACTTCCATAATGAGCTGGTCTGAAACCCTGGCCAACTCAGGGGATTGCTGGATCGCGAGGCGCAATTTTTCCTGCAACTGCTGGAATGCTTCATCTTCTTGAGCTTTGATGCGTTCCGCTAACTTGTCACCATAGGCGCCATCTTCACTTGAGCCGGTTTTATTGCCTTGTTGTGGCCCTGTCTGCGGCGGGCCTGGCACGCTGATGGCGACAATAGGCGAAGGATTGGATCCGATAGAATCGTCCGATGGTGCATTCACCGCATCTGCACCCGTGCGGCCCGAAACGGCCGCCGTCGTCGGTGAAAAATAGTCAGCAAGGCCAGCCAGTGTCTCAGGTGGTGCGACATTAAGCAGCCACAGCAACATGAAAAAGGCCATCATGGCAGTGGTGAAGTCGGCATAAGCCACCTTCCAGGCGCCGCCATGATGGCCACCGCCTGAAACCTTCTTCACCTTTTTGATAATGGGGCGGACGTCGTCGCCGTCGTTTTTCGCCACCTTATTCTCCCGTGCTGGTCATACGATGCCCACGATAGTCGCTTAAAAACCTTATGTTAAGGTGAATCTGTTGAAGCGGGGTTAATGACAAGGGTGTGTTCTGCACCTTCTGTCACCGGCCCACGCGCGGGAATGGTAATGTAATCGCCGCTGCGCCACAGCGGGAACAGGTCGTCATAGGTGCCAGACATCGGATTGCCTGATTGTCCTGTCGGCAGTACGTAGAGCGACGCGTCAAGGTCCGAAAGATCAAAGATACCACGGTAGCTTGGTCCGAAGCTTGAGGCGTTGAGGCTGCTTTTGCTCTCGCTGACGCCCGCAACGTTGATGGTGTTGCGGCTTCCGGCGATAGGGGTCTTGATTTCAAAAAACTTTGCCATGAAAGGGACTTGGCTCATGGGCCTGTGACTTTGCGTCAAGCTGTGTTCACGCCCCCACTGCCAGGTTTCCCAATCCCCTTCATTGCGCGTGGCCAGCGTCTCCATCGCTTCGGTAAAGGCGGCTTTGGCAAGTTCCCCGCAGGTCTCGGTGCTCTCGGTTGTTACATCGTCGCACCACAGGGTGGCTTCCGCTTCGGGCATCAGGTCAAGGTGGTAATATTCCACGCTCAGATCCGGGCGCGCGGCTTCCTGCAGGTCATAATAAAGACTGTCACGGAGAAGGCGGGAGCGAATGGCAGTAAAATCACCCGCCAGTTCACCAAGCTCATCCGCCATCATGCGGCGCTGGTAGGTGCGCATGAACTCATGGAAGATAAGCGGTTCTGTGCGGCGCTTATCCATGGTGCCGTCCCAAAGCAGCAGAGCATCTGCCGCCGGGCTCAGGCCCCTGAGGTGAGGCTTAAGCACTGTGATCATATCGCGCGCCATATCGGAGGTGATGTCATGGTGCAGGGCCTTGAAGCTGCTACGGTCATGATGGGGTACGCTTTCAAGCTCGGCCCGGATACGGTTGCCGCGGTAAGGCAGCGCCCAGTCGCGGGTGATAAAGTGTGGATAGTCACTGTCCACGATCTTTTCATTCGCTGTGGCGATAATACCGCCCTCGGGGTTATAGCGCGTGGGCAGTTGCTCGTAGGGGATGTAACCGTCCCAGTCGTATTTCGCCAGCCAGCCGGGGGAAGGCAGGCGACCCATAATCTCATTATCAGGCTTGCGGACCGGCACAAGGGCTGGCGCGTGATAGCCGATGTTGCCGTCGGTGTCGGCATAGATCATATTCTGTTCGGGGCCGAAATAGTGGCGGCCCGCGACCATGAAGGCCTCAAAATTCTGTGCCTTGCCGAGCTTGGCAAGTCCGGTAGGTGCGCTGTCCTCGGCATTAAGTGCGGTCCACCGGAGCGCCAGAACATAGCCTTCGCGCAAAAAGTCTGCGCTGTCGCCCACCACGCCGGTGACAACAGGGCCGTGGCGGGTTTCCTTGACCTCAAGGACAACATCGTCGCTATCCTTTACCTTGATGATCTCGGTGCGGGCAATGAAATCAGCCGGGCCGGTGGGGGTCAGATATTGTTTGCCGCCTTCCAGCACCTTTTCAAGATAGAGATCCTGAATGTCGGGGTAGGTGTTGGTGAAGCCCCAGGCGATTTTATCGTTACGACCAAGAATGATCGACGGTGTGCCGGGGAAGCTGACACCAACAAGGTTTTCGCCCGTTGCGGTATTGTTAAGCCGCACCAGATACCAGATAGATGGTGTGGTCAGTCCAAGGTGGGGGTCATTGGCAAGCAATGGCTTGCCGCTTTTGGTGCGGCGGCCGTCCACGACCCAGTTGTTCGAGCCGTAGCCTTCAGGCATTTCGTCGCCGACCAGCGCGATGGCGCTTGCGATGTCGGTTTCGCCATAAAGCGCGCCAAGGTCAGGCAGCGGGGTCTCAACGTCGCCGGGGTAGCTTGGGTAGATGCTGTGCACATGGGCGTGACTGAGCTTCGCGAGCAGTCGCGCGCGGGCAAGCTCGGTACGCATGTTGCCGGAAAGGTCCAGCCACATCATTTTCTGCCACACAAGTGTGTCCACCGGTTGCCAGTGGGTCGGCGTGGTGCCGGTGAGGATAAATTCTGGGGGCCATGCGCCTTTGTGGCTGTCGATAAAGGCATTAACACCGGCGGCGTAGGCTTGCAGTGATGCCCTTGTCTCATCGTCGAGCTTTTCAAGCGCGCTTTCTGCGGCCTCGGTGAAACCCAGAGTGCGGAAATATTTGTCAAAACCGAGGCCCGCTTCGCCCAATACTTCCGACACGCGGCCATGGCCGATACGGCGGTTCATCTCCATCTGCCACAAGCGGTCCTGCGCGTGCACATACCCCATGCCGAAATAAAGGTCATTGTCGCTGGTCGCGCCGATATGGGGGATGCCGTGAGCATGGCGCGCGATGGTGATGGGCGCTGAGAGGCCTTTCAGTTCAAGCGTGCCGTCCGTCTGCGGCAGGCTGCTCCTGAGCCATGCGGTGCCCAGAAGGGCTGTAAGGACTACAAGGGACCCGACGACAAGTGACCAGAATTTGAGTGCGCGCATAGTTTTTATTTTTCCCCGATAGTGCGGACTGGACATCGCGCCATCTGGCGCTTACGAAGTTAGCGAACCGTATCAAGCACCTAACATACTGGACCGTCAAGTCCGGTAAAGCGCAGACAGTGCGCAGCAGGTGGGCAGGAAGGAAGCAAAAGATGGCAAACGTAGCATTCATCGGCCTTGGCGTAATGGGCTTTCCCATGGCGGGGCATCTTGCCCGTATGGGCCATAATGTCACGGTTTATAATCGCACAGCCGACAAGGCTGAAAAATGGCTTGAAACATACGCCGATGACGCGGCGGGAGAGCTGTTTGCCGCGCCAACGCCAGCGGGTGCAGCGGCGGATGCCGATATTGTGTTTGCTTGCGTCGGCGCCGACAAGGATGTGGCTGATGTATGTGTGGGGGAGGGCGGTGCCTTTGCCGCCATGAAAACAGGCGCGATTTTTGTCGACCATACAACAGCGTCCGCAGACTGTGCCCGCGCCATGGCGGCCGCCGCCAGCGATGCAGGGCTGTCGTTCATCGATGCGCCGGTCTCGGGCGGCGAAGCCGGGGCGGTCAATGGTCAGCTTACTGTGATGTGCGGCGGCGACCAGGCCGCGTTTGAGCGCGCTGAGCCGGTGATGCAGGCTTACGCCAAGTCGGTAAAGCTTTTGGGCGCGGCAGGCGCGGGACAGCTTACCAAAATGGTCAACCAGATCTGTATCGCAGGGGTGGTGCAGGGGCTTTCGGAAGCGCTGCATTTTGCCATGGAATCCGGGCTTGACGCCAAAGCGGTTGTGGATGTGATCTCCAAGGGAGCCGCGCAAAGCTGGCAGATGGAAAACCGGGCCGAGACGATGATCGACGGCAAGTTCGACTTCGGCTTTGCGGTAGACTGGATGCGCAAGGACCTTGGTATTGTGCTCTCGGAAGCGAACAATATGGGGGTGTCGTTGCCCGTCACCGCCCTTGTTGACCAATTTTACTGCGACGTGCAAAAAATGGGCGGCAACCGAAACGACACCTCAAGCCTGATCCGGCGCTTCAGGGGCTAGATACCGCGTTTACCTGAGTCCTTGACAAGGGGCGATGTCTTGCTCGTCCCTTGTATTTTTTGACTTAAGTCATATACTATAGGGGGTATAGTATTTAAGGATGGTTCCATGATTGGTGAAAAAGACAAAACAGCGATGATTAATCGCCTTGCGCGCATTGAAGGGCAGCTTCGCGGCATCAGCAAGATGATGGCGGCTGATGCGCCGGATTGTGAAAAGGTCGCGCAGCAGATGAGCGCAGCCCGTAAGGCGCTGGATAAGGCTCAGCACACCATGCTTGCCTGCATGGTGGAGGAGCATATCCGAACCGGAACCGACGCCAGCGCCGACGAGCTTGGCAAACTTATTAGCAAATATGCGTGAAGGGAGAAGTATCATGACAAATATCAAAAAGATCCCAGCGGCCGACTTCCAGCGCTTGCGCGACGAGAAGGGTGATCTGCATGTCATCGACGTGCGCACTGGGGCGGAATATCAGGCCTGCCACGTCAAGGGTGCCAAACACTTCCCGTTGCAGGATCTGGTACCGGGCGAAATCCTGGACGCTACCGGTACAGGCGGAGAGCCTATATATGTGCTGTGCAAGGCTGGTGGGCGTGCACAGAAGGCCGCCGAAGCGCTCGCACCAGCTACCAAACGTGATGTTGTGGTGGTTGAAGGCGGCACAGATGCCTGTGTGGCCTGCGGCATGGACGTGAACCGAAGCGAGGGCGCTACCGTCATGTCGCTCGAACGTCAGGTGCGCATCGCGGCTGGTTCGCTGGTGTTCATTGGTGTCATGCTGGGCTGGTTGGTGAACCCGCTGTTTTACGCGCTGTCGGGCTTTGTGGGAGCGGGACTGGTGTTTGCCGGTGTTACCGATACATGCGCTATGGGTATGCTGATTGCCCGTCTGCCATGGAACAAGGGCTAGGGCAACACTTCCGGCTGGGTGGATAAAGTGCCGGAAGTGGCGCATTTTGATTGACAATGCAGCCGCAACCCTATACCACCCGCCCGTTAATGAATGGCCGGGGCAATAGTGACCCTGGGCCGCACGGGCAATATAGTGCCATTGTTTTCGGACAGCACGCCGCCCGTGGCGCTTATTTGAAAGGAGCGATTCGCATGTCCAAGCGTATCCAAGCGAAATATAAAATTGACCGCCGTATGGGCGAAAACATCTGGGGCCGTGCAAAGTCCCCAGTGAACAACCGTGAATATGGTCCGGGTCAACACGGTCAGCGCCGCAAAAGCAAGCTGTCTGACTTCGGTATCCAGCTTCGTGCCAAACAGAAGCTCAAGGGTTACTACGGCAACATCACCGAAAAACAGTTCCGTCGCTATTATGACGAAGCTGTGCGTCGTCGCGGCGATACCGGTGAAAACCTGATCGGTATTCTTGAGTGTCGTCTTGACGCGGTTGTATACCGTGCGAAGTTCGTACCGACTGTGTTTTCCGCGCGTCAGTTTGTAAACCACGGCCACGTGCTCGTGAACGGCAAGCGCTGTAACATTCCATCCCGTCTGCTGAAAGCTGGTGATGTCGTGGAAGTCCGCGAAAAATCCCGCGCAGTACCGATGGTGATCGAAGCAGGCCAAAGCCCAGAGCGTGAACTGCCTGAATACATTTCCGTAGACGGTTTCAAAGCAACCTACGTACGTATCCCTTCGCTCGACGAAGTGCCGTACCCGGTTATCATGGAACCGAACCTCGTGGTGGAATTCTACTCCCGTTAATCGCGGGGGCAGGGCCACACAAAGGCACTGGACATTATTGGAAAGGCCGCGGGGCAAAATGCCCGGCTGCCTTTTTATATCAAGGGAAGTTTTTGGGGCGCTGGTCAGCTTCGGCCTTTTGCACCGCCGCGGCCTTGCTGGTAGCTGCTGGGGGTTGCCGCCATGCCGTTGCGCCAGGTCTGTTTTTGCTTGCAAGGCTTACACAGGCGTTCGCCCGACCAAGTGCTGTCAAAAGGCGTATGACACATCAGGCAATCCCGCGATTTGGGAACATCCCACCCCGGCCGCAGTGTGCTGTCAGTGCCCGGCCTTTTGTTGGTTGGTTGCCGTTCCGGGGTGACGCGTGCCGGGGTTTCAAGGGTCTTGTTTTGTCGGGTCTGTGTCATCATCTTGCCTTTGCCGTGCTGGCGGTTTTATCCGGGTAGCTCACATTGGTTCTGTTGGCGTCGGTAGGGCTTTTCGCAAGTCCAATCGTTGCCACGATAATTAAGGTGGGCATTTTTCGGCATTTCGACGGTCACACAGGTCTGGCCCGCTTCCATGTATCCCCGGTCGCATTCCCAGCCTTTGTCGTAAATATTGTCAACCAGATGGGAGTGACGCGGGATTTTGATCTCAAGGCAATCTGTGTCGGTGGCGCGATAACCCCGGTTACACTTCCAGCCGGTGCCAAAGCTTTGGTCGGTCAGATAACCGTCTTTTGGCACCTTGATAAGGGCACAGGTGTCGCGTACTGCGCGGTAGCCGCGTTCACATTCCCAGCCCCGGTCATAGGTGGAGGGTGACAAATAGGCATTTGCGGGCACCGGTATGGCCTCACAGCTATTGTCGGTGGCGCGAAAACCGCGCTCGCAAGCCCACTCCGCGCCGTAGCTCGCGTCTGTCAGGTAGCCATTGGCGGGAATGTTGATCGGTGTGCACATATCTCCGGTAGAAGAATAACCGCGCTCACACTTCCAGCCCGCGCCATAATTGTTTTCGGAAATATAGGCATTTGCGGGCAGTTTGATGGCCTCGCAATTCTTGCCATTTTCAAGGTAGCCGTGCCGGCAGGCCCAGCCTTGTCCATATGTCATGCCGGTGAGGTAGGCATTGACGGGGGTAATGACGGCGACACATGCGTCTGACGAACGCTGGAATCCATCATCGCAGCTCCAGCCGCGGCCATATGCATCGGTGTGGCCGTTTTCAGGCGGCGGGCCCGCTACGGCGGCGGCGCTGGCGTAGAGCAGCAACAAAAGAATGGTCAGCGTGACCATCACACCGTTGCGCAGGTGCGAAGGGAAAGTCATTTTTTGTCCTTAATGGCCTGTGGTTCCATGCCGGGTGGGCATTAGATACGCGCAGGCGAATATAGTCAGTCGGGGTCTTTATAGCCGCTGGAGGTAAATTCCTCGAAGCCGAAAGGCGGCGGTCGGTCTGGCTCTTCGGCCATCCATAGCATGCCTTCTTCTTCGCCGCTCTCAACGGCGAGCAGGTCGGCCGTTTTTTGGGCTTCCCTCTCAAGGCGGAGCGTGCGAGCTTCTGTTGCTTTGTCCTCTTCAGCCTTCGCTAGCGCGTGATCCCGCAGGATTGCAGCGTCAAACTCGCCGGGGCTCAGGGTCAGATATTCCTCAATGCCCGGACGCTCAGGCTGTAGGCGCAGCGTGGTTTGATAGCGCCGATAGGCTGGCGTGATAGAACCTTCCAGCAAGACTTCCTCGGTTTCTGTTTGGTAGACACCGGCGGGCAGGGGTCTTTTATACCCCCGCACTTTGAAGTCGTTTTTGAAGGTTACTGTGCGTTCTATGGAGCGGCTCGTCATTTTCTTTGTCCAGACCGGCAGCGGGAGGGAAAGTTCCCTCCCAGTGCGGTTTACTTGCAGTGCGATTTACTTGGGCGCGGCAGTGGTGCTTTTGGCCGGTGCTTCTTTGGCTTTGGCGTCGACTACGGCTGCTTTGACAACAGGAGGCTTCTGTGTGGCATCTGTTTTTTTCTTGAAAAGGTCTTTGTAAGTCATTTTTCCGGTCCTTTAAAAATTAAGTAATAGTATCGTCTATTTATATGGTTATTTTTATAATTATTTCAATAGTTGCCAGAATTTTAAAATAAAAGTGCAATATTTATTTTGTGAAATAAATTAATATTATTTTTTTATTTATGAAAAATAGCAGGGCGCACGCAAATATCCCCTGCGCCAACGGACGTGATGAACAGCTCGGGCGCAGGGGGCGGCAAAAGGTTTAGGTGCCTGAATTTTTACGGGTTAAATTCTGGCGGCGGGATCAGTTGGTGCGTTTGGCTTGTGCAACCGCATCCTTGAGCGAGGTATAGCGAAAATCGCCAAGCTGGTAGTAATTTACCGTTGAATGCACGATGCCGTATTTTGCCATTGTTTCGGCTTCTGCGGTTGTTGGTGCATCAGCGATGGTCGTCGTGGATGGGTGTGGAGCTTGGGACATTTTATGTCCTTTCTGAAGGGCGGCATCAACTTGCCGCTGTATACATATGGCGACGCCATCACCGGTTTACTATGGGCAGGTACTCATGTATCTGGAGGGAATCTTGGTGAAGCAAGGGACATATACCGGTGACAGACACAACGCTCAGGCCCGTTCGGGACGATGACGCAGAGGGGCTTATCACCCTCATTGGTGGGATTTTCGCCGAATATGACGGTGTTCATATTGAACCTGACGGTCTCGACAGCGACCTGCACGCCTATGCCAGCTATATGGCTAGCGTGGAAGGTGAGGCTTTTGTGGTCGAGGGGGGCGGTAAATTGCTCGCCTGCGTGTCCTACTGCCCGCTTGCAGGCTCGCGCTTCCAGCTCAAGCGCATTTACCTGAGCGCGGACCTGCGCGGGTCCGGCATGGGGCTCAAGCTTTTGCAACACGCCGAGGGCCGCGCGCGTACGCGTGGAGCCAAATCTATGGAATTATGGTCCGACACCCGCTTCACCCGCGCCCACCGCTTTTATGAGCGCGAAGGTTATATCAAACAGGCGGAAACCCGCGATTTGCACGACAGTTCAAATACCACCGAATACCAGTTCATCAAGGAACTGTAACCCCGGAACGCAAGTGCCGATAACGTTAACTTTTCCCCGAAAACCCTTGCGAGCGAGGATGGGGAAGCGTACATAAGGGCGCACTATCAACCGCGTTCCGAGGGGAGCCCGCTGCGTGCATTTCTGCATGTGGGGCTGAGAGTCTGCGCCCGGCGCAGAGACCCTTAGAACCTGATCTGGCTAACACCAGCGCAAGGGACGGAGCAATCATATGCCTGATACAGCGAACCAGAATTTTAATGTCACTACCGGCGAACTGCCGGGTTCGAAGAAGATTTATGTAAGGTCGGAACTGGACCCGACCATCCGCGTGCCAATGCGCGAAATCCACCTGCACCCCAGCGCCAACGAAGTGCCGGTGCGGGTGTATGACACATCCGGCCCATACTCGGACCCCACGGCGGAGATCGACATCTACGAAGGCCTCAAGCCGCTGCGCCGGACGTGGATCGAAGGCCGCGGCGACGTGGAAGAATACGAGGGCCGCGAGATCAAGCCTGAGGATAACGGCAAGGTGGAAGGCGACTATCTGGCGCCTGAATTCCCTGTGCACAGGCGTCCCTTGCGTGCCAAAGCAGGCATGAATGTCAGCCAGATGCACTATGCACGCAAAGGCCTGATCACGCCTGAGATGGAATATGTCGCGGTGCGTGAAAACCTTGGCCGCAAGGTGATGAAGGAAAAGCTGAAGCGGGACGGTGACCCGATGGGCGCCAATATCCCCGATTATATCACGGCCGAGTTTGTGCGCGACGAGATCGCCGCAGGCCGCGCCATTATCCCCAACAATATCAACCACCCGGAAACCGAGCCGATGATCATCGGCCGCAATTTCCTCGTGAAGATCAACGCCAATATCGGTAACTCGGCGGTCAGCTCCTCCATCGCGGAAGAGGTGGACAAAATGATCTGGGCTACACGCTGGGGCGCGGATACGGTGATGGACCTCTCGACAGGCCGCAACATTCACAACACCCGCGAGTGGATCATGCGCAACTCGCCGGTGCCCATTGGCACGGTGCCGATTTATCAGGCGCTGGAGAAGGTGGACGGCGTCGCCGAAGACCTGACGTGGGAGATTTACCGCGATACGCTGATTGAGCAGTGCGAGCAGGGTGTTGACTATTTCACCATTCACGCCGGTGTGCGCCTGCCGTTCATTCACCTGACCGCCAAGCGCGTCACTGGCATTGTCTCGCGCGGTGGTTCGATCATGGCGAAATGGTGCCTCGCGCACCACAAGGAAAGCTTCCTCTATACGCACTTCGAAGAGATTTGCGAGATCATGAAGCAGTATGATGTGGCCTTTAGCCTTGGTGATGGTCTCCGCCCCGGTTCCATCGCCGACGCCAACGACGAAGCCCAGTTTGCGGAGCTGCGCACCCTCGGCGAGTTGACCAAAATCGCATGGAAGCATGACGTGCAGGTGATGATCGAGGGCCCCGGCCATGTGGCCATGCACAAGATCAAGGAAAACATGGAAGAGCAGCTCAAGCACTGCCATGAAGCGCCGTTTTATACCCTCGGGCCGCTTACAACCGATATTGCACCAGGCTATGACCATATCACGTCCGCGATCGGCGCGGCGCAGATCGGCTGGTACGGCACCGCGATGCTGTGTTACGTCACACCCAAGGAACACCTTGGCCTGCCGGACCGGGATGACGTGAAAGTGGGTGTGATCACCTACAAGCTTGCGGCCCACGCAGCGGATTTGGCCAAGGGCCATCCGGCTAGCCAACTGAGGGATGACGCGGTTTCCCGCGCGCGGTTTGAATTCCGCTGGGAAGACCAGTTCAACCTGTCGCTCGACCCCGAAACCGCGCGGCAGTATCACGACCAGACGCTTCCAAAGGAAGCGCACAAAGTGGCGCACTTCTGCTCCATGTGCGGGCCGAAGTTCTGTTCGATGAAAATCACCCAGGAAGTGCGCGATTTCGCTGCCGCCAAGGAAGAGCAAGAAACCGGTATGAAGAAGATGTCGGAAGAGTTCGCCAAACGCGGCGCCGACCTCTACCTGCCCGCCGACGAGGTTGAAGCAGCGGAGTAGGCTTTACACATACACGCTTGACGAGATTGGAAAGGCCGGGGCACCATGCTCCGGTCTTTTCGCTTTTGGACTTTTCCTGTTTTGCGCGCAGTATTTCTCGCGCAGCTTGACTTTGGTCATGGCACGCGGCCCGGTGACATGGCATTATATACGTACAATTTTCAAATATACCGGCCCGGCGCGCGCAGTGATCAATCCTTCCACTGACTGTCATGCAATAAACAAATTTAGCGCCGCACCCGCACCGTAGTAATGTTGTTCCCATGTCACGACTGTCAGCCCCCTAGCATCCCCGCTGGCGGTCCCAGAACCAGATTGGAGCCTATTATGGATGAAAAGATCAAAACCACCGGCGGCAAGTGCCCGGTTATGCACGGTGGCCATACTTCGAGCGGTAAATCGAACATGAGCTGGTGGCCGAATGCGCTTAATTTCGACATCCTGCACCAGCATGACATCAAGACAAACCCGATGTCGGCAGATTTTAATTACCGTGAAGAACTCAAGAAGCTTGATGTGGACGCCCTGAAGGCTGACCTGCACGCGCTGATGACCGACAGTCAGGACTGGTGGCCGGCGGACTGGGGCCATTATGGCGGTCTGATGATCCGCATGTCGTGGCACGCGGCGGGTTCATACCGCATGGCGGATGGGCGCGGCGGCGCGGGTACCGGCAACCAGCGCTTTGCGCCGCTCAACTCCTGGCCCGATAACGTCAATCTCGACAAGGCCCGCCGCCTGTTGTGGCCGATCAAGAAAAAATACGGCAACAAAATCAGCTGGGCCGACCTTATCGTGCTTGCAGGTACCATCGCTTATGAGAGCATGGGGCTTAAAACTTACGGCTTCGCCTTTGGCCGCGAGGATATCTGGCACCCTGAGACAGACACTTACTGGGGCTCTGAAGACGAATGGCTGGGCGCCACGCGCTATGACGAAGACGGCGACGACCGCACGAGCCTTGAGAACCCGCTGGCTGCTGTGCAGATGGGCCTCATATACGTGAACCCCGAAGGCGTGGGCGGCAACCCGGACCCACTGCGCACCGCCCATGACGTGCGCGAAACCTTTGCCCGCATGGCAATGGATGACGAGGAAACTGTGGCGCTGACGGCCGGTGGTCACACCGTGGGTAAATGCCACGGCAACGGCGACGCGGGCGACCTTGGGCCAGACCCAGAGGGCGCGGAACTTGAAGATCAGGGCCTTGGCTGGATCAACAAAAAGGGCCGCGGCATCGGGCGCAACACGGTCACAAGCGGCATTGAGGGCGCGTGGACAACCCACCCCACCAAGTTTGACGGCGGTTATTTCGACATGCTGTTCGGCCACGAGTGGGAGCTGAAAAAAAGCCCGGCTGGCGCATGGCAGTGGGAACCGGTCGACATCAAGGAAGAAGACAAACCGGTTGATGTCGAGGACCCGTCCATCCGCTATAACCCGATCATGACAGACGCCGACATGGCGATGATCAAAGACCCGGCCTACCGCAAGATATCAGAGCGGTTCCGCGCCGACCCGGATTATTTCCGCGAAACATTCGCCCGCGCGTGGTTCAAGCTGACACACCGCGATATGGGGCCACGTGTGCGCTATGTCGGGCCGGACGTACCGCAGGAAGACCTTATTTGGCAGGACCCGATCCCCGCTGGCCCCACCGGTTATGACGTGGATGCGGTGAAGGACAAAATCGCCGCCAGTGACCTGAGCGTGGCCGAGCTTGTGAGCACCGCGTGGGACAGCGCCCGCACCTATAGGGCCTCAGACATGCGCGGCGGCGCCAATGGCGCCCGCATCCGCCTTGCCCCGCAGAAGGACTGGGCAGGCAACGAGCCAGAACGGCTGGCCAAGGCACTGAAGGTCTATGAGGCCATCGCGGCGGAAACCGGCGCCAGCGTGGCTGATGTCATCGTACTGGGCGGCAGCGTGGGTATTGAGCGTGCGGCCAAGGCGGCCGGGCGCGATGTGAGCGTGCCGTTCACGCCGGGCCGGGGCGACGCCACCGATGAGATGACCGACGCGGCCTCCTTCGATGTGCTGGAGCCGATCCACGACGGTTACCGCAACTGGCTGAAGCAAGACTATAACGTCAGCCCGGAGGAACTGCTGCTGGACCGCACGCAACTGATGGGCCTCACGGCGCATGAAATGACCGTGCTGATCGCGGGCATGCGGGCCATGGGCACCAACCACGGCGGCACCAAACACGGTGTCTTCACAGACCGGGAGGGCGCGCTGACGAACGACTTTTTTGTCAACGTGACCGACATGGCCTACACGTGGAAACCCAAGGGTGAAAACCTCTATGACGTGGTGGAACGCGCAACAGGCGCTGTGAAGTGGACAGCCACGCGCATCGACCTTGTCATCGGCTCAAACGCCATCCTGCGCGCCTTTGCCGAGCTTTACGCACAAGACGACGGCGCGGAAAAGTTCACCACAGATTTTGTGAAGGCGTGGGTGAAAGTCATGAACGCGGACCGTTTCGACGTCGCCTAAACCGGCGTGCACGGAATGAACTACCAAGGCCGGGGCACCCTGTCCCGGCTTTTTGTCGTGGTTTGGCAATTCTTACTTGTGGGAAAAGGCATCTCCAGATATCGTTAATGAAATTTTTTTGTAGGGGGTTTCGGTGAAAATCAGACATTTCATGGTCTTGGGTATGATGGCGGTCTCGGCTGTGGCCATTGTTGCACCAACGGGCCAACAGGCCGCTCAGGCCATGCAGTCTAGCGGCTCTTCGATGAACACTCTCCCTCCCGCGCTGCGCGCCGCGATGATGAGCGGGAATCCCGAGAGTATAAAGCAGGCTATTCGAGTTCTATCCGGTGGCGATCCGACCAGGATGGCAAGCCTTGCGCAAAGTGTCGCCAGCGCGGCGACCGGCATGGCGGACAGCAACCCTGCTGGTGCTTTAAGTGCCGTTTCTGCGGCACTTGATGTGGTCAATTCACCTGATGTCAAGACTGTCGCGGCAGATGCCGCGCTGTCCGTTGCGGTTTCTGCTTCGAACATTTCGTCGAATCCGTCTGTCATTTCGGCATCGCCTGCAGGGGCGGGGGAAGTGGCGGTAACGGCTGCGCAGGTGGTTTCTGAACCTGGCGTTTACAATCTGGACCCGACAGCTGCGTTGAATGTGATGTCGAACTCCAACTCGGTTGCAAATGTGGATAGTGTTGCCGCTGCCTCGCCGACCGTCAGGTCGCGGGTGACCGGCATTCTGAGCGACGCTCAGTCAAACATAGACATGAACGGTTTAAACTCGGGTAGCTCGGACAGCATTGCTGCTATCCTTGCCAGCAATACTCAGCAAGGCGGCGGCGACGGCGACAGCGGCACGACGACACAGACGCAAAGCCCGCCTGAGGCACCACCGACTGGGGATGACATAGTGGTCATTCTTGAGCCAAACCCGTCGCAGGCCGGGTCTCCAACCTGATACGGGTTGCCGCTGCGGCACGCACTTGGCCATAAAACACAAAACCGCCTCTCATTCAGGCGGTTTTTTTGTGCCTTTTGTGACGCCTTTTACCCATACCCTGTCATCCCCGCGCCTTTGCGCGGGTGGCAACTGAGCGAAAGCCCCTGCCGTGAGCATGGAACCGCCACCACAATCGTCGTTCGGCAGCTTGACCCGGCAATTCTTGACGAACCAGCGAGGCCGGGGCACCATGCCATGGTCTTTTTTTTTTGGTGGGGACAGACATGACAAACACACTCAACAGGCGTGGGTTTTTGGGCGCGGTCGCAGGCGCGGCCGGGGCAACTGGTGCGCTGGCCATGTCGGGCACCCTTGCTGCCACACTGCTGAGCCTCGGCGCCTGTGGCGGGCCACGGCAAACCCTGGGGCCGGGCCTGACGCCGGACCCGAACGGCATTTGCGACCTGCCCAAAGGCTTCAGCTATAAAATCATCTCACAAGCGGGGGAGGTGATGTCAGGCGGCCTTGAGGTGCCCGGCTATCATGACGGCATGGGCGCATTTAAAGGCCCGAATGGGGAGACCATCCTTGTGCGCAACCATGAAACGCCGCTTTTCTTCCCCAAGGACCCGCCGTCGCCGGTGCCTGATATGGCCTATGACCCGGCGTCATCGGGCGGCACCACCACCATCTGGCTGGATGACGCGCTGAATGTCATCAAACACCACCTAAGCCTCACGGGCACTATCCGCAACTGCGCGGGCGGCATCACGCCATGGGGCACGTGGGTAAGCTGTGAGGAAGCGGGCGGCAGCGGCTGGGAAATGGGCAAGCGCCACGGCTACGCCTTTGAGGTCAACCCGCTGGACCCCTTGAAAAAAATTGAGCCCATCAAGGCCATGGGCCGCTTCAACCATGAAGCCATCGCGGTTGACGGCAACGGCACCGTGTATGAAACCGAAGATGACATGAACGGCTGTTTTTACCGCTATATCCCGCGTGTGGGCGGGCGCTTGGCCGAAGGCGGCACCCTGCAGGCGCTCAAATTCACCGATGGTCGCCTGCACACCACCGATGAACCCATGCAGCCCGGCCAGCCTTACGCGTGTGACTGGGTGACGATCGACGAGCCTGACCCCGAAGACAACACCCTGCGCCGTGAAGCCCAAAGCAAGGGCGCGGCCATTTTTGTGCGCGGGGAAGGCATTGTCACGGCGCCAGACGGCCTTTATTTCACCTGCACACAGGGCGGGGCCGCAGGCATTGGCCAGGTGTTCAAATATATCCCCGGTGACAGCGCGGACGCGGGCGGGCAGGTGATGCTGGTGTTCGAAGCCACCACACCCGGTGCGCTTGAAAAGCCCGACAATATCGTCATCAGCCCATGGGGCGACCTGATCATCTGTGAAGACTGTGACCTCACCAGCCAGCGCCTAGTCGGCCTGACGCCAGAGGGCAAGCTATACCACATCGCCGCGACCGATATTTCAGAATGGGCCGGTGCTTGCTTCTCGCCCGACGGCAAAACCCTGTTCGCCAACATACAAAAAGACCCCGGCCGCACCGTAGCGATCAGAGGCCCGTGGGAGAGCTTGCGGGTTTAAGTCATAACACCGCCACCACCGTCATGCCCGCGCTTAACATGTCATGCCCGCGCAGGCGGGCATCCAGACGGTTTTGGCACGAAGCAGCAGCGTTTGAAACCGCGTAAGCGGACCCATGACTGGACCCCCGCCTACGCGGGGGTGACGCCGCAGTGAATGCGAGCATATGAGCTCCATCCCTATTCGTCATTCGACGGCTTGACCGGCGAATCCACCACTCCGCGCTGTCAGGCCATAGCCTTTCACCAACCATGGACTCGCCGATCAAGTCGGCGAGTGACGAAAGGGTGATGGCGCACGGCTACGTCTGATGGCCGGACCTCCGGTTGGTCGTGTTGATTTTTTGAATTAAAATATTCAATTTAAATGGTTAGGTTCTGTCTGTCTTTGGCTTTGAGATAGGAGTCTTGCAAGGTCGTGTCTCGATTAAAACAGTTTGGTTGCTAGCACTGCTTGATGATTGTTTTCCCCATACGAATAGGTTGATGCACATCGCAGCGGGGAGGAGGAGCGCTACAAAAGTGAGGGTCGGCTTCACATACTCGAATGCCATGGGGAGTGGATAACAATGAAAAAGAACGAAACATCGGCTACTGATTGTGGCGTCCCATACAGGACGCAACTCGCCAAAAAATATATAGGTCAATATCGCAGCCCAGATTAGTGTAATATATAGGCTAATCATTTGATTGATCTTGGAAACAGAGAAAGGTGCAGGGGCGGTAAAGATAGCCCTTATAGTTTTGTCGGGGCGTGGCGTTTCTGTAAAAACAGTCTTATATAGGGGCCCTAAAACTGGATCCTCAAGCATATCCACATGCTGTTCCCAGTTTTGTTGCCAATGTTTTGAGCCTCGGTTAGCCAAGTACCATCCATAGGATAACACTAAGCCCAAACCGGCGAGTAATATGCTTAACCAACGCATATTATGTGCAAAGGCTATACCGTACCCTGTAAACGTTGCAGCTAGGACGGTCCAGAAGTAAGTGGTTCGCTTCCAATATAGCTCGATTTCAAACTTACGTATGTCAAGCGCGTACTTGAGTGCTTCAGTCGCCTTAACACGCTCAATTTGATTATCATTTTTTTTGAAAAATTCTTCCGTGTATTCTTTTTCTTCTTGTTTACGGCTCATGATGCCTGTCCCCAATTTCCCAGCAAGCTAACATTCTATCACAGATTGCTAAATTCAGCTAGTTATTGACTGAGTTCTTAGCGTGCACGCAAGCTGTCTGTGTTGAACGAGGTGACAAGAATTTTACTCAACCCTCCCGCAACACATCCCCCAGCCAATCCAGAAACGCCCTTAATTTCGCCGTCTCGAACCGCCGCTCGGGGTAAATTGCATACACCGGGTGTTCCGGCCCCTGCCAGTCGGTCAGCAGGCGGGTGAGGGTGCCGGTCTTGAGCTCATCACGCACATATATTTCCGGGATTATGCCAATGCCAAAACCGCCGGTTAGCGCGTGTTTGATGGCAATGGACGATGACACCTTGTAGCGCCCCTGCACCGGCACGCGCACGGCCTCCCGCCCGCGGGTAAAGGGCCACTCGGCACTATGGGTGGAAAGCGAGAAGGCCACCATCTCGTGGCCTCCGAGGTCGGTGGGGCTTTCCGGTGTGCCGTGCTTGGCAAGGTAGGCGGGCGCGGCGCACACCACATGGTGCATACTCATCAGCTTTTTGGCCATCAGCGAGCTGTCCTCAAGCCGGGCGCTGGCACGGATGGCGACGTCATAGCCTTCTTCAACGATGTTGACGATGCGGTCCTCAAGGCTGAGGTCCAGCGTGACATCGGGGTAGGCGGCCAGGAATTCGGGGATGCGGTCGGTCAGTTGCGTCAATGAGAAGGTCAGCGGCGCAGACACGCGCAAATGCCCGCTGGGCCGGGCTTTCATTTCGCTGACCGACTGGTCGGCCACGGCAAGGCGGTCCAGCACGCGCACCACGCTTTTGTGGTAGGCCGTGCCCGCTTCCGTCAGGCTCATGCGGCGGGTGGTGCGGTTGATAAGCTGTGCGCCCAGATGTTCCTCAAGCGCGCGGATGTTTTTGCTGATCGCGGCGGGTGATAGCGCCATGCGCCGGGCGGCGGCGGCAAAGCTGCCCAGCTCCGCCACATGGCGAAAGGTGGTGATGGCGGTCAGCTTGTCCATGATGTGTCGCCCCATTCTTCACGTTTGGTTAATAGTGATAACACGATTATGCATGTTTAAAATATAAGCGCAAAGGCTTAGCTGAGGGTGGCCGGGCAAACACCGGCCATGAAAACCCGAGCACAAAACAGCGAGCCTGAAACCATGAGCAGCCACACGAGCACAATCACACGGGCGGCCTCTCCCCCCAACACAGCCCCTGATCCGGGCGCTGCGGCGCAGTCCCTGTTGCCGCGACCGTTCCTGATTGCGCTTTTGCTGGCGGCGAATGGTTTCCTGCTCGCGCTCACGCTTATCCTGTCGCGCACGGCGCAGGGCATGGGGCTTTCCCCCGTGACCTATGGTTTCTGGATGAGCGTGGGCGCGGCGTTGCTGCTGTCGCTGCATGCCGGGCGGCACCTCGCCGATTTGCGCCAACCCGCGATGGCGCGGTACGCGGGCTTGTCGGGGGTGCTGTCGCTGGCGGCGCCGCAGCTTTTGATGTTTACCGTGCTCACGCATATTGGCGCGGGGCTGGCCAGCATTGTTTATGCTTTGCCGGTTTTGCTGACCTACCTGTTCGCCCGCGTGCTGGGACTTGAGGGCAAAGGCGGGGTGCGCATGGCGGGCGCGCTTGTGGGTACGCTGGGGGCCACCTTGCTGCTTATGCCCACCGACGGCGGCTTGCCAGCAGACGCGCTGCCCTGGATGGCGCTCGCGCTTCTGGTGCCGGTGATATTGGCGGCGGGCAACATCTACCGCGCGGTGGCCTGGCCGGTGGGCGCGCGGCCCCGGGTGATGGCGGCGGGCGTGGTGGCAACCTCGGTGGTGTTTTTCGCCGTCGCCAGTGTGCCTTTTGGCGCGGACCTCAACCTGATGGCCGTGGCGGGGGTGTGGCCCCTTGTGCTGGCGCAGGCTTTTGTCTCCGCCGGGCAGTTCCTTGCCTATTTCGCGCTGCAGCGTGTGGCGCCGCCGGTGATCTTCAGCCTCATCGGCCAGCTTGCGCTTGCCTTTGGCCTACCCATGGGCGCGATTTTCCTTGGCGAAAGTTACACAGCTGTCACCTTTGTTGCCGTCGGCCTTATGGCGCTGGGCCTCATCGGTGTGGTGACTGGCCCGATGCTCAGGGCGCGTGCGGTCTAGAGTGTATTTTTACCCTTTATAATCGTAAATTTCTGCCATATGCTCCTGATAGAGGTTATGAGTTAAACTATAAATGGTATTTTCAGTGCATGAGGGGGCTTTCATGGCAGAACCAACATCCGTCAATTCCCAGATAACCGACAGTGTCACCCAAACCAATATTCAGGTGGTGGCCGAAGCGCCCGCCATGGCAATGGGCAGCCTGTACCAGACATCGGCGAACGCCATGGCCATGATGTACGCCAATGCGGTCTATGCCCAGCAGCAGGCCAATGTTGCCGCCGAAGCCGCGACCACGCTCGCGGTGACCAAACTTCTCGGCGTAAACTCGTAATTCATACCGATTTTTCATTTTGAAAGGACCGTCTCATGGCGATGCCAACACCCGTTAACGGACAAATCACCGACGCCATCACCCAAGCCAATGTCACAACCCTTGGCCAAAGCCCAAGCATGGCGGTGGGCGTGCTCAGCCAGTCGCTCGCGCAGTCGCTCAGCATTCTGTATGCCAATTCGGTCAGCGCACAGAACAACATGAGCGTGGTGGCGCAGGCCGCGACAGCCCGTGCGGTGACGGCGCTGACCGGCCCGTCCAGCTAAGGCCCGGCCGATGGCAAGCAAACCCAAAACTGCGCCAAAAAAGGCACCGGCCAAAAAGGCTGTGCCTAAAAAGACGGCCGCTCAAAAGGCTGAGGATGCGCCAGCCCGCCAAAGCCAGCCGCACACTCAGGCCGAGCTTGACCCGCGGGTTGAGGAGGCGGCGGCATGGGCGAATAATGCCGGTGTCGAGGCCGAGCAGGCCATCGTCCGTGCGGCAGAGCAGATGACCGAGGATGCCCCCAACACGCAAGAGCCAACACAGCAAGGCGGCGGTGGTGGCGGTGCGGCGCTGCTGGATGACGAGAATACCGTTGACGTGGCGCTGGGTGCCTTGTGCCAAAGCTACAGCCATGCTTTGTCGCTCGCCTTCCATGACGCTGTGGCCGGGCGCCAGCGCCGCAGCGCACTGCTACAGGCCGCGCTTGCGCACGCGGTGGAGGAAATCAGCACCAGCAAGCCGGACGACTTTGAAGCCCGCATGAAGCAGCTCAAGGCCGGGCTGGATGTGCTGGATGCCCCGAATGGCGATGATATGGCGGCCTATGCCGGTATTACACAGCAATTCAGGGATGCCGCGACGGAACTGATGAACCTGCGCAGCCAGCTCAAAAGCTGAACCCGCGCTGTTGTAAGCCATGTGGCCGTGCCGATGTTTCGCTGGAAATGTCGGCGCGGCCTTGCCATATATAAAGCTGTTTATAAACATCGGCGGGAGGAGCACATGCGCGCTAGCAAGAATGAGGGCAGCACGCCCAAAAGAAACCGCGTTTCCGAGCGCTACCGTGCGCCGGAGCAACAGGCGAAAGGCGCCGGGCTTGCCGTGGGCATGGGGTCGGGGCTTGCGGTGGGGGTTGCTTTTGGCTTCGCGCTTGACAATATCGGGCTAGGCATTGCCCTTGGCGTTGCCGTCGGCGCGGGCATGGGGACCGCCATGGAAGCCGCTTTCAAAAAGAAGCGTGACGAGGGCAGGGGCGAAGACTGAGGGCAAACCACCCCTCACGGTGCCTTACGCCCCCCACATCAGGTAAGCGCTGGAGAGTGTGATCCAGAGGCTGGCAAAAATCTTCAACCGCCGCGCGCCCAGCATAAAGGCGAAATGCCGTGCCACAGCGCCACCCACCGTGCAGCCAAGCGCGAGGAAAATCAGCATGCCCCACGGCTGCGGGTCACCCATGATATGGTGCCAAACGCCTGTGAGCACGCTCAGGCTGCTGGCCATCACGGCCACGCCCGCCGCGGTAATAAGCGGGAAGTTGCGAATGAACAGGTAAAGCGCCACCAACTCCCCCACACCAACGGAGAAAAACGCCGTGGCCACCCCGCCAATAAGCCCAAGCGCGGCAAGGGCGATATAATCAACCACGCCAACCTCAAGGCGCGGCAGCGCGTTCTGGCGCGATACCAGCGTGGTCACAAGAAGCGTGAGCCCAAGGCAGATGGAAAGCGTTTTGAACCACAACAGCACAGCCTCGGGCGGCGCGTTAAGCTTGGCTTGCGTGAGCAACAGCGCGGGCAGGGCCATCACCATCACAATGCCCAGAAGCCGCCAGAAAGCACGCGGCTGCACGCCCGTGTCCGCCGCCCGGTGGTCATAAATGCGCCCAAGCCAGTTAAGTGACCCCGTCGTCATGCCAAAACACTGGATGATGAAGCTCATGCCCACAATCTGCGCGGCGGTAATGCTCACAAGGCCCGTGCTGCCCAGATACTCAAAGGTGGGCAGGAACACCACACCGCCCCCAACCCCGGTCGCGTTGGCGATCGTCGCACCGCCCACAGCCACGAGAAACAGGAAAAAGCTCGTCACACCGTCCAGCATCTCATGCCAGCCAAGCCACAGGATGGTAAGGAAGCCGAGCGCCAGCATGCACGCCCCAAACACAATGAACCGCCGCACACGCACCGGCAGGCGCGGCGTTATTCCGGCTGTTTTAGCTGTGACTTCAGTACCGTGCATCAACGCAAAACCAGATCAAATGGAACCCCAAAACCATCTTTGCATAGGCAAGGACTATCCCCAATCTAATACTTCATCCGGTATGCCGAGGTGTTGAAGCTTCTGCTTTACCGCGCCTGAGCCTTGACCCTCAAGGTTCGAAATGGTTTTCGCTAGGTCAAAAGGTCGATAACTAGTAAGAGCCGCTCCATTTGAGGTAAAAACATTGCTGTTGTTTGCCAATGAACTCCGCTTGCTTGGTGTGTCGAGCCAGAAACCTGATTGTGGCGGTTCTATTAGGTTAGCTGTTGTGGTGTCGTTGCGGTCAATAACAATCTCAATGCCCAACTTATCCAAGATGAACCTCCTTATGAGAGGTGTTCGGCCAACAACGCTCTTGGACGTAGATTTGTGCTTTGTCGACTTTGTGCATATTACCAAGTCTGATTTTTTCCAGACGACAACGGGCAGGCCTGCTCTGCAAAGCATAGCTGCTTCAAATGTAGGTACCCGATACTCTAGGCACTCGGGAATTATCTGCACCTCCAAGCCTATCTGTTCACAGTGCTTAAGAATGGTCTTCCGGTCGTCGACTGCAGAAGGTCGAGTAAGTGCTCCGAATAGTGAAAACGAAATTTGCCCGCCCATCTCACAGAATCGACTGGCAACCGTAATCCAATGCAAATAATCAGCAACGTACCAAGGGGGGTCTAAGAAACAGCTTGAAAACTGGCCCTCAAGTTCATCGCCAGTAAGTTGATTAATATCGAAGACAAAGGTCGAAATGGCATCGTCAGTGTTCTCGGGAGAAAACAGATCGAATAGGACACTGTTGTTTCGCGCGGAAGTTTTGGTGATTGGCGGTACTAAGGATGGGCATCCTAGTAAACAGATAGGGCGTTCTTTCATCAGCGCTTGGTCGAAGATTTTAGCAATGGCGTTATCGGTAAAATCCCAATTTGAGCGGATGAAACTAGACCGTTCGACGCTCTGGGTAATATTGGGGTCAGATACTGCTGCGGATTGTAACGAGATAGTTTTAGCAGGCGCGTATTCGTGAAAATATTCTATAGCTAAGGTAGGAAAAAGGCCCTGTGTGCTCTGGAAGGCATGGTCTAATGTGATTGCATTCTCAATAGCTTGTGAGCAAATAGCGCGACAGTTTTCTTGGAAAGTTAGGCTCGTCATATTTAAGCGTTCGATACCAGCATTAATCCAAGTGCAGCTATTACTAGAAAGGCAATGCAGAACCAGTAGAACTTGTCGATTTTGGATGCTGCCAGTTTTCCAACTTTGGCATCCTCCCAGTTGCCGGTTTGAGCATTAAATACCGGAGCCTCATATCTACTATAGGCCGAAATTGTCTGGGTTAAACCTGTGGACATGTGAAGAGAAGCCCGGTGTTCCTGTTCAAATTTTTCATTAAACTTTACGGCTCCGCGAAGCATATTATGGTACACATCGACGTCAATTATTTTCGCCGCATAGAGTATACCGGCAGCACTAATGCATAAAATTGCGCTCACCGGTATTTTGAGGCTACAGATTTCGATTAGATAGGCGCCGCCTTCCCGATACAGTACCACTGCGAGAGCCAATGTTGCACCAGCCATGGCCAGACCAATTTGGCGCATCTTGATTGATAGCTCAGCGAAATGCATTTGGGTTGCAATTGCTTGTTTCCAAATCTCTAGCTTCTTCGAAGAGTCCATTTTTTAGTTCTCGACAAGTTGGCGCATCTTTAGCGTTTAGTAGCACAATTTCAAATAGATGTGGCTAACTAAATTCAAAACCCTTTCAACTCCGCCTGAATATTGGCGCGGGCCATGGCTTCAAACTTGCGGTTAAACCAGGGCGTGAGGAAAATGGCTTTGCGCTTGAGGCATGATTTAAGGAAACGCCTGCGACCCAAGCCGTAGCGCCAGTCGCCTATATGGCTGAATTCCTGCCGGATATCTGCGGCATAGCGCTTGTATCGCTCTCGCCCCGCGCCCAGTATGGCCATATCGGCATCCAGAAAAAGCTGGATGTCCTTGTCATGCGTTTTGTGGGTTCTGGTGGCGCGAATGGCGGCCATGGTTTTGGCCTGCTCATCGCCTTCCATGCCCAGAACCGGCATGGCTTTGCCCGCCAGGCGCGCGCTGAATTCCTCATTGTTTTTGGCGCCGGGGTGATAGACGGCATCATGAAACCATATGGCGGCGTGGAACCATTTATCGGTGATGTTGGCGGCTTCTGCGAGCGCGAGCAGCTCGTCGATATGATCCATGGTGTGATAGTAGCGGCCTTCGCTGCTCATGCGGGTGCACAGGTCGTTATAGACCATGATGTTGTTTTCAAACGAGCCGAAGGCTTCGCACCAGCGGTTGCGGCGTGCTTCCTCAGTTGTTTCGGTGCCCTCTGGGCTGGTGTTGACTGTGTTAACCATAAGGCGAGTATGCCTGATATGCGGCATACCCGCCAGCTCTTTAGGTCCTTGGTGGCGTGTCTTCCGCGCCCACCTCGCGCAGGGGTTTGATCATCAGCGAGACGGCGGCGGTGAGGCTGAGCATCACCCCGGCGGCGATGAAAAAGGGCACAATGTCCACCCGGCTCAATACCCAGCCGGCGGCTGAGGCCGCGATGGGTGCCATGCCCATGACAATGAACATGAAAAAGCTCATCACCCGGCCCATTTGTGCGGGCGGTGTGCGGCCCTGAAGCCATGAGAAGATGCGCACCTGCACCACACCGCCCAGCATACCGGCCAGCAGCATCAGCGCGCCGCCGGCGAAGGTGCTGTGTACCAGCCCGAAGGCCGCGACGATCAGCCCGATGACAATATCGATGGAAAGGAAGGTTTGCCCCAGCGTGCGGAAGCCAAGCTTCAGCCCCGCCCCCGCCGCGATAACACCAATCAGCACCCCCGCGCCGTGGGCGGCCATGATGGTGCCAAAGGATGCCGCGCCGCCGTCAAGCTGGCTTTCGGCAAACACCGGCAGGCCCACCTGCATCGGCCCCACAACAAACACCTGAATAAGCGCCATATAGCCAAACAGCGTGCGCAGGTCACGGTCCGCCAGCAGGCTACGGATGCCCTCAAACAGCAGCTTGATGACATTGGTGGCAGCCGGGGATGCTGTACTGTCCGGGCCGTGCCCACTGCTGCGCAGCCGCACGGGGATAAGCGTCAGCCCCGAGATGAGGAAGCTGGCCGCATCGGCGGCGAACACAATGGCAAGGCCGGTGGCCTCCGCCGCCAGCGGGCTTGCAGCCGCCACGCCGCCGTTCAGTGCGGGGGCGCCAAGGCCATCTGCGCCAAACAGCGCAATGACAAAACCGGCGATCAGGGGCCCGATGAAAAAGGTAAGCTGGCGCATGCCCATCATCAGGCCGTTGGCCTGCGGCAGCTTCTCCCGCGCCACAACAAAGGGCAGGATGGCGGTGCCCGCCGGGTAGGCAAAGGCACTGGCAAGCCCGATGGCGGCGGCAAGGGTGTAGAGCAACGGCAAGGTCAGCCCGCCACTGTAGACAAGGGCCGCGAGCGCGCCGATGAGCGCCGTGTTGACATATTTTGACCACACCAGCACCGATTTGGGGGAGTAGCGGTCGACAATCGCGCCGCCCAACAGAATGAAGGCCGCGCGCGGGATGCCGACAACCGCCAGCACAAGGCCAAGCGCCATGGGGTCGCCCGTTAACTTGAGAGTTAGCCACGGCAGGCCGATGAGGGTGAACTGGTCTCCCACCATCGAGATAAAGCCCGACAGCATCAGCCAGAAAAAGCTTTTGTTTTTTGGCTCCGCTGTTGTGGTGCTGTGGGGGTGATCGGTGCCGGGTGTTGACCCCGGCTTTTTGTTTGTCTCAGCTGTCATGTCCTGTGTCCTTCAGGGTGCCCATAAAATCCTCGAGGGCGTTTTTTATCGCCGTTTGGTTGGCTGTTGTATCGCTTTCGCTGAAGTCGCCTGCCGCGAGGTGGCCGTGCAGGCGTTCCAGCCACTCAAGTTCAACGCGCTGGTGCATCACTGCGTTTTCCAGCCCCAGCCGCATACCAAGGCTGAGGTGCGGGCCCGCGGCCTTGAGGAAAAGCTCGGTCGCGGGCAGGTTCTCGCTGATCTCGCCCGCGCGTTCCTTGACGATATCAGCGGCGTCTGTCTGGTCCGCCAGCGGCAGGAACAACAGGGCAGGGAATAGCGGGTGGTAGAATTTTTTGTTGCCCGCCAGGATTTCGCCCATGAGGTCATGGAAGCGCGCGCGCCCGTCATCGGTGATGCCGTAGATCGTGCGCTCGGCCCGGCCGCCGACGCTCTCACGCCCGCGTTCCTCGATCAGGCCGTCTTTTGCCAGCCGCCGCACGGCGTAATAGAGCGTGCCGACATCAAAATCAATATAGGTTTCTGCGTGCGCGTTTTTCAGGCGGCGTTTGATCTCATAGGGGTGCATGTCGTCCCGGTGCAAAAGCCCGAGGATCAGGATTTCGGCTTTCATGGATGTCCTCGCTTGGTGTGTTATATAGTTTAATTAAACTAGTTTGATTTGACTAATAAGCTGGTGCGAGGCTTTTGGCAAGGCCATTTTATGCCCGCTTATGTGTGGCCTTAGAAATTTTGCGTTTAAATTTGCGCTGGGGGTACCCAACTTTGACTGCAGGGGTTCGCAACCAAAAGGCGAAAAGAGGAGGCGACAATGTCGCAAGGGAAGGCCGATGGCCATGGCCAGTATCATCTGGCGCAACTCAATGTCGGTAAAATCCTGTACGCACAGGACAGCGAAGAAATGTCAGGCTTCGTGAACGCGCTGGATGAGATCAACGCGCTTGCTGAAGCAACGCCGGGTTTTGTCTGGCGGCTGAAGGGCGATGCGGGTAACGCGATGGACTATACGGTCATCGATGATGAAACCCTGGTGAACATGAGTGTGTGGAAGGACCGCGACAGCCTGTTCGGTTATGTTTACCGCTCGGCGCATACGGCTTTCCTCGCGCGGCGCAAGGAATGGTTCCATATGCCGACCGAAGGCCACATGGTGTTATGGTGGGTGCCTGCGGGGCATGAGCCAACGATTGACGAAGCGGTGGAGCGCCTGATGTACCTGCGCGACCATGGCCCGACGCCAATGGCCTTTACCTTCAAGCGCGCCTTCGGCTCGGACGGTGAGCCTCTCCCTGCGGCCGGAGAGACCGCGAAGGCAACAGCGAAGGTGACGGCGAAGGTGACGGCGCCGGCCTGATACAAAAAATGGCTGAAACGGTTGCGGGCCTATGGTAGAATAGGGCGCTGTCGCGGCGTGATTTTACGCCCTTCGGGGGCGCCCTTCCGGCCCGTTAAAACCGTTGCACATATCTTGCACATATCTTGCACATATTTGGCACACATTTGGCACAAATTGCCGGTTTTCTTGCACAGATATTGCTCACATGTTGCACAGTTTTGTGCAGCTTTTCATGCGCGGGCGCAGGCGTGGAAGCGAGGCAATCCGCGCCAAACAGCCATCACAGCAAAATGATTTTTCCGTGAGGGATACGCTCTCTAAGCTGTCTCAATAGTGAGGACATATATCTCAGGAGGCGTGAGGATAATGAAAAAATCAGTTAAATCTATTGTTTCGGTATTGGCTGTAAGTTCCTGTTTTACAGGGATTTCTTATTCAGTTTCGGCTGAGCATCACGGCAAGGCGGCGATCGAGGCGGCGGTGGCGAGTGCTGATCGCAAGGCTGAGGAAAAAGGCCGCGGTGCGACACGTAAACCCGCCGGAGTGCTGGCGTTTGTCGGGCTTGAGCCGGGCATGACCGTGCTCGATATCAATTCCGGTGGTGGCTATTATGCCGAGATAATTTCCCAAGCCGTTGGCCCAGAAGGCAAAGTTTATGCCCATAATGGCCCGGTTTACTGGGATTTTGTCAAAGGCAGTGTTGGTGCGCGTTATGATGGCCGCCTTGAGAATGTTGAGCTTTTGTCGCCTGATACCGAGGCTGTTGACCTGCCGGAAGGCAGCGCTGATCTGGCTATTATGGTGCTGGCATATCACGACTTTTATTTTGTCCACAAAGCCCGCGCAGAGCCGCAAGCAGATGTAGAATCAGCTTTAGCTTCTTATTACAAGGCGTTGAAAAAAGGTGGAAAACTACTGATCATTGATCATGTTGGTCCTAAGGGTGCGGACGCGGCGACCATCAACAAGTTACACCGTATCGACCCTGACCGGGTGTTTGACGAGATGACCGCAGCGGGCTTCAAGCTGGACGCGGAAAGCGACCTTCTGGCCAACGCGGACGACAGCCCGACAGAAAGCCCTTTTCGCAAGGAAATGCGCGGTAAAACCGACCGGTTCATTCAGCTTTACGTGAAGCCTGAATAAGACGACAAGCTATTGAAAATAAAGAAAAGGCGCCACAGACCGGGCGCCTTTTTGCTAGAGATCACGGATCATATAACTTGACGAGCCGTCATAGGACGCCAGCTTTTTCGTCAGGGTTTCGCTGGTGTGATGCCGGAAATCCTGCTTCTGCCAAAACGGCTCCGTCCCGTTGACCGCGACAATGCTGAGGCGTTTGTATCCGGCGGACTTTGCCTTTTTCTCTATGAGGTTAAGGGCTTTTTGCGCTGCCCCGCTGCCGCGCGCCTGATGCGCCAGCGCGATATCATGGATATGCAGGGTGTCGGTTGCCTCAGGCGGGGAGCCAACCAGCCTGTTAAGCGCGGGCGGCTTTTCGAATCCCGCTGGATGTACAAGGGTATAGCCATATATCGCGCTACCGCTTTCAAGTACCAGGCAGGTTTCAGGGAAGAAGGTGCGGCGTTCGGTGATAACGTCGTCATCCTCAGGGTGGTCCACATGAATGATGGCGGCAAGGGCTATAACCTGCGGCATGTCGGCTTCTGTCATTTCGCGCCATTGCATGGCTTTTACTCACGCTATCAATACGTTAAGGGCAGGGGAAGGTGAGGTCATCGTCGACCGTATCAAGCGCCTTGAGTATGCTTTTATCCAGCGTCAGGCGTGTCGCGCCCAATAGCTCCTCAAGCTGTTCAACACTGGTGGCACCAACCACGGCGGCGGTGACAAAGGGTTGCTGCAGTACAAACGCCATGGCCAACTCCGCCCCGCTGATGCCGTTTGCTTTGGCGATATCCACGTAACGCTTTGTGGCGGCGAATGTTTTTTCGGACCAGTAGCGCGGGAATTTATCAGCCCAAAGCGTCATGCGGGCACCTTCGGGGCGTTTACCGTCCAGATATTTACCGCTGAGCATACCAAAGCCGATCGGTGAGTGCGCCAGAAGGCCAACCTTCTCCTTGATGCCAATCTCGGCCAGAGCAACCTCATAGCTGCGGTTCAAGAGGCTATAGGGGTTTTGTATCGACGCGATTCTCGGCAAGCCAAGCTGGTCGGCGAGGCCAAGGCAGTGAGTAACCCCCCAGGCAGTTTCATTGGAGACACCAACCGCGCGTACTTTGCCGGCATCAACGAGCTCCTTGAGTGCGCTCAGGGTTTCCTCAAGTGGTGTCGAATGATCATCATCAAAATGGCGGTAGCGCAGGCGACCAAAGAAGTTGGTCGGGCGCTCCGGCCAATGTATTTGGTACAGGTCTATATACTCTGTTTTGAGGCGTTTGAGGCTGGCATCACAGGCCGCATGGATGGAAGCCCGGTCCAGCTTTGTAAGTCCGCCATTGATCTCAGGCCGCATATAGCTGAAATCGCGCCCGGCGCTTGCGACCTTGGTGGCGAGGACAATCTCGTCACGCCGGCCCGTGGATTTAAGCCACGAGCCGATAATCTCTTCGGTTCGGCCATAGGTTTCCGCGCGCGCTGGCACAGCATACATTTCCGCTGTGTCGATGAAATTGACCCCGGCGTCTAACGCGCGCTCGATCTGGGCATGGCCTTCTGCTTCTGTATTCTGTTCACCCCACGTCATGGAGCCCAGACAAATTTCAGAAACACGAATACTGGTCGTGCCCAATTCACGATAGCGCATCGGGAGTTTTCCTTGTTGCGGAAGAGTTTGACTTTATGCGGCTTTAACACCTTTATCGGCGAAGAGTTGCTGCAGTTCGCCGCTTTCGAACATCTCGCGGATGATGTCGCATCCGCCGACAAATTCGCCCTTCACATACAGCTGTGGGATTGTTGGCCAGTCGGAATATTCCTTGATGCCTTCGCGCAGGTCGAAATCCTCCAGCACGTTATAGCTTTCGTAGGGTGCACCGATATGGCTTAGAACCTGAGACACCACGCTGGAGAAGCCGCACTGCGGGAAAATGGGGGTGCCTTTCATAAAAAGCACGACATCATCTTTTTCGACATATTCTTTAATACGGTCATGAACCGATTGATCACTCATCACGGATATCCTTTACGTTGCGCATCTGCGCTAGAAATAAGACGCTTTTGGCCATCTGCCAAGGGGAGGCGTCAAATTATGATGTTTTTAGTCCGGATTTAGGCCAGCTGCCGATGATTATTCCGGTACACTTGTCTGCAGCGCGAGAGCATGTAGTTCGCCGCCCATGCGCCCCTTAAGACTTTTGTAAACAAGCTGATGTTGTTGCACACGGGAAAGCCCGCGAAAGCCCTCATAAGTCACGTGGGCGGCATAATGGTCGCCGTCACCGCGCAGATCCTCGATGCGGACCTCGGCACCTGTCAGGTCTTCCTTGATAAGACGTTCAATTTCTTCTGCGATCATGGCCATATATGGTCCCCTCAATACGTCATGCCGATATTGCGGCTCTGCGGTATTTCACTTTATAGCAGTGCAGCCGTAACGACGTCACCCTTTTGCTTTGCCATTCATACCGGTGTCACAATGGGCTGGCAATGTCTCGCTTGGGCATAGGCTAAACTTTTTCCGGGTTCGTCATCACCCACTTGACAGTATAGTTTGTTCATATTAAGTGTATTAAATACATTTAAAGCGGCTCATTTGGCCGTGGGGGCCGGTTCAGGCGGTAAAGTCAGTTTTTTTCGCTGACGGCCGGACCGTATTTTCAAGGGAGCAGCTGAGTATATTCCAGCTTTTTGCATTTTTATTGTGATCTGGGCCGGTGATTTATCATCGGCTCAATTCATTTTAGGATCCACGTTCATTTCCTGTTGACGGCAGGGGCCTCCTATTGCTCTTTTGGAAGGCGGAAGGAATGTGTCGAATGCCCCATGCTAAATGCCTGATTATCACCACACATTATAAGCCTCTGGTTGGTGGTGCACAGTCCGTCTACGACGCGTTGGCCAATAAGGTGCCGGCACGTTTTTGCGTGCTGACGGCGCAGCGCGATTATGCCCGCGGTGAAGACGTCGATGGCTACAGGGCATTTGACGAAGCTGCCGGTTATAAAATCTTCAGAATTCCACGCATGCGGCCTGACCTGCTTGGCGACAGCCCGGGAGCCATTGTCCGCCTTGCCAGCCACGTCAAGGCCCGGCGTATCCGCCAAGAGGTCCTGCGGTCGGCGCTTGATGCGGTTCGTGAGACGGAGGCAAATATCATTTGTATCGGGGCTCTTGATGCCCTCGGCGGGCTGGTACCCGAACTTAAAGAGAAAACCGACGCGCGGGTTGTTGTATACACACACGGGGAAGAAATTTCGCAAACGGCATACAGCCCCAAAGCGGAAAAGGCTCGCGGGCAAGCCTTGCAGGCAGCGGATGCCGTGATTGCGGTTTCAAGTTTCACTACCCAATTAATCGCCGAAAAATATGGGGTACCGCCGGCCCGGATAAAATGCCTTGGCAATGGCGTTGATGTGGAACGTTTCCGGGATCGCCCGTCAGAGAATGTGCGTGTGCCGCTGGGTCTTACCGCAGGCCCGCTTGTCCTTGCGGTTGGCCGTCTGGTGGAGCGCAAAGGCTTTGACCGCTTGCTGGAAGCCTGGCCTAAAGTGCTGGCGTCTGTACCGCAAGCCCAGTTGGCTATTGTTGGCAAGGGCCCCCTTGAGAATAGCTTGAAAGAAGCCGCGGAAGCTGACGAAATGGGCGGGTCTGTGCATATGTTGGGGCATGTCACGGACGGGGTTCTGCCGTCGCTCTATGCGTCTGCCGATCTTTTTACCATGCCAAACCGTACAATGCCGGATGGTGATACAGAAGGGTTTGGACTGGTTTTTCTGGAGGCTGCTGCGGCGGGCACGCCGTCCGTCGGGGGGCGTGCTGGTGGTGCAGTTGATGCCATCATCGACGGCGAGACCGGCCTGCTGGTGAACGGGGATGACCCGAATGCCATTGCATTTGCGTTGACGGAATTACTGACAGATGAAGTGAGACGACTTCAGCTTGGCGATGCGGCACGGCAACACGCGATGACACAGGGCTGGCAAGACAAGGCTGCTGAGCTTTTGGCGTATTTTGACAGCCTGCTTGTGAAAGGTCGCGACGGCGACGCTAGCGGTTGACGCCTGGCTTCGATAAATGGCTAATGTGTACGAGGAGACGGCTGGGCCGGCGGCGTAAACTGCGCTTGTCTCGCGCTTAATTCCGCCTAAGTCACTGACTGAGATATTCAAGGGAGCCACCAGCCATGAGCTATATCGACCCCGAGCGCAAACAGTTTGAAGCTTTCAAAAGCCTGCCGCGCGATACGCCAATCAATATGATTAACCTCGTTCGCTTTCGCGAGACTGCGGCCTATGAAGATGGCACAAAGGCTTCGGGCGCAGAGGCCTACGCCACTTACGGCAAGACCAGCGGCCCGATTTTCAAGCGCGTTGGTGGTACAATCATCTGGCGCGGTACCCCAAAGCTTGTGTTGACCGGGCCAACCGATGAGATATGGGACGTGGCCTTCATCGCACGCTACCCGCACGCGGGAGCCTTTCTGGAAATGGTCACCGACCCGGAATACCGCAAAGCGGTGAAGCACCGGCAGGCCGCAGTGCTGGACAGTCGCCTTATCCGCTGTGCTGAACTGGACGGCAGCAGCGAATTCGGCTGAGCAGCTTAAGCGTAAGTACGCCAAAAAAAATGAGCGCCGCGAGGGCGCCCACAAGTGCTGGGGAAAGAAAAGGGGAGGGGGCTACGCAGAGCCCTTTACTCAAAACTGATACTCGTGACTGTCACTTACATCTTATACTCGGAACTCGGGAAGCTGGGGGTTGCTTACCCTGCCATGGCAATAATTTGGTCGAAGGTCTTGCCGTCGAGCTTGTTGCCATATTTGCTGTAGACCGCTTCTGCGACCTCTTCATCAACCGTGATTTCAGTGCCTGGGGTCACTGCCGCTTCGGCGCGTTCCATCATGGTGCCGGAAAGTTTCGCCAGCGCATCGGTCAACTCAGCCCTGTCATCGTCCGGGAGGCTGGCCCGCATGAACGCAAGGCTGGTCTTGAACTGTTGCAAGCTGGAAGTGTTGAGCACAACCTGCTGTGTGCTTTCATATGTGTCTTTTTCAAGCGTTTTTTCCGCCATGACATCACGCTCTGTGCTGGTGTCCTGCGTTTTTGTTTCGCCCTCGCAAGCCGCCAACATGGCCGCTGCGCTGATCGCTGTAATCTTCATCAAACCGTTCATCTCTCGTCTCCCTTTTGGTGAGAGGGGTGTCCGGTGGCGGTGCGGGCGGGGAGGGGGGGAAGCGGGGGGTCCCGCACCGCACACCAGACGTCGTCTGTGAGAAACATTAAGCCTGAGGTCGGTTCAGGAAAAAATACGGCTTGCGGCGCACGCGCATAAAAAGTGCATAAGTGACGCGGGGGCGAGTTTACTTAATCTGGGGCGGGGGTCAGTTCTGGACAAACCACCTGAGCGCCCTGTCGCCGTTGGTGGCGAAGACCGACTGCCAGGTGCCATCGCGTAGGTCAACGGTTGCCGGGTCTGTTGACGGCCTTTGTGCCGTGATCATCGGGATCTGGGCGAACACTTCTCCCTGCAATAGGGTCAGAAAGCCCGCGTCCGAGACATGCTGCACGGTGCGTCCCGTCCAGTAAATGCGGACAGGTTTGCCTTCAAGGACCGCGTCAACAAGGGCCTGTTTGCTACCTTCTATGGCCCTGCCTTGCCCATCATGGGCATATGCCAGCCGCCAGCTTGTCGTGGCACTGGTATTGGCGGTTGCGCCATATGATGCGCTGATTACTGCGGCCACAAGCGCCGCGCCAAAGGCTACAAGCAATGTTTTCATCAGATAGTCCTCCCGTGTTTCCCAGCTCAAGCGTGCCACAGTACCGCTGGAGGGCTAAGTCACAAGCGAGGGAGCGCGCCTCACAATTGTGTCAGGTGGAGAGGGCCGTAGGCGGAGCACAGGCACGGGGCCAATGAAAAAAGGCGCCGCAAAGGGCGCCTTTTTTGCCGTCACTAGTGGTGTGGCTTATTCGTCGGCCATGTCGATAATATCGTCAAAGCTTTTGCCGTCCAGCGCGTCAGCCATATTTTCATACAGCTTCTCGATCATGGAATCGCCGTCGCCCATGTCTTTCATCATGTCCTTGGCGCCGTCCATCATGTCACCGCCGGTGTCGCTGGCCTTGGCTGCCAGCTTGCCAAGGGCCGCTGTCAGCTTGCTGCCGTCCTCAGGGGTCAGCGACGCTTTCATGCTCGCAAGGCTTTCCTTGAAGGCTTCAAGCGACGAGGCGTCGAGCGTCAGGGCCTCAGCCACTTTGTCCATGGTGTCCTTGGCGGTGTCCATGGTGCTGCTTTCGCTCGCCGCCGCAGGGGCCATGTCTTCGGCCTTTTTCTCTTCTTTCTTGTCACCGCATGCAGCCAAAGCAAATACCGCGCTTATGGCTGTAATTTTGATCAGTGTGTTCATTGTACCGTCTCCCTAAGTTTATAACCCCAAACTGGTGCATTACCGAGGACCGATACTGCGCTATAGTTGTAGCATAATTGTGGCAGTAAAGGCAGTTGCGAGTGCTGATTATCATTTTGACGATAAATATTTATCGGCCTAAGCTCGTTTTTCATCAACCGGGGAAGGGCTACATCATGAACAATTCTATCGGGCGTGCAGGCCTTGTCACCACCATCGGTGCCATTGTGGCCATCGTGGGGGTATTTGCGCCCATACTGAATATTGGCGGGATCGAGAGCGCCGCCTACGCCGACGTGGCAGAGACAGACGCCTATATCATCACGGCACTTGCCGCCATCGTTGTTGTGGTGCTGTTTCTGGGCCGCGCCAAACTCGCACTGCCCGCCGCCCTTGGCGCATGGCTCGTGCTGTTGTGGCCCATCCTCAAGAATTTGGGCGGTGATGATGGCGGTGTAATCGGCGAAATCAAGGACATCGTCTCAGACCCCGCGCGCAAAATGGCCGAGGAAATGACCGAAAAGCTGTTCACCAACGTGCTCGACCTCGAATGGGGCGGCTTCGCCCTGCTTATCGGCATGCTGCTGATGCTTGTGGGCAGTGTTGTGGTATTCGGGAAAAGGTAGCTATATTTCAGCTTTGTCGAGTGCGAAGATGTCCAGGTAACGATCCGATTACCGCTTGTTGGGTCTCGTCGTCCCAAAAGAAATATAAACGAAAACAGCGAGTTGGGTCTTTCGGGCTTGATTTATCTTTAATATGCAAATCTAGCAATCGGCGTTGACCATTGTGCGCTACAAAAAATTCATCTCCTCGCTCCTTTAGGCGGCTTTCCTCGCCACTTGGCGTCAAGACGAGGCCTAGTTCCGTAAGTTTCTTATTGAATTGAGGTAATAAACTTTTCTCATGTGAGGTTTTCATCTCGAAATACTCTTGGCCCATTACCATTAGGGCTCGATATGCAAGATCGATGTTTTCAAAGACTGAGTTTTTGGCGGCTCTTGCCGCTTTTGGCGTGAAAAGTAGTCGCCCGGCGAAGTATTTTTCACACCAATCTTTTGCCTCCGCAAGAGTTGTAGGTATAGGAATTTCTACCTTCGCCCCCGATACTGCAAGTAATTGCTCTAGCTCCCTAACTCTATCCCGAAGATAAAAGCGTTCTCGCTTGACGTCTTCTTCAGCAATTTGAGCCTCGCTTGCTAGTTCCCAAACTTCCTCAAGTTCTTGATCTTTTTCATTTAGCGCTTTTTTGAGCTGCTTGTTTTCTTGCTCGATCAAGTTTTGCCATTTCACGTCGTGGCGCCCAAATTCACGTCGGGCTTTTTGCTCTAACTGCAGGGATTGTTGGCGGATATACTGAAAGCTAGGGATATTAGCATCGCCCTCAATGTTATAAGAACTTTGCCGTGCGGACCTTGCAACTAAGAAATCAACGAACGCGTCGCGTCCTACACGTTGCCAGTTTTCTATCGATTCCGGCATGGCTAATGGATGGTGAAAGCTTGAGGAAGTGTATCGATCAAATCCTTTATTATATGTCCTAATTGCGCCTCCGAATACCGAAAGTCCCTTTCCAAATTCGTCCGTGAGTTTATAAGTCAGCGAAGCGGGTATCGTTACGACATGAGCTAACCCGATGCTTTTCCTCGCGAGTTGATTTGCATCAATTGACGCAGTGTTATCAACTTCATTTTCAGATATTACGAAGACAGGGCGTTTACGATGTGGATCTTCTATAAGAGCCAGCAGGCCATCAAAGTCGGCTTCATCTTTAATATGATGCGCGGTTGGCTTTAGCTGTCTTTGTCTACTATAAATACCTATGGTGTCAGATAGCTGAAGTACCAGCCCGGGTACTGCTGGAGTAATATCAAGTTCTTCCTCGCGTGTGCTTACCTGCGAACGGAGACCCAGCATTAGTTGTTTGGGAGTCTTAACTATTGAAGCTTCAGTTGTCCATATTCGGCCAGGAACGTTTTTGTCGGGATCATCTAGTCGCAATATCCAGTAGTTTATTTCACTCGTTTCCAAGGTTGCGACTTCGGCGGACGGTGCTGCATGTGGCCATTCAAAAGCCTCAAATTCCCAAGCCGCATTTGGTAGTGTGGGTACTCTGTTCTTTGTCCATTTCAGAATTTCAAGCTTGGCTTTAGATGCATTTTCTTCGTGTTTGCCGGAACTGAGGTCGCACATGAATTGCAAAATGGTATGTCGGCGAATTCTGTTCTCAGAGCGCTTGCTAGACTCCGTGGTCATTCAAATATCTCCCACCATTCCAGAATTATAACGACACCTAATTGTAGCTAAAACATTATCATGCTGCAAAGAAAAAGGCGCCACATAGGGCGCCTTTTGTGTTTCTGGCTTTTGGTTCGCCGTCTTAGCTGGCATTGGCCATATAGGTGGGCAGCCAGCCTTCGTGGGCGGCTTTGAGGGCTGCGAGGTCCAGCTTCACAGCACCACCGTTCACGCTGATGCTGTCACCGCCGGTTTCACCCAGCACGGTGACGGGGATACCGGCGTCCTTGGCTTCCTTGCGGATTTCCTCAGCCGTGTCGGTGTCGGTTGCGACAAGGTAGCGGGCCTGACTTTCGGAGAACAGGTGTGTGTGCACGGGCAGGGTGTCATCCACTGTCACGTTTACGCCCACGCCGCCAGCCATCGCCATGTCCGCGAGCGCTGCGATCAGGCCGCCGTCGGAGAGGTCATGACAGGTGGTCACCTGGCCGTTTTCAATCAGCGCACGCACGAAGTCACCATTGCGGCGCTCAAGCGTGAGGTCCACATGCGGCGGTGCGCCGGCGTCTTCGCCCATAATTTCGCGCTGGTACAGGCTTGCGCCCAGTTCATCCTTCGTTTCGCCGATCAGCACCACGGTTTGGCCCGCGCCCCCAAAGGCAACGGTGGCCATGCGGGCGCTGTCTTTCATCACACCCACACCGCCGATGGCAGGGGTGGGCAGGATGCCTTTGCCGTTGGTTTCGTTATAGAGCGACACATTGCCTGAGACGATCGGGTAATCAAGCGCGCGGCAGGCTTCGCCCATGCCTTCAAGACAGCCGACAAACTGGCCCATGATGTCCTTGCGCTCAGGGTTGCCGAAGTTCAGGCAGTTGGTGATGGCAAGCGGCAGGGCACCCACGGCGGTGATGTTGCGCCATGTCTCCGCCACCGCCTGACGGCCGCCCTCAACCGGGTCAGCAAAGCAGTAACGCGGGGTAACGTCGGTGCTGATGGCCAGTGCTTTTTCCGTGCCGTGCACGCGCACAACGGCGGCGTCGCCACCGGGGCGCTGGATCGTGTCGCCCATGACCATATGGTCATACTGTTCCCATATCCAGCGGCGCGAACACAGGTTCGGCCCGCCGATAAGGTCCATCGCAGCCTTGTTCAGGTCAGCCGGTGCTTTCACACTGATGGCCTCACGCTTTGGCGTGTACTCAAACGGGCGTTCATACTCTGGCGCGTCTTCGACAAGGCTGTTGATCGGCATGTCGCCCACCACTTCGCCGCCGAACTTGAGCGTCAGGTTGCCGGTGTCGGTGATGTGGCCGATGACGGCAAAATCAAGCTCCCACTTCTCGAAGATGGCTTTTGCCATGTCTTCGCGGCCGGGTTTGAGCACCATGAGCATACGCTCCTGAGACTCCGAGAGCATCATCTCATAGGGCAGCATGTTTTCTTCGCGCTGCGGCACGTTATCAAGGTCCAGCTCAAAGCCCACACCGCCCTTGGAAGCCATCTCAACGCTTGAGGAGGTCAGCCCCGCCGCGCCCATGTCCTGAATAGCGATAATGGCGTCGGTTGCCATCAGCTCAAGGCAGGCTTCAATCAGCAGTTTTTCGGTGAAGGGGTCACCCACTTGCACGGTGGGGCGCTTTTCTTCGCTGTCGTCGGTAAACTCGGCTGACGCCATGGTGGCGCCGTGGATACCGTCGCGGCCGGTTTTGGACCCCACGTATACCACAGGGTTGCCCACGCCTGCCGCTGCGCAGTAGAAAATCTTGTCAGCATCGGCAAGGCCAACGGTCATGGCGTTGACGAGGATATTACCGTTATAGGACGGGTCGAAATTGGTTTCGCCGCCCACGGTGGGCACGCCTACGCAGTTGCCGTACCCGCCAATGCCTTCCACCACACCAGCCACAAGGTGGCGGGTTTTTGGATGGCTTGGCTCGCCGAACCGGAGCGCGTTCATGTTGGCCACCGGGCGTGCGCCCATGGTGAAGACATCACGCAGAATGCCACCCACACCCGTTGCTGCGCCCTGATAGGGTTCGATATAAGATGGGTGGTTGTGGCTTTCCATTTTGAAGATGGCAGCCTGGCCGTCTCCAATGTCGATCACACCGGCGTTCTCGCCCGGACCCTGAATAACCCATGGGGCTTTGGTTGGCAGTTTCTTGAGGTGAAAGCGTGAGGATTTGTAGGAGCAATGCTCAGACCACATCACGCTATAGATGCCAAGCTCGGTATAGTTTGGCTCACGCCCCATCGCACGTTTGATACGCGCGTATTCTTCCTCGTTCAGGCCATGTTCCTTGACGAGTTCCGGGGTGATCTTAATCTCGTTACCGTTTTTCATGTCTTTTCCCCTTAACCCAGCGTGTTCATGACGGATTCGAACATCTTGCGGCCGTCTGAGCCACCAAGTGCGCTCTCGATCATGCGTTCGGGGTGGGGCATCATGCCCAGCACATTGCCGCGGGCGTTCATCACGCCGGCAATGCGGCGCTGGGCACCGTTGATGTCTTCGGCATATTTGAACGCGACCTGGCCTTCACCCTCAAGTCGGTCAAGCGTTTCATCGTCGGCGAAATAGTTGCCGTCATGGTGCGCGACAGGGATGGTGATCTCTTCCCCTGCCTTGTAGGCGTTGGTGAACATGCTGTCGGCGTTTTCCACCGTCATCTTCACGTCCTTGCACACAAAGTGGAGGTTTGCGTTGCGCATCAGCGCGCCGGGCAGCAGGCCGGTTTCTGTCAGGATCTGGAAGCCATTGCACACCCCGAAGGTGGGCACGCCGTCTTCCGCGCGTTTGACAACTTCTTTCATCACGTGGCTGCGCGCGCTCATGGCGCCGCAACGCAGATAGTCGCCGTAGGAAAAACCGCCGGGCAGCGCGATGAAATCGACCTTGTCGAAATCATAGTCCTGATGCCAGACCATGAGTGGCTTTTGCCCGGTGATTTTCTCAAGGGCGACAGCCATATCCCGGTCACAGTTGGAGCCGGGGAAAACGATAACCGCGGATTTCATCAGCTCTACTCCAGTTCGATGGAGTAATTTTCGATCACCGTGTTCGCAAGCAACTTGCGGCACATCTCGTCGACGTTGGCCTCGGCTTTCGCGCGGTCGGTCTCTGAGAGCTCAAGCTCGATAAACTTGCCCTGGCGGGCTTCGTCGACACCTTCAAATCCCATATTGGAAAGGGCATGCTCAATGGCTTTGCCTTGGGGGTCCAGAACGCCGTTTTTAAGGGTGACAAAGATACGGGCTTTCATGGGGCTCACTTTCTTCTCAAGTCAAATTCGCCTGATAGGCATTGGTGATGGGCGATATAAAAACTGAGACCAGAAGCGTTACTTCTGGTCCTTGTTGCGGTGGTCTGCAAATTCGGTGATGTCGGCGGAGGGCAGGATACCAAGACGGCGGGCGACTTCCTGATAAGCTTCCATCTCACCACCGAGGTCACGGCGGAAACGGTCTTTGTCCATTTTTTCGCCGGTTTCCATGTCCCACAGGCGGCATCCGTCCGGGCTGATCTCGTCCGCGAGGATGGTGATGCAGTCGTCGCCTTCATAAAGACGGCCGAATTCGAGCTTGAAATCCACCAGTTTGATGCCGATGCCGGCAAAAAGGCCGGATAGGAAATCATTGATGCGGAACGCATAATGGGTCATTTCCTCAAGCTCAAGCTCGTTGGCCCAACCGAAGGTGAGGATATGTTCCTCCGCGATCAGCGGATCGCCAAGTTCATCCGACTTGAAACAGAATTCAATCAGTGGGCGGGGCAGGTGAGTGCCTTCCTCGATGCCGAGGCGGCTTGAGATGCTGCCAGCCGCGATATTGCGGACGATGACTTCAACCGGAATGATCTCAACCGCTTTGACCAGCTGTTCCCGCATGGAGAGACGCTCGATAAAATGGTTGGGGATGCCGATGTCATTCAGGGCAGTGAAAATATATTCAGAGATATGGTTGTTCACCACGCCCTTGCCTTGCAGGGTGCCCTTTTTCTGGGCATTGAAGGCCGTAGCGTCATCTTTGAAATATTGAATGATAGTTCCTGGCTCGGGCCCTTCGAAAAGTACTTTGGCCTTGCCTTCATAAAGCTTGTTGCGGCGGGACATATATTGCCTCTTCCTCAGCTTGAGGGATGTCAGTGGGTTGCGCGGGCGCGAACATAACCGAGAAGGTGCGCCGCGACAATCTTTCTGTAATAATTTGCAATAAGTTTTGTTTACGCTATGGAAATGAGCAAGCAAACACCCTTAATAAAGGGAATGCTATTGTGTTTCAGCGAGATCTCACAGTGAGACTCGGACAGGAGGATGTAAGCCATGACCACTTTTGACGGTCGCGAGAAAGCGTTTGAAGACAAGTTTGCCCATGATGAGGCGATGATGTTCAAGGCGCGGGCACGCCGGAACCGGCTGCTTGGCGAATGGCTCGCGGCTGAATTTGGCCTTTCAGGTGATGAGGTAAAAGCATACGCGGCGTCTGTCGTGAAAGCTGACCTTGAAGAAGAAGGTGATGAAGATGTGATACGCAAGGTGATGAAGGATATCGAGGCCAAGGGCGTAGATATCTCCCGTCACCGGGTTGAGAAGCACCTTGATGAACTGTTTGTCGAGGCTAAGGCTCAATTGATGCGTGAAGTCTGACCGGATCAGTATCACCTAAGACAAAGAAAAACGGGGCCGATCTGGCCCCGTTTTTTTATCAAGCTATAGCGAGTTGCCGCTGTTTCCTGCGCTCACGGCGCGCGATCAATGCAAAGACCGGCAGTAACAGCAGGGCGCCAAGAGGTTCCGGTACGCTTGAGGGCGGCGTCACAGGGCCTGCCTCACCAACCGTAAAGTAGCCAGACCAGCTCCAGTCACTGTTGCCGCCCTTGGCGTAACCGCCACCGGGAAGCTGAATCCAGTCGTGATAGGAAATGACATGGAGACCGATAAAGTAGGTTCCCGGTACGTCAATCACGTTGCCAGAGCCGGTATTGATGGTTTTCTCAAGGTTAGGGTCCACCTGTCCCTGGTGGTATGTATACTGGGCTAACCATTCATCGTAGTTATACTGCGTGTTGCGACGCAGAATGAACCATTCGATGCCAAATTTGTTGGTGCTCGGCAGGTCACAAATGGAATATCCGGCAAAGGACGATCCGCAGGCATCAAGAATAATGTCAGAGCCGATGGAGACCGGCGAATATGAGCCAGCATCCGCGACCACATCGGCGCTTGAGTATGTCGCGCTTGCGCCCGTCGTCGCTGCGGCGGTAAACCCAAAAGCCAAAGCAATAAACGCCAATTTTCTGGTGAAGAAATTGACCATGGTGTGTTTCCTTCGAAATATCCGTATCAGGCAAAAGCCTGTATCAAGCGGCTGAAAGTTCTGCTTTTGCCCGGCGGCGTTCCCGACGTGCGATAAACGCAATGCCTGGTAAAAGCAGTAGTGCTGCCAACGGCTCAGGAACCGGGGCGGCTACATTAATAGCAAATGAACTGGAATAACCCAAGCTCGTATTTGTCGAACCATCATATGCCAAGTCGGTATCGTTGCCGGTCCTGCCATAGCCACCATAAGGTAGCGGCACATATTCGTCGCC
>NZ_JBLXGZ010000023.1:0-60119 GCF_048260245.1 Kordiimonas sp. | reverse complement strand
GCTGGCTGACTATGTCATCAAGGGCTTGAAGTCTGAAGGCCATAAGGACATCGTTGTGCAAGGGCTTGAGCAAGCCGACTGGGTGCTGATTGATGCGGGCGATGTGGTTATACACATCTTCCGTCCGGAAGTGCGTAGTTTCTACAATCTCGACAAGATGTGGGGAACGGCACTTGAAGAAGGTGAAACGCTGAACTAAGCGTTTTTTTGCCCGCGCATGAAGCGGGCGCCTGATAGCCTAAAATCAAGACAAAGCTGGCGACGGCCACCGCTTTGAAGAGGGTTTTGTGCAGCTTTCCATCATCGCCATTGGCCGGATGCAACGCGGACCAGAGCAACAGCTTGTAGATGAATATCTCAAGCGTCTGCCTTGGAAATCATCCGTCACGGAAATCGAAATTAAGAAGCAGGCCGCCAACGCAGAGGAACGTAAAGCCCGCGAGGCGGAGCGCCTGCTTGCGGCTGTGCCTGACGGCGCTGCTCTCATCGTACTGGATGAACGCGGCAGAGCCTTGAACTCACGCGCCTTTGCGAACAGAATCGATGAATGGCAGGTAGCCGGCTACAATACTGTCGCGGTGATCATAGGGGGCGCTGACGGTTTGCATGAAAGCATCCACGCACGTGCCGACCTCAAGCTCGGCTTTGGCACCTTAACTTGGCCACATATGCTGGTCAGAGTGCTGTTGGCTGAACAAATGTACCGCGCGTGGTCGATTAATGCAGGGCATCCCTATCACCGCGACTAAAATAATGTAACAAATATCCAAGCGCCCCATTCACCGAAGATAAACACAGGTTGAGCCATGAGTGAGCAAGCAACGAAGACGCCGAAACCCGTAGTACTATGCATCCTTGACGGATGGGGCTACCGCGAAGACAGCACCGATAATGCAATCAAGCTCGCGAAGACGCCGAATTATTCCCGCTTGTGGGACAGTGCCGCACGCGCATGGTTAAAGACCAGCGGCATGGCAGTTGGCTTGCCTGACGGGCAAATGGGCAACTCGGAAGTCGGGCACATGAACTTGGGTGGTGGCCGCGTGGTATTGCAGGATCTGCCGCGCATTGATGAAGCCGTCGCCAATGGTACACTGAACAGCAACGATGCACTTGTCGCCTTTGTCGAAAAACTGGAGAAGAGCGGCGGTACAGCCCATGTTATGGGACTACTGTCACCGGGTGGTGTACACAGCCACCAGCGCCATATGGCCGCGCTGGTCAACGCCATTGCAAGCGCTGGTGTGCCCGTCCGTGTGCATGCTTTCCTTGATGGCCGCGACACGCCCCCGCGTTCCGCCCTGTCTTACATAAAGGAATTTGAAGCCGCGATTGCGAGCAGCAAAGATGCCAATATCGCGACTGTGACGGGCCGTTACTGGGCGATGGACCGGGACAACCGCTGGGACCGCGTCAGCAAGGCATATAACACCGTGGTCAAAGGCAAGGGCATTGAAACCGCCGACAGCGCAACATCAGCGGTTGAAGCAGCATATGCGCGCGATGAAAACGACGAGTTTGTTGCAGCCACCACGATCGGCGATTATCACGGCATGGCCGATGGTGACGGCTTGTTGATGGCGAATTTCCGCGCTGACCGGGCGCGCCAGATACTGACCGCGCTTGTCGACCCCGATTTTGATGAATTTGACCGTGGCACCCCGGTCAAATTTGCGGCACAAGCTGGTATGGTTGAATACTCCACAGCACTTTCCAAATTCCTGCCGGTGTTATTCCCGTCGGCTGATATCAAAAACTCTCTGGGTGAGGTGCTTGCTAACGAAGGCATCGCTCAGCTTCGGATCGCCGAAACTGAAAAATACGCGCATGTAACCTTTTTCTTCAACGGTGGCGCCGAAAACGTGTTTGAGGGGGAGGACCGCATTCTTATACCTTCCCCGGATGTAGCCACCTATGACCTGAAGCCGGAAATGTCCGCGCCAGAGGTAACGGACAAAATCGTCGAAGCCGTGGAAAGCGGCAAATACGGCGCCATCATTGTCAACTATGCCAACCCGGATATGGTTGGCCATACCGGTGTGCTGTCGGCCGCTATCAAGGCGGTTGAAACCATTGACACCTGCGTAGCACGGCTTGAAAAAGCTGTGCTGAAGGCTGGTGGTGCGCTGATTGTCACTGCCGATCATGGAAACGTGGAAATGATGAAAGACGAGAGCACCGGGCAAGCCCACACGGCGCATACCAGCTTTGACGTCCCTGTGCTGATGGTCGGAGTTGATGCAAACATTAAAGACGGCCGGCTTGCCGACGTTGCGCCAACAATGCTGGACCTTCTGGGTATTGAACAGCCAGCCGAGATGACCGGACACAGTCTGCTTGAGCGGGACGAGGCAATAAAAGCGGCTGGGGCCCGTGCGACTGCGTAAGGGTCCATACCATCGCCACGGTGGGCAGCTGTTTGTTAGCTATTGCCTGCTCTCCGGCCTTATACTGGCACCGGCATCAGCGGCACAGGACCGCAAGGATGCCGCCGAGAACAACCTTTCTCGCCTTGAAGAACAGATCAAAAAAAGCGAAGCGGAGAAGACGGAACTTGAGGCTGCGGCCGACAGGGCTGCCCAAGACGCTCAAAAGCTTTCCGCTAATCTGGTCGCTGTAGCCAAGGAACTGCGCCTGACGGAAGAAAACGCTCTCAGGCTTGAACAACGAATCACCGACCTTGAGGCAGAAGCAAAAAATAAAAAGGCAACGCTGGAGACACGCCGGTACGAGCTGTTGAAGTTGCTGTCCTCACTGGAACGCCTATCCGCCCGGCCCGCTGTGTTCACGTTTCTTCAGCCGGAAGAGGCCCTCAAAACCGCGCGCAGTGCATCCTTGATGGGTACACTTGTACCGAACATAAATGCCCGCGCTGCGGCACTGAAGAATGAATTATCCGCCCTTGCAGATATCCAGAAAAAGCTGTCGGCAGAGCGCTTCAGCCTGAAAAATACTTTGGCAGAGTTAACGCAACATCAACTAAACCTTGCTTCACTGTTGGACAAACGCAAAGCAGAAGCTGCGTCAGCGCGGTCGGCGGCGGAGAAAACCCGAAAAGAACTGGCAGAATTTGCCCGAAAGGCAACCAGCCTGCGGGATTTGATCGACAAGCTGGAACAACAGGCCGCAAAACAGGCCAAGGCTGCGCCTCTTCGTGTTAGGCCTGTGGAACGTGACAGACCAGTCGCGCCGGCCATGAAGCCGATGGGGCAAATGAAAGGCTCATTGCCCTATCCGGCGATTGGCCAGATCATCACCAGATATGGTGCAAAAGAAGGTGCTGGACATGCAAAAGGGATCACGATCAAAGCGCGGACGAAGGCTCAAATTGTCTCGCCCTATGATGGCCAGATCGTTTTTGCAGGCCCGTTTCGCGGATATGGACAGTTGTTGATCATATCGCATGGCAATGGGTACCACAGTCTTCTGGCAGGGCTTGCTAACCTGCAGGCAACCGTGGGACAGTGGGTTTTGACCGGCGAGCCATTGGGCACGATGTCGGACCGGAGTGACTTGACAGAGCTATACTTGGAATTGCGCCACAAGGGTGACACGCTTGATCCCCAGCCTTGGTTAAGCAAACAGACAGCGAGCGTCGAATAAAATTGGTAACGAGTTTTTATACAAAAGAGGTGTCAACATGCGGAAATTGGTAACGGGCGCTTTGGTCGCCTTTATGATGGCGCTGCCGGTACAGGCAAATACGCAGTCTGACAAGGATGACTTCTACGAGCAGCTTGATCTCCTCATGCGCATCTTTGAACGTGTTCGCTCCGAATATGTTGACGAAGTTGACGACAAGGAAGTAATTGAAGCGGCTATTCAGGGCATGTTGCGCTCGCTAGATCCTCATTCCACTTACCTCAGTCCAGATGTATACCAGCAGGTTCGCGTACAGATGGAAGGCGAATACGGAGGCCTTGGCATCGAGGTCCAGATGGAAAATGGTGTCGTGAAAGTGGTTTCCCCTATCGATGACACTCCTGCTGACAAAGCTGGCATTCAGGGTGGTGACCTTATTACCCATATAGACGGCGACGCAGTAATGGGAAAAACCCTGACAGAAGCTGTACGCACCATGCGTGGTCCAGTGGGCGCACCGATCATCGTAACCGTTGTCCGTGACGGCGAAGAAGCACCCTTTGATATAGAAATCATTCGCGAGAAAATCCTCGTCCGCTCAGTTCGGCACCGCATTGAAGATGACAGCATCGGCTATATCCGCATCACAACCTTCAACATGCAAACCGGCGAAGGCGTGGAAAAGGCAATTGAAGACATTGTCGGCCAGTTGGGCACCTCGCTTGATGGTGTCATACTTGACCTGCGCAATAACCCGGGCGGCCTATTGGACGAAGCCATTCGCGTATCTGATGCCTTTCTCGACCGTGGTGAAATTGTTTCCACCCGCGGGCGCCGCCGTCAAAATAATAATCGCTGGTACGCCACCACCGGAGACCTTCTCGATGGAGTACCCGTCGTTGTACTAACAAACGCTTATTCCGCTTCGGCGTCCGAGATCGTTGCCGGTGCCCTGCAGGATCATCGCCGCGCTGTCGTTATCGGAGACAAAACCTTCGGCAAAGGCACTGTGCAAAGCGAAATTCGACTGGGACGTACCGGAGACCGCGCCATCCGGCTAACCACTGCCCGTTATTTCACACCCAGTGGCCGTTCAATTCAGGAACGTGGGGTTGAACCAGATATTCAGGTTCTTTTCCCTCGCAAGAAGGGCCAGAGTGCGAAAACCCGGCGCGAAGCGGACCTTGCGGGCCACATAGAGAACGATCAGGACAACCCCGACCTTACAGGTGAGGAAGACATTGCGGCGGAATTGGAAGCCAGTGAGGAAGAACTGCCAACGGATGCAGAAGAAGGCGCTACACCGATTGACGTACAATTAAAATACGCAATTAAGCTGTTGAAAGATATGTCCAACCTGCCTAAATCTCAGGTTGCTGACGCGCGCCCGCTTGCCGAACAGCAGTAACGTTCAGCCAACAGGCCAAGACCGGATAAGTAGAACAAAAGGAACTGTCGAGAGTGCCGTCCAATTGGAATAGCTTGTTTATAGCCTGGGCTGTCAGCTTGATCATTGTCATCGGCGGAGGCCTCTTGTTCGAGTTCACCTACACGCCGACACCGGAAACGCAAGCGGCAACAACATCGTCAGTCGACACCGCCACGGCCACTGATCATGTGCCGGATGCTATCGGCAGCTATAACGAAAACGCCGACAGCGCGAGACAAGAGCCGGTATCTGCCCCGTCGCTACCCGATTCCAATAGTAACGGTAGCAACGACGGTGTCGATGAACTCCCTGCGCAGCAGGACCCGGTAAACGGCCTCTCCATGCCCGGTGCAGCAACCACAGGCGACGAAGCACGTGCCGCCATCAGTGGTCCGATGCCGGTCCAGGCTGATCCTGCCTTGCTGGAAACAACCAACCAAGGTCCACTTCCCCGTATTGCAGAGGACGGCCGTAAACCCTTCCAGGTTTATGCCGCACCGCCGCCGCGCGATACAACAGGAAGACCCAGCATAGCCATTGTCGTTACAGATATGGGTATGATGGCGCGCAATACCCGTCGGGCGATCGCAAAATTGCCGCAGGCCGTAACCTTTGCGTTTTCCCCATATGCCCCCAATCTTATCGAATGGGGCGAAGAGGCCCGTCGCAACGGTCACGAAGTTTTGCTCATGATCCCCATGGAGCCGCAAAATTACCCCCAAAATGACCCCGGCCCGCTCTCGCTACTGACCAGCTATTCAACGCGACAGAATGTCAATATGCTCAGAGCATCACTTGGCGGGTTCACTGGATATGTTGGCATCATAAACCATATGGGCTCTCGTTTTACCGCAGCAGCAGACAGTCTAAGGCCCATTCTTGATGAACTCCAAAGTCGGGGCCTTATGATCGTTGATAGCCGGGCCTCCCAGTATAGCAGAACAGTCAATATGGCACGTGCCATCGGCTTGCCGTCCGCCTATAACAACCGATACGTAGACGATAGTTTGATACAAGACGAGATTGCTGCTGAGCTTGAGGCCCTTGAAGGTCAAGCCCGAGCCACCGGTACTGCAGTCGGCCTCGCACACAATTACCCTGTATCTATCAACACGATAGAACGCTGGGCGGCCGGCCTTGAAGCGCGCGGCTTTATACTTGTGCCTGTCACCGCAATTGCTGACCGTCAGCCGCTGCCACGTTAGGATTGTCCATGGCTTCCTCATCTACACTGCCGTACCGGCCTTGTGCCGGCATCGTGCTCATTAATGCCGAAGACCAGATTTTTGTCGGCGAGCGTATTGACATGCCTGGCGCCTGGCAAATGCCGCAAGGCGGGATTGATGATGGTGAAACACATGACAAAGCGGCGCTGAGGGAGCTTGAAGAGGAAATTGGGGTATGTGCGAAGCATGTGGACATGCTCGCGAACACAGATGACTGGATATATTACGACCTGCCCCCACACCTATTGGGCAAAGTGTGGGGAGGCAAATATCGCGGCCAGAAGCAAAAGTGGTTTCTGATGCGCCTGAATTCAGATGACAAAGTGATTGATCTCAACACACAGCACCCGGAATTCAGCCGTTGGAAATGGACCACGCCTGAAATGCTTCTGAACGAAATTGTACCTTTCAAGCGCAACGTTTATAAGCAGGTGCTTATAGAGTTACTTTCAGAATAATTCACTCTCTTTACCGCCCCCATAAGTAGCGTTATTACTACTTATGTTGTGTTTGAGGGAGGAACGCATGAACGATTCGGACTATATTGAAAATATCCGCAATTTTTTGAATTCCATCGGTATTCAGGTTGTCTATAAACAATTGCCTGATGATACGTTTCTGCCCGGTCTCCGTATCGAATACGGCCAGCTTGCGGTTGATATCGACAAACTCAAATACCCGGGCGACATGTTGCATGAGGCCGGGCACATCGCCACCATGGCCCCGACGCTGCGCAAGACCACTTTCGCTGACGCAGGTACCGACATGGGCGAAGAGATCGCCTCACAGGCATGGTCATACGCTGCGGCACTTGCCTGTAACGTACCGCCTGAGGTCGTTTTTCACGAACATGGCTACAAGGGCGCTGCACAATGGTTGAAAGAGCATTATGAAGGCGAGCAGTGCTTTGCTGGCCTGCCTCTGCTGGCCTGGTATGGTCTCAGCGGCGCACCGGGTTGCGGAGACAATGGCCTTGCCAGATTTCCGATGATGAGTGCGTGGCTCAGGGCGCACGATGATCCCTCTATGGCGCATTAAAAAAGGCGGCCACTCAGACCGCCTTCCCAAAACTCTATGCTGATCACGCTTACGCGGCAACTACGTCCGACAATGCCACCATCCAAGCCAGCTCTTTTTCAAGCCGTGCGCGTTCCACATCATCTTTTGCATCGTCGATGTCTTCGCGGGTGTCTGCGATTTTCTGGTTGAGCTCACCGGTATCAACGCTATCGAGCGCAATAGTCTCTTCAGCGAGAATCGTAAGGCCCGATGGGCTAATCTGCGCAAGACCGCCTTTTACAAAAAGGCGATCAGGTGTCGCACCCTCGGTCTCAAAAATCTCAACCACACCAGGACGGATGGTGGACATCATGGGCGCGTGGTCTGGCAATGCGGCGAAATCGCCCTCAACGCCAGGAACCACAATCATCGCAGCTTCGGCATCTTTCAGAAGACGCTCCGGCGAGACGATCTCATAGTGAAGAGTATCGGTCATGATGTCCTTGTCCCGTTTTCTTACGCGGCTTCAGCAGCCAGTTTCTCAGCTTTCGCTACAGCCTGCTCGATGTTGCCAACGAGGTAGAATGCAGCTTCCGGCAGATGGTCGTATTCACCAGCCACGATGGCCTTGAAGCCAGTGATTGTGTCTTCGAGGGAGACGAGCTCACCCGGAATACCGGTGAAGATTTCCGCCACATGGAACGGCTGGCTAAGGAAACGCTGGATCTTACGGGCACGTGCCACAACCAGTTTGTCATCCTCTGAAAGCTCATCCATGCCCAGAATGGCGATGATGTCCTGAAGCGACTTGTACTTCTGCAGGACTTCCTGAACCGAACGGGCAACAGCATAATGCTCGTCACCAAGAACGCGCGGGTCAAGAATACGCGAGGTACTGTCGAGCGGATCCACAGCTGGGTAGATGCCAAGCTCGGCAATCTGACGGCTGAGAACTGTTGTCGCATCAAGGTGCGCGAACGAGGTCGCAGGTGCAGGGTCAGTCAAGTCATCTGCTGGGACGTAAACGGCCTGCACGGACGTGATCGAGCCTTTCTTCGTGGAGGTAATACGCTCCTGAAGGGCGCCCATGTCGGTGGACAGCGTTGGCTGATAACCCACAGCAGACGGGATACGGCCAAGGAGTGCGGACACTTCGGCGCCTGCCTGTGTGAAGCGGAAGATGTTATCAACGAAGAACAGAACGTCCTGACCTTCCTGATCGCGGAAGTATTCGGCCAAGGTCAAACCGGTCAGGGCCACACGTGCGCGGGCTCCCGGAGGTTCGTTCATCTGGCCGTAAACGAGGGCCGCTTTGGATTCGCCCTCGAGGTTGATAACCTTGGATTCGATCATCTCATGGTAAAGGTCGTTACCTTCACGGGTCCGCTCGCCGACACCAGCGAACACGGAGTAACCGCCGTGACCCTTCGCGATGTTGTTGATGAGTTCCATGATAAGTACGGTTTTACCAACACCGGCACCACCGAAGAGGCCAATCTTACCGCCTTTTGCGTAAGGCGCGAGAAGATCCACGACCTTAATACCGGTTACGAGCACTTCCTGTTCGGTCGACTGGTCTTCAAAAGAAGGAGCCTCAGCGTGGATTGGTGCAACCTGCTTGTGACCGACTGGGCCACGCTCGTCGATAGGCTCGCCGATCACGTTCAGGATACGGCCAAGTGTCTCAGGGCCAACCGGCACAGAGATCGGTGCGCCCGTATCAGTCACTTCAGCGCCACGCACGAGACCTTCGGTTGCGTCCATAGCAATGGTACGAACTGTATTTTCGCCGAGGTGGGAAGCCACTTCGAGAACAAGGCGTTCGCCGTTATTTGTTGTTTCAAGCGCAGACAGGATCGCTGGCAGTTGGTCGTCGAACTGTACGTCCACAACAGCACCGATTACCTGTGTTACGCGGCCAGTATTCTTAGCCATTTTTACACTCCTTCGTGTAAGCCACTCAAAGCGCTTCAGCGCCTGAAATAATTTCGATCAATTCTTTGGTGATGTTGGCCTGACGAGTACGGTTGTACGTAATCGAAAGACTGTCGATCATATCACCAGCGTTACGGGTTGCGTTGTCCATTGCCGTCATCCGGGCACCCTGCTCGGATGCCGCATTCTCAAGAAGACCGCGATAAAGCTGAACAGCGACGTTACGAGGCAAAAGATCCTCAAGGATGGCAGCTTCGTCCGGCTCATACTCGTAAACCGCACCGCCAAGGTCATCACTGCTATCATTCTCGTTCGCCGCTTCTGGCATCGGAGCCGGGATCAACTGCTGCTTGGTCGTGATCTGCACAAGTGCGGACTGGAACTTCGCATAAAAGAGCGTCGCAACATCAAACTCGCCACGTTCAAACATGGCCAGCACCTCGGTTGCGATCGGCTGCGCGTCACCGAAACCAAGGCGCTTGACGGCAGACATGTCTTTCACGTCGATAATCTTGTCTTTGAACTCGCGACGAAGAACGTTGTAGCCCTTCTTGCCGATGCACAGGACCTTTACCGTCTTGCCTGCAGCGATCTGCGCCCGGAGGTGCACGCGCGCTGCTTTGACAATATTGGTATTGAAACCACCGCAAAGGCCCCGTTCAGATGTCGCAACAATCACGAGTTCAACGTCATCCTTGCCCGTACCAACAAGAAGCGGCGAAGCACCCGGCTGGTCCTTGACGGCAACGCCAAGGCCCGTGAGCACTTTTTCCATCTGCTCAGCGTACGGTCGAGCCGCTTCTGCGGCGTCTTGTGCACGCCGCAGTTTGGACGCAGCAACCATTTTCATGGCTTTGGTAATCTTCTGCGTCGACTTGACCGAGTTGATACGGACTTTTAGGTCTTTAAGGCTTGGCATTGCTCAGCCTCTCCTATCCAGGGTCTTAGCTAAAGGACTTTGCAAAAGCGTCAAGAATGGATTTCAGCTTGGAAATCGTATCATCAGACAGCTTGCTTTCCTTGCGGATCGTCGCCAGTACGTCAGCGTGCTTCGCACGAACCTCAGCGAGGAACTGCTCTTCAAAGCGCGTGACATCCGTGGTGGCGACCTTGTCGAGATAGCCGTTCACACCTGCGAAAATGGACACCACCTGCTCTTCAACCGGCAGCGGGCTGTACTGGCCTTGCTTGAGAAGCTCGGTCAGGCGCGCCCCACGGTTAAGAAGTTTCTGTGTCGCCGCGTCGAGGTCGGAACCGAACTGAGCAAAGGCTTCCATCTCGCGGTACTGAGCAAGCTCAAGCTTGATCGAACCAGCAACCTGCTTCATCGCCTTGATCTGAGCGGCCGAACCCACACGAGATACCGACAGACCCACGTTAATAGCAGGGCGGATACCTTTATAGAACAGTTCCGTTTCAAGGAAGATCTGACCATCGGTGATCGAGATCACGTTGGTTGGGATATATGCAGATACGTCACCAGCCTGTGTTTCGATAACCGGCAGAGCTGTCAGTGAGCCACCACCACGCGCGTCAGACATCTTCGCCGCACGCTCAAGAAGACGTGAGTGCAGATAGAAAACGTCACCTGGGTAAGCTTCACGCCCCGGAGGACGACGAAGCAGCAGGGACATCTGACGGTAAGCAACAGCTTGCTTGGTCAGGTCATCGTGAACGATAACGGCATGCATGCCGCCGTCGCGGAAGAACTCACCCATCGCCGTACCAGTGTAAGGCGCGAGGAACTGCATCGGCGCTGGCTCGGACGCGGTTGCAGCAACCACGATCGAATATTCAAGCGCACCGTTTTCCTCAAGCGACTTAACGATCTGCGCAACCGTTGAACGCTTCTGACCAACAGCAACATAGATACAGAACAGCTTCTCGCTGTCGTCTTTTGCCGCGTCGTTGATCGATTTCTGGTTAATGAAGGTGTCAATTGCGACAGCCGTTTTACCAGTCTGACGGTCACCAATGATCAGCTCACGCTGGCCACGGCCAACCGGCACGAGGGCATCAATAGCCTTCAGGCCAGACTGCATTGGCTCGGACACGGATTGACGTGGGATAATACCCGGTGCCTTCACCTCTACGCGGCTACGTGTCACATCGGTGAGCGGACCCTTGCCGTCGATCGGATTGCCGAGCGCATCGACCACACGACCGAGGAGGCCTTTGCCAACCGGGACGTCAACGATGGCGCCGGTCCGTTTAACGGTGTTGCCTTCCTTGATGCCCGTATCGTTACCGAAAATAACGATACCAACGTTGTCGCTCTCAAGGTTCAGGGCCATGCCCTTAACACCACCCGGGAATTCAACCATCTCACCAGCTTGAACCTGGTCGAGGCCGTAAACGCGAGCAATACCATCACCAACAGAGAGAACGGTGCCTACTTCTGAAACTTCAGCGTCTGAGCCAAAGTTTGCGATCTGGTCCTTCAGGACCTTGGAAATTTCCGCCGCACGGATATCCATTACTGAACCCCTTTCATGGCGATTGCGAGGTTGTTGAGTTTGGTTTTAAGGCTGTCATCCACCATACGTGAGCCAACCTGAACCGTGAGGCCGCCGAGCAGGCTTTCATCAACAGAAGCGTCGATTGCCACATCATGGCCGACAGCCGATTTCAATTTCTTCTCAAGATCACCAAGCTGCTTTTTGGTAAGCTTGCGGGCGCTCACGACTTCTGCCTTCACTTCACCGCGATGATGCGCGAGAAGTTTCTCAAAGGAAGAAATAATGGCACCAAGTGCGCTCAGGCGACGATTCGCTGCCAGCACACCAAGGAACTTCTCAGTCAAGTCGTGCAGCTTGGCGGCCTGCGCCACACTTGCAATCCCTTTAGACTGTTGTTCCCGGCTGTAAAGCGGCGAACTGACAAGATCACGCATATCTGCGCTTTCTGCCGTCATGGCCCTCAGCTCGGAAAGATCGGATTCGACCGCATCGAGCGCTTTTGCCTCATCAGCGAGTTCAAATAGCGCTACCGCATAGCGGCCAGATATCCCGGAGACTATCGCTTTGTGCGAGGTCACGTCAGACGTTCCCCTAGGTTAGGCCTGAACCTGTTGAACCTTAGCAGACAAGACAAAGACATCCTGCCTACGCTCAATTGGCCAGTTTTAACAGGCATGAAAATTATACCTCTCACGGCTCTGGCCAGCCGAAATGCGTGCTCCCTCTAGCATAGAGAATTCAAGCTTGCAAGCCGCCATCGCCCTTTTGGGGATTCTTATTGTGACAGCTTCTTTTCGCGGCTTATGCTGCACCATCTTGCGGAGAGAACTTCAGGCGTGCGGTTTGCATGTTCACCCCTCCTATGCGACCGTTCTTCAGTAGCGTGCCGCATCTGGAATTACGTCTTCCAGAGGCCTCAATTGCAGCACCGCGCTGCCGTATTTTGTACACGTTGCCATAGTAGGAATAAACGCAAGGGCTACAACAAGGGAGTGTCGAGATGAGAAAAGTGATGAGCAAAACCCTGCTGGTAACTGCTATTGCGCTTGGCAGTAGTGTCGCGCCGGCTATCGCAGTATCAGCGACCCAACCTCAAGCTGGCAATGCGCAGGACCAACTTGAGAAAGACCGGGAATTTGCGCGTAAGCTGCGCGAACTTAAAGACAGGCAACATCGTGAATGGAACGAACTGATGGACGAACAGCGGGCCGAAGTTGCCGAGCTGAAGGGAAAAACACCAGAAGAACAGCGAAAAGCCTTGGACGAACACACAAACGAGAAGCGAGATATGAAAATGCGCCACCAGAAAGAGCTCGAGGAGCTAAAGGCGGAGTATAAGGGCTAGACCCTTTCCTCCGGGGCACCAGAGTACTTGGCTTTTTGGCAAATCGGTAAAACGGGGCCAACACCTTGCGCGGCGATGCTCCCTACATGAAGCTATAAGGGTCTATATCCACTTTCACCCGAACGCCTTTTTTAGGCCTGACCCGCGACAACCACGCCCGGATAAGCGGCTGAACCCGAATGTCTTTCCGCGTATGCACCAGCATACGGAAGCGGTGATGCCCCCTCACGCGTGCCATCGGAGCGGGGGCTGGCCCAACGACGTCTACACCGTGCTCGACTGGTGCTTTATTTGCCAGCATTCTGCCGGTATCCAAAACATCTGACATTTCAGGGCCGGAAAGAATTAACGCAACAAGCCTGCCAAAAGGCGGCATATGGTGCCGTTGACGGGCTGCTTTTTCCGCCGCCATAAATGTATCGCCGTCCCCCGATAAAAGCGCATGCACAACCGGATGCTCCGGTTCATAGGACTGCAGAAACACGCGGCCCGGCTTTTCGGCACGCCCTGCCCGACCCGACACTTGCACCAACTGCTGGTATGTACGCTCACCTGCGCGTAAATCTCCACCCCTAAGGCCAAGATCGGCGTCAACAACACCGACAAGAGTCAGATTAGGAAAATGATAGCCCTTGGTCACAATCTGCGTGCCGATAACAATGTCCAAATGTCCGCTGGCAATTTGCTGAACCATATGTGCTGTCGCGCTGGGGCTCATCATTGTATCGCTGGTCATCACGGATGTTCTGGCGGCAGGAAAACGATTGTTCACTTCTTCGAACAGGCGCTCAACGCCGGGCCCGCATGCCACCAATGTGTCCTCGTTTTTACATTCCGGGCAAGAGGTGGGAATTGGCTCAACATATCCGCAATGGTGGCACTGCAACTCTCGGCGAAAACGATGCTCAACAAGCCAGGCAGAGCAGCTTGGGCATTCTATCCTGAAACCACAGGTTCGACACAGGGTTAAAGGGGCATAGCCCCGCCGGTTTAAAAACAGCATCGCCTGTTCACCGGCTGCAATGGTCGTCTCAATCTCACGCACCAGAATGGGAGAAAGCCAGGTTCCTGCCTCCGGCGGTTCATGCCGCATATCAATGGCTTTCATGGCAGGTAAGACGGCGTTGCCGTGCCGTTCGCGCAGCACCAGTTTTTCGTACCGCCCTTCATCAGCATTCACGAGGGTCTCCAGCGACGGTGTCGCACTTGCGAGGACAATGGGGCAGGCCGCAAGTTTGGCGCGCACGATGGCCATGTCCCTGGCATGATAAAGCACACCATCTTCCTGCTTGAAAGACGGGTCGTGTTCTTCATCAACCACGACAAAAGAAAGAGTCTGAAACGGGAGGAACAGAGCCGATCGCGCCCCCACCACGACACGGGCGCTGCCATCCGCGACAGCGCGCCAGGCCCGGCGACGCTCTGCCTGGCCGACTTCCGAATGCCAGACAACAGGTGCCACCCCAAACCGCGCTTCGAAGCGCTCAAGCCACTGGCTGGTGAGCGCAATTTCCGGCACCAGCACCAACACCTGTGAGCCAGGTGCTTTCAATGCCTCCACGAGGCCTTCAAAATAGACCTCCGTTTTGCCAGACCCGGTGATACCGTCGAGCAGAAAAGGAGCAAACCCACCTTGCCAGACCTTGGCAGCTATGGATTTGGCAGCCTGCTCCTGCTCATCGGACAAATCCGGGCCTGAGCGAGCCAGCTCAGGCTGCGCGTAGGGCAGATCAACCGATATATCCAGCCCCTCCAGCAGCCCCGCTTTTTCAAGCCCGCGCACCACTCCTTCACTGACACCAGCCAGCCCTGCCACCTCGCTACTCACACGGGGCTTCCCATCTGCAAGAACCGCAAGCACTGCTTTACGTGCAGGCGTGAGACGGACCCCTTCCTGCGGCTTTGCAGTTATCTGATAATGTCGCCTCTGGGGCACCGCCCGTAACGCGCTTGACGCCGAAAGAGCCATCCGCAGCACAGGCCCCGGCGATGACATTGTGTAAGCCGATACCCAATCAATAAAACGCCGGAGGTCTTCCCTAATCACAGGCAGGTCGATGACGCGATTTATGGGTTTGAGCTTGTAATAGGGAAGCGAACCAAGGCTTTCACCACCCTCACGCCAGACGACCCCAACCGCCATGCGTCCCGCAAGCGGCACCTCAACAACCGCGCCTTCGGTTAACTGCATATGCAGATGGTCTGGCACCGCATAGTCAAGGACGCCAAGCATAGGCACAGGCAACAGAACACCAACCCGCGCGCCGTCGGTTTGCTCCTCGACCCCTGAAACTGTTTCTTCATTCGCTATATCAAGCGCAAGCGAAGGCTGCTGCATGAGAGTGTGTCCTGACGTGTGTTCTGCTTGCACCATAGAAAAGGCAACGGTCATAGGCAATCTCCCTATTCTCCTTGAAAAGGGAGATAAACTTTATTAGGCAAGCTGCCAGAAGCGTTTTAAGGTGCGGTGCTCAAGGTTCCAAGGCCACCCATCGTATCTGATGCCCCGCATGCGGGCACTTAAGGAGCAGGACATGAAATTTTTCCTAGATACCGCCAACATTGATGAGATCCGCGAAGCAAATGCCACCGGCCTTCTGGATGGTGTCACTACCAACCCATCGCTGATTAAAAAAGCAGGCCGTGACTTTTTTGAAGTAATTGCCGAGATCGCCAAGGAAGTGGATGGCCCGGTATCCGCAGAAACCGTCGCTCACGATCATGAAACCATGCTCAAAGAGGGATATAAATGTGCCAAGATTGCAGACAACATTGCAGTGAAGGTGCCGTTGACGGTTGAGGGCCTGAAAACCTGCAAGGCGCTCCGTGCTGAGGGTATCATGGTCAATGTCACACTCTGTTTCACTGCGAATCAGGCATTGCTCGCGGCAAAAGCCGGCGCCAGCTTTATCTCTCCGTTCGTGGGACGCCATGATGACGTCGGCTTTATCGGTATGGAGCTGATTGAGGACATCCGCGCTATCTACGACAATTATCAGTTCAACACAGAAATTCTGGTGGCAAGCGTTCGCCACCCAGCCCACATTCTGGAAGCAGCCCGCATCGGTGCGGACGTTTCCACCTTCCCGTGGGACGTGATGAAAAAGCTCTTTAATCACCCGCTGACCGCTAGTGGATTGGCCGCATTTGACAAAGACTGGGCCGCTACGGGCTTCTCCATCCTTTGAAATTCGGGACATGGGCGCGGGCAGCAGGCCGCGCCCCCCTTGTATCCAGATGACAGATAATCTCTTTCCAGAACTGCTGAAAACCCACACCTGGCCAGATATCCAGGGTGTGCGCGCCTGGGACTATACCCTTGGCGGCGGAGGTCGGCATCTCATCGATGCTATCATTCGCGGACAGAAACCCCGCTTCATGCTTGAGATCGGCTGCTTCCTGTGCGCAAGCACTCGGCGCTGGCTATCCCTCGACCCTGAGCTCAAAGTGGTAGGAATCGATCCATGGGATTCGAGTCTGATTGACCAGTGTCATCGTTACGTTGGCCGCCCCGCTCTCAGCCGCGCCTATCCCGACATCGTTGTGCAAAAGCAATTCGCCGCAGACATAGAATCTCAGGGCCCGTTTGCTTCGGCTCTAGCCAACCTGCGCGGATTTGAAGACCGCTTTGTACCTGTACGCGACTTTTCGCCCACCGCGCTATACAAGCTCAAGGATGCGGGTTTTGAACCTGACCTCATTTATATTGATGCTAACAAACAAGCTATTGATCTGGAGGTATGCATCGCGCTCTGGCCCGGTGCACAGATTACCGGCGATGACTGGCACTGGGGTCGGACCAAGGGATACCCGATGCGCCAGATAGTGCAAGCCTTCGCAGACATACATGGCCTCACTATTGAAGCTGACCATGCCACATGGGTCTTGCACCGCACTTAAGCCCCTTTATTGGCGACTGCGTCTGCGGTACGGATGTTACATTTAAACGCGCCAGGGGTAAAAAAGCCAAGCCCAGCAGCCCTAAGTACCTGATAGTCGGCAATGTCGCCTTTGAGGAAGCCTTCCGTCACCCGGATGTCTCGACCATATTCAGTTTCCGATGTCATGATCGTGCGGGTAAATGACCAACCGGAATTGGCGCGACCGTCGGGGCGTAAAGTAACCATCTGCCATTCAAAGTCTTTGCCGCGACACCAATCCCAGAATAGATAGTGATCAAAGGATGCATCATGATTGAGGGCACTGGACTGACCGGCATTCACCAGGAAACGCGGCACCTGTTCTATCGCAACAATCCGCCCCTCGAGAGAAGGGCGCTCCAGGATTTTTCTCTCGTAAGCGGTGTCCGGCCAAGGCCCCATGGACGTATGCGAAGCGCAGGCAGCCAAGGCCAGTAATATTACGCCACAAATAACCGTTCGCATCTTGTCCTCCCCATAACCCGGAAAAGATAATATCCCGCCCTTTCACCAGCACAACTTTTGGCTTAGCCTATGGCTTGAGACGCTATTTCAGGCTGTATGGTCGCAGCACCGCGCCGATGCGGCTGGCAAAGGCTTCAAGACGGATCGCCACCTGACGGTAGCTTTCCTGCGACTGGCCGGATGCAAGCCACGCATGCATTGCAGATGCGTTACGTATTACGCCGAGATCCTCTTCCAGCTGTGGGTTCCTGGCCCTGGCCTCAACCAAAAGCGCCGGCAAGACTCCACTGCGAAACGAAGCAAGCCGGGCCTCTTGCTCAAGTGTCAAGCGCCTGTCGCTGTACTTTGAGCCCGTCAGGAATTGTTGCGCTAGCAAGCCGCCAGTGTTCAGGTTTTTGTAGAACAATGGCTTGGCAACACCGCAAAGGACGAGGGCTCCGGTCTTTTGGTGCACTGCTATACCGGGATAGAGAAACGCAATTTCAGGGATCTGTGTGTTCGGATAGACATCCCATTTAAAGTATGCCTGAGCGACATCAAAATAATGCTCGAAATCGTCGACATTTCTCAGGCTGGCATCCTTAAGTAATTTGATGTCCAGCTTTGGTTTTGTGATGACGACAGTGTCATTGGAGACGTCGATATAATACGCGCCCAACTGCATCGCGCTCTGGAAATAGGGGCCATAGGTCAATTCGCCCCAAATTTTTCGAAACAGTCCCCCCTTGCGGAGAAACGGCTTCAACCCAATAAAATAGGGCGTAAATGGGCTACGCTTGTTCAGGCTCTTGTGAATATTGTCCCAAACGGCGTTGCGGATTACATCGCAATAGCCGTAGGGATATGTATAGACGTCCTTCATTTCAGAGAGAAAAGCAGGCTTTTGTCTGGTAGTTTTCGCTTTTTCGGCCTCAAAGTGTTGATCTACCCGCACGCGTAGCTTGGAAAGCCCGGCCGTAATAGTTCCTATGTGCGGGGTTATACACCTTCTGGAAAGATCATCGTCCTGTTCACTCACCGCAACGCAATCGTTGTCAGTCGCTTCCGAAAATTGCGGTAACATAAAATGATCGGCCTTTCAGGGGGAGAAGGGAATGACAGCGAGCAGTCATCTACTCGTTGCCGTTCACCCAGGTCACATGGCCCATCTTGCGCCCCGGCCTGGGGTCCTGCTTGCCATAGTGATGAAAATGCGCCTTCGGGTCCTCAAGATAAGGCTCAAACTCAAGGATTTCCTCACCCAGCAAATTTTTCATGAGGATACTGCCGCGTGCATCGGTTGCGCCAAGAGGCAAATCGCAAATGGCGCGGATATGTTGTTCGAACTGGCTGGTTTCCGCGCCTTCAATCGTCCAGTGGCCGCTATTGTGCACACGCGGGGCGATCTCATTCACAACAATTTCGCCGCTGCCATCATGGACGAACATTTCAACGGCCATCACGCCAACATATTCAAGCGCATTGGCAACTCTCGTCGCCTTCACCTTGGCTCTGGCTTCAACCATGTCAGATATTTTGGCAGGCACGGTAGTAGTATCAAGGATGTGATTGGTGTGGACGTTTTCCCCAACAGGAAACGCTGCAACGTCGCCTGATGCACTGCGGGCAACCACCACGCTGACCTCCCGGTCAAAAGTGACAAAACCCTCCAGTATGGCAGGCTGCCCCCCGGTAACCTCCAACACGCGGTCGATATCCGAGCGCGACTTCACCATGACCTGGCCTTTGCCGTCATAACCAAAACGGCGGGTTTTTGCGACTGCAGGCCGTCCAATTTCCTTGATCGCCGCCTTGAGTTCATCTGCTGATTGAAAGGCAACATAAGGGGCTGTTTTCACACCCGATGCATTCAGGAATTCTTTTTCCAGCAGGCGGTCTTGTGTAATCTTGAGAGCCCGCACACCTGGACGCAGCAGCGTGTCTCGCGCGACCAGTTCAGCTGTCACCGCCGGCACATTCTCAAACTCATATGTCGCTACATCTACGCTGCGAGCGAACGCTTCAAGGGCCTCTTCATCCTCATAATCAGCAACTGTCACATCCGTCGCAACCTGAAACGCCGGACTACCTTTATCTGGGCAGAATATGTGGCAACGATAGCCAAAATTAGCAGCAGCAAGCGCCAACATGCGCCCAAGCTGCCCACCCCCCAAAATACCGATTGTTCCACCCGGTGCAATTTGTGTCATGATAAAGTCTCTCAGGCCTCGTCCACAGGCGCCTCGGCGACGCTGGCCGTTTGGGCGCTTCGGAACGCATCAAGCCTTTCCGCAACGGCGCTATCCATAAGTGCAATAACGGCCCCGGCCAGAAGGCCTGCGTTTTTCGCCCCAGCCTTACCGATGGCCAAGGTACCAACCGGCACTCCTCCCGGCATCTGAACGATCGAAAGCAAGCTGTCCTTGCCCGATAGCGTGCTGGACTGAACAGGCACGCCAAAAACAGGCAAAGGGGTCATCGCTGCGGCCATGCCGGGCAAGTGCGCAGCACCGCCTGCGCCTGCGATGATACACTTCAGGCCGCGCTCTTTTGCTGATTTAGCATAGTCATACAAACGCTCAGGCGTGCGATGAGCGGAGACAATTCTGGTTTCATAGGCCACGCCGAGTTCATCAAGTGCGTCGGCGGCAAATTTCATTGTCGGCCAGTCAGACTGGCTGCCCATAATTATACCAACAAGGGGGCTCTCACTCGTCATAGCGTCGTTGTCCTCATGCTTGCGAGTTTTTGCAAGGACGGCGACCCTACACCACCAATACCCTGCCCGGTTGCGGAGCGCGCATTATAAGCAGGAGCCTTCCGAATGCAAGTGGCGATCAGAACGGCCTTTTTTAAGCTTAGCTTGCAAGACGATTCCCATTAGCGGCATAATGCTTTAAAACAGAATGAACTGCCACGGACCATAGGTTATTTATGAAGATCACCAGCACACCCGGTGCCTTTCGCACAGCACCCACACGGGAGGTCCGTAAGACGGCTGGCGCAGCAAGCGCTACCAATGCCAGCGCCCCGCGCCAAATTGACGACACTGTCAATGTCCAGACTATTCCGCCTGAGGAAATGACCCCGCGCGTACAGCGCGCCATCATGTCGCTGATGGATGAGGTTGATAAACTCCGGCGGGAATTAGACCACACGCAGCGTCGCCTTCGGGAGATGGAAGATATGGCTGATACCGATGCATTGCTGCCCGTGCCCAATCGCCGTGCCTTCGTGCGAGAGTTAAACCGTATGATCTCTTTCTCCGAGCGGTATGGGGCCCCTTCCACGTTGATGTTCATTGACCTCAATGACATGAAACAGATCAATGACAAATACGGCCACGAGGCAGGCGATAAAGCGCTGCTGCATGTGGCGCGTCTGCTCACTGAAAATGTCCGAGGTACTGATGTCATTGCTCGGTTGGGCGGCGATGAATTTGGGGTTATCCTGGCTCAGGCTGATGAACAGGTCGGTGCAGGAAAAGCCGCGTCGCTGGCACAACTCATCGCAGCCCAACCGCTCACTGTCGGGGGCGACCAGATCAATATGAGCCTAGCATATGGAACATACACCTTCCGTTCCGGTGACCAGCCGGATGAGGCGCTGGATAAAGCCGACAAGGCCATGTATGAAAACAAAAAGGAACAGAAGGGTAAGGATCAGGTTCGTTAGCGCCCCCTCCGCCCCCATGAAGTTTTAAGCGTCACTCAGGCGATAATATCGGGCACAAGCAAATTCTTAAGTTTGGCGATTTCATCCTTGAGCATCAGCTTGCGTTTCTTGAGGCGCTGTACCTGTAACAGATCAAGTGTTCCCGCTCGCGCAACCGTCGTGATCACGTCGTCAAGATCACGGTGTTCCTGAATGAGAAGCGCCATTTGCCCCTTGATCTCATCCTCGTCCATCAATTGCCTCAAAACCGGTTTTCCATGAAGAGGTGGCTTTATAGCATGCCGTCGACTGACAAGAAAGAGAAGCTACAAGAATGCAGGTGAACCCTGATCAGTTTTGGCAGTTCTGTAACAGCGTTTACAGTGCAACCGGCGTGAAAGAAGCCTGTCTTGAGGCTCAAGACCTTTATGGTGCGGATATCAACCTGATCTTTGTTTACCTCTGGTACGACTACCAAGGCCTTCTACTTTCTCTGCCAATCAGGGAAAAACTGGAAACTGTGTCGGCGATGTGGCAACGCGAGAAACTGGCACCACACCGCGCACGACGACGCGACGCCAAGGGCACACCAATATATGAGAGCATGCTGGCGGCGGAACTCGGCATGGAAAAGGACGAACAGGCCGCACTATTGGCCGTCATAGGCGAGAATGCATCTGTCAGAAACGACACGCCAACAACAGAGAAAACATCAAACTGCGCTGAATATTTTTCAGGCCTCGGGGCCCCGTTTTCGCTGCTTAAGCCCCTTATTTCGGACCATTACCGGAAGCCTCACCCCACCGATTGATATCGGCGGCATCCAGCCCGAATAGATCAAGCGCGCGTGTCGCGGTGTAGGTGACCATATCGTCTATGGAAACTGGATTGGCATAAAGCGAAGGCACCGGCGGCATGATAACAGCTCCCATCTCGGCCAGTGATGTCATCGTGCGCAGATGGCCAAGATGCAAGGGTGTTTCACGCACCATCAGCACAAGGCGGCGGCGCTCCTTGAGCATGACATCAGCGGCACGGCTGACAAGTGTCGAGGTAATGCCTGTACGGATCTCGCCCATGGTTTTGACGGAACACGGCGCAACAAGCATCCCCATTGTTTTGAAAGACCCGCTGGCAATCGCAGCGCCGATATCTGCGGCAGGATATACAACATCCGCCAAAGCCCGCACAGCCTTGGCTGTATGGTTCGTTTCTTCGGCAATGGTGCGCTCCCCCGCCTTTGAGAGCACGAGGTGTGTCTCGATAGCGCTGGGGCGCAACAGTTCCAGAAGCCGTATGCCATAGGCAACGCCACTGGCCCCTGTGATTGCTATTACCAGCCTTTCTGTCCGAGTCTCAGTCATTGTGCGCAACAATCCTTCAAAGCGTTGAAAGTCGCTTTTGCTAAGTGCCCGAAGATACAGGCTTAGTGCAGATGCGCCAATCTTTTCCGTGACAATTTCATGACAGAATGGTGAAATGGTCGAACCAAGAAATGCAAAAAAGGAGTGACGGGTATGAACCTAGAATCGCATGTTAATTCACTCAACGCCAAGCATGCCGAAATTGAAGACATCATCGCCCGTGAAGAACATCGACCGCGTCCTGATACAATGCGGCTGGCTCAGCTGAAAAAGCAGAAGCTCCGATTGAAGGAAGAGATGGCGCGTTTTAGACATTAGTCTGGCCAGCCGATCATCAAAAAAAAGCGTGAGGTCCAAACACCTCACGCTTTTTTTGTATCAATTTCCAGCAGCCTCTAATCTGCTTTAGTCGCCTCAGCAGCAGGTTGTTCCCCTGCATTATCTTCAGCTTCAGATGTTTTTTCTTCTTGCTTACGTTTGCGTTCAGCTGCGGTACGCACGGCGTCATCCAGTTCGATCTGCCGACAAAGACCCAGTCCTACCGGGTCCTGAGGCTTAATATTCGAGATATTCCAGTGGCTGCGCGAGCGAATCGCCTGAATTGTAGGCTTTGTGGTACCCACCAGGCGACTGATCTGAAGGTCGCTTAATTCAGGATGGTTACGCACCAACCAAGCAATTGCATCCGGCTTGTCCTGCCGCTTTGACACTGGCGTATAACGTGGGCCCTTGGTCCGCGGCATTGCCTTGACGGCATCTTCGCTCAAACTCAGCACACCCTTGGCGTCTTTCTGGCAACGGTTAATTTCGTCCCACGTCAGTTGGCCGCTTGCCGTCGGGTCTTGGCCGACGATATTGGTACCAACTGTGCCATCAGCAATGCCCTGCACTTCAAGCTCATGAAGTTGGCAAAATTCGGCGATCTGCCTGAACGTCAGCGATGTATTGTCCACGAGCCACACTGCTGTGGCCATCGGCATCAAAGGTTGTGTCATCCCAGTATCCCTACAAATTACAGAATTCCTCCAGCCCAGGTGAACTCTCGTCCACCTGCCCTCCCGGAAAGATCAAAATGTTCCTGAAAGGCGCGGGAGAAACTTCTCCCATTCCTTTCTTTAACAGGTCACAAACGGCCTGTCACCGCGAATAATAGTTAAAAGCCCGTGATTATCTGTGCTTTAGGCTAGTCATGCCCGACCTCAAGCATGATTTTACCGCGGTGCATACTTTCCTCCATTCGGGCATGAGCTGCTGCCGCATCCGCTAGCGGAAACACCATATCAACTTGCGGAGAAACGGTACCGTCTTCAAGCAGGGGCCAAACCTGCGCAAAAAGAGCTTTTGCGATAGCGCCCTTGAATTCATTATCTCGGGCCCGCAGCGTACTCCCGGTCAAGGTCAGGCGTTTTAACATGACCGGCAGCATGTTCAAATCAACAGCAGGACCACGCAGAAATGCGATGGAGACATGCCTGCCGTCAGCTGCCATACATTCGATATTTTTAGGGATATAGTCTCCGCCAACCATATCCAGCACCACATTGACACCGGCACCGTCGGTTACCTCGCGCACGCGTTCAGCGAAATCCTCCGTTTGGTAATTGATCACAGTATCCGCGCCCAGGCCACGACAAAAAGCCGCCTTTTCCTCATTACCGACCGTCGTGATTACCCCCGCACCAAATGCCTTGGCAAGTTGGATCGCGACCGATCCGATGCCACTTGACCCACCATGAACCAAAAGCGTCTCACCGGCTTTCAGTCCTGCACGATCAAACAAATTAGACCAAACGGTAAAAAAAGTTTCCGGAAGCGCGGCAGCCTGCACAAAACTATAACCTTTCGGCATTGGCAAAGTACTGGCTTCCGGCGCCCTGCAATAGGCTGCGTAACCACCGCCAGTCACAAGCGCACAGACTTTATCCCCGACAGAAAATCTATTCACATCAGCACCAACGGCAAAGACCTCGCCCGCCACCTCAAGCCCTGGTATGTCCGATGCACCGGGCGGCGGCGGGTAACGTCCTTCCCGCTGTACAATGTCAGGCCTGTTTACACCTGCCGCGAAAACTTTGATGACGACTTCGCCTGACCCCGCCTGCGGCATATCCCGCTCGGCCGGGACTAATACTTCAGCCGCACCAGGGCTTTTGATTTCTATGACTTTCACGCGCGATCTCCTTTTGCTTCTTCCCAAGGTGGGGCGCAAACACCTTGGTGACAAGCCCCTTACTCTTGGGCTAGATAGCAACAGTCGTTTCCAATAGGCAGGGGACAATTGATGGATTTTGAAGACCACCCGGTGAAGAAAGATGCGCCGTTAACCGCCGTTGAGCGAGAAGATCTGTCCACCATCAGCGCAGAAGAGCTTGAAACAAGGGTGGAGCGTCTGCAGGCAGAGATTGACCGCACACAAAAGGAAATGAAGGCGAAAAAGGCCAGCAGAGAAGCTGCAGCAGCCTTCTTTAAGTCCTGACTTTCATCAAGACACAAAAAGACGAGGGCTGAGCGGTCTCGGGGGAGGTTGGCCCGGCCCTCGCTTGAGTTCACGACAGCGAGGGGTCGTGGAGGAATTACAAAGTATTCGCTGCCTGTCAGGCGGCGTCAGCCTCAATCGTTTTCACCGACGAAGCGTCATCGGTCCGAATATCGATCTGGCGCGGACGCTTGTGTTCAGGGATCACCCGCTTGAGTTCAACCAGCAACAGACCGTTCTCGAATTTCGCATCGCCAACCTGAATTGTATCGGCAAGCTCAAAACGGCGCTCAAAGGCGCGCTTTGCAATACCGCGATGCAGGTAATGACGTTCCTTGTCTTCGTCCTGCGCTTTACCAGAGATCAGCAGCATGCCTTCCTGCACTGTAACCGTCAGTTCATCAGGCGCGAAGCCAGCGACAGCCATGGTGACGCGGTAATCGTCATCGCTCAGCTTTTCAATATTGTAAGGGGGGTACGGCGCAGACTGCTCTGTATTCAGGGCCGAATCAAGCAACCTATTCAGGTGATCGAAACCCACAGAACTGCGCATCAAAGGGGAAAGGTCAAAAGTTCTCATGTCATGTCCTCCATCAGAAGCGACTGATTAGCGGCCCGCAACCATTGCCAGGCCAGATAATTATCCAGTCCCGCCAATGCGGCGACCGGATGAAACCTATGTGGTGATACAGTCTTTTTTCTGCAAGAGGTGAAACGCAAAAAAGGCGTCCCAACTGGAACGCCTTTTCCGAAAACTATTATATGGTAACGACTTACTTCTTGAGCGACAGCGAGCCAAACCGCTTGTTGAAGCGAGCAACCCGGCCCCCTTCGAGAACCTGACGAGCGCCGCCGGTCCAAGCAGGATGGGATTTAGGATCGATCTCAAGTGTCATTGAATCGCCCTCCGAGCCCCAAGTAGAGCGGGTCTCAAAAGTCGTCCCGTCAGTCATTACCACCTTGATGGTGTGGTACTCGGGATGAATATCTTGTTTCATGGTCTTTAATCTCCGAAAACGAGGCGTCCGTTTAGCGGATGTTTTGCCTATATGCAAGGATGTTTCTACGTTTTTTTAGATAGAAGGGCAAATAAGCCGCCCGTGACGGCCTGAATAATAAGTTTTTAAAAACGTTCATTGGCATCGATGCACACGAGGCCTATATCTGCCGGGATGTAAACGGGGACAAAAACATGACTGATTCTTCCGTGCGGCTCGAGCACGAACCACCCAAAGGCAAACTCGCAAACCTGCGTACGCTCTGGTCCTTTGTCAGGCCTTATAAAACGCAACTGGTGCTCGCTGCCTTTTTCCTGCTTGTCGCCGCCACCACGGTCCTGATTGTTCCCACCGCCCTTGGCGACATTGTCGACAAGGGCTTTTCCGCTGACAATGCCAAGAAGGTAAATGACTATTTCCTTGTTTTTGTTGGCATTGTTGCCGTGATGGCGGTCGCAACGGCGTTTCGGTTCTACTTTGTCACATGGCTGGGAGAGCGAGTCGTCGCCGATATCCGCAAGGCGGTATACGAGCGCTTGATTACCCTGTCACCCGAATTTTTCGAGGAAAACCGGCCAGGTGAAATCGTCTCCCGCCTGACAGCAGATACCACATTGGTACAAACTATCGTCGGCTCCAGCGTGTCGGTATGGGCACGAAATTTCCTTATCGCGATTGGTGGCACCATCTGGCTTTTTGTCATGTCGCCCAAACTGATGAGCTATATCGTGGTGGTCATCCCCCTGCTTCTCGCTGTGATCATCTTCGCCGGGCGCAAAGTGCGCACCCTGTCGCGCACAAGCCAGGATAAAGTGGCTGATGTTGGCGCGCGTGCCAACGAGTCGCTCGCGGCACTTAACATCGTACAGGCTTTCACGCAGGAACGTGCGGAGGCAAAACGCTTTGGTGCGCACGTGGACGAAGCCTTCGTCGCGGCAAAACGCCGTATTACGGTACGCGCGGCCATGACATTTGCGATGATTTTCCTCATCTTCGGGGCCATTGCACTGGTGCTTTACGAGGGCGCACAGGACGTGATCGCAGGGTCCATGACCGGTGGCGAGATGCTTGATTTCATCATGCGGGCGGTGTTTGTGGCCGGCGCTTTTGGCGCCCTTTCGGAAGTATACAGCGAACTGCAGCGTGCGGCGGGGGCAGCGGGAAGACTCGCGGAGTTGTTGGCTGCGGAAGCCACAATCAAGGCACCTAGACACCCAATCGCCTTACCAGCTGTTTTGCAGGGTGATATTCATTTCGACAACGTAACATTTCACTACCCTAGCAAAAAAGATATTCCCGCACTTGAAGGCTTCAACCTGCATATCAAACCGGGTGAAACCGTGGCTCTTGTGGGGCCGTCTGGTGCGGGCAAATCTACCGTTCTGCAACTGCTGCTGCGCTTTTATGATCCCGAGGCAGGCAGTATCAAAATTGACGGGGTGGACATCGCACAAACCGCGCCGCAGGACTTCAGGTCACACCTGGCTTTTGTGCCGCAGGAGACCATCATCTTCGCGGACACTGTGGCAGAAAACATTCGCTATGGCCGCATTGACGCGACCGACGATGAGGTCAAACTGGCTGTAGAGGCCGCCGCCGCCAAAGAATTTATCGAGCGCGCACCCGAGGGTTATGACACCTTCCTTGGCGAACGCGGCACGCGCCTTTCAGGCGGCCAGCGCCAGCGCATTGCCATCGCCCGTGCCATCTTGCGCGACGCACCCGTACTCCTGCTGGATGAAGCGACCAGCGCGCTTGACGCCGAATCTGAGCTTAAAGTTCAAGAAGCGCTGGAGCACCTGATGGAAGGCCGCACCACGCTGGTGATCGCGCACCGTCTGGCAACGGTGAAGAAGGTTGACCGTATCGTGGTGCTGGACGACGGACGCATCGTAGCCGAAGGTACCCACGACGAACTCGTCGCCCAGGGCGGCCTTTATAAACGTCTTGCCGACCTGCAATTCAGCGCGGGAAGTTAGCGAAAAGCTAGTCTATCAGCGCCGGGATGATCTCACGCGAGAGGATCTGAAGCGGGATAAACTGGGCTGGTTCGCCGTAGTTTTTCCCTGTAAAGGCGGCAACTAGTTTCAGTTCCGGAACAATAAATATGAAGGTACCACCATTACCGTGGGCGTACATGAGGCTGACAGGTTTACCCTTCACTTCACCACTGTCGAGCCACCACAGATAACTGTACTGCTCGCGCCGTCCGTTAACATTTGTGTGCAATTTGGCAACGTTTTTGAGCCATTTTTGTGCAATGATTTGACCATTTCCGTGCAAGGTCTGTGCAGTGTTCGTGCCATCAGGCAGCGCCCCGTTGTTCGCCACCAGAAGACCTATTCTATGTAGGTCTGAAAGTCGCAACCGCAAGTGACCGCCGGTGTCTGTATAGCCCTGCGGCGTGCTTTCCCATTTGGCACCTTCGATGCCAAGAGGCGCGAACAAACGCTCATTTGCAAAGTCCGGCACCGTCCGCCCGGAAAGCTTTTTGATCACCCGCCCCAGAAGCACGACACCGCCGGTACAATAGCTGAAGTGCTTGCCGACCTCATAGGCCAGGGGCTGCTCGAGAAGGAACGCCGCCCAATCGCGGGTTTTATACATTCTTGTCTTCATGACCCACCGACGCCGGCACCCAGTCGTTGCACGCAATGCCTGAACGCATGGTCAGCAGGTCATCGATGGTAATATCTCGCTTGGCATCGCCTCGGGGTACGGCTGCGAACTCGTCCGGCAGAATATCGGAAACCTTACGCTTCACGCTTTTGAGGCTGCCGTCCTCGATCAATTCGCCGACCAGCAGTGAGGTGATGCTTTTGGTTGCAGAGCGAATATCGTGCCGACCGCTCGCTTTATAGCCCGGCGCATATGATTCGAAGACCAGGTCACCGTTAACGCTGAGCATAGCGCCGGTAATGCCTTTGTATTCACCGGCAGCAAGTTTATCTGCTACGCGCTCAATATCTGGAATGGCCCGCGCTGCCCCATCAGGCACGCCCAATAGGATCGCTCCTGCGACTATCCCTCTCAATAGATTTACTGTCACAGACAAACTACCCTCCCAAGGCTTCCACCAGCATCGTCAGAAATATGGCGCCAGAATGGCACATGCGGCAGTTCCCGTCAGGTTGGCCACCGCACCGCACCTGCCCCACCGCCGAAACAATAGCCAAAATTATCCCTATTGTTTCGCACCAACATTTTTGCTAGCTTGCCCCCGTGGCCTTGGGGGTTATTGTTGGCGAGACGTGAACATAGACCATGGTCGCTGGCAACAAGGAAGGGTATATTCAGTGTCGATGCTTCTAAAGCGCCTTACCGGGCTGGTTGCCGTGGCAATGTTTGCCATGTCAGCTACCAATCTTGCCTCCGCGACATATAACTATGGCGACTGGGATGTAAGCGCAGATGCAGGTACCTATGGCCCGATTGCGCTGGGCGATACCATCACCCTTGACGCCTGTGGCTCCACATATTTCAACTATTACAGTCAGGGCCAAAGTCACTCGCTTTGCAGCCTGTCCAGCCTGACAAAGTTTACCCTGACCTGGAAAGCCAAGATCGGCAACACCTGGTCACATATCACCCAGACATATAGCGGCAATGACACCGCAGATGGCCTGCAGGTAACGGTAAACACCGGTTCGGGCACTTTCTTCTCCAGCGTCGGCACCTACATGATTGGGCTGTATGTAACCGCGGATAACAACAGCTATGTTTATCTTCCGGGTGGTGGCTACGGCTTTTCCAATGACAATGGCGGTTATGATCCGGGCAATCAAAGCCTTGATTGGTCGGGCAGCTTCGCCATCAATGAGGCGACCAGCGTTCCGGAACCCGCGGCCGCGCTGCTTCTTTTACCCGGCATGATTCTCATTGCCCGGCGGGAGCGCCGCCGGCGGAAAACAAAGATCATTGCCATCTAAACCTTTTCTCAGGTGTAAACCATCTGCTTTTTCGTGCAATAACGACATCGACACGGTCAGTGCTTATTGGGTACACTGGTCGTATGGCAATGTTTTGGCGTGGAAGAGCTCCTGAAAAATGAAAAAAACTATGCGGGTCGCTGCCATTATGGTCGTCAGTGCGCTGCTGCAAACCGCGCCGGTTAAGGCCGCTTCGATCCGCCTCTGCAACAGCACAGAGTTTTGGCCGCCATACAGTTTCCTCAAGGACGGAAAGCTTGTTGGCGAGCATACTGCCATTCTCGACGCCGCCTTTAGCGACCTGAAACTCCGGTATATTCAGCTTGCCTTGCCGTGGAAACGTTGCCAGGACAGGGTAGCCGCAGGCGAACTCGCTGGCATTATTGGTATTTCCTACACTGAGGAGCGGAACAGACTGTATCACTTTCCGGCAGACGCCCGGGAGAAGGCACCACTTGATGCGCTTAGCCAGCTTGAGTTTGTGATTGTCACCCACGCCAACACCCCAGCCCCCGAAAGCATCAGCATCGAAGCCCTGCCCGAGCCCGTTGGCGCGCTTCTGGGGTACAGGCTGGCAAACACCGTGCGTAGTGCAGGCAAGCACGCTCAGGTCGTGGCGCAGCAATCAAGCCTGTTTCAGATGCTGGAAAGATCACGTATTGCATCGGCCGTCGTGCTACGCGGCACAGCTCAATACTACGTATCTCAAAGTAACGAACAGCTTGTCATTCACGAACCGGCGCTTTGGTCGACACCGCATTTCCTTGCCTTTGGGCGCACGTCGGATATCAAGGCCTCCCAAATGGCAAAGATCTGGGCAGCAGTTGAGGCTGTCCGATCGGACGACGCTCGCATGGCAGTTATCAGGCGCAAGGTAAACGAAACGCTGGCGCCATGCTTCGCCACGGACAGTGCTTGCCGCCACAACTAAAGACGTTTTCTAGCGCTGGGTCAGGCGCATCTCGATCCGGCGGTTGCGGCTGTATGCGAAGATATTCTCCGCTGGGTCTATGGGCTGAAACTCTCCAAAGCCGGTTGCTGCCAACCTGTCGGCAGGCACGCCGGCGGCGATAAGGAATTCGACCACGCTGATGGCACGCGCCGCCGAGAGTTCCCAGTTGTTACGGAACTGTGCGTTTGAAATCGGCCGTTTGTCCGTATGACCATCCACCCGCAATATCCAGTTCAGCTCTGGCGGGATCTCCCGCGATATCAGCATCAGGGTCTCCGCAAACTTGCGCATCTCCGCTCGTCCCTCAGGTCCCAACTCCGCGCTGGCGGAACTGAACAACAGTTCGCTCGCAAACACAAAGCGGTCACCCTCGATGCGGATTTCAGGACGCGACGACAACACTTCCTTCAGCCTGCCAAAAAACTCGGACCGGTACCCCGCCAATTCCTCAACCTTGCTGGCAAGGGCGCGGTTGAGCCTGCGGCCCATGTCCACAATTACTGCCTGATTGCGGCGGTCGCGTTCTTCGCTGGATTGCAGCGCAGCTTCAAGCCTGCCCAGCTGTTCCTGCAGCGCCGTGATATTCCGCTGAAGACGGGCGACCTCGGCACGCGCACGGGCGGAAATGCTGCGTTCTTCCTCCAACTCCCCGGCGGCAAGGCCATATTGTTCCTCAAGGCGGGCAGCCGCGGCTTCAAACCGCTCGCGCGCCGCGGTCATCTCCGAAAGACGTGTCTCACTGTCGCTCAGTTCCGCCGCTGTACTATCAAGCGTGGCCGAAAGCCTATCCCGGTCTTTGTTAGCCGATGTCAATGAGGCTGACAGTTCGGCCATACTGTCTCTGAGCGCAGAATTGGCCTGCTGTTCCATCTTCAACAGGTTGCCAAGCTGGGCGACCTGTCCCCTCAGCTCCGCCAGCGCCTGATCGCGCCCCGACAGGGCTTGCCCCAGGAAAAACTGCGCCAGCACAAACATCGACAACAGGAAAATGATGACGAGCAGAAGGGTGGACAGCGCGTCCACAAAGCCGGGCCAGCTGTTATCCTGCCCAGCCCCACCTATGCGCCGCCGTGCGCCGATCATGCGTCGTCATCCTCATCTCGGCGGGCCGACAAGCCCGTGGGCTTTGCCACAGGTTCGGCCGTGTAGTCCTTGGGTGACGGGCCTGATGCCTTCGCAGTCCCTTGGGGGCCACGCATGGTAGCCGGGCGGTGCAGGCCGGGTACTGTGCCCGTGCCGCCGTCCATGCTGGCCGCAATGGTGCGCGACAGCAGCTTGAGCTCCGCGCGCAATTCCTCAACCAGATTGTCAGACGTTCGCACCTGTTCATCAATCAGCCGCTTGATGCCGACATCAAGGTTACGGATATGACCTTTGGTCGCGTCATCCATTACCGGGTTGGCTGGCGCAGGAGGCGGTGCCTTGTGGCTGGTCGCCAGTTTGTCGATGGCTGTTGCCAGCATTTTAAACGCTTCATCACCTTTTTGCAGATGGGCGCTTTGCGCGTCCAGCTTGTCTGCCAGGGTTGCCAGCGATTCTGCTATATTCGTCATGGTATGCTGGCCCTGCAGCCGCGTATCTTCTGAGTGTTTGATGGTCCGCTGCAGCCGGTCGATGCCGTCGGCTGTCTGTTCCATCAGCGCCGTCATATAGGCGTTGGGGCTGGCCATGCCGTCCGACACTTCAGTACGTGACAGCTGCGTAACCGACGCCAGCCAGTCCTCAACACTGTTATAAAAGCGGGTTTGTGCCTGACTGGCCTGCAAGTCCATGAAACCAAGGATCAAGCTGCCTGCGAGACCGAAGAGCGAGCTTGAAAAAGCCGTCCCCATGCCAGAAAGCGGGGCTTCAAGGCCTGCTTTGAGCTCATCAAACATCAGCGCCATGTCACCGCCGTCAACCGTGAGGCCGTTAATGGTTTTACCGATGGCGCCAATGGTACCCAGAAGGCCCCAAAAAGTGCCCAACAGGCCCAGAAAAATGAGAAGCCCGGTGAAATACCGGCTGATCTCGCGGCTTTCCTCAAGGCGCGAGATAATACCGTCCAGCACTGAGCGCATCGACAGGGTCGAGAGCCGCATGCCACCCTCTTCCTGCGCACTCAGGAGCGAGGCAGCAGGCGCCAGAAGACGCGGGGCTGCGGCAGAACGATTGGCTTCCTGCCGCTGGAAGGCGGTGATCCACTCAATCTCGGGTGTCAGGTCAAACACCCGCCGGTAGGCAAAGCCAATACCGATCAGTAGTGTGAGCACAATCACACCGTTGAGCGCGATGTTGGCCATGAAGGCATCGATCATCGGGCCACGGAGCAGTGCCACCAGCACCAGTACCGCCACCAGAAACAGCGTCATGCGCATCAGAAATTTTCTTGGCGTCTGCATCGTGCCCTCACTTCCCCAAATTAACGTGATGTCCGGCATGATGCCGGAATATAAACTACAGCAATAGCTTGGCTATAGTTTAAGGGCAATATTATGACTGTAAATGGGGATTTACAGAAGCGCTTTATATGGCAGCTATTTACGCGGCAAAATGGGCGTCAACCATTGCCTGATGCTCTTTGGGTGAAGTGCCCAGCATGCTTTCCGCGAGTGTATTGAGCCGAGCCATCGCTGGATGAGCATAAACACGACCCAGATAGGCGGCAACACCCGGCCACTGGGCACCGTCCAGCGTCCAGTCGGACCAGAAAGCGTTACGCATCATGGCGCCAAGGGCAATATCCGCAACACAGAAATCGCCACAAATGAACCCTTCTGCTGGCACTTCCACTTCCAGATAGCCCAACACCTTGGGCAGTTCATGGTTGATTGCCTTGTCGACCAGCGCTTCATCCGTTTCCTGTTTCAACACGGCGGGACGCACCCGGCGCTGGAAGAACAGGTTATAAACCACGTTGCGCCCGATGTGGTCATCAGCATATTCCTCAAACCAGCGGGCACGGGCGCGGGCTTCGGGGTCTTGGGGATACACGTTTACCTCAGGAAATTTCTCCTCAAGATATTGTGCAATCACGCTTGAATCCGGCACGGTGAAGTCACCGATTTGCAGCACCGGTATGCGCCTCAGCGGGCTGATCTTTGTAAAAGCCTCATCCCCGGTAAACGGAATTTGGGGGATGCAGCGAAAAGGAATGCCCTTCATGTCCAGAATCGCCAGAACCTTACGGACATATGGGGAAATTGGGGTACCAATAATGGTAATCTCGTCTTTCATGGGTTTTCCTCTTCGCTGCTGAGCGTGACAATAGCCCGAAGCACCCACTTCTCAAGGGATTTCGAACCCTCAGCCTCGTATGCCTGTTATGCAATTTTGAAGGCTAAACCAAAGACCAGCCGCATTAGCCATACAAAAAAGCCGCCCCATGGTGGAGCGGCTCTTGAAAAATCAGCTTAAAGGCCAGATGCCTAGCCTTTGAAACCCCGGTGCACACGCTTGAGCGCGCGCTGCATGGGCGCATGAAGCTGATCATTGGCGGCGATGATATCACCAGACTTCATCATGCCACTGCCTCCACCCAGGTCGCTGACATAACCACCCGCTTCTTTTACAAGGACGATACCGGCAGCAATATCCCATGACGACAGGCCCGCTTCCCAAAAACCATCATAGCGGCCTGCAGCCACATAAGCGAGGTCAAGCGACGCTGCGCCAAAACGGCGAATGCCGGAGACATGCGGCATGAACTCGGCCATTTCAGCCATAAAGAGCTCATGGTTGCCTCGGCCCTTGAACGGGATACCGGTGGCAAGCAAGGCGTCTTCCATTTTGTTGCGACCAGAGACCCGCAGGCGCGACTCGTTCAGGTACGCGCCCTGACCCTTCTCGGCCCAGAACATCTCATCCGTGAGCGGGGCGTAGACAACACCTGCGGTCAGTTCACCGCGTTCCTCCACTGCGACAGAGATCGCAAAGTGTGGCAGGCCATGCAGGAAGTTGGTGGTGCCGTCCAGCGGGTCGATAATGAAACGCACATCGTCGCGCTTGCCCTTGATCTCACCCTGCTCTTCCATCAGGAAGCCAAAGTCGGGACGGGCACGGCTCAGTTCTTCAAACAGTGTCTTCTCGGTGCGCTTGTCAGCCTGCGAGACAAAGTCAGCCGGGCCTTTTTTTGACACCTGAAGCTGTTCCACCTCACCAAAGTCACGGCGCAGGTTGCGGCTCGCTTTCAAAATGGCGGAAACCATCACATTCATCAATGGTGAACGACGGGCCATGGAACTCTCCAATCTTGGGTTAGCTATTACTCAAAACAATAACAGAAGTGCGGAAGCGCGGACCAACTAGTCCGCGCGGCCTGCATATTCACGTTCTGCAGTGGAAACGATGATCCTGTCGCCAGCGTTGACAAAAGGCGGTACGCCGACCCGCAGGCCGTTTTCCAGCATCGCAGGTTTGTAGGAACTGGACGCTGTCTGACCTTTGACCACGGGCTCGGTCTCCGTCACTTCAAGCGTGACCTTCTCCGGCAGGCGCACACCAAGCGGTTTCTCGCCGTAAAGCTCGATCACAACAGTCATGCCGTCCTGAAGGAAAACACTGTCCTCGCCAACATCTTCGGCGGAGATGGAGATCTGTTCATAGGTGTTCTGGTCCATGAAAGTATACATGTCGCCTTCGGCATACAGAAATTGATAGTCCTGCTGCTCAAGGGTGACGCGCTCAACCTTTTCACTGGAACGGAAGCGTTCATTAAGCTTGGTGCCATCAATCAGGTTTTTCAGTTCAACCTGCAGATAGGCACCGCCTTTACCGGGCTGGGTATGCGCAATTTTGATCGCGCGCCACAGGCCACCTTTATGCTCAATAACATTACCCGGACGAACGGCGTTACCGTCGATTTTCATGGAGCACCTCTTAAGATCTCATATGTGTCAAAGAACAAGTTGGGCCGCGATGTAGCAGATTCGCCCACGTGTTGCAATGACATGATGCGGGCTGGTGGCGGAAAGCGACCGCTTGATGCAGGCATCAAGATAAACAAGTTAAAATGGCACAATCACTCTACTTCTGCTATAAATCGAGCGGGGCACGATTTGGGGAGACTATCATGAGACGGCTTACACAGCCTGTTTTGGCGCGTAATTCTGCTTGTTTTACGGGCATTAAGAACAAACCCTTTGGTTGCAATTTAGACCCTGAGGCACCTCCAGTAGGGACTGGCGCGGTATATCAGCCAGCCTGGCAGATGCCATCATTCCGATCGGGAAACCTGCAACAGTAACAGACACAACATTGATTTGGCGTACCTGCATGAACCGCGTTGGCATTTCGTCCATCGCGCAGCACGTCTGCGCGGAATACCGCATGGCACGCCCTTGCACGCCCAAAGCCAATATGCCTCAACCGCCCAACCATCGGTAAAACCCATGCCATATATTATTGAACAGATAGGGAGAAACCGCGCACACATAGTCAGGCAATGTGTGATTGTGGCGGGCTCCATCTTTGCCTTTGCTTATACCGCAACACTTTACACCAAGGGGGCAGCCATCTATCAGCCCACGGTGACGGATGGTGCGGACCCGCTTGGCCTTGTTATCAAATGGCTGCTTCTGCCCGCGACCTGCGTTGCGCTTGGCATCGCGAAGGTGGCCCAGAAACGCCTGAAAATCAGTGAGCTCATCACCGGGAACCGACCCATAGAAGGCAGTCACCCGGACATTGACATTCGCTTTTTGCAAAACACGGTGGAGCAAGCCCTGTTATGCCTGCTGGTATGGCCGGCCCTTGCCCTCAGCCTACCACCAATGAAACTGGGCATCATACCCGCCCTTGCTGTCTCGTTTGTCGCTATGAGGCTATTGTTCTGGGCAGGCTATCACATCGCCCCGACCCTCAGGGCATTTGGCTTTGCGGGTACATTCTATCCTACTTTGGTGGCGCTGGTATACGCGCTTTACCTTAATTTTCAAGCGTGAGTGACCAGCCTCGGCTACCGACGACCCCTTGTTGCACAATACGGAACGCCAAGTTCAACATTTCGCAATTTTCTTTCACGCCGCGAAACCTCACCTTGGTTTCAGCAGCGGCGATCGGTCGGAACGACAGGTCTGCGGCATAAAGATGCAACCCCATGTCTGGAGACTTAAAATGACGACACACGAAGCAACACAGGAAAGCCGCGGCCCCTTTGGCCTGCCAACACTTGAAAGCCTTCTCGGCCGATTTGGCGTAATCGGCACCACACTTACCCGTGTAGTCGCGGGACTGTTCCTGATGCCCCACGGCGCACAAAAACTGTTTGGCCTTTTTGGCGGCTACGGCCTTGAGGCAACCGGCCAGTTTTTCAGCAGCCAACTCGGGTTCTCAAACGGTTATCTGGCGGCATTAGGTGCTGGGTCGGTCGAGTTTTTCGGCGGCCTCGCGCTGGCACTGGGTCTTTTCACCCGTTCCGCTGCCATCGCTATAACAGTGATGCTTCTGGTCGCTTCCTCCGTCCACTTTGGTGCCGGTTTTTTCTGGACCAGTGGCGGCTTTGAGTACCCCGTCCTTTGGGCAATCCTCGCCTTCAGCTTCGCCTTCACCGGTGGCGGACGCTACAGCCTGGACCAGATACTGAACATCAAATACTGAGCAGCCTTGCAAAAAAAAGGCGCGGCCCAACGGCAGCGCCTTTTTCATATTCCTGACACCAAAAATAGCTTTTGAAGCAAGAAGTTGAGCGGAAGAAGATAAGAAAAAAAATTCCATTAACAACTTATACGAAAATATATTCATCCCAAACAGCGTCTTTTAAGCATTCATTAATGCAATTACACCACTCTTGATGACCTCTTCTATGAGTGGGGACACCGAAAGACCATGTTTTTTGATATTAAAAGGCCGGTTTTTGGCAAACGTCGCGACGATTTATACGCCGCACTTGAAGAAACTCAGGCCATCATCGACTTCGCTGTCGACGGCACCATCCTGAGCGCCAACAACAAATTTCTCAGCATTGTGGGATATACGCTCAACGAGGTTGTCGGCAAACACCATCGTATCTTTATGGACTCCGCAGAAGCTGAAGGCCCCGCCTATGATGCCTTCTGGAAAGACCTGCGGGCAGGAAAATGCCAGTCAACCACCTTCAGGCGCGTCACCAAAAGTGGCAGGTCGGTCTGGTTGCAGGCTATTTATCTGCCCATGCGCGACAACGCGGGCAATGTCAGCCATGTCCTGAAACTCGCCAATGATCAAAGCGCGGTCCACGAGACAGACCTTGACATGCGTGGCAAGATGAAGGCCTTGAACAAGGCGCAGGCTGTGATCGAGTTCAACCTCGACAGCACGATCATCACTGCGAATGAAAATTTCCTTGCTACAATGGGCTATACACTTGATGAGATTGTCGGACGCCCCCACAGCATTTTTGTACCCGGCAGGCAGCGATCATCCCAAGAGTATCTCAACTTCTGGAACGATCTGAGGGCGGGCAAGTCGTTCAGGACCCAGTTCATGCGAGTGCGCAAGGACGGGTCGGAAGTATGGCTTGAAGCCAGCTATAACCCGATCCTGAATGACGAAGGCCTACCGATCAAAGTGGTAAAGTTCGCCACAGACATCACAAAACGCAAACTGCGCGACGCAGATTATGAAGCCAAGATAAATGCGCTCGACAAAGCGCAAGCCGTGATCGAATTTGACCTTGATGGCACGATCATCACCGCGAATGAAAATTTTCTCGGTGTGATGGGTTATAGCCTTGATGAAATCAGGGGGCAAAAACACAGCATGTTTGTTGATGATCAAACCCGCGAGAGCACGCAATACCGACTTTTCTGGCAAGAGCTCGGCAAAGGACAATTTCAATCCGCGCAGTACAAACGGTTCGGTAAGGGTGGTAACGAAATATGGCTCCGGGCGACGTATAACCCGGTTATTGGTCCCGATGGTCGCGTGATGAAAGTGGTAAAGTTCGCAACCGACATCACCCATGTCCATCAAGAGCGGAGCCGCCGGGAAGCCGTTGCCGAAAATGTTTATCAAGACCTGGATGAAATTCTTGCCAGTGCACAAGTGGCGGACGAGCAGGCAAGCTCCGCCTCCTCTTCGGCGACTGAAACCGACGCGATGGTGCAAACTGTGGCCTCGGCGGCTGAGGAACTGAACGCGTCCTTTCAGGAGCTGGCACAGAGCATCGCACTGGCACGGTCATCGTCTGACCGGGTGGCCGAAGATACCGGGCTTGCAAACAATTCCACCAAAAAACTGACAACTGCCGCAGCGGAGATGAACAAGATTGTTATTCTGATCGAGGAAATCGCCGAACAGATCAACCTGCTGGCCCTGAATGCGACCATCGAATCTGCACGCGCTGGCGACGCCGGGCGCGGTTTTGCCGTGGTCGCCGGTGAGGTAAAAGCACTCGCTACCCAGGTTGCCTCCGCGACGGGCCAGATCTCAGAGGAGATCGCCAATATGCAGGCGATTTCTGACGATACAGCGTCACAGCTTTCCGGCATCACGACAGCGGTGAATGATCTTCAGGGCAGCGTCGGCGGTATCGCAGGTGCCATTGAAGAGCAAAGCGCGGTAACGCGGGAGATATCGCAGAGCATGCAAACTGCCGCGACAGCAGTTGCGGACGTCAACCGCAACCTGTGCAACCTTGCAAGCGAGGTGGACAAAACCCACCGGAGTGCGGAACACGCCGCCGAGCAGGTGAAAGCGCTTAAATAGCCAACGCGAAACAACCCAAAGGCGGCCTTACAAAAGGCAGGCACCGCGCTCTATTCCATTGTGACGGGCGCCGTGCAGTGTCAGTGGCCTGCATCACAGAAAATTGTGACATCAGGAGCTCAGGCCAAGCGCTTCGTTGAAGGCGCGCACAGCGGCCGCCGGGCCTTCAGGGTGATCCCACACGCCCGCACACACAGCAACAAAGTGGGCACCCGCTTCCGCGAGTTCACCGCAATTATCCGGAGTGATGCCACCAATGGCCACACAAGGAACCTCTGTCACTTCGTCCCAAACGCTCAGGAGCTCGACTTCCGGCTGGTGTTCGGTCGTTTTGGTGTCGGTGGGAAAAAATGCACCGAAGGCCACATAGTTGGCCCCCTCTTCCCCAGCCTTGTAGGCAAGGTGCAGGCTATCGTGACAGGTAACGCCGATATCCTTGTTGTGACCGAGGAGCGCACGGACTGTCGGCACGTCGCCGTCGTCCTGCCCAAGGTGTACACCGTCTGCGTCCACTTCTGCAGCGATATCAGCGCGGTCATTGATGAAGAAAGCCACATCATACTTATGGCAGATGGGCATCAGGGTCTGGGCGGCCTTGATGATCTCCGCGTCTTCAACACCTTTGAGGCGTAGCTGTACACATGCAACATCACCAGCCGCCAGTGCCTCGTCCAGCAAGCTGGCGAAAGCGCCCAGATCCGCGATTTCATCAGGCGTAATCAGATACAGACGACAGGCTTCCGGGTTTTGCGGCATGGTATGCTCCTACCTCAAATGACGTTTCTCTCCCGCATATGCCCGATTTTACCGCGGGCGGGAAGTGGTGTCTGTGAAAAACAACAAAAAACGGGGCAGCAACCGCCGCCCCGCTTCGGAAAAATGTCAGGCTGTGCCTCAAGCATCAGCCATGGTCTGCCCCTGTGCTCCGAGGTCCTTGAATGCCTCATCAAGGCGGGCCGCCATCGATTCTTCACACTTCCTCAACCACACACGCGGGTCATACTGCTTTTTGAACGGCTGGCCAGTTTCAGGATGAACCTGCCATTTGAACGCATCCTGGTTTTCGTTCACATACGCGCCAACGGCTTTAGAGAAAGCAAACTGGGTGTCGGTGTCGATGTTCATCTTGAACACACCGTAGCCCACCGCCTCGCTGATCTTCTCTTTCTCGGAGCCTGAGCCACCATGGAAAACGAAGTTGAGCGGATTGGCACCGGTTGCGCGTTCCTTGCTCACCAGTTCCTGGCTGTGCTTCAGAATTTCAGGGCGCAACTTCACATTACCGGGCTTGTAGACACCGTGGACGTTACCAAAAGACGCCGCGACGGAGAAGTGCCCCAATGGCGTCAGAAGGTCATAGGCTTTCAGCACATCCTCCGGCTGGGTATAAAGGCTCGGGTTCTCAAAATCGTCACCCACGTCGGCGCCCACACCATCTTCCTCACCGCCCGTGACCCCCAGTTCAATCTCAAGGCTCATGCCCAGCGGGGTCATGTCCCTGAGCACGCGGACGCAGGTCTCAAGGTTTTCGTCGATGGGCTCTTCCGACAGGTCCAGCATGTGGCTAGTATAAAGCGGCACTCCTTCACGCTTGATGTTTTTGCGGCTTTCCTCCACCAGCGCTTCAACCCACGGCACAAGGCCCCGATTGGCATGGTCAGTATGCAAAATAGCGCAGATGCCGTAATGCTCGGCCAACAGTTGCACATGGCGGGCAGCGGACACCGCGCCCAGCACCTTAGCGCCAAAGCTGTCTTTCATGCCCTTGCCAGCATAAAACTGTGCACCACTGTTGGAGAACTGGATGATCACATCCGAACGGTTTTTGGCGGCAGCTTCCATCACGGCATTGATGGAGTTGGTGCTCACCACGTTTACCGCGGGCAGCGCATAGCCCTTGTCCTTACAGTTTTGCACGAGGGCTGCGTAATCTTCACCGAATACGACACCTGGTTTCATGATTATTCCCTGTATTTTCCAGCGTTTTTGGGGCCCGATTCTTTTGTTTTATGTTGCGTGGAACCGGTGGGCTTTAGATACACAAATGGCCCCCCAGCCGCAACGCAAGATGGACTGAAAAACCCTATTTTCACCAGTATTTAACATAATGTTGTCGGCTTTATGGAAATGGCAGCGCTGTCAATATCGCGGCATCATTTTTACGCCCGACTCGGAACACAAAAAAGCCCCCGACCAAGTGGTCGAGGGCTTCGCTGATTCGGTTTCCTCTGAGACTAGCCGAGCGCGGTCACACCGGGCAGCGGTTTGCCTTCCATCCATTCAAGGAAGGCGCCGCCTGCCGTTGAGATATGAGTGAAGTTGTCCTTTACGCCCGCATGCGCCAGTGCCGCCACGGTATCGCCACCGCCTGCCACGGTCAGCAATTTTCCCTCATGCGTTAGCTTGCCAGCAGCGCGCGCCAGCGCCACCGTCGCCATGTCAAACGGCTCCATCTCGAACGCCCCCATGGGGCCATTCCAGACCAGCGTTTTGCATTCTGCCAGCACGCCGGCCAGGGTTTTGACCGTCTCCGGTCCGGCGTCGAGGATCATCTCGCCGTCCACAACCGCGTCAGCCGCCTTGACCGTGTTTTCAGCGTGCGCCTTGAACTCGCGCGCCACAACAACGTCCGTCGGCAAGTGCACGGCGCAGCCCGAAGCTTTCGCGTTATCGAGAATTTTGAGCGCAGTGTCCTTCAGGTCCTTCTCGCACAAGCTTGCGCCGATATCATGCCCTTGCGCATAGAGGAAGGTGTTGGCCATGCCGCCACCGATGATCAGATGATCAACCTTGGCCACAAGGTTCTCAAGCACCGCCAGTTTGGAGGACACCTTGGCACCGCCCACAACCGCGACAACGGGCCGCTCGGGCTCACCCAGTGCTTTCTCAAGCGCCTCAAGTTCGGCGCCCATAGTTTCCCCCGCGGCGGATGGCAACAGATGCGCCACAGCTTCAGTGGACGCATGCGCCCGGTGCGCGGCCGAGAAAGCATCGTTGACATACACATCACCCAGAGCAGCAAAACGTTTCGCAAGCGGCGGGTCGTTTTTTTCCTCGCCGGGGAAAAAACGGGTATTCTCGATCACCACCACCTCATCGTCGGGCAGCTCGTCACCCAGCGCCGCAAAACCGACAGAGCGGCCAAGCACGCTTGCCAGCGCCGACACAACGGGCTTCAGGGACATCTCAGGCACCACTTGCCCCTTGGGGCGGCCAAAGTGTGCCAGCAAGACCGAACGTCCGCCTTGGGCCGCGATCGCGTCCACGGTGGGTTTTACGGCCTGCAGCCTGGTGTCGTCCGACACGCGGCCGTCAGCCATCGGCACGTTGAGGTCAACACGCACAACGGCGGTCTTGCCGGTGAGGTCACCAAGGTCGGAAATACGTTTGAAAGCCATTTGAATAAGCTCCGAAAATTTCGGTTAAGACAAAAAAGGGCGACCAAAAGGGCCGCCCTGTATCTGGTTCACGCGCGCGGCGTTAGCCTAGCTTGGCCATCGCAACCGCAGTATCTGACATGCGGTTGGAGAAGCCCCACTCGTTATCGTACCATGTCAGGATACGGACGAACTTGCCGTCGATAACCTTGGTCTGGCTGCTGTCAAACGTCGAGCTGTTCGGGTTGTGGTTGAAGTCAATGCTCACGGCGGGCATGTCTTCGTAACCAAGCACGCCCTTGAGCGGGCCTTCAGCCGCAGCCTTGATCGCCGCGTTGATCTCATCCGCTGTTGTCGCGCGGGCAGCATCAAACTTCAGGTCAACCATGGAAACGTTTGGCGTTGGCACACGCACAGCCGAACCGTCAAGCTTGCCAGCCAGTTCCGGCAGCACAAGGCCGACAGCTTTCGCGGCACCCGTTGATGTCGGGATCATGGAAAGCGCAGCAGCACGCGCACGGCGCGGGTCCGAGTGCAGGGTGTCGAGCACCGGCTGGTCGCCTGTGTAGGCGTGCACGGTGGTCATGTACCCACGCTCGATGCCGACGAGGTCATTGAGGACCTTGGCAACAGGCGACAGGCAGTTGGTGGTGCAGGATGCGTTGGAGACAACCGTGTCTTCAGCCGTCAGACTGTCGTGGTTCACGCCAAACACGATGGTTTTGTCAGCATTTGCGCCCGGTGCCGAGATCAGCACTTTTTTGGCGCCAGCGGTCAGATGCATCGCGGCCTTGTCGCGCGCGGTGAAGATGCCGGTGCATTCCATCGCCACGTCAACCTTTTCTTCACCCCATGGCAGTTCCTCAGGGTTGCGGATGGCGGTCACACGGATGCGGTCGCCGTTCACAACGATAAAGTCACCGGCAACACTTACCTCACCCGGGAACGGGCCGTGTACGCTGTCACGCTTAAGGAGATAGGCGTTCATATCAACATCGCCGAGGTCGTTGATCGCAACAACCTTGATGTCGGTCCGGCCGCTTTCATAAATGGCACGAAGCACGTTACGGCCGATCCGGCCAAAACCGTTGATGGAAACACGAACTGTCATCCGCGGGGTCCTCCTGGAAAATTGATGGTCAGTAGGGGCTATTTACTATCGTTAAGACTTTCTTAAAGCTTCTCGCGCACCGCTGCAACAAGCGCGTCGGCTGTAATGCCAAAATGCTTGTATAGCTGGTCTGCGGGCGCCGACGCACCAAAGCTGTCGATGCCGATATTCACGCCGTCAAGGCCGGTGTATTTTGCCCAGCCGTATGTGCTGGCAGCCTCGATGGAACCACGCACAGTGCCCTCCGGCAAAACGCTTGCCTTATAGGCTGCGTCCTGCGCGTCAAACAGCTCGGTACACGGCATGGAAACCACGCGGGTTGGCACGCCGTCAGCTTCGAGCGTCTCGCGTGCAGCAACTGCCAGCTCAACTTCAGATCCCGAAGCCATCAGCACCACACGTGGCGCACTGGAGGCTTCCTTCAGAATATAACCACCCTTCGCACACAGGTTTTCGTCCGTGTGCTCATTGCGCTGCTGGATGGTGCTCTGGCGGGTGAGCGACAACACCGAGGGCGTTTCTTTGCTCTCAAGCGCCAGCGCCCAGCACTCGGCGGTTTCAACAGCATCACAAGGGCGGAACACATTCAGGTTCGGCATGGCGCGCAGTGAAGGAACATGCTCAACCGGCTGGTGGGTCGGGCCATCTTCGCCAAGGCCGATGCTGTCGTGTGTCATCACATAAATGGCACGCTGTTTCATCAGTGCCGCGAGGCGAATGGCAGGCCGGGCATAATCGGTGAACACCATAAAGGTGCCGCCATAAGGCACATGCTGGCCATAAAGCGCGATGCCGTTCATCGCCGCGCACATTTCAAACTCGCGGATGCCGTAGTACATGTAACGGCCGGAGAAATCATCTGCCGTGATGGGCGCTGTCTGGCTGGTTTTTGTAAGGTTGGAGCCGGTGAGGTCAGCCGAGCCGCCGATCGTCTCGGGCACAACACCGTTGATCACTTCAAGCGCCATCTGGCTCGCCTTGCGGGTGGCTACCTTCACAGGTTCCGCCGCCAGTTTGGCCTTGTATTCGTTGATCGCAGCCGTAAAGCCCTTTGGCATGTCTTTGTTGGTGCGGCGGTCAAAGTCCTGCTTCACAAAACTGTCGAGCGCATCAAACCGGTTTTTCCAGTCAGCCGAAACCGATTTACCGCGGCTGCCAGCTTCAAGCCATGCGTCCCGCACATCAGCCGGGATTTCAAACGGCGCATGGTCCCAACCGAGAAATTCACGCGTAGCCTTGATCTCGTCATCACCCAGCGGCGCGCCGTGGGTCGCCGATGTACCCTGTTTGTTGGGAGCGCCATAGCCAATGGTGGTGCGGCAAGCGATCATCGAAGGCTGGTCGCTGTTCTTGGCTTCCTGAATGGCAGCTTCAACGGCTTCCATATCATGGCCGTCAACGGCCTGCACATGCCAGCCAGCGGCTTCGAAGCGTGCGCCATGGTCTTCACTGGTGGAAAGGTCTGTCGCCCCGTCGATTGAGATGGAGTTATCGTCCCACAGCACAATCATTTTTGAGAGTTTGAGGTGACCGGCCAGCGAGATCGCTTCCTGGCTCACACCTTCCATCAGGCAACCGTCACCGGCCAGCACGTAGGTATAGTGGTCAGTTACAGCGTCACCATATTCGGTGTTCGACAGACGTTCAGCAATCGCCATGCCCACGCTGGTGGCGAGGCCCTGACCCAGCGGACCGGTTGTCGTCTCGACGCCCGGACATTCGCCAAACTCGGGGTGGCCCGCCGTCGGGCTGTGAAGCTGGCGGAAATTCTTGAGATCGTCCATCGTCGGGCGCTCATAGCCTGTCAGATGCAGCAGCGAATAGATCAGCATGGAGCCGTGACCGGCGGACAGGACAAAGCGGTCCCGGTTCGGCCACGTGGGCCAGCTTGGGTCGAAGTTCAGGAATTTCGTGAACAGGACCGTTGCCACATCGGCCATGCCCATCGGCATACCGGGGTGGCCCGAGTTGGCCTTCTGTACAGCATCCATCGAAAGGGCGCGGATCGCGTTTGCCATACGGGTTTGCAGGAGGTCATCTTGGCTCATGTCAGTATCGTGCATCTTGGTCTACTTGTCTCTGGGGCGGTGCGACCCACACGCGGCCTTGGTGGTAGCCGAGCGAGGGGCGCCGGAAAATTGCGGCCAAAATGGCCGGGAAGGCCGCGCTAGTCAACCGAGAAGCGGCTTTTATGGCCCCAAGCAGTGCTTTTATTCACCCCCGCCCGCGTGATGGCGATTGACGCCCCTGCCCCCAACCACCTATCTTTCCCCAAAACATGCCGAATCCAGCCCGACGCGAAGTATTTGCGGCCGAGTGGGTAAATGGGGGACCATAAGAATGGCTGATAATACAAAACCGACCGAGCTTGAAGGCGCGCGCACGCGACTCGAAAGCGCGCTGTCGCGCCTTGCGCAAGGCGTCGCCAGCACGCGCGAGACCGTCAGCGCCACCCGCGAGATTGCGGAAGAAAAACTGGCGCTGGTGGAACGGGTGACCGCGCTTGAGAAAGAGAACCTCAAACTGCATGAGCAAGTCGCCGCCCATGCGCTGACCGAACCACCAGAGGATACCTCGGAAGTGCTGGAGGCGCTGCAGACGGAGAAAACCGTACTGGAGCAGAATTACCAATTGCTCAAGCGCCAGTATGCCCAACTGCAGGACGAGCTGGAAGCCTATGAAAATGCGAAGGGCACCGAATGGGCGGGTGACAGCGCACATGAGACAGACGGTGCCACCGCAGCACTGGAGGCCGAGAATGGCCAACTCAAGGCCCGCGTGGCCGAGCTTGAGGCAGAGCGCTCCGGCGTGCGCGCAGAGCTTGACGGTGCCATTGGCCGCCTTGAAACAATGGTAGGGAGTGCATAACCATGGCGCAGATCAATGTATCGGTAAACGGCAAAACCTACCCGCTGGCCTGCGCCGAAGGCGATCAGGAACGGCTGGGCAAACTGGCCGCATATGTGGATGACAAATGCAAGGACCTGACCTCAAAGCTGGGCCATGTGGCGGAAAACCGCCTGCTGCTGATGGCGGCGGTACTGATTGCCGACGAACTGCATGACAGCATGTCAACAGGCGGCGGCCCCGGCCTTGTGGGCGGCCTGACGGAAGCAGACATGGCGGCGGTTCTCAACGAAGTGGCCACTGAAATCGAGGGCATAACGGACCACCTCGCGGCCAGTTGATCACTGCCGCTATTGCACAACGACGCCCGAAGGCTTACATAGGCGACGCGGGCTCTGCACTGTGCGTGCGATACGCAGTAACCCCTGGGGCTATAAATACCTCTAGGGAGCTGTCCCTGGGCGGGACCGTGGTCCCATCCAAACGGCGCCCACCTGACTTGTCAGGTTCCAGAGGGTACAAACTTCAAACGGCAGTCGCGGTCCCCGCACCCACAACCACACCAGCCATCACTTTCAGGAATGCCGCCGCTATGCCCACCGTACATGACAAGATGACGCTGCGGCAAAGCGCAAAGCGCATCCGCATGGGCGCCTATGAGATGTACGGCCTTGACGCGGCAGAGCGCGCCGCCCAGCACGGCATGGGGCTTTTTTCAAGTTTTGAACGGCACGCCGTCATTGGCGCTTACCTGCCAATGCAGGATGAGCTGGACTGCCGCCTGCTGATGCACAGCCTCACCCGCGCGGGATACCGTACCGCACTGCCGGTGGTGACGGCCAAGGCAACTCCGCTATCGTTCCGTCTTTGGGCCATGGGCGACCCGTTGGAAGCTGGCCCTTTTGGCACGCAGCACCCGGTGCCCGACGCGCCGGAGGTAGTGCCAAACGCGCTGATTGTACCCCTGCTCGCCTATGACGCGGACTGTTACCGACTGGGCTGGGGCGGCGGCTATTATGACCGCACGCTCGCGGCCCACAGCGAGATAAAGGCTTTTGGCTTTGCCTTTGGCGCGCAAATCGTCGATCATGTGCCCAGAGAGGCGCACGACTGGCCCCTGCAGGGCGTGATCACCGAAGAAGGCGTGATCCTGCCACGCAAGCAGGCTGTATAGCCGTCACCGCGCCATAACCAACCAGTAGGCACTGATTTTTATGCGACTTTTGTTTTTGGGTGACCTTATGGGCCGGTCCGGCCGCACCGCCGCCGATAGCGCCCTGCCCACCTTGCGTGAGAAACTGAAACTCGATTTTGTTGTCGTTAACGGCGAAAACGCCGCCTCGGGCTTTGGCATCACCAGCAAGATCGCCGGCAGCACCATTCAGGCTGGCGCCGATGTGATCTCCGGCGGTAACCACACCTTCGACCAGAAGGAAATCCTGTCTGCGATCGACAATGACGACCGTATCCTGAGGCCGATCAACTATCCCGAAGGCACGCCGGGGCGCGGCTTCGCGCTTTATAATGCTCCCAGGGGCAAAAAGGTGCTGGTCATCAACGCCATGGGCCGCGTGTTCATGAATGCGATGGAATGCCCGTTCCGCGCCGTTGATGCCGTGCTCAAAAAATACCGCCTTGGTGTGACGGCCAACGCCATTATCGTGGATTTTCACGGCGAGGCCACATCGGAAAAGATGGCCATGGGTCACTTCCTTGACGGCCGCGTCAGCCTTGTTGTCGGCACCCACAGCCATGTGCCCACCGCCGACTGCCAGATATTGGATGGTGGCACCGCCTACCAGACCGACGCGGGCATGTGCGGCGACTACAACAGCGTGATCGGCATGAACAAGGAAGAGCCCATCAGCCGCTTCCTGACCAAAATGAACAAGGAACGCTACAGCCCCGCCGACGGCGAGGCCACCATCTGCGGCACCTTCGTCGAGACCGACGACCGCACGGGACTGGCGAAACGCATCGAGCCACTCAGGATGGGCCCAAGGTTGATGGAGCATGTGCCGAGCCTCTAAGCCTACCCACACGTCGTCATTCGACGACTTGATCGGCGAATCCACACCCGCCAACGCCGCCATGGACTCACTGGCCGGAATGAGAAGCCTGCCTCTGATGGCATATGTGCTGTAAAAACAAGCAATATAAGTGAACCGGAGAACAATTTGGCTGATATTCAACAGCATAAAACGAGGCCTCTGAGGAACCGACCCTCTGCCGCGAACAACACAAATCATCTCAAGAATTTCAAGATGCTACTTATGGATGCTGTTGGTTTCCTAACCCAAGCCCATCAAGTAAATAACAACGATTTCTGGGGCCACACAAGCTCTGCTAGGGCATCAGTTATCAGTACTTGCTTGCTGTTGGAATGTGCTGCCAACTGCTGCATCGACGGCCTCAAGTTGAGTAAGAATCTTCAAGCTGAGGTGGACCGCTTCTCCCCCCTCTCAAAGTTTGAATATTTTATACAACTTCGTTCGCACGAAAACTCCTTTGATCATGGAATAGTAGAAGTTGCCCAAATCAAAGACCTTCAAAAAATCCGCAATGACTACGTACATATGAAGGTAAAAAATGCGGATTGGGAAACAGCACCATTGAACCAATCAGAACAACTGGCTGACTATGGCAACTACAATACTCTCAATCTTCCCAAAGATCCCACCGTCTGGAATTTTGATAATGCACATACCGCGCTCAATGCGGTCACTAAATTTTTCAACCTCTATTTTCTTCAATGGCTCGAGCTGAGTGCGAGTGACGTTATCGAGTTACTCATTTATGAGGGGCCAGTTGAACTTCCCAATGTTCGCGGACACTCCATCGCTGTCGGAATATATGGATCGGCATTTAAAAAAGCAGAAATCGATTTTGGATTAGACTTCGCCTTTCTTCTCAAAGAAGAAGAACTGTAAGCCCCCCTCACAAAAACCGGCCAACCACGTCCTTGTAGGACCGGCTGACTTTCAGCTCGGTGCCGTTTTCGAGCGTAAGGAAACATTCGCCGTTTGAATGCGGTTTCACTTCGCGCACCTTGTCGAGGTTGACGATGGTGGAGCGATGAACACGCTGGAAGATTTTGGGGTCAAGCCGGCGTTCCATGGTTTTCATCGTCTCACGCAGGATGTGGGTTTTCGCCCCCACATGAATGCACATATAGTCGCCCGCCGCGTCGATGAAATCCACGTCTGCGACATCAACGATGGTGATATGGCCACGGTCCTTGATGCGCAGGTGCGGGTCAAAGCGGGCTTCCTTGCTTTCGACCGGTTTTTCCAGAAGCGCTGTCAGCGCCTCCACCGGCGGGTCCTGCAGGTTTTCGATCAGCTCCACAAGGCGGGCGTTCTGTTCGATCGCGACACGCTGTGCCATGCTTTCGCGCACGCGCGCCATGGCCTCGCCAAGGCGGTCTTCATCCACCGGTTTCAGCAGGTAATCAAGCGCGTGGGCCTCAAACGCCTCCAGCGCATATTGGTCATAGGCGGTGACAAACACCACCAGCGGAATTTCGGCTTCCCCCACCAGCGAGCGCAACACAGAGAAACCGTCAAAGCCCGGCATCTGGATATCAAGGAATATGAGGTCGGGCTTCAGTTCCTTGATGGCGCGCACCGCCTCACGCCCGTTGGAGCAGGTGTCCACCACCTCCACGTCCTCATAAGGTTTCAGCCTGATCGACAGCCCGCGAATGGCGAGCGGTTCATCATCAATCAATATTGTCCGAATTTTAGCCATAATACCCAGTCCCGTCTGTCTGTCGTGCTGCACACCCCTTGCGCACAAGCCTAGGGGCGGTTTTCCCGTTCACAAGGAATTTCAATGAAAATGCCAAGGCCCCGCGGCTCCAGGTTCTGGAGCGTGAAGCGGTGCCGCGGCCCGTAAATCTGCATCAGGCGTTCCTTGGTGTTGACAATGCCCACCCCCGAGCCTGACTGGCTGACGATATTGCCAAGGTCGGCAATGCCGGGGCCGTTGTCCTTCAAGACCACCACCAGCTTATCACCGTCCACATGCGCGCTGACATAAATCGCGCCCCCTTCAATTGACGGCGCGATGGCATATTTGATCGCGTTCTCAATAAGCGGCTGTAACAAAAGGCTGGGGATCAGCGCGGTTTTGGCATCGTCTTCAATATCAAAATTCACCGTCAGCCGGTCCTCAAAACGCACATTCTCGATATCGAGATAAAGCCCGAGCGCATAGAGCTCCTGCTCCAGCGTGATGCGCTGGGTGGGCTGGTTCACCAGCGTGAAGCGCAGGAAACTCGAAAGTTTTGTCAGCATCTTGTTGGCGTCGGTCTCCGCCCGTTCCAGCACGAGGGTGGAGATGGCGTTCAGCGTGTTGAAAAGGAAATGCGGGTTGAGCTGATACCTGAGCATCTTGAGCTGCGCCTGATGCGCCATAGCCGTGGCCTTCAATACCTGTTCCTGCTGTTCACGCATGCTTTGGTAATAGTGATAGCCAAAATAAAGCGCCGACCAGGCGAACAGGGCGGTCGTCTCAAACATGGCGTTGCCGAACATCTCAAGCCCCGAGAAGGGCGGCAGGCCGGGCACAATGCGCGGCGCGATGTAAAGCTCGATCATCGAGAACAAAAGCCCGCACGCCCCACACATAAACAGCACAAACAACAGCAGCCATTGCAAAGGCCAGTTACGCGCCATGCGGTAAAGCTGGCGCAGCATCGTCGTCATGGCGAGGCCGACCAGCGCGGCGGCAATGATAACCCATGAAAAATAATACAGGTCCTGTCCATTGGTGATGGCCTGAAAGGTACGCAGAAAGCTGTAGCCTATCCAGCCGCCAATCTGAAATGTCCAGAATGTGCGTTCTTTTGACCCTAATAGACTGTCCATACGCGACAGTTGCCCCCGACGTTCCCTGAATTCAATAGCCGGGCCTTCGGTACTGACACCTGAAAACCCGCTGGCGGGAACAACAAACTCTGTCCCCGCGTCGCGGGCATTATGGGCCGCTTGCGGTCCTTCGCCAACACTGTTTTTAACGCGTTTTGCCATCTGTCACTCGAAACACGGCGAAAGGCTCCTAGCGGCCGTTCGCCAACTGCGTGCTACCTTCACGCAGTTGCACCCGCTGGCCGGGGCGCAGGCGCTCACCGCCACGCACAATCACCCGGTCACCATTTTCAATACCGCCCAACACCGCCACGCGCCTGCCCGTGGCGGCCCCTGTGGTCACCAGCAGGCGCTCTGCCGTGTTGTCATCCTTGATGCGGTAAACATAGGTGCCGTCCGTCCTGAGCACCAAGGCATCGCGCGGCACCGCTACCACTTGCTGTGGTGCGCTGGCCGGTACACCCACTTGCACCGCCGTCCCTACCACATAGGCGCTGCCCGCCGGCACACTCACCCTGATTTCCATCGCCCGGCTCAGGCTGTCACCCACCGGGATGATCGCTCGGATGCTGGTATCCATAACCGACGCATCACGCCTGAGCACAACCGGTTGCCCGTCCGTCAGCATGGCCGACAGGCTGACCGGCGCCTGCGCGCTGACTTCCAAATGCTCGGTGTCGACGAGGCGAGCGATCTGGCGGCCCGGCGTGGCATATTCGCCTGCCTGTGCCAAGCGCTGGACCACCCGGCCGGGGAAAGGCGCGCGCACCCGGGTGCGCTCAAGGTCCACTTCGGCCTGCTCCGCCGTCACACGGGCCTGCGCCAGTTCTTCCTCGGTCATCAGAAGCGTGCTTTCGGCTTCCTCAACCCGGCTTGGCGGCACGTTTTTATTGACGGCCAGTTCGCGCACGCGGTCGAGATCAGACTTCAGGTACACAATGCGCGCCTTCAGCCGTTTGATCTGGCTATGGGCGCGGGCCAGCGACAGCGCGTGGTTGCGGTCGTCAATCTCGGCAACCACGTCGCCTTCCTTGAGCAGTGTGCCTTCAGGGGCGACCCACTTCACCTTGCCGGATATCTCGGCCGCGATGCGGCTATCGTTGCGGCTGACGACCGTGCCCGGCATATAGGCCTGTGGGGCCATCATCTCCGCACTGGCTTCAGCCACCTCGACAAGGGCTGGCGGCATCTCCTGCTGCTGTGCTGACAGCCCTGTGGTGCCGCATGTGGCGGTAGCAAAAACCAGCGCCACACCCATGCCTTTTGTCCACTTGGTCCAATTCCTTTGGCTAAACATTCTATTTCCTCGCTTATTTCGTTTTATTATTCAGTTTGTTATGCGGACTGGCATTCGACTTGGCATTCCAGCCCTTATTCCGCCGGACGCAGCTTACGATCCCGCAAGCGGGCGATGGCAGCAAAGACAAGCCCTGCTTCCTTGAACCGCAGCAGACAGGGCAGCAGCACAAGAGTAAAGACGGTCGACAGCGCCATGCCGCCGACAATGGTGGTGGCCATGCCGCGGTAAATCTCGCTACCCGCACCAGGGAACAGCACCAGCGGCAACATGCCCATGATGGACGTGAGCGTGCTCATGAAAATGGGCCGCATCCTGAGCGCCAGCGCGCGCTCCACCGCCTCGTCCCTTGTCAGCCCCTCTGCTTCACCGGCGCGGGTCTGGGCAACCAGCAGGATGGCGTTATTGACCACAAGGCCCAGCAGGATGATAAAGCCGATCATGGTCAAAAGGTCCAGCGGCGCAAAGGCCACCCAGTTCAGCACCCGAAGCGCCAGCACGCCGCCCACGGTCGCCAGCGGGATGGTGATGACCACGAATATCGCGTCCCGCGGAGAGCGGAACAGCGCCGCCAAAATCATGAACAACAAGCCAAGGGCCAGCACGAAGTTCATCGACAGCGAGCCTACTGCACGGTCAAGCGCATCAGCGTCCCCGCCATAGCTGATGATACCGTCCGGCGGCAACAGGGGCCTGATCGCCGGTTCGACCTTCTCCTTGAGGATTTTAACCATATCTTCAAGCGGCATACCGTCGGGCTGGTTGATGTTGAGCGTGACAGTACGCTTGCGGTCCATACGCTGCACAAAGGTCGGGCCGACGCCGCGTTCAATCTGCACCAGATCACCCAGCACCACAGTGCCGCCGTTTGGTGTGGCGATCGGCACGCTTTCCAGCATTTCAGGCTCGGACCAGTCCTGCGACTTCAACACCATATCAACCCGGCGTTCACCGTCGAAGTGTTCACCCAGCCACAGGCCGTCCCCCAGCGCGCGCACGATACGGGCGATGTCATTGCGGGTGAAGCCCACCTCCGCCAGACGGCGGTCATTAGGGTGTATTTTAAGCTCGGGCGAGATCACATTCGGGTCAGGGTTCGGTTGCGCACGGGCGCCGGGCAGGTTTTCCTGCACCAATTGCATCGCCGTTGAGGTCACATCGCGCAGGGCGTCAAGGTCCTTTGAATGGATGTTGAACTGCACAGAACCACCACCGCCAAAACCACCAAACAGGTTACCCTGCTGGCCAAAGGCGAACACATCCGGAAAACCAGCTAGGATTTCCTCATTCACAAGGCGTTGCAACTCGCCCACCTGCTCCTGATCCTTGGCGCGGATGCCCAGCGTACCGGCCGCGCCGTTCGGGAAGGTGATGATATAATAGTTCCTGAGCGCCGGCTCCTTCTCACCGCTCATATAAGGCTCAAGTCTTTTGACGATGACCTGTGCGATTTCCTTGTCAATGGTTTCCACATTCGCACCCGACGGGAACATCATGAAGGCATCCACCGCATCGCGTTTGACCGGCGGCAGATAGTTGAGGTTCGGGAGCAGCGCCCAACTGAGGAACACGGCCCCGCTCATCAGACCGCCGATCAGCGACAGGCGGCGCAACGGCGTACCCGTCAGCCACATCAGTCTGGCGGCGAACTTCTTGCCGCGCCCGCCTGCGTCTTCATTGGTCGGCAGCTTTTTGAGCCAGTGCTGTGCCGCAACCGGCAGCACTGTCACCGCGACAACCAGGGAAACACCAACACCGATCGCAATGGTAAGTGCAAGGTCAGCGAACAGTTGGCCTTCCACATCCTTGAGGAAGAGGATAGGTACAAAAATCGCGACGGTCGTTGCCGTAGATGCCAGAAGCGCGCCCCACACCTGCGACGCACCAATAAGCGACGCCATGTTCGGTTTTTCTCCGCGCTCTCGCAGCCTGACGATATTCTCCAGCACCACAATGGCGGCATCAAGCACCATGCCGGTGGCAAATGCCAGCCCCGCCAGCGAGATGACGTTAACCGTTCGGCCAAACAGCGCCAGCACAATGATAGTGGTCAGCAGGCAAACCGGGATCGTCAGCGCAATCAAAAGCGTCGCGCGCACCTGACGCAGGAACCACCACAAAACGCCAACCGCCAGCAACACCCCGACAAAAAGGTTGGTGGTAAGAAGGTTGATAGCACGTTTGATAAAGACAGACGGGTCAAAGGACTTCTGGATCGAGATACCCTTCTCCGCCAGAATGCCCGCATTCAACTCATCCAGCGTTTCGGTCAGCCGGTCGATGGTCGCAAGCACGTTGGCGCCGCTGTTCCTGACAATGCGCATACCCACAGCAGGGTTGCCGTTCTGGTAGACCACCTGTGTGGCATCCGGCGGGGCCACGCGCACGGTGGCGATGTCCCCAAGCGTTACCGGGCGACCGTCGCGCCAGTCAAGGATCTGTGCGCTTAACTCCGAAGGCTCGTACCGGCCCTGGAAGTTCAGGAGATAACGCCTGCGCCCCACCTCAAGATACCCACCGGAGCTGTCCACCGTACGGCCAATCACGCGGGCAATGGCGTTGACGTTGATACCAAGCTCGGCGGCGCGGACCGCATCAAATTCTATCTGCAGTTGCTCGCCAAAGCCGCTGCCGGCTTCAACCGATACGCGGGAAACCCCCTCAACACTTTCAAGCTGAGGGACAACCTCATCCTCGATGAAGGTGACATAATCACTTTGTGAGATCTTGCTGTCTTCGGTGAACTGGGTGAACAGGTAAATCAGCGTCTCGCCTGATGGGTCGCCTCCGTTCATCAACACTTGCGGGCGGTCGGCATCGGCCGGCAGGGGCGGCAGGCGATTAAGGCGGCTGATCACTTCAATCAACGACCGGTCCATGTCAGTCTCAAGCGCAAACTCAAGCGAGACAAAACCAAAGCTCGGGTTGGAGAAGGTGCGCATCTCCTCAAGGCCGGGGATGCCCTGCATCACCTCCTCAATGGGCTCGACAATCTCTGATTCAATTTCCGAAGGGCTGGCTGCACGCCAGAAAGTCTGCACCGCAAGCTGGGGGCGCTCAATGGCTGGGAAAAGCTGCACCGGCAACTTCGACAGCATGACAACACCCAGCACAATAGCCATCGCCGCTATGACGATGACAGCGGCCGGATTTTTCAGGCTCTGCTCTGTCAGTTTCATGGGTAGGGTTCCTCGCGTCGTCTTTTGTAATATTGTTACAAAACGCGGTATGAACCCATCGCTGGCGCGAGTGAATCTGAATGCGATAAAATGCACGGCGGTTGCGACAAGGCGCCGCACCACACGCGATCGATGCCACCAACCTGTGATGGCGTGACTTTATCAATAAGGGTTACCGAGACTCGCCGGGCTGCATGGCCTCGCTCTCGGAACTGGCATCCCGCTCAGCTTTTTCTGCCTTGCTGAGTTTTTCCATTTCCTCAAACTCGCCCAATCCGCAGCTGCCCCACCGGCGACCAAAACTGTCCAGTACCGTGATAATCTCCATGCGGCACAGGCTGGAAATGGAGGTTGAATACATAAAGCGCTCCTCTGATGCGAGGCGCGAGCATTTATGCGGCAAGCGGTTCATATAGGCTTTCTTGCCAATACTCTTGAAGAAGATGGTCTGATCATCAATGATTGTAGAATCGCGCAGAAATCTCAGCGGCACACAGCTTTTGGTCTTTCCCGTTGCCTTGTAGTCATCCATGATGCGTGCGAGGCGTTTCTCCGACCGGGTCATTTCACTGTTCCCGTCATCGGCACCGCCATCGGCGAGCGATTGACCACCAAAGGCCATCAGGGCGACGATAAGCGTTGGCCACAGTGTTTTTTTCTTCATTGTTTTTCTCACGGCTTGCTCACTTTCCCCGGTAACCTATCGTAGCAAGACTGAACGATTGCTGAACGAACCTGTTGCTGAACGATCAGTTGGCCGTCTACCCGTCCAGCTTATCCAGTTCCCTTTGCATCAGCATGCGAAGGTCAGCCCCCAAATGCGCCAGAACAATCTGTTCATTTTTACCAACCCGTTCAATGCTGTCATCGAAGGCCAGCCCGTGCACCTGGGCGACCTGCAGAAGATAGGCGACAAAGGCGTCAGCGCGCGCCCGGATAATCCAGCCGAACGGGCGCACCGGCGCACCGTGCTTGGCACACAGAGCGTTAAATTCTTCAAAAAGATGCGGAATCAATGTACCGCCAATGCGCTTGAGCCCCACACAGAAAGCAGCAAAGGGCGGAAGTTCCTCCTCGGCAGCATCCTCTTCGTCTTCCTGCTGGCAGGACGCCACGGCCTCAAGCCCGGAGACCATGGTCTCCAGTTCACGGTCCAGCGCGGCGGCGATATCGTTGGCCACGTCCTGCTGCCGCGGTGAGAGCAACGGCCTGCCTGAAGCTTCCAGCCCCCGAAGGCTGGCGCTTAGAAAATCAACGATGGTAGCCTGTTCGCCCATAAATATCCTTTCCTGCACCATATAGCGCGCGAATATGGTGTGCCGCAAACCTTCCCTAAAAAAATTTGATCAATATGATCCACATTCAGCGATTATCGTACAAGAAACAACAGTTTCAGGAGGTATCATGCTTGAATTATACACCACCGGGGCAATAGCGCTGGGCATTGCATTGCTGGGGCTCTGGGTTTTCAGTATCTGGCGCGGGCATGTCAGTTTTATCGACGCCTTCTGGGGCACAGGCTTCCTGATCGCGGCTTATGCCGCCGCCAATGAACTGCTGATACTCGGCGACAAGCAGAAGCTGACACTCTTTCTCCTAACCCTTTGGGGATTAAGGCTTTCTATCCACCTCCTGCGGCGATACCTGAAACATGGCGAGGACCACCGCTATGAAAAAATACTCGGCGATCGCACTGGTTTGAAGCGCCACTTTTATTCGCTTTACATTGTTTTTATCCTTCAGGGCGCATTGATCCTGATTGTGGCGGCACCGGTCTTCGGCATTCTCGCAGATGCGCCGCAAGGCATTGATAACATTGCCATATTGGGCGTTTTGCTTTGGGGTGTCGGCCTGTTTTTTGAGGCGGTCGGTGACTGGCAGCTCAGCCGCTTCAAGGCCGTCTCTTCCAATGAAGGCAAGGTGCTGGATAGCGGCCTGTGGGCCTGGACCCGCCACCCCAACTATTTTGGCGACTTCTGTGTCTGGTGGGGAATTTGGCTTATCGGCCATGACCTTACGCTGATTTTCGCGCCGCTTCTGATGAGCTTTATCCTGATGAAATGGTCCGGCGTGCCGATGACCGAACGGTCGATGACCAAGCGCCGCCCGAAGTATGCAGACTATACCGAACGCACCAGCGCCTTTTTCCCGCGCCCGCCAAAATGACCCATATTGGCACAGATTATTGCACAAATCTGTGCCAAATGTGTGCAACATGTGTGCAATAAAACCGCGTTTTCTGCCCATATCTGTGCAGGATTCGCGCAACGTCTGTGCAACGTCTATTCAGCGGCTGACGGCACCACCTGCGGTGTGCGAGCAAGCGGCCAACCCTGCCACAAAAGGATCGCGGCAACGGCCAATAATACCACATTCACCCCGATCGCGGCAGGGGAATTTACCGCGCCCCAATGCGCCGCCCATTTGACCAGAACACCAAAGGTGATCATCAGCCCGGAGGCACTTCGCAGGGCCCGCGCAAATGCCGCCCGGTCTGTCACCAGGGCTGACAGGCTGACAAGGCCCAAAAGCACGAGCCAGAAAATGGCGTTCAACAAGGTACCCTCAACCGCTGAGACCGTCGGCAGGGTGAAACAGACCGCAAGCGCCAGCGGCGTACCCCAGATGGTAGCGGCCCACGCCCGTTCAAGACGCGGCATGGCGCGGCCTTTCTCGCGCCGTTTGATCAGCCAGATATTCACCCCCGTGGCAGAGACAATGGAGATGGCAAGCCCCAGCACACCGTAAATAAGCTTCACCGGCAGCCCGCCAAACGAGCCAAAATGCACCGTATAGGCGCTGGCGACAACCTGCTGCCCCACAGGGCCGTCCGAGTGGCCAAGCTTGCTGGTGATGGTGCCGTCCGGCCCGAAGTAATAATTTTCGCCGTATATCAACCGCGCCGGATGACGCGCCAGAATATACCCGCTTTGGCCCACCGTGCCCGGTTCATGCATGATGACATACCACGGCTGAAGGTCACCGTGTTCGGCGCGAAAGTTATCAAGCGCGGCAGTGATATTGAAAACGGGCGCCGGGGTCATGTCCTCGGCCGGGTCGGAGCCGAACACCGGCTCATAGAAGGCTTCAATGTCACCGTCCAGATAGCTGTTCGCGACAAAATAGGAAAGCACAGAGGCAAGGCCGATCCCCGCCCCCGTGAGCGCCACCAGAATGTGAAACGGCGCGCCCCACACGCTGAGGCGGTTGTGAATGTCGGCCTGCGCCAGCTGCTGGTTGCCCTTGATGCGCATGGCAAAGGCATCGCGGAAAATACGCGGGTGCGCCAGCAGGCCGGAGATCACCAGCCCCACCAGCATGGCCCCCAGAATGCCGACAACCGTCAGGCCCAGCACCGTGGGCAGGTGCAGGTAATAGTGCAGCCCTTCAAGGAACTCCGCCCACGGGTGGTGGATGGGCGTGCCGAGCGTACCGTCCGCGTCCGCGTACCAGCCTTCTTCCCCGTCAAGCGAGACACCAAGGCGCGGCATGCCGTCGGTGGGCACGCCGATATAAAAATGGTGCGGCACGTCGCTGGCGCGCGCGAGGCCAGCGTCAGCGGCGCGGCCTGCGGCCTCGGGGGTGACGCTGGCAAACTCCGGCACCTGCGGCTGTTCCCAGCGTTCAAATTCTTCATGGAAGACCATGAGCGTACCCGACAGGCACAAAATATACATCAGCGCACCCACCGCAAGCCCGACGGCCGAGTGGCCGGAGAGCATCTGGGCGACAAAGCCGGTTTTTTTCTTCGGCGCTGGCGCCGCTTGGGTATCGGATGCCATGACAGCCCCCCTAAATTACAAAATGCGTGCCAATGGCCCCAAGCACACCGCTTAAAACCACAATGCCGCCGCGCCGGACGACCGGCATGTCATAGGTCGCAAAAACCGAAAGCACCGCCCACAAAAGCGGGAAAGCAAACAGCACCGCCATCAGCTGCCCGGCGCTGGCACCACCGCCCATGGCACCATAAAGCCACAGGCACAGGTAAAGCGCCGCAACCCCGGCAATTGGCCCCGCCAGCAGGAAGGTGAACACCCGCCTGCCGGTGATCGGCCAGT
>NZ_JBLXGZ010000022.1:0-62981 GCF_048260245.1 Kordiimonas sp. | reverse complement strand
GAGAGCCGCCCATAAAACCGTTATAAAGCAATAAACTAGATAACAATTACGATTTGGCCCGTCCCCACGGCAAGACCCAAAAGGAGGCCACACGCAAGGCCTTCCGCCTAAGAACTCCGGCAGAATTTCGTCACATGGGGCCGAAAATATCACGCTGGTGAGCCGCCTTGCGCGAGTGCGAGAAAAAATTTAGCCTTAAGTGCTCAGTTTAGACCAACATGGATAGAACATCGTTCTATCGTTTACCGGGGGGTAATATGTTTAAAAAAGCAACGCTCGCTTTACTCACAGCGATACTTGTATGTAGCTCATCCATCGTTTTCGCCACTGCTGACGAGAGCAAGATACCGGAGCCGTTCCGCGGCGAACGCAAGGGCTCACCGATACAGATCACCTATGATGACTGGACCAAAATTCTAAGGTCCACAGTTGTGGAAGCCGGGAGTTCAGACCGCAGTTCTGCCTCCGCACCCAGGCCAGAAATTGGCACCCGTGCAATTCGTGGCAACACCAGTTCCACGCGCAACGAAGGCAACCGCATCGTGTTTGAGGCCTTCACCGATGAGAAAAACGCTGAAATCGTACACAGAATACTCACTGAGCTTCAAGCTGTTCCCGGAGAAGTGCCCATGCGGGAGTGGACCAAGAATGAGCAGCTGGCCTACTGGCTCAATCTTTACAACATTACTGTGATCGATCTCATTGCGAAAGAATACCCCACACGCAGCTTGAAAAAGCTTACATCTGGCAAGGGATCTCTTTGGGATAAAAAAGTCCTGAAGGTTTCAGGCGTTGACCTGTCGCTCAACGACATTGAAGAAATCCTGACCTACAAATGGGACAGCACCATTGTGATGTATGGCCTGTTCCAGGGTTACGTTGGCGGCCCCAGTATTCGGCGCACAGCATTTACGGGCGAAAATGTGCATCGTTCTTTGGTCGATAACGCCAAAGAGTTCGTCAATTCAAACCGGGGCATGCGCCTCAAGGGCTCAAACCTGATCATTTCAGAATATTACAAAGAAAATGCCGTACTGTTCTCCGACTGGAAGGACGATCTCAAAAAGCATTTTATTAGCCTGACCGAATATGGCTTGCACGACCGCATTCGCAAGGCAAAAAAAATCAAGGCTACAACTGATGATTATTTCATTGCTGACCTTTATGGTGGCAGCACACGACATGGCACAGCGTCAGCGACAAATTCCGCAGCCCTGAACGACGCCCGCGTTCATGTAAACTCGGGTTTCTCTGCCGGCAATGGCGCCTCGATGGGCATCGGATCCTTCACCATGGAAAGCTATGCCAATTTCGGCACAGACCCAATTGAGATGCGCTTCCCGCCTCACGTCCGCGAATATGTGCAACAGATGCGCAAGAACAAGGCAACGCAGGACGGCACAGTTGAGGTCGAGGAAATCGACGAAGGCTCAGGTGAAGTTTCTGAAGTTCCCGAGTAGCCGATAATACTCGTGCAGAGGAGTATGCTTGGACAGATAAGAAACTGCTTCTTACAGCCATACTGGCAGGTGGCGTATGGTCACCTGCGCCCGTGGCCAAAGAAACTAACATGCCAGAAGAATTTCGGGGTGCCACACCGGGCTCATCCGTTGAAATCAGGTATGGTGGTTGGCCCGCGGCCCTAGAGGCAGTTGTTCATGGCGTCGGCATGTCAGACCGCTCTTATGCGGGCAATGTTCGCACCGACCTTGGCACACGTGCTGTCGGGGCAAAACCATCAATACGCGCAGCCCGAGCGGGACATCTTGACGTGGAAAATGTGACAAAGGACGACAGCAGCGACCAGTAAAATCGAAACACTGAAACAAACAGGAGGTGGCATTGCTTGATATAGCCCAGACCCGGCTGATTGCGATATTGCTGATCAGTGGTGTATTCGCAGCCGCGACCGCAGCCGACGAAAAAAACATCCCTGAGCCCTTCCGGGGAGAAACCAAAGGGTCGCCTATCGAGATCAGATATGACGACTGGAACGCTATTCTGGACATGACGGTCATTGACGCGGGCATGTCTGACCGGTCAGTAGCTTCTGCCCCGCGCCCTGAAATCGGTACGCGGTCAGTACGCGGCAACACCAGCAGCACGCGCAATGAAGGGAACCGAATTGCCTTTCCGGCATTCGCTGACTATGAGGAAAATCTTCACATCCTTGAGCAGATCAAAGCAGAACTGGAAGCCATACCTGATCAGGCGCCTTTACGCCTGTGGGCAAAAAACGAGCAGCTAGCCTATTGGCTCAATCTCTACAATATCTCGATCATTATCGAACTGGCCAAAGAATACCCAATGAAGTCGCTGCGTGACCTGCACGAAGGCTCACGCAAAAAACCTTCACTTTGGGACAAGAAACTGATGAAGGTGGCGGACATCGACCTGTCGTTGAACGACGTGCACTATATCCTGGTGGAGAAATGGGATAGCACAATAGTGATGTATGGCTTGTTTCAGGGTTATGTCGGCGGTCCCAGCATTCAGGACGAAGCTTACACGGGTCGCAACGTTCACAAATTGCTGATCGAAAACGCTAAAGAGTTTGTCAATTCCAACCGGGGCATGCGTCCGAAAGGCTCAACGCTGCAAATTTCCGAGTATTATAAAGAAAACAAAAAACTGTTCCCTAACTGGGAAGAGGACCTGAAGAAACATTTCATCAGCCTAACCGAATTCAGCTGGCACGATCGCATCCGGAAAGCCAAACGTATCAAGGCCACCACTGACGACTATTATATAGCGGACCTGTATGCGGGCTCTAAAGGAAAAGGCTCTGCCTCAGCGACAAACCCGGCGGCATTGACAACAGCAATGGTTAGCTCGAACGATGGAGCAGGACAGATATTGCCCGGTGTGAACTTCGGCATTGGTGACTGGAACCTTGATACATACGCGAGCTATCAACTTGCGCCAATCGAAAGCCGCTTTCCCGAATATGTCACAGAATACATTCAGAAAATGCGCAAAAATAAGTCCTTGCGGCCTGGCAATGTGGACGTTGAAGAAATCGAGGACGAAACTCGTCGACAGGATGGAAGCAACTGATTTTCCTGCTAGGCGAAGGCCGTTTGATCGCATAGACATGATCTATGTTTGACTGGAATGATCTTCGCTATTTTCTTGAATTGGGACGCCGGGGCACGCTTTCGGCAGCCGCGCTCAGACTGGGTGTTGACCACACCACAGTCGCCCGGCGCATTGCGGCCCTTGAAGACCAACTTGACGTCTCTCTATTTGATCGTGAAAATCGTGCGTATCATCTGAACGAAAATGGACGCCGCCTTCTGGCCCACGCCGAAAAGATGGAAGCGGGTTCCTTTGCCCTTCTGGACGAAATAGCTCCGGCGCCGGGCGGACCCAGTGGTACCGTGCGCCTTGCCACTCCCGAAGCCTTCGGGAGCCAGTTTCTGGCGCGTCATTGCATGAGCTTTCACAACCACAACCCTGGTATCGCGCTGGAACTCGTCGCAGAAACCCGGTCGCTTAACTTCAGTCGGCGTGACGCGGACGCTGCCATCACTCTGGCCCCCCCTAGCCATGGTCGCGTGGTATCGGAAAAAATCGCAGACTACCGGTTACGGCTATATGCAGCGCCAAGTTATCTCCAGCGTCATCCCCCTATCGTACGCTTACCGGACCTCAAACAACATCACTTCATCTGGTATGTTGAAGACTTGCTTCCCTTGCCCGAACTTCAGATGCTGGACAAAGCGATCTCGGACCCAACCGTTATATTTCGAACCACAAGCGTCACTGGTCAGGCTCATGCAGCGGAAGCCGGGCTCGGCATAGCCCTTTTACCGTGTTATCTTGCCGACCGCATGAAGGGGCTGACAACAGTGCTGCCAAATGAATTATCCGTCCTGCGGGATTTATGGCTCGTGGTCCATGCAGAACTCAGACCTGAACTACACATCGACAGGATGTGCCAGTTCCTTTCTGCCTTGGTTGCGTCGGAGCGCCGTGCGCTTCTCGGGGTAACCTAGCCACGCGGACCTAATACTGTTAGTTCGGCAAGTACTTCCCGTGGCCTGCCTTCATGAACAAGTTGCACAAAGGTTTGAGGCCTCGACCGCAAGTCAGCATTTTTTCCGTTGTGGCAATCTCGGCTAAAAACACCTCTGGTTCCGAACCGCTAAGTTGCATCAGGTTATAACAGCGCTGCGGCATTAAAGGGTTGCCCCAGGCATCGGAAGCCTTACGGCAGAGCGCCAATGCATCGAGAGCAACTGCATAGTCTCCCGCATCAACATTCAACTGTGCGAGCTTGATCATGGTTGAACCAAGAAGGGCTAGTAAGTGGCGGTTGTTTTCGCCGCTCAACATTGTGACGCCTTCTTCAATGTAACCGGCGGCCTTCCCGGCCTCGCCTTGTTCCTTTGCCCGGATAGCATTAGCCGCCAGTTTGACGAAGCCATCAATCCGCCCGTTATCACCCAAGCTCTCCTCTATCTCATCCATTAGGGCCAAACGCCTGGGAGTGCTGGAAAAATACGGACTGCGTTCGGCTAGACTAATAGCAAGAAATTGCCACATCTGTTGATCGTCATTTTCCCACAACAGCGCTTTCAGTTGCTTCAACTCAACCGGGGCCGTGCGAGTACGACCCACCAGACGGTCGTGTATAACCTGTGCTTCGTCGCAATATTTCGGCCAGTTTCGGGCACCATCTGTGGCAGCAAGGCAGCTATTTGAGCCAAAGGGAACCGCTTTGACAACCTCTTGCGCCCCGGCGGAAAGGCAGGGCACGGCAAACAAAAAAATGAAAATGCAAAACTTAAAACAGCTCAATTTACGATCCTGCTGGCCTCAATTTACACAACGGTTTTGTTAAGGCTTCGGGCCGGAGGGAACTTCAGGCAAACACTTGTTCCGCGACCTTTCTGGCTTTCGATAAAAATGTCACCACCGTGCAAGGTGATAAAGGTACGAACAAGAGAAAGCCCCAAACCTGTTCCTTCATGACTCCTCGTCATCACGCTTTCAATCTGACCAAATGGTTCGAGCGCAACCGCGATTTCTTCCTGATGCATACCTTCGCCGGTGTCCTTGACGATAATCGCATACCCCCCGTCCGGCATCTCAAGCGTTGCCGCAGTAACACTGCCGCCTTTTTTTGTGAACTTGATGGCATTGGACAGCAGATTGAGAATCATTTGCTTGACGATACGGCGATCAGCCCACAACTGTAGATCCTTGGCGACATCCTGCGAGAGCGATAAACTTTTCTCACGCGCATTGAATTCAACAATGGGAAGGCATTCCTCCAGCAGCTCTCCAAGACAAAACTGCTGCTCGTCCAACTCCAGCTTGCCCGCTTCCACTTTTGCAAGATCAAGAATGTCACTGATTATATCCAGAAGCAATTTACCGCTTCGGTGAATCAGATGACTATACTCCTCATACCGGCGTTCACCGATTCGGCCAAACATCTGCATGTTCATAACTTCGGAAAAGCCGATAATCGCATTGAGCGGGGTCCGCAGTTCATGGCTCATTTTTGCGAGAAATTCCGTCTTGGCCCGGCTCGCACGTTCAGCTTCCTCCACCGCGATCTGTAACTGCTGTGTTCGGCGTCGCAACTCGGCTTCTGCGGCCTTGCGTCTCTTGACCTCTTCCTGCCATAGCAGCGAAACTTTAAACCAGCGAGACAAGCCGAGGGCTGTCAAAAACAGACCCGGGACATACCCGAACAGGGCAACAAACAGATTCCATGCATCCTTGCTGGCCAGCGCGTCCATATGCGGCTTCAGTGTGGTTTCTTCAAGATAGTCCACCATGGCTGCAGCCATAAGAAAGACCGAACCGAGAAGAATAAGCTTGAGCCCCCTGTCAAGGCCTGTAAAACGCCGCACCTTGGCTAGCAAGGTCACCGGCACAAGAATAATGCCAATAAGGATAAGCAGATCTGCGTGCACGATTCCCATCACCTACCTCCATCAGACGTACATGATTGGCGAAACCCTGGCATATTCGCCTGGATGAGAAACATAAAACCCCCAGTTTTGCTGTTGCTATGGCAATTAAGCAAAAAAAACATCCGCATGTCTAATACTTCTCAGAGACGTCTGCTCGCGCACCTTGCACCGAATGCAACTCCGACCAAAGAGAAACTGTCAATACGACACCCTAACGTGAGGGAAGGAAAATGGCAGGTTGCGTACGCCAGCCCAGCGGTTAAAAGGTATAAAAGTTTAATAACCCCCAGACTAACCGAAAGACTTTGATGCCCCGAATCCTCAAAATATACATGTGGCCTCTATGGGTTTTAGGCCTTTTCGGTCAGGGGAAGTCTTTCAAGGCTAACCCGCTGATTGGCTCCCGCCTGCTGAATAGACTCGGCCTGCACATGATTCGGGTCTTGACTGCCCGGCTCGTCACGCACATCCGCTGGGGGCTGCTACACCGGAAAATGCCGTGCGGTCTGCGGCAAGCCTATACGCGCGACGGCTACTGCATTGTTCCTGGCTTTCTAGATGAGAAAACCCTCAGCCGTATCAAAGAAGAGCTTTGCAGTGTAACAGGCGAGGCCAGACAAATGGTGCAGGGTAATACTGCCACGCAACGAATTTTACTGGACAGCGCCTTCCTGGCGCCGCGCCCACATCTAAGCCACCTCGCCAATGACCGTAAGTTTGGCAACCTGCTTTCATACGCCGGGGCAAAAGCCGTAGCACCGCTACTTTACATTCAGCGTATCCGAAACGGATACCATGAAGGTGGGGCCGACCCTCAGAAGACCATGCACTCTGACACCTTCCATCCGACGATGAAGGCTTGGTTATTTCTGACCGATGTGGAAGACAGGCACGGGCCATTCACATACGTCAAAGGCTCGCACAAATTAACCCTCGCACGCTTCCGATGGGAATACCGTCGCTCATGCACGGCGGGAACGTTACACGATGGTTACTCGGAAAAGGGGTCTTTTCGGGCTAATGCGGAAGACCTCAACGCTATGGGTCTCCCCTCCCCCGAGGGGATCACAGCAAAGGCAGGCACCCTCGTCATCGCCAACACCAATGGTTTCCATGGGCGTGGCCAAGCTGAAAATGGCGAAGGCCGTACCGAAATATGGGCATACAGCCGGCACAACCCTTTCAACCCACTGCCTGGCTTTGGTCTTAAAGCTGTGGGGCATCTCGAACACTTTTTTCTTAAAGCCTATTGGCGCTTCAAAGACAAACAGGCTAAAAAGCGCGGTGTGCCATCCAGCTGGCATCTCATTGATGCCCAAGACATGTTAGATGGGAAATAATTGTGCATTCAGGGAGCCGATGATGCCAAAGCACGAAATCGCCGTTGTTGTCCTTGCCGCGGGCAAGGGAACTCGGATGAAATCCCGTTTGCACAAGGTTTTGCATCCGATCGGGAATAAACCGATGCTGGAGCATCTACTGCATACCGTGCGAAAACTGGCACCGGAGAAAACCGTCATCGTGGTTGGCGCCGAGCGCGATCAGGTTGAAGCTGCCGTGACGGATTGCGACATTGTCGCCCAGGCTGAGCAACTGGGCACTGGTCACGCTGTTATGATGACAAGTGAACTGCTGGAGACATATAGCGGCGATGTTCTTGTTCTATATGGCGATGTGCCCTTCATCCCTGCGAGTCTGATGCAAAGTATGATAGCCGCCCGTCAGGAGGACAAAGTCGGGCTGGTCGTCCTAGGATTCCGCCCCGAAAACCCCGCAAAATATGGCAGACTGATTACCGATTCCGATGGAAATCTGGAGCGCATCGTTGAATTCAAGGATGCCACTGACACTGAACGGGCGGTCAATCTATGTAATTCGGGCATGATGCTCATTGATGGCGCGCGGCTCTTCTCCTGGCTTGACCAGCTTTCCAACAAGAACGCTGCCGGAGAGTATTACCTGACCGACCTCGTTGAAATTGCACGGATGGACGGCCGGGCAGTCGCTGTGGTTGAAGCCATGGAAGAAGATGTGCTGGGGATCAACAGCCGCGAGGACCTCGCCCATGCTGAGGCCGTATTTCAGCGTAAACGCAGGTCGGCAGCTATGGCTGCTGGCACTACCCTAACTGATCCCGAAACCGTATATTTCAGCCATGACACCAAGCTCGCTGCAGACGTTACTGTTGAGCCCGGCGTCTTTTTTGGACCAGGCGTAACGGTTGAGGAAAACGCGACCATCAAGGCATACTCGCACCTTGAGGGCGTGAAGGTGCGATCCGGTGCCAGTATTGGTCCTTTTGCACGGCTACGCCCCGGCGCCGATATCGGCGAAGATGCTAAAATTGGCAACTTTGTCGAGATCAAGAAGGCAAAACTGGAGGCAGGCGTCAAAGTCAGCCATTTATCCTATATCGGCGATGCCCATATCGGCACAAATGCCAATATCGGCGCAGGTACCATCACCTGCAACTATGACGGATTTCTCAAGTTTGAGACCCACATCGGCGCGGGCGCTTTTATTGGCTCAAACTCAGCACTTGTCGCGCCCGTTAGCATCGGTGCTGGCGCGCTCGTGGCTGCAGGTAGCGTCATTACCGCCGATGTGGCCGCAGATGCGCTTGCTGTCGCCCGCGGCAAACAACACCAAAAAGAAGGGTATGCGGCCTCTTTTCGCAATACTCAGGCAGAGAAAAAAGCTTCTCTCGCTTCCAGGAAGGGAAAGTAATTCATGTGCGGTATTGTTGGCATTCTCGGTACAACAGCGGCAACACCGCGCATCCTTGAGAGCCTCAGGAGACTTGAATATCGAGGATACGACAGTGCGGGTATAGCTACCTTGCATGAAGGTAAACTCCAACGTTGTCGTGCACCCGGCAAACTCGAAAATCTGGCATCCAAGCTTGCAGAAAACAGCCTGACTGGCGACAGTGGCATCGGCCATACACGTTGGGCGACCCACGGCGAACCGACTGAAGCCAATGCTCATCCGCATATGACAGACCGGCTAGCCATCGTACACAATGGCATCATTGAGAATTTCCGCAGCCTCAAGGCAGAACTTCTGGAAACCGGTACGGTTTTTGAGGGCGAAACAGATACCGAGGTTGTCGCCCACCTGATGACCCGCCACCTGAAAGAAGGCATGCCTCCCAAAGATGCGTTTGAAAAGACTTTGAGCCGTCTCGAAGGCGCCTTTGCCCTGTGTGTCCTTTTGCAGGGGGAGGACAATCTGATGTTTGGCGCTCGTGAAGGCAGCCCTCTCGTTGTCGGGCTCGGTACCGGAGAAAACTACCTTGGCTCCGATGCTATGGCGCTGGCGGGCCTATCCAGCCGGCTTATCTACCTTGACGAAGGTGATTGGGCAGTGCTCAGCCGAGAGGCGGTACAAGTATACAATGCCGAGGGTGAAGCCGTCGAACGCCCTGTAAGCCTAAGCCAGGTCGCAGCCACAATGGTAGATAAAGGCAATCATCGGCACTTCATGCAGAAAGAGATATTTGAGCAACCCACCGTAGTTGCCCAGGCGCTTGGTCGCTATCTGGATCCGAATGCCGGTAAAATCAAGCTGCCCGAAATACCCTTTGATTTAGCGACGATATCGAAGGTCACTCTTGTAGCATGTGGCACCAGTTATTATGCGGCACTTGTAGCCCGTTATTGGATCGAAAAGTACGCGCGTGTCCCTGTTGAAGTTGATATCGCCTCTGAGTTCCGGTACCGCGATCCGGTATATACAGAAGGTGGGCTTTGCATCTTCATCTCCCAGTCCGGTGAAACAGCGGACACCCTCGCTGCATTGCGGCATGCCAAAGCAGCCGGCCAGCATATAATGGTGCTCGTGAACGTCCTTGGCTCCACAATGGCCCGCGAGGCTGGCGTTGTGTTGCCCATCCATGCAGGCCCCGAGATCGGGGTAGCAAGCACGAAGGCCTTTACCTGCCAATTGAGCGTGCTCGCGGCACTGTCCATAAAACTGGCCGCCGAGAAGGGGCAAATCGATGAAGCCCAGGAGGACGCCTTGGTCTCCGAACTGGAGACCGCTCCCAAGTTGATGGCCCAGGTGTTGCACCACGACGAAAAACTGCAGGAGATTGCACGGTCTATTGCTCATGCACGCGACGTGCTGTTTGTCGGTCGAGGTATCCACTTTCCCATAGCTATGGAAGGGGCACTGAAGCTGAAGGAAATCAGCTATATACATGCGGAAGGCTATGCCGCAGGAGAGCTCAAACATGGCCCGATTGCCTTGATCGACGAGAATGTACCAGTCATTGGTATCGCTCCTAAAGATGAACTGCTGGACAAGACCGTTTCAAACCTGCAGGAAATCATGGCGCGACAAGGTAAAGTGGTTCTGCTGTCAGACAATGCGGCGAGTGAGGCGGAAGGCATGTTCGCGCGTTTTGAAATGCCAACCGCAGGCGAGCTGGTAGCGCCAATCATTTATGCCATACCTGTGCAACTGCTGGCATATTATGCTGCGGTTGAAAAAGGCACGGATGTCGACCAACCCCGAAATCTGGCAAAGTCAGTTACGGTCGAATAAGTCCATCTCGGATGGCAGGCAAAGCTGTGGCCGGACAATAAAGCCTCATACTGGACCCAATCAGGGCTCAGATGGCACTTTGCAGGCAGTGTCATAGATGCCTGCGTTCTGAGGACTAACAACGGCAAGGCAACCGTCGCCACAGAAACTGGTCAAAGATTTTCAGAGTTCACCGAAGTCTTCTTTCAGCCATTTCATCAAGGTGCGGCACATAAAGACGCCGGCAAACATCAGGGGAAGAGCGGCAAGGAGTGTAGCGGACATAACCACCTTGGTACCGCCAATAAACATCAACCCAATCGGCAGTATCCCCAGCACAACGGCCCAGAACAACCGGTGCCAACGCCCTGGGTTTTCGCTGGCGTGCAGTTCTTTGGTTGCAGCAGACGCCAGCGTGTAACTCGCGGAATCATAGGTGGTAGCGACATAGATAATCGTAACGATAGTGAAAACCACAAGGGCAAACGTGCCAAAAGGGAGCTGCATGATCATTGCAGGCACCGCTGCATGGCTGTCCTCGGCGATCATCTTTGCCACCGGCAACGCGCCAGAAAGTTCCAGCTCCAGCCCGAAATTGCCGAGTACGATATAAAATGCCCAAGCGCCCATACTGCCGAAAACACACATGGCAAAGATAATTTCCCGGATTGTTCGCCCCTTTGAAATCCGCGTTACAAAGATCCCTACAAAGGGCGCAAAAGCGATCCACCACGCCCAGTAGAACACTGTCCAACTGCCAACAAATCCGGTTTTCTCAACCGGATCGGTCCAGGTGATCATAGTGAAGACATTATTCACCATGGTACCTATACTTTCCGTACCCATTGCAAGGATAAAACCGGTTGGCCCTGCGATGAGAACAAAAGCAAGCAAAAGCAGAGAGAGCAGAAAATTGGCATCCGCCAGCTTTTTGATGCCTTTCTCCAGCCCCATGTAGACGGAAACACCAAACAGCAACACACATATACTGACAGACAGAACATCGAGCCAGATGGTTCTTTCGGTCCCCAACAGTTCCGCAAGTGATGCTGAAATCATGGGTGTTGTCAGTGCCAGTGCCGTCCCGGCCCCACCGATAAGCCCGAGCATAAAAAACAAATCCACGAGACGCCCAGCAAAGCTGCTGCAGTTCTTTTCCCCCATAACCGCTGCGCTAAGCCGAAGAAACGGAATTTTCCTCAGATAAAAGCTGTAGCAAAGCGCGATCGTGGGCAACGCATAGATACACCATGCCGTAAAGCCCCAATGGAACAAACCATAGCTTGTGGCCCATTTAATGGCCTCGGTTGATTTCGGCTCTGCCCCGAATGGGGGATTTTCATAATAGAATGCCCATTCGACACCAGCCCAATACAAGAGCCCGCCCCCTACACCGGAAGAAAAAAGCATGGCGATCCAGCTGACGGTTGAGAACTCGGGCTTATCGTCGGCATCACCAAATTTAATCCTGCCATACCGGCCAAAAGCCAGCCAGGCCAAGATAACCATGGAGCCAATCGCCGCCCATTGGAACAGGAGCCCCAGTTCCGTAGCGACAATATTGTAAAGGTCGGTGATGCCTGTCTCCAGCATATCCCCAAAGACAAGCAACGGAACGGAGACCCCAAGCGTGGTGACGGCGGCCAATGAAAATACTGTTTTGTCGATTGGTTTGGGGCTGTCAGCGGTCATTCCGTTTCCTTGTCCAAAAAGGCACAAATGGCTGAGCCCTCTGCTGGTAATTCATCAATCAGATCAGCGAGTTCCTGAATATAGGGAGCCTGTTTGTGATAGGGCTGCCAATCAGGGAGGCCCAATCCATTAGGGTTGCCGGTGCGCGCAAAATTCACCCAGTAAGACATCATGACTTCGGTCAGGTTTCGGTCCTCCTCTGTCGTCGGCAACCACGCATCATGCGTCCCAAATACATAAGGGATTTCCGCTCCATGATAGGCTTTCAACTGCTCGCTGCCGGGTCGCTTGCGGGAAAATTCGTAAACATACGCTTGGCCACCCGCCTGGTTTGCCTGTCGGGCAATGGTCAAGCCGGGACAGAAAAAATCAGCTTTTGCGTCCAGATAATCAGCTTGCTCCAGCGCTGTCTCAAATCGTTTTTCAACAAAAGCCCGCGCTGCATCCCTTTTGGTGTATGCGTCCAACGCATCTTCCAGAGCCTGTGCCGCGCTGGAATAATACATCAACCATTCATTCAGGTTGCTTCCGATCAGAACCGGTACCCCGGCATTGTGCCGCGGTTCCGTTCGAACATAAATATCGTCCGCAAGCGGCGCATGATAATAGTTTTCCGGGCGAATGTTGATGAGGGATTGCCAGGGCAGTTGCCTGGCCTGAAACACGCTCGAAACCCTGGCGTGCCTGAACGCTGTTTCTGCTGCCTTTGTTGCATTTTCTATCGTTTCCACGGGTTGCGGACCAATCGCCCCTGACTGGATAATTGCCTTATGGAACAAGCCTTCTGACTTTGCGCTTCGCAGTAAAGCCGCGATATTGCCACCGCCAGAGGATTCGCCGAAGACAGTCACATTATCTGGGTCACCACCAAAGGCTCTTATGTTTTCCTGCACCCACCCAAGGCCGGTGATCAAATCACTCATACCGTTGGTGCCGCTGCTTCCCACCGCCCCTTTAAAAGGAAGTGGCAAAAACCCAAGGGTTCCCAACCTATATTGCAAAGAGACCACGACAACGCCGCGTTCCGCCAACACGTGGCCGCTATAATTGGGCTCAAATGAATGCCCGCTGAGGTTGGCGCCGCCATGAATCCAGACCATCACCGGTAGCTTCACGTCCCGGATTTCCTGCGTCCAGACATTGAGGAACAGACAATCTTCCGAGACATGGGACAGGTCTGGAATGAGTTTTGCGGACTCTTCAGCCGACAAGCCAAACTTTTCTGCAACACTTTGGTACCATTCGGCCGTGCCATTGTTCTGCGGACAGGCGGGACCAAACCGGGTTGCATCCGTGTGAGGCTTTGAAGGCATATGGGCAACAGCAGGTTGCCAACGAAGAGGCCCTACCGGCGCTTCGGCAAAGCGAATACCCTTAAATTCAAATATCTGGTTGGAACGCTGCTTTCCCAAAAGTTGCGTCGCCTGCAATTGGACCACAGGCTGTTTTCCACGCACGTATGGAGCATCTGATCTTTCATAGAAAGAAGAGCAAGACGAAAGCACAAACAGCGCCAGAGCAAATGACCATGTCAGTTGCCAAACCCTCATGGGTTGTTCTTCTCCCCTTCCGATTCCCAATCTATTGAGTGACAATCTTCTCCACCAACCACAAACGATAAATTCTCCCAATCGCATGAATATTATTCATGCATTACATCGCTGGCACCTCGGTACGAAGGGGGAGTAAATCTGGGTCGGCATTAATTTCATCGAGAAGCCAAAGCCTGAAAGCCTTGATTTTCTCCCTGTTTGTACGCGCCTTGGGGTAAACAAGATACCAATGCCCCGTTGCGGGCACTTCATACTCAGGGAACGGATTCACCAGAAGGTTCGCGGCGAAGTCTTCAGAAACATAGGGATGCATGGCCAGTGCCACCCCTGCTCCCCGAACCGCGGTTTTCAAGGCGTGATCATAGCTGTCAAAGCTCAGTCCTGCGTTCAGGTCAATTCCTTCCGTGCCTGTGGCTTCAAGCCAAACCCGCCAATCATTTTCCGAGGGATACACCTGCAGAATAGTTTGAGCCGCCAGGTCCGCTGGGGCCTTGAGTGGGCTATCTCCGGCTAGAAGCTTGGGGCTGCAGACAGGAAACAGGCACGGGCTGAACAAATAGTCGTAACGCATGTTGTTTGCTTCAGGTGTGCCGATCATGATCGCAAGGTCAATATCCTGCTCGGTAAAGTCCGGATCCCACTGCGACGTTATCAAGCGAACCTGCAAATTGGGATGCTTGACGCGAAAACGGTCCAGCTTGGGCAACAGCCAACGCACCGACAGCGTAGAATAGGATTGTAGAATCAATATATTATCGTGCTCGGTCCGGCTTATTTTCTGTACTCCCTCCTCAAGCAGATCAAGTGCTTTCTCGACGAAGGGAAACAGGGCCTTACCGCTTTGGGTAAGAGCAATAGACCGTGTCTGCCGGACGAAAAGTTCAACTCCCAGTGCGTTTTCCAAATGTTTGATCTGATGGGAAATAGCGGACTGGGTTACATTGAGTTCCGTTGCTGCTTTTTTGAAAGAATTCAGACGAGCCGCAGCTTCAAACGACCGCAAGGCATTTAATGGGGGAAGCTTTCGGGTCATGCACTCTCCAGAGAACGGGATTAACGTCAAACTTATATACTATGCTTGAATTTTTCTCAAATTAGATGTCAGCTGCCCGCTTGTCAAACCGCCTGCGTGGTGACAAGTTATTCTCAAATATTGCGGATACCGGGAAATGGAATTGGACGACAGCTTTGAACACGAAGAACGCCTGACCGCTTTGCAGCATATGGCAGGTGACAAAGACCTTGTGGAGGCCGGCAAGCATATGATTGCCGGTAAGCTGGGGTTAGCTGAACCCCTGTGCAGAGCCGTGCTGAAGCGAGATCCGCTCAATGTGAATGCCATGAGTATGCTAGCTGATATCGGAGTACAGGTGGGTGCCTTTACCGATGCGGAAAAACTGCTCAGACGCAGCCTCGAACTCGCGCCCGACTTTAACAGGGCACGCGCCATTTACGCCAATGTGCTTTTTAAAAAACAACACTATGAAAGCGCCCTGCAGGAATTGGACAAGCTTGCGAAGATAGACCCCGGCAATATCGGCTACGCGATTTTAAGAGGCAATATTTATGCTCAGGTCGGGCGCCACGAAGACGCGCTTACCTACTTCACCTTGGCTGCCGAAAGACGCGCCGACAATGCCCGAATTCATATGAGCCTGGGGCATACATTAAAAACCATCGGGCGACAGGAAGAAGCTGTAGAGGCGTACCAAAATGCAGCCCGCTGCGAGCCTACGCTCGGTGACGCCTATTGGAGCCTTGCCAATCTCAAGACCTATGAGTTTGCCCCCAAACAGATTGACGATATGCGTCAGGCTGCAGCAAGCCAGACTATCGATCGCAACGACTTTTTCCATCTTTGCTTTGCCCTTGGAAAGGCCCTTGAGGATCGCGGCGAGTATGACGAGGCTTTTTTGCACTACAAGCGAGGCAATGCCGTCAAGCGGCGCACTATCAGGTACAGTGCAGACGCGAAACATGCAGAGATGCAAGCTCAACGAACGCTTTTCACACCGGAATTCCTGGCAGGCCGGGCGGGCAGTGGCACACAAAAGACAGGCCCTATATTTGTTGTCGGCTTGCCCAGAGCCGGGTCCACCTTAATCGAGCAGATACTGGCCAGTCATTCAATGGTAGAGGGCACGCAGGAACTTCCTGATATTATTTCTATCGCGCGCCGTATTTCAGGTAAGGAAAAGGAAGGGGAGGAAAGCCGCTACCCGGAAGTGCTGGCGGAACTGCCCTTTCAGGATTTTTCGGCACTGGGCGAAGAGTATCTGGAGCGCACGCAGGTTCACCGGAGCGGCGCCCCCTACTTTATTGATAAAATGCCCAACAACTTTGCCCATATAGGTCTGATACACCTGATATTGCCCAACGCAATCATTATCGACGCCCGCAGAAATCCGATGGACTGTTGTTTCAGCGGCTTCAAACAGCTTTTCGCCCGCGGACAAAATTTCACCTATTCCCTGCAGGAAATAGGCCGGTACTATCAGGACTATATCCATCTGATGCGCCACTGGGACAAAGTTTTGCCTGGGCGTATTCTAAGGGTGATCAATGAGGACCTGATCGCCAGTCCGGAAGAGGAAATTCGGCGTATGCTCACGTTTTGCGGATTGCCTTTTGAAGATGCATGCCTGTCGTTCCATGAGACCAAAAGAGCAGTCAAAACCGCAAGCTCCGAACAGGTTCGCCTACCGATCAACGCCAAAGGTATAGGCCGCTGGCACCATTTTGAGCCGCATCTGGCGCCGCTTAAAGGGTTCCTTGGAGAACTGATTAATGATTACAAAAGGTAATTTATGATTGCCTTGGTCGACAAGGGGCTCACTACTTAATTATTATTTTCCATATAGTTAAGACACTAATTTCTTCCAAACTCCACTACGTCCAATCCTATAGATGAATTTTTCTCATCACTTCATGACGATTAATCTTTTGTCTTGGCCTCCCTGTTCAAACACTATTGCTTTGATACCAATGAATTGTTGTTGGCTACTTTTTTAGCCGGTTACGGGTCATAGGTCAGGGAGGGGAAACCAGTGAAACAATTTTCGGAAAGCGCCATAAAGGCGCTCAAAATGACAGCTTATGCACACACCAAAAACGCGCTGAGGTCAGGCATATCGTTGGCTACCTTGACAGGTGCCTCGGCAATACTGCCGGGTATGGCGAACGCGCAAGACAGCAATGCAGGCGATTTTGTTTTCGAAGAAATTGTCGTCACAGCCCAAAAACGATCCCAAAATTTACAGGAAGTTCCTGTCAGCATTAGTGTCTTGAATCAATCGACACTGGAGCAGCGAAACATCCAGAGCTTTGCAGACTATGCTGCAGCCCTCCCCAGCGTGTCTTTCCTGGCACTCGGCCCCGGCCAATCGGAGGTGTTTTTCCGCGGCTTGTCCGATGGCGGAAACGGTAATCCGGCAGGCACAGCGCCAAGTGCTGCCATCTATCTTGATGAGCAACCCGTTACCACAATTGGTAGCAACCTTGATATCCAGGTCTATGATGTTGCGCGCATCGAAGCACTGTCCGGCCCTCAAAGTACCCTTTTTGGCGCAAGTTCGGAAACCGGCACCCTGCGCATCGTGACAAATGCTCCAGATGTTACGGGGTTTGCGGCTGGTTTTGATGTCAGCGGTCATTCTGTGAAAGATGGTGGTGAAGGCTATAGCCTTGAAGGGTTTGTGAACGTGCCACTAAACGACAGCGTCGCGTTGCGTGTTGTCGGGTGGCAGGTGGAAAATGCTGGATATATTGACAATGTCGCCGCCACGCGGACCTTCACTCGAAGTGGCATAACGGTCGATAATGCCGCGTTTGCGGAAGAAGATTTTAACACCGAAAAGAAAACCGGCGCACGGGCGGCGCTTGGCATTGACCTGAACGACAACTGGACGGCAACCATCAGAGGCATGTATCAGGACCAGCGCACACAGGGCGTGTTTGACCACGACCCCGATGATGTTGGCGATTTGGAGGTCGAGCGGTTCTTTGAAGACTCTTACAGCGACGAATTCATGCAATTCAGCGGGACCCTTGAGGGCAAGGTTGGCGATCTGAACCTGGTATATTCAGGGTCATACCTGGACCGCGACATCCAGTATGTTAATGACTATTCTGAATATGCAGAATACTCCGCCTTCATCGACTATTACACATGCGAGTATGCCTACTCATACGTTTCCTACGGGTATGAGTTTTTCAACTGTAATGATCCCCGGATCCAGTTTGAGAATGACAGCAAGTTCACACGACAAACCCATGAATTTCGACTGTTATCGGATGAAGATCAACGACTCAGATTCCTCGTTGGCTTCTTTTATGACAGGCAGGAGCTTGACTATATTTTTGAATATAGAATTCCTCAAATTCAACCCGGTTTTGCGATATCTTTCTCCCCCGGCACCGCTTCGGATGCTTATTTTGTTACTGACCAGAACCGCGTCGACAAGCAAATAGCGGGCTTCGGCGAGATTGAATACGACATAAACGACTCTCTTACGGCAACATTTGGCTATCGCTACAGCGAGACTAAAACGTCTTTGAACGGGTTTGTTGGTACGGTATTTACCGCCAGTCCGGCTGTCGATGTGTCTGCAAAAGATACGCAAAGTTTGTTCAAGGCAAACCTGACCTACACCATCAACGACGACTTCCTGACGTACGCCACCTTCTCACAAGGCTTCAGGCCCGGCGGCGCCAACAGGGCAGCGACCAGCAATATCCCTCTCACCTATGCGCCCGACACTGTCGACAACTACGAAATCGGTTGGAAGTCGAGCCTATTAGATGGCCGTATCCGATTAAACGGGGCCGCCTTTTATATGAAATGGCAAGATATTCAGCTTACCCGATTTGATCCAAGCGAGTCACCCCTGGGTCTCACGAACAATGCGGGGGATGCCCGGGCAATGGGCGTTGAGGTAGACTTTTCGGCATATATCACAGAAGAATTTTCCCTGAACGGCGGATTTGTATTTCTCGATGCCGAGCTAACCGATGATTTCACACAGAATGTTTCCGCGCCTGCCGGAACACCCGCAGATGCGCCAGCCGGAACAGGCCTGCCGTTTGCGCCCGGTTTCAAAGGGTCTTTGACTGCGAGATATGAAACGGATACCGGCATAGGGTTATTTTTTGCCCAAGCAGATGCCAGCTACGTGGACACGTCTTACAACGACTTGTTTGTCGCTTCCCGGCAAGAACAGGATAGCTATGGTATCTTGAACCTGTCGACCGGCATCCAGAGAGACCAGTGGACCGTCACACTTGAGGCACGAAATATAACCGACACGCGCGCTCAGATATATCGAAATGCAACAGACTTTGACTCGCGGATCACAACAAATCGGCCGCGTACACTGTTCATTTCCCTAGGATACAAATACTAGCATTAAATAGCCATGGGACGGTGGGGGGGTACCTCGCCTCTCACCTGAATTTTCAGGCCTTCCATGTCATGCGAGCAACGAGAGACCCACTGCAAATGACAAAAACGGTTGCAATCAGTGCAGGTGCCAGCGGTATTGGTCGGGCAATTGCAGAGAGCTTCATTGCCGATGGCATGAATGTCTTCGTGTGCGATGTTGACACTGCGGCTGTTGCCGATTTCAAAGCCAAAAACCCAAAAGCCTTCGCAATGACAACAGATGTCCGGGACACTGACGCCATTCAAAGCTTCTTCGACCTGATAAAGAAGGAAACGGGAAGGCTGGATATATTGATCAATAACGCAGGCATCGCTGGCCCGACCGCAAAAATTGAGGACATCGCGATTGATGCCTGGCGCGACACCATTGATATTGACCTGAACAGCTTTTTTTACTTCTCCCGCCTGGCCATTCCGATGGTCAGAAACGCGGGTGGCGGTTCCATTGTCAACATCGCCTCCAACGCAGCCTTTTTTGGCTTCCCCATGCGAAGTGCTTACGCCGTCAGTAAATGGGGTATTATTGGCCTGACAAAAACAATGGCAATGGAATTGGGCGAGGACGATATTCGGGTCAACGCCATTTGCCCGGGCAGCGTGGAGGGTGACCGCATCAACCGGGTGATCGCCAAGGATGCTGAAGCAAGAAACCTCTCAATCGAGGATGTCCGGCGCGAATATCAATCGCAAAGTTCCCTGAAGACGTTTGTAACAAAAGACGACATTGTCGCAATGGTGCAATTTCTCACGGGGCCAACCGGACGCCGCATATCTGGCCAGGCAATCGGGCTTGATGGTCACACGGAGGGCCTGTCGCTCCATAATCTGAAAGGAATTTAACTGTGAAAGCCGCATGGTATGAGCGCACGGGCGATGCGCGAGATGTTGTTACAGTTGGTGATCAGCCTTTGCCCGAACCAAAGTCTGGAGAGGTGCGTGTTCGCCTTCATGCTTCTGGCGTGAACCCTTCCGATGTGAAAACACGGGCTGGCGCCCGCGGTGAATTGCAGTTCCCCAAGGTCATTCCCCATTCAGACGGAGCCGGGATCGTAGACGCGGTAGGCCCAGATGTTGATGCAGGCAGGCTTGGTCAGCGGGTGTGGATTTGGAATGGGGCCTGGGCGAGACCATTTGGCACATGTGCTGAATATATCGTCGTCCCTTCCGCGCAGGCGCCCATCCTTCCTGACAACACCTCTTTCGAGGCAGGCGCCTGCCTCGGCATACCGGCCAGCACCGCCTGGTTTGGTGTTTTCGCTGATGGCGATGTCACCGGAAAAACTGTTCTGGTTACTGGTGGCGCCGGTGCAGTTGGCCACTACGCCATCCAGTTTGCCAAACTGGGCGGCGCAAAAGTCATCACCACGGTAAGCGGGCCTGAAAAGGCTGCCCACGCCAAAACCGCGGGCCCAGACCTGATCGTGAACTACAAAGAAGACGATGTGGTTACTGCTATTCGCACCTTTACAGGTGGTGAGGGCGTCGACCGCGTAGTTGAAGTGGAGTTTGGCGGCAACTTGGATGTCACCAATGAGGTTTTGGCACCGAACGGCGTGATCGCGACATATGGCTCCATGGATGACCCAACGCCAACCTTGCCGTTTTACCCTATGATGTTCAAGGGCGTTACCTTGCGCATGTATCTGATCTATCTCCTCAGCGAAACAGATCGACAAAAAACAGTTGAAGGCATCAACAAGCTGCTTGAAAGCGGCAAGGTGACCCACGCGATCGCCAATGAATTTTCTATCGAGGATACAGCAGGCGCGCACCTGGCCGTTGAAAGCGGCGCCGTGATTGGGAATATTGTTGTTACCATCGATTGATCGCCAGTCACTTCAAACATGACCCGGCCGGTTTCACCCGATGGAATTACGGGGAAGCCGAGCCGGAATATGAAGTGTGACCGAGCGGCGAGCTGAAAACAAAAGTAGCTCAGGCCTGCTCACCTGCCAAAAAGGCTTCTGCCATGGCGCGGTACTCGCCTTCAATTGCCATGGCTTTACGCTCTTTGGTATCAAATAACACACAAACGCAAGCCAATGTTGCCGCCAGTTCACCGCTGGCTTGATTGGTCATCTCATAAGAGAGAGCCAAAGACTTACCGCCGATGCGCGTCAGTTTTCCGGTAATGACGACCGGCTGACCGGCCGACACCTCGGCCTTGTACTCAATCTCGTGCTTGACGTCGGCGAAGCCGACCCCTTTAAGCAAAGCGTCTTCCCCCGTCCAACCGAAGATATCGAACAATAGCTGATAGGACGCTTCATCAAACATCGCCATATATTCGCGAATATTGAGATGCCCCATCACGTCACATTGCTGGGGATGGGCGATCGTTCTGTATAGCGGGTATGTCATCGCCAATCCTAGCCAGTTGCTTTCAGTTCAAACTTTTTGTCTGCCCCGCGCAGGCTAAATGCATTTCTGGTTTCTTGCGGGGACTGAACGACACAGCCCATATTTTCCAAAATATTCCGCGCCCGTTCTACCAATTGTGCATTGGTTGCCAATTTCCCCCGCTCCAGATAGAGGTTGTCCTCAAGACCCACGCGCACATTGCCCCCCAGCAATGCTGACTGGGCTACCATCGGCATTTCCATTGCACCCAATGCAAAAGCTGACCAGTTACAGTTCTCCGGCAAATGATCGGACATAGCCATAAATGCTTTTGGTGTTGCCTCTGCCGCCCATTTCACCCCTAGACAAATCTGAAACAGTGGCGGCGCGTCCAGTAATCCTTTTTTCAGCAAGTTTTTAGCAAAGGCAATATGACCAAGATCAAAAACCTCAAGCTCAGGCTTCACGCCGATTTTTTGCAGCCGGGCAGCGCCTGTTTCCAACATATTGGGCGTGGAAACATACACATAATCTCCGCCGGGATAATTGAACGAGCCGCAATCCAACGAACATATCTCGGGCAGCAATTCCTCAACATGTTCCTGTCTGGTGGCTTGACCAACCAGGTCGGTGTCGGAGGTAAAGGCCAGAGGATCTTCATCAGGCCCCAGATAGAGATCCCCGCCCATGCCTGTTGTAAGGTTGATGACAACATCTGTGTCAGCGGACCGGATCCTGTCGACGACTTCCCGGTACAGCTCAAGATCACGACTGGCAGCGCCGGTTTCAGGGTCGCGCACATGTATATGGGCTATCGCCGCACCGGCTTTTGCCGCCTCTATCGACGCGTCTGCGATCTGTTTTGGTGTGATCGGAACATGGGGAGATTTCGAAACAGAGTCACCAGATCCGGTAACAGCACAACTAATAGCAATATCTCGGTTCACGTCAACTCCTGCACTCTGTAAAATGGTCGGTCCATACTTTTCTATTACCCTACCTTGTCTACCGTAAATTCAATTAGGGCTCAAAGCATTTAGACGCCTACCTTTTCCGGAGGAGTTGCTCGCAGGCGTCACGCCCGATATGAGCAGACGTTCAGAAAAAAAAGGGGGGGGATAGGACCTTGTTGGCAGGCTGGGCATTATTCTCATGCCGTTAACTAATTTTTATATATCAGGTGGCTAGAAGGAGGGCGCTCGAGGGGTACACATTGATTATAAAGATAGGTGTATCCAATGATAAAAATGTTAAAGGGCCCTGCCGCAAAAACTGTCGGATTGGCAGCTATCCTGATTGGGTTTCAGGGTATCGCCCAAGCTGAAACAACCAAGCGTGACGTGCAGGTAGGCGCAAAAGCAGCAGCGTTTGTCCAGCCTGAACTCACCGGTGATATAGCAACAGCTATCGTATTTGATCCATCAAATGCCGCGTCAAAAGCTGATGCCGACACCATTGCCGCCGCGCTGGGCGATGGCATGAAAATCAAGCACGGCACACTACGTCCAAAGCTGGTGCCATTGAATGATACAGCGGCGTTGGCAACCGCACGGGTTGTTTTTCTGGCGCACGGCGTGGGTGACGGCATGTCATCGGTAGCGTCTGCCGCAGCAACCAACGCCATACTGACAATCTCCAATGACATGAGCTGTGTCGAAACAGACCGCTGTGTGGTGGGCGTCCAGTCCAAGCCGAAAGTTTCAATCGTGGTCAGCAAAGCTGCGTCCGCCGCTGCGAACCTGCAGTTCGGTGCCGCGTTTCTCATGATGGTGAAAGAGCGCTGAGACGCCTTCAGCCCCCACGAATATTTATTCCCCAGGAGTTATTCAATATGAAAAAACTGATTTTGACCGCGTCGGTAATGGCGCCAATGAGCCTTGGCGGCACCGCCTATGGCCAGTCCGTGAACTACGGCGACCTGCAGGAACTGTTTGGCGAGCCGGTAACAACCAGCGCCACAGGTAAACCACAGCGCAGCTCCGAAGCCCCGGCTTCCATGGTTATCATCACAGCCGACGAACTGCGCCGCTCTGGTGCCACTACCTTGCCGGAAGTGCTGCAAAATTACGCCGGGATCGACGTAAACAACTATGTAACCGGCCAGAGCGATGTAACGATTCGCGGCGCCAATATCCCGCTTAGCCCGCGCCTGCTGGTGCTTGTAAACGGACGGCAGGTCTACCTTGACCACTTTGGTTACACGGACTGGACTCTGATCGGTGTCGAGCTGTCGGAAATTCAGCAGGTAGAAGTGGTGCGTGGCCCAAACAGTGCCCTGTTCGGCTTTAATGCCGTTTCCGGTGTGGTAAACATCATTACGATTGATCCGCTCGCCCACTCCAAAACCACTGTTTCAGCCAACTACGGCAACAAAGGCCAGATTGCTGGCTCCTTTGCCCTGGCCACCAAGCTAGGTGACAAGGTCGGGATGCGCCTTTCCGCAGGTTACCGCGAGGAAGACGAATGGGCGAGAATAAGCCAGCCTGCAACCAACTTCACGCTGTCGGGCCAACCCGCGAAAAGCTACAATGCTTCTGGTGAACTCACATGGCAGGTCGCCTCCAATGTACGGGCTTCTGCTGATTATACCTATAGCCGCTCCAAGCAGGTTGAGCATGGGTTCCTGGGACGTGTCATTCAGTCCGATACCGAACTGAAAGGTATCAACGGAATACTGGCCATCGACAGTTCGATAGGCCTTGTCAAGGCACAGGTCTATTATAACGACCTGACCCACGACTATCTGTCAGCCGGGGCGCCTTTCGTCATGAACGACACCGTCCTTGTCGCCAAACTTGAGGATATGGTGAAACTGAACGCTCAAAACACTGTTCGCGTAGGCGCCGAATACCGCCGGAACGAGTTTGAAATTTTGAACGGCGTTTCCGCTATCACGGCTTATGATGTCTATTCCGCCAACGCTATGTGGGAATGGGCCATCACAGAGAAGCTGACAGCGACCAATGCTGTCAGGTTCGACCGGATGGCGATGGACTACACACCTGCCGACGACCCGGTCTTCTATTTCGACACAGACGCGTTTGCTAACAAGTTCTCGGAATGGAGCTATAACTCCTCATTGGCTTATGAAATCGACGATAAAACACGCGTCCGTTTCAGTGCGATGCGCGGTATCCATATCCCGGCAGCCCGCTCTCTTGCCATGTATGCCATTCCGATCGGCGCCATTTATCTCGGCTTCCGGCCAGATGAAGAAACAAGCCCCGGGTCGGATACGTCCTATGAACTGGCATTCAACCGAAGCGTCGAGTCTATCGGCGGGAAAGCAAGCCTTGTCTTCAGCGCCAACAAGACCAAAAGGTTCCAAGCTTACGGTTTAAACACCGGCAGCGCAGTTGGAACACCGATCCCAACGGTCATCGACAACGCGCTTGGCGACTTCAAGTCCTATACGGTCGAGGCCTCGGTTGATGGTAAGTTCTCTTCCGCTCTCGGCTGGATGCTGAACTATACCTATACCGACGTGAAAGAGGATTTCGCCTCGGACCGTCTCAATGACGTGGTTGCGATGGGTGACGGCACACCAGCCCACAAGGTCAACGCTACACTGTCGTATCATGAAGGTCCATGGGAAGCGTTCATGGCGGCGCGTTACCGCTCCAAAACCACGCAGATGCCTGCACCTTTCAACGTGGCGACTGTTGACGACCTCGTCAACCTTCCGGGCAACCTGACACTTGATGCACGTGTGGCTTATGCCCTGAACGACACCTGGACCATTTCGGTTACCGGGCAGAACCTGACCGGCAATGACTGGGCTGGCCTCAACGCGTTCGGTGCAGCCGATACCCGTGCACGCCTGGGTCTCAGCGCAAGTTTCTGATCGCAAGATATCCCTTGAGAAGCAACATGGGTCCGGCGGTGAGCCGCCGGCCCGCCCCCTGCCCCCAGAGCTCTCGCAGCGCAAGAAGAGGGCCACCATGTTCATAAACCTTCCCTGCGATAGGCAAGGTTTCAGCCGAGATAGGACTGCCAACGTTCCTGCCGCTGGCCAATTTTACAAGGCAATCGCCCTGATTGCCAATGACAGCGGCGCGTAAAAGGCTCAGAGCAATGATGCTGCCGGATGACACGATTAACAAGATACATGGCAGCGTCATCGACTTTGCCGGCCAGACCGAGAACCACCAGGAACTCAACGGAACGACCGCCTTTCGGGCAAAAAACTGTCAACTGGAGGTTCCTGCTAGAACCGATAATAATAAAACGCCCGCACAGGGTGGTGCGGGCGTTTTGATGCCTATAGGCTCTTTCCTGCCAATGCAGACCGATTAACCCGACACATTGTGGGCATCACCGCGCTCAAAGATATCCTTGGCTTTCTTGGCTTCGTCACTGTCCTCTGCCTCAACCACAACCAGGATGGCACCGTCTTTAATTTCATCCTCATAGCGTTTGGCAACAAATTCCGGGATACCAAGGCCAATGAGGGAACCGGCGAGGCCGCCCGCCGCGGCTCCAACGCCAGCACCCGCCGCTGCGGCAACCAAGGTGCCATATACCACGAGGTTGACACCAGGTATCACAACGGAACCGACGGCTGCCAACCCTGCGGCGATGGCACCAATAACGCCACCTGTAACGCCGCCAATAGCACCACCTTCGGCGGCCTTACTTTCGCGTTCTACATTAAAAGACTGGCCGATAGAATTGTCGGCAGCCACTATACTAAGCTGTTTTTCCGTAAAGCCGGCAGCCTCCAGTTCGAGGATTGCCTGACGTACGGCCACTGCGGTTTTAAAGGTTGCTGATACCGTCTTGGACATGAAGTGTCTCCTGATTACATCGCTGAATAAATGGGGATCGTAAGCCCACCTAAAATGCCCGGGACCACGTCAGCTATCGATATCGGAATAACAGCATTTGCATAAAGGATACGTCAACCCGGCTGCCACCACGCACCAGTTAACGGCGCCTTTATATCTTATGCCTTCAATCAGATTTAAAACTAATTCCGAGCAACACATTCTGTCCTTATGCCCAAGGGAGCACGATACGCTCTGGGCGCAACTTCAGATCGGGAGACAGCTAATGAACAAAGATATCTTAAAAGGTAAATGGAAACAGTTGAAAGGTGACGCCCAGAAACAATGGGGCAAGCTGACAGACGACGAGATCGATCAAATTGAGGGCGACGCCACAAAGCTGGCGGGTCTCATTCAGGAGCGCTACGGTAAAACACGTGAGGCCGCTGAAAAAGAAGTTGAAGAGTGGCAGAACCGACATAGGGGTTGAGCACTCTATGCCATTAACACTGAGGGTAGCTTGCTGATATTCCCCTCATGTCAGCCAAAGAACGCAGTTGCGCATTCACCTGCATCAGGTTTGATGCGCAACTGTCATGTAAAAAATACCCCTTCAAGTGACGGGCTCAGTTGCCTTTTGCCAAAACAAGCGCGTCCAACCGACTCGGACTTAGCGTGTTCACCTGCGCCTTCCCAGTTGGGAAATTCCCGTAAATGGAAGATAGTACTCCCTGTATCTTTCCACTGTTCCTTCGAAAATTGTCATAAAATACGGCCTTTAAGAGCATTCCTGTAACCATGAGTTTCCTTACAGCTTAAAATAGCCTGCAGGTGAGAAATCGCCTTCGGTTCATTTTTCAAAAGCTGAAACAGGAGACTTCCATGAGGACTGAACACCAACCAAAATCCGCTGCGCAAGAAATCTTTGAACTGCGTTATACTGCGTATCTCGATAAAGCTTCCATTGCAGCCAACGAGCAGGCCGCTTTTACCGACCCTTATGATGGGGCACCTAATTGTCATTCCTTCATTGAGTATATTGAGGGCATGCCAGCAGGGTCGATTCGCGCATGCGTTTATCACCCGGAAAAACCCCATTTGGGCATTCCGGCACAGGAACTTTTTCCTGATGAAATGGAGGCCCACATTGCGCCCGGTGCAAGCGTGGTCGAATCCAATAAGTTCGTCGTGCACCCAACCTTCCAGCACAAAGCGTTGCGCCTGAAGTTCAAGTTGTTCAAGAATGTATTCGATAAAGCGCTGGCAGTCGGTGCCGATTATATCGTCACCTCTCCCCGTGCTTCACAGATCGACTTTTACCGCGGGATGCAATTTGAACCGATTTCAGGTGTGAAACGTTCGCTCGCGTTGGATTTTGATGTCGTGCTGATGGCCTGTGACTTGGGCAGAGCCCGGAAGCTGGTAGCATCAGACCCCAAATATAAAACGTTGCGCCGCTTTGGTCTGTGTTAACTTATCTCGTCAGGGCCCTGCGGGGCCCTGACCCCATATAACCCGCGCGAGCGGACCTGCACTCTCATGGGTGTAAAAAACACGTGATACATGTACAAACATCGGGTATTAAACTTTTGGTGATATATTAAACGTATACTGTGCATTCGCAGCTAGAGATAAAGGGATCTACGAATGACTGGCTATCTGATAGTCGCTCTGATCGACATGGCAGTGGCATTTTATGTCCTTCGTACGTCTGGCAAAAGCCGGCCAGCGCTTACCTTTTCTCTTTTATGGTTATGTTTTGGTATCTGGTCTCTTGATCTTTATCTCGCATCAAGCATCGACGATGTCGCACAATTGGCTCCCGTATTTCACATGCTTCGCTTCGGTATGTTTTTTATAGCGCCCTGCATGATGCTTTTTTTCGCGCAGATAACCCGTACAAAAATTACCCTGCCGCTACAATTGATCATCGGTGGCTCGGCACTTACCAGCGCACTGCTGTATGTAAGTAACCTTTCTGTTTTCCAAAGCACGCTGGTCGCAGGCCCTGGTGGGTTCACGACCGCTGCTGATACGCTCTCTCGCGTCCATGAGGTTAACTTTGTTATTGGCGGCCTGATCAGCCTTGCCCTGACATTGCGCGCTTTGCGCTCCGCCATTTTCCGCGAGAAGCAGCGTATCCGCTGGTTGATGGCGGCCATTATCATTGGCACAACACTCGGCGTGACCAGCTTCGAACATTCCAAGTTGTTTGGTATGCTTGGAAATATTCTGGGACTTTCGATCCTTGCCTATGCCCTGTTGCGACACCATGTCATCACGCTGGGTGCCGCCATTCAAAGCGGGATCACCAAGGCTATTGCGCTCATGGTATTGGCAGCTGGATTTGCGCTACTTGAAATAGGCATTGCCAAATCCGGCCTGAGCGCAAGTGAGGTGACAATTATACGAATTCTCACGCTGTTCGCTGCATTGGAGAGCTACCCTTGGCTTGCTGCACGTATCACCAACTTGCGGGAGCGTTACGTCCTTCAACCGCCATACCACTATGAGTTTGTAACCAATTGGGTCTTGAGGGGTCTGAAAAACTGTTCCAGCCCCAAGGCTTTCCAGAGTCTCTCCGACGAGGTATTCCTCAAGCTCATTCAGGTTGAGCGTTATACTATAGAACTGAAAGCTTCGTCTTTTGATGAAGGCGATGATAAAAACCAGTTCCTGCGCTTCAGTGACTGCGGCCCGGTTTTGTCTCCTACCCCGGATGGAGACGCCACCTTTCTAAGTAAACTGAGCGATCTTAGAGATATGCTTTTTTACGATGAAGCGAAGCCATCGCTGAAGGATGACTTCGCCAAACGTCATATTAGCGCGTGCGTCCCGATTAAACGCGGCGATGAACAGATCGGACTAATCATTCTTGGTAAACCCGGCAAAATCGAACAATTCAGCTATGACGATATTCGCCTCATGGCCTGGTTCGCAACGGAGGTGGCCCCGACCCTTGATCACCTTGTCTCCATGACCCGTCTGGAGAAGGGGCTGAATGATGCCGAGAAAACACTGACCGTGGTCTCCCGTCTCAACGAATATAACCATGATGTCAAAACGCCCTTCTCCAATATTGAGGCGCTGTTGCTGGCGGGTGACGCCTTTAGCCCCGAAGAGCGTGAGGAAAAAATCCTCGATCAGGTAAAAAAAGGCCACGCCCTCGTGACAACCATGACCCGGATGCTGAAGGGCCAGCACCAGAAGATACTGACGCGCTTCAACCCCAATGAGGTCATTGAGGACGTGATCGCCAGCTTCCCGACCCATGCGGGTCTGGTGAAGGCGACCCTCAACCCGCTGCCACCCATGGATGGCTATGAGCAGGAAATCAGCATCATGCTGTCGAACCTGCTGTCGAACGCGTTCCAGGCGCTCGACAAGCCGCGCTCAAGCGTCACTATAGAGACATGGCATGACGTGGCACAGGATCAGATCGGCTGCCGCATCCGCGACAATGGCGTCGGTATGGATGCCGAAAGGCTGGCTGCGCTGTGGCAAAACGGTGAAAGCGGCAACCGCAAATCCGGCGGCACCGGTGTGGGCACGGGCGTGGTCAAGCGTATTATTGAAAGTCATAACGGTACCATCCGCGCCACCAGCGAGCCCGGTGTCGGAACGGAATTCACCCTGATGTTGCCAGCCGCCCAGCGCATGAAGCCCCGCGATGCGGGTGTTAATTCGCGCCGGGCATCTGCCAGTTAAGCGCCGGCCTGCAACCGTGTTTCAGCGAGCGCCAGCACGTTTGCCAGCTTCTCGGCCGTCACCGGCTTTGCCATAAAATCCTGCATTCCGGCATCAAGGCACGCCTGCTTCAGACGTCCGAGCCGGGGGTCGTTGGACATACCCACCATATAGGGCGGCGCATGCCCGCCGGTGGCATCCGCCCAGCCGCGCGCAAGGTCGGTACCACGGATCACCGGCGCATATTCGTCCAGGAAGATGATATCAAAATCCTGCTTTTCGCACAGGTCACGCGCGCTGACACCGTCGGCACAAACAACCACCTCATGCCCCAGTTTCTCCAGCAGCCTGAGGCCGATATCCCGGTGTATCTGGTCGTCGTCGACATAAAGTATCCGGAAAGAAGCCGTTGTGCCCGCCACCGAAGCCGGCGCGCCGGCTTCTTCCAGTGCTGCATCACCGGCAAGTTGCGCCCAGAAGGCGTCCAGCTCGGCATTGATCCTGTCTACCTGCCGGTTGATATCGGCCCTGAGCGCGGCACCTTGCTCCGCACTGTCCGGGATAAGCTCGCTCAAAGTCTTGATGGTTAAAAGCGGCGTGCGCAACTGATGCAAGAGCGCTGCGGCTATTGTTTCCGTGCTGCTCGCACTCCCGATTGGGTCGTCCTCTGTCACTTTCGGTCCCCTGGCAATAACATGCCCCCCGATAGCCTTAGGACGCACAGCCCACCGGGTCAATGTCTGTTGCTACCGCACCTGGCAACAACACCGCTTGTCCAAACACCTAAAAGCGTGACATTTTTCAAACAGTGTTTGGGAATGTCTGTCTTTTTAAGCGCTGGTTGAGAAAAACAACTTGCCAGAAAAGAACGAATAGAGAACTTTTCAGCATTCAAAATAAAAAAATACACGACAGGGACCAACCATGAAACTGACACGCCAAAGCTTGAATAACCCCGCCGCCGTTGCAATCGTGACAGCGGTTCTGATGCTGCTTGGCGTTATGTCGGTCAGCAGCATGCCAGCGCAGCTTCTGCCGCAGATCCAGAAGCCGATCATCTCGGTCGTCAACACATGGCCCGGTGCTTCCCCCGCCGAAATGGAATCAGAGATCGCCGTGCCGGTTGAAGAGGTGCTGGTTGGCACCCCCGGCATGACCGAGATGGTATCGTGGAACATGGCGAACTTTGGTTTCATGCAGCTTGAGTTTGCGCTTGAGACCGATATGACCACCGCGCTGATTGAGGTGATCAGCCGCCTCAATCGTTTGCGCCCGCTGCCCGCGAGCGCCGAAAAACCCCAGATCATGATGGGGGAATGGGGTGACGCCAACGACACCCTCATTGACTATTACATCCAGATGGCAGACCTGAGCGAAGAACAGGTTGCCAAAAACAGACGTTATATTCGCGACACCATCGTACCGGAACTGCAATCACTTTACGGTGTATCGCGCATTGAATTTGATGACGGCAGCGGCGGTACCGGCGAACAACTTCAGATCATCTTCGACCCCTACCGCGCGGCAGAACTGGGCATTGATATCGCACAGGTGCCCGCCCGCATTGGCCGCTCCGCCGATGTATCCAGCGGCTTTGTCGATGTGGGCCGCAAACAATATACCGTGCGCCTGGAAGGCCGCTATGACGCCGATGAACTGGCCGGCCTGATCCTGGAGTGGCGGGACGGGCTGCCCGTACGCCTTGGTGATGTGGCACGGGTGGAAATTGGCATCGGCCGCGCCGACGGTTTTATCTACCAGAACGGCAACCCGTCTTTCCGCCTGAGCATTTCCAAGAACAACGACGCCAACGTGCTGCAGGCCCTTGAAGGGGTAAAAACGAAACTGGACGAATTGAACGCCGGCCCCTTTGCCGAGCGCGGCCTTAAGGCGCAATATTCGTTTGACCCCAGCCTCTATATCAACCGGTCTATCAGCCTCCTGAGCGGCAACCTTGTCATTGGCATGATGCTGGCTGTTGTCGTGCTGTGGCTGTTCCTGCGCCAGTGGCGTGCTACCATGCTGATCGCACTTGCGATCCCCGTTTCGCTGTTGACCACCTTCCTCGTGCTTGAGTTGACCGGCCGCACCCTCAATGTCATATCCTTGGCGGGGCTGGCGTTCGCCTCAGGCATGGTGCTGGACGCCGCCATTGTGGTGCTGGAAAATATCGTGCGCTTGCGGGAACGCGGCGAACGTCCGCTTGAAGCCAGTGAGAAGGGGGCTTCACAGGTATGGGGCGCTTTGCTGGCCTCCACCGCAACGACGGTCGCCATTTTCATTCCCATCATGTTCCTCAAGGACGCTGAAGGGCAGATGTTTGCCGACCTCGCAATGACCATTGCCATTGGCGTCAGTGTATCGCTGTTTGTGGCCGTTACCATACTGCCGACCACCGCACGTTTCTGGATGCGTCACCTGCCGGAGCCTGAAACCGGCATCACCGTGTGGGACCGCATCACCGACAAGTTGATGGCCATGACCAACACACAAGGCAAGCGCTTCGCGTGGGTTGCCAGCCTGATTATCGTTTCGATAAGCCTGACAGTGACACTTTGGCCCCCAAGCAACTATCTGCCGCCGGTCAAACGCGACACCGTCGACAGCTTCCTGTTTTTCCCACCCGGAACCAATGTGGAAACCGCGGACAAGGAAATCGCCCAGGTGATCGATGCCCGTATCCAGCCTTACCTGAAGGGTGAAAAATCCCCCAAGGTGCGGGATTATTTTTTCTGGTCTTTCCCCGGCGCGACCGGCGGCTGGCTGGCGCTGAACGGTGAGGACGGTACGGACCTTAACGCGCTGCAAAACATCGTACAGACCGAGATCATCTCCGGCATTCCCGACATGTTCGGGTTCACCATGCGCCGCAGCCTGTTTGGCGGCTTTGACGACACCAACAGCGTTGAAATGCGCATGATGTCCACCGACCTGAACGCGGTCAAGAATGCCGCGATGGCGGGCATGGGTATTGTCATGGGTTCCATCCCCGGTGCAACAGCCAACCCGATGCCCGACCCCTTCGCCGAAGCCACGGAACTTCGGTTTGAGCCCAATGACGAACGACTGGCAGAAGTGGGCTGGACGCGCAGCGACCTGACATCCGTGGTGCTGGAGTTGGGGCAAGGTGCGTGGCTGGGCGAATATTTTGACGGCACCTCCCGGCTGGATATTTACCTCAAGTCCGAACGCTTCCAAACCCCGGAAGAAATGGCCGACCTGCCGGTCATGACACCCAAAGGCGGGCTTGTGCCCCTGGGTGAATTGGCCACCATCTCAATCACACTCGGCCCTAACACTATCGCGCGGTTCGACCGTGCGCGGGCATATAGTCTGTCTGTCAACCCGCCCGAAGGCATGTCACTTGAGGAGTTGATCACGACCCTCAGGACCGACGTTGAACCACAGCTTCAGGCCATGTTACCGCCCGGCAGCACCATCACCTATGCAGGCAGCGCGGAAGACCTTGAACGTGCCATCGGCACCTTAAGCGGGAACTTCCTGATGGCGCTTGGCCTGTTGATCCTGATCATGGCGGGTTTGTTCAAATCGCTCAAGGACGCGCTTCTGGTGATTATCGCCATTCCTTTGGCCTGCGTGGGCGGTGTGCTGGCGATCAACCTGATGAACCTGATCAATTTTCAGCCGCTTGACCTTCTGGGCATGATCGGGTTCATCATCCTTCTGGGCCTTGTGGTCAATAACGCCATTCTGCTGGTGGAACAGACCAGACGCGCCGAGAGCCGGGGATTCAGCCGCGTGGATGCCGTGCGTCAGGCGCTACGCCTCAGACTTAGGCCCATTTTCATGAGCACGCTGACCAGCCTCTTTGGCATGGCACCCCTGTTGCTGTTCCCCGGCTCGGGCAGCGAAATTTACCGTGGCATGGCCGCGGCTATTGTCGGCGGCATGAGTGTCTCAACGCTCTTTACCCTCGTACTGCTGCCAAGTCTTTTGCAGTTGACACCCGGCAAGACAGCAACGGCTGAGGGCGCCGACATTGACGGCGACGACAGCATAACTGACCGGCACGCCGAAGCGGCAAATAAACATGGCACCGTGTGACCGATATGATTGCCGATATGAATGAAAGAAAAGAATTTACGATGGCTATGACAATTTCACGTTCTTCCGCAAAGGCAATAGGCATGGGTGTGCTGTTTGCCCTCACGGCATCCCTTGGCGCCAACGCCCAGGGCATGCAGGAAATGCCGCCAGCCCAGGTTGAGGTTGCAGTGGCTGAAAAGCGTATGATGGCACCCGAGATGCTGGTGTCAGGCACCGTTATCAGCCTGAATGACAGCCGCATTGCGGCTGAGGTTGAAGGCCCGCTTTCATGGATCGCTCAGGTCGGCACGCAGGTTAAAAAAGGCGATGTAATCGCCCGCATTGACGACCGCCTGCTAACCGTTGCCGCCCGCCGGGCGGAAGCCAACCTCAAACGGCTGAAAGCCAACCTGGCGTTTCGCGAACAGGATGTGAAGCGCTATGAGGAACTGGCAAAAAGCGACAATGCGTCGAAAGCCCGGCTTCAGGAAGTCACAGCCCAACATGCCATGCTGCGCGAGGAAATCGCAGATGCGCGGGCGTCTGCAGACAAAGCAACAGGCGACCTCGCCCGCGCCGAGATCAAGGCGCCCTTTCCCGGACACGTCGTACAGCGCCTTGCCAATATCGGCGAATATATGAACATAAGCGACCCGCTGCTCAGGCTTGTTGATACCGAAAATGTCGAGGTTGTCATCCCTGCCCCGATCACCATCACCCCACACCTGAAGGCTGGCGATATCGTCACGGTGCATGATGGTCTTACCAGCCGCATGCTGCCGATCCGCACGGTTGTGCCGGTGGGCGACATGGTCTCCCGAATGGTGGAAGTACGCCTGACGGCAAAGGCCGATATATGGATGATCGGCACACCGGTAAAGGTAAGCTTGCCCAAGGGTACCGCAACCGAAGCCGTGGCCGTACCGCGCGACGCCATCGTGCTGAAAAGCGGTTCGCGCTATCTCTACAAGGTTACACCGGACAATAAGGCAGAGCAGATCACGGTAGAAATTGACGCGGCCATCGGGCTTTGGGTATCGCTCAAAGGCGGGGTCGAGGTTGGCGATAAAGTGGTCATCCGCGGGGCGGAGCGTCTGATGCCCGGCCAGAGTGTGATGATTCGGCAGGCAGGCAGCCGTTAATATCTGCCGAGCAGGGAACCACAATATGGGCTTCTATTTGAGGCCCATTCTCTTTTTGATCCGTGACACATCTTGCTGCAGTTCCTTCAGCATCGCCAGCTGGATATTGATGATTTCGGTCATTCCGGCCGGCGAAACATCATAGAGTCTGTCGTCTGTGTCCGTCACTGCGTTCCATCCGGGCATTTTAACATCGGCGAAGAAGGTTTCCTTGAGCCAGCGGTTTTCCGGCTGGAAGTGTTGCATTATTGCGCGCCGAGGCTCCACATCCAGTGGGTTGACCTTGTGGACCGGATCGCCTTCTACGTAGGACCGGATGAAATCAATCAGTTCTTCATCATCGCTGCCCTCAAACAGATACGGGCTTTCCTTCAGCGCAGCACCAAGATAACTGCTTACCAGTGGCGCGGGTTCCGGCGCATCGATAAAACCTTCCGCATCAAGACCCAGCGCATGCCAGAAATCTTGCGCCAGGGTTTTCCCTTTCAGGACCTTGTGCCACAAAAACTGAACACGCATTCTGTCATGACCAAAGAGGTCAAGATACTCCTCAAGCGCGTTCCGATAATGGCAGCGCGGATGGGTCGTAACAAGCCGGTTGATATAGGCATTCAGGCCCTCTCCGGTTTTAAAATCCCCCTGCATCCACCAGTCGACCACAAGGTCGTCCTGCCGCTTGAAATAATAAAGCAGCTTACAGTCGAAATAATCGCGCAATGCCGCCACGAACTTTGCGCCCCCCGGTACAGCAAGGTTGGGCGCGCTCAACACTACAGCCTGCAGACCCTGCGCATCCGCTAACGCGCGCAAGTTTCGAAAAACGGCTGAAAGTGACGGCGACGAAGGGTCGCTGTCAAGATACGGCGAAAAAAATGCAGAGCTCCCCGGCTTGCCGCTAAGCAGAAGCTGGCTATCGCACACACCATAACCGCGCGCCTTTAAAACATCCCGGTTGGCGCATAACAACGCCTCGATGTGGCCGCTGCTTCCATAGAGATGCCCGATGTGAAGATAGAGTTTGACCGCCATTATCTGCTCCGTACGCCGTCAAGGCCATTCGCGGCACCATATAACGCTGCGTAGCCCTTTCAGGCAACGACATTGTGCCCGCAGATTGCCCGGCTTAGCCTTAAAGCCGAGTAAGTACTGATAGACATAATTGACCATCGCAGCCCACTGTGGCAGCACTCATAATCAACAGTATCAATAGTGGTTAGGTAAACGTAATGCCAAAAGTGGGAATGCAGCCGATCAGACGGCAACAACTGATCGACGCAACCATTCGCACCATCGCGAGGGTAGGTTATTCTGAAACGACCGTCAGCAGGATAGCCAAGGAAGCCAAGCTTTCGGTGGGTATCATCTCTCATTACTTCGGCGGAAAGCAAAGTCTGCTTGAAGCGTCCATGGCTTATCTTCTTTTTGACCTGCATCACGCGTTTACCCAACAACTCAAAAGCGCCACGACGCCACGGCAACGGTTGTCGGTCATCATCACCACCAATTTTGCGAATGAGCAGTATGCGCCGGGGATCGTGCGCGCCTGGCTTTCCTTCTGGGCGCAGGTGCCCTTCTCGCCACAGCTCAAAAGACTGCAGAACATTTATAACAGACGCCTGCTTTCCAACCTGCGCCATGAGTTCCGACACTTGGTGCAAGAGAACACCGTGCCAGAAGGCGCTGAGATGATTGCCTCCCTCATTGACGGGTTCTGGCTGCGGACCACTGTGAGTGGCGAGGCCGCCAACCTTGAAGGTATTCTCCATCAGATCGAAACTGCGATTGATCGGTTCGTCGCAGTACATCGCCTGTAACACCCGCGCGCGGAGCTTGCGGCCAAGTGTGCAGCTGAGTCTGCTTTCATTGCACAGACTTTGCACAGATTTGTCGCAAAATGCGGGTTTTGTTGCACAGTTGCTGCACAGAATTTTCGCGCTGCAAAACGCGCCTGCGTCTAATTCATCAACGCGTACAGAAGTTTAGCATAGCCACCAAAGTTTTGCTAATCGCTCATAATTCCGTCACCAAACCGTAATGATTTCAGGGCATTAAAGCCTCTGCCAACTTTTATTGAATGATTGTTCAATAAAAGTTAATATTAATACATACCATTAAACAGGGCGGAGAATTATGACATTTCATATGACAAAAAAAATGCTGCTGGGGGCCTGTAGTATTCTGGTCCTCTCCACCGCAGCACAGGCACAGGATGCCTCCACATCAGCCGATACGGACGCAGTAGATTTCGAGGAAATCATTGTTTCCGCACAGAAAACCACTTTCGCAAACAACGCCACCGATAGCACCATGCTCGATCAGCAGCCGGATGCTGCGAGCGTTCTTTCCGTGATTGACAACCTGCCGGGTATCTTTGTCGCCGAAGGCGGCGCACTGGGTTCCGATGACTGGTCAACGACGCTGTCAATCCGGGGTTTCACCGTAAGCCTTTCGGAACAACAGGTTGGCATGACCATCGACGGCTTGCCAAACGGCAACTCCAACTATGGCGGCGGTGCCAAGGCCAACCGCTATATCGACAGCGAAAACCTCTCGCGCGCTGAAGTGTCACAAGGTACTGCCGATATCGCATCACCATCCCATGAAGCACTGGGCGGCACGATCAACTTTGTATCCAGTGCCCCGTCTGAAGAGCAACGTTTCTGGGCCAGCCTCAGCATTGGGGAAAACAATACCCAACGTTATTTTTTCCGCTATGACACAGGCGAAATTGCGCCGGGCACAACGGCTTACCTCAGCTATTCCAACCAGTCGACCGACGCCTGGATTGGTAACGCGGGTGGCTCCACGCGCGACCACTTCGCCGCGAAGATTGTCTCCGAGCAGGACGATTGGACCTTCACCGGCCGCCTGTCATGGGACGACACACACGAGAACAATTTCCAGCGTATTTCCCTCGCCCAGTTTGAGGAAGACCCTGATTGGGACCGCCTGACCGACACGGTTACCGGCGTGCCTTATATTGATCAGGTCTACCGTCCGGCATGGGGCACCCTGCGCGAAAACTGGTTTGCCTATGTGAAAGCCGAATACAAAGGCGAAAACTTCGATTTCAGCGTATCACCCTACTATCACGAGAATGCAGGCCGCGGTGACTGGGCCCCGCCTTACATGATTGCGGTTGGTGGCGGTGAAGAACAGGCAAACGGGACCATCTATGGTGGCTCGGCTGTTGGCTCCTATATTTATACCGACAGCAACGGTACCCCGCTTGCGCCAATCGACGGCTGCACTGCAACACTTAGCTTTCCTTATGGCGGCGGGGCCCCTGCCAACAACCCGGCCTGTTATGAAGCCGGTGCACGGCCGAACAGCTCCTACCGTCACACCCACTACGGTAAAAAACGCTATGGCGCGACCGCGGATGCCGCATACCGCCTCGGCGACATCAACACGATCCGCGCCGGTATCTGGGTTGAGAAGTCCGACCGTGACGAGTGGCGCGACTGGCACCGCATCATTGATCCCACAGTGGGCATCGAGTATGACGATATCGCCTACTGGCGCCAGTATGACCGCTCATTTGAAACAGACACCCTGATGGTCTATGCAGAAGACACCATTGATCTGGGTGACCTGTCATTGCGTGGTGGAGTTAAAAAATTCTTCGTCGACCTCACACGCACAGACAACTTCGGCGCAGAACCGGAATTGGGCCTTGAATCCGATTCCGATATTCTCTTCAGCGCCGGTGCTATCTATAATGTCACCGACGATCTTGAGCTTTTTGCCGGCTTCTCGCAGAACTTTGCGGCGATCAAAGACGGTGTCATTGAAGGCCGCGCCAGCGAAACCAACCCTGACGTGCCACAACTCGAAGGCGAAACAGCCGACAACTATGACTTCGGTGTGCGTTTCAGCAACAACTGGCTGCGCGCGACGGTTACCGGTTACTATACAAAGTTCAACAACCGCATCACCTTTGTGTCGGCCGGTGACCCGGTTGGCGGCATTGACTATCTTGAAGAAGGTGAAGGCACCTACCTGAACGTGGGCGGTATCGAATCCAAGGGCGTCGAGGCAAGCATTTCCGCTGACTTTGCCGAACACTGGAACATCTATAGCTCGTTGACGCTCAACGACTCTGAATACACCGAAACGACAGCGGAGGTCATAGAAGGCAACAAGGTCGCGCTCGCGCCCGAGTTCCAGCTTGTCGGTACACTGAGCTACTACAACGAAGGTGTGCGCGCGGGTGTTTCCGCCAAGCATGTGGGCGAGCGTTACGGCGATTTCGCCAACACGCAGGAACTGCCGTCCTTCACCCTTGTTGATGCATGGATCGGCTATACCGTGGACGAGAATGTCATTCCTGGCATCCAGACCATTGATATCAGCCTGAATGTATCAAACCTGACCGACAAGAACTATCTCGGTGGCGGCACGCCGGGTTCCTACTTCATCGGTTCCGACCGTCAGGTTATCGCCAACCTCACGCTCAAGTTCTAACATCCAGCGACTTGGGGGCGCCCTGGCCTTAAGGCCGGGGCGCCCACTTCATCCAAAACCGGGAGGATTTTATGATCACACGGCGAACCAGCCTTAAACTAATGAGTGCAGCAGCAGGCGCCGCCGCCATGGCGCCGCTTGGTTTTGCTCAGGCAGCAACGCCGGACGCAGAGATCACTGAAAAGGGTGTATCCCGCATACTGTTTGGCTCGTGTGCCAATCAGGATAAACCCCAGCCCATCTGGGCACCGATCAATGCACTTGACCCCGATCTTTTTATCTTTCTCGGCGACAATATATACGGCGACACCCGCGATATGGCAGTGCTGGCCGACAAATATAAAAAGTTTGGCGAGATTGACGGGTTTAAAACCCTCAAGGCGAAGACCCCGCTCATCGCTACATGGGACGACCATGACTATGGCGAAAACGATGCAGGCAAAGAATACCCGGAAAAGGAGCGCTCAAGGGAGTTGTTTCTGGACTTCTGGAACGAACCCGCAGACAGCCTGCGCCGCCGCGATAACGACGGCATCTATACCTCCCACATGTATGGCCCCGAAGACCAGCGAGTGCAGGTGATCCTTTTGGACCTGCGCTGGAACCGGACAGAGTTGACCCACGTCACGAAAGAAGAATTCAAGCGTCGGGACCAGATGGCGTTTGGCCCCTACCTGCCAACAACCCGCGCAGGTGCTACCATGCTGGGGGAAAAACAATGGGCCTGGCTTGAGGGTGAACTGAAAAAGCCTGCAAGGCTGCGTATCATCGGCTCAAGCCTGCAGTTCATCTCCACCTTCCCCGGCTGGGAAGCCTGGAGCCTGTTCCCGAATGAGCGCCAGCGCATGATTAACCTGATCAGCGACACGAAAGCAAACGGCGTGCTGTTTATCAGCGGAGACACCCACTGGGCGGAAATATCACGGCAGGATGACATGCATGTGCCCTACCCCTTGTATGACTTCACCTCAAGCGGCCTGACCGAGACATGGTATAACATGAGCCCGAACGCATACCGCTTGCCCGGTTGCATGTTCACCAAAGCCAACTTTGGCATTATTGAAATAGACTGGCGTGTACCCAACCCGCATATCGTGCTGCAGGCACGCGACGTGGACGGCAAGCCGGTGTTTGAAAAATCCCTGTTGCTGGATCAACTCTCTCCCCAGGGACGCCTCTAGTATCGGCCTTGTGCCACAGGGGTGAGGCGGAGCCACCGGGCATGGGGGCTCCGCTTTTTTTCATTTGCCAATCATCGCACTGATGGGCTCGCCTGCCTCAAGCTTTTCATGGCTGTCTTCAAAGCGGTAGCCAAGCAGTTTTGCAGCCGTGGCTGCAACCTGATTGAGCTTCACGGTCTCCCCGCCGGATAGTTCACCCAGCGCGGGCGTATCTGGCCCCAGCGCCGCCATCCAAATCTGGTCATCACCCTTGAAGTCGCTCACCGCCTGTGTGCCGTCTTCTTTGGTATAGGGGAAACGCCCGTGGTGTTTCCACGCAGCAAGGCTATCACTGCCCCGGCCATGGTCTGTGGTGATCAGGAGGGTGGTTTTACCGGCATAGCGCGGGTCGGATTGCACCCATGCCCACAGTTCAGCGATTGCGGTGTCGCTACGGTGTGCCGCGCGGATATATTGGTCATATAGCCCTTCGTGGGCAAAATCATCGGTTTCGCCCAGCGCGATATAAAGGAACTTCATTTTCTCACGGGCAAGTGCCGCGCGGGCAAAGCCCATGGTGAAAGCGTCCAGCCGCACTGTATCCCACGGGCTGGGCACCTCAGTCTGCAACTTGTTCAGGAAGGCGACTTCCGCACCGCTGCCACTATAGGCCTCAAAACCCGCATTAACCGGCACACCTGCCCGCTTTTCATTCACGATGTAGGGAAACACATCCCAAGAGCCAAAGGCTTCCACCTTGCCGTTGTTTTCAGGCATGTGGTTCAACCATTCAAGGATGGTCCGGTTCGGGTTTAAAATCTTGTCATTGCTGGTGATGCGATCATCGTCGGCAATACCTGTCAAAATCTCGCTATAACCGGGGTAGGAGAAATGATAGCGGTTGCCAAGCTCACCCTTGCTGCCCTTGTCCCGGTTGCCATAAAGCTGGCCGTCCTGCGCGATGGTACCCCAGAAAAAGGGCATCAGAGCCGCGCGGCGCTCGTTTAAACTGTCACGCCAATACTGTTGTTTGAAGTCGCCATGATGCTTTTTATAGGCGATGAACTCCTGCTGGTCAAAAAAGGCATTATCAACACCACGAAAGACTTCCTGCCAGCGCATGCCGTCAATGGTGATGAGGATAACCGTCTCGGTCTTGCGGTCATCCGACCAAGCCTGATGAGCCAACACAATACATAAAATAATCGACACAATCACACGCACAGCGCTCTCCCTGCAATACCCGCACAAAAAGGCGAGCCTTATTACCATTAGCAGATGTCACTGTGCGGTAAAGCCATGACGCTTTTTTGTCAGCCCGCGTGAAATTGAACAATTATTCAACAATAAAATCGGATCAAGCTTGGGCTCCCGCTAAAGCACTGCGGGTTGCTGCGTCTGCGGGGAAAAAAGATTCGATGGCGATCTCCGACAAGGTGACATCTACAGGCGTACCAAAGACAGTAATTGTTGAGAAAAAAGCCAGCTTGCCGGAGGGCATATCAAGCTCAAACGGCACAAATACATCACTGTATTCCAGCGCCTCACCACTGGTATCACCACTGGCATCATCACTGGCACCATCTCCCGCCGGATATGTCTCCAGCTCAGCACACAACTCCGACAGAGCCGGGTCTGCGGTGACTTCTATCTGGTGCCCAAGGCGGTCAAGCAGATGGCGCTTCCAACTGCCGAGGTTGCTGATAAAGGGTGCCAGCCCGCCGGGGTGCAGCGAAAGTCTCAGCACATTGACAGGCGGCTGTAAAAGCGAAGCCTCTCGCACCACCGACAGGAAGGGGGTGATTGCGGCATTGGAGGCCACCATGTTCCAGTGACGGTCCACCGCAATTGCCGGATAAGGCTCATGGCTGGTCAGCAGAAGGTCGATTGCTTCCCGCGCAGCCTTAAGCGATGGATCGTCCAGTTCCCGTGCCAGATAAAGCGGTGCGTATCCGGCGGCAAGCAACAAAGTGTTCCGCTCCCTGAGCGGTATATCAAGGCATTCGGTCAGGCGGATAACCATATCCCTGCTGGGGGTTGAGCGCCCGGTCTCGATAAAGCTCAGGTGTTTTTGCGATATTTCTGCGTCGAGGGAGAATTCAAGCTGGCTCAGGCGACGACGGTTGCGCCATACCTTGAGTTGCCCGCCAAATCGCTGTTGTTTGTTCTCTGTCGTGCTCATGGCCGTCCTCGCGTCTGTGACCCGGTTTTCTCCCGTAGTTCCAGTGGTAACGGGTATTTATTTTGCGTTCAATTACCTCCGGGTTAATCGACACACGGTTTTGCGCAGGGGAAGATGGCTCAAATTCAAACCAAAGGAGCTTGACATGAGCCAGATAGCACAAAACTTTTCCCTTCTGAAATGGGCGTTGCTTGTCGACGCCGCTACAAGCGCCGCAACCGGTTTATTGCTGGTATTTGCAGCAAACACGTTGGCCAGCCTTCTGGGGCTGCCCTCCGACCTGCTGTTATACTGCGGCCTGTTTTTCATTCCCTGGGCCGCAGTGCTGGCATTTGTTGCCACCCGCAGGGACATCAAACCAGCCGCCGTTTGGCCCATTGCTGTGCTTAACCTTGTGTGGGGGGCAGACAGTTTTTTACTACTCGCCAGCATAGACCCCGCGCCCACCTTGCTGGGGTCTGCTTTTATCACAGTACAGGCCGTTGTGGTCCTTGGCTTTGCCGGTGCACAGATCGTGGGCCTGAAACGCCGCAAGGCTGTCGCAGCGTTTCAGTCCGCCTAGACTTAACGTCTTTCTCTTCTCCCGGCGTGGCATACCCCATGCCGGGATACGGCAACGAACTGCTGAATTTTATGGGTTCTTGATGCCCTGCCCAGAAGCCCCGTCTCCCGCTCTGATGACTTGAACTCTATACTTTCGCGCCAGAGGAGACACCCATGGCACAAGCAGACAGCAGCAGTATCAATTCCTACATAGCCGAAATGAGCAACCACACAAGCGACGCTCAGGCATGGCTTTTGGCATACATACAGCAACCCCACACCTATACCCAGTTCGCGATCATTGTCGGCATCCTTGCACTGGCCCTGCTGATTGGCAGGCTGGCGCAGAAAAAGATCGCGGAACCTATCGAGGGTGATCGTTCCAATATCCGCACCATCCGCAAGATCGCGCCAAGGCTTGCCGCCCTTATCGCACCGGCAATCAGCGTGATCCTGCTGATTGCGGCCGCCCGTCTCGCACTACGGTTCATGGAGACCGCAGATATACTGGAGACGGCAACCCGTCTCGCCACCATCTGGTTGATGTGGACGGCCATTCGTTCGCTGGTGAACAGCCCGCTAATCCGCACCATTGGCATGTGGATTCTCGTGCCCGCCGCTTTCCTGCATGCCTTCAACGAACTCGGGCAGGTGATTGAGGCTCTGGAGGCAGCCAGCTTTGACGTGGGCAAGGTGGAGATATCCGCCTACACAATCGTCAAAGGTATTGTCTTCTTCAGCGTTCTGTTCTGGATGGGTAAGTTCCTAAGTCAGTCCGGCGGGGAATATATCCGCCGAAAAGACGGCCTGACCGTCTCGACGCAGGAACTGCTGGTAAAGCTGTTCGATATCGCACTCTACATCATCCTGTTTATCGTATCGCTGGACCTGATCGGTATCGACCTCACGGCATTGACCGTGTTCAGTGGTGCGCTTGGTGTCGGCCTTGGTTTTGGCCTGCAGAAAATCGCCTCCAATTTCATCAGCGGCATCATACTGCTGAGCGAAAAATCTGTAACACTGGGCAACCTTGTCGAAATGGACAATGGCACCTTCGGTTACATGCGCAAGCTGGGCGCGCGGGCCAGCGTCATAGAGACCTTCGACGGTAAGGAGGTCATGGTGCCTAACGAGGATTTCATCACTTCCCGGGTTGCCAACCTCACCCACACGGCGAATACAGGCCGGGTCGATGTACCTGTGGGTGTCTCCTATGGTGCCGATTTGGCGGAAGCGCATGACTGTATTCTGGCCGCAGCCACAGAGTATGACGGCGCGTCAAAAGACGACGATCTGCAGCCACAATGTTTCCTGCGCTCGTTCGGTGACAGTTCGGTGAATTTCCTGCTGACCTTCTGGATTGACGACGTGCATTCCGGGCGATGGCGCGCGCAAAGCGACGTCATGTTTGCTGTCTGGAATAACCTGAAAGATGCAGGTATCGAGATCCCCTTCCCACAGCGCGACCTGCACATCAAGGATGCCAAAATCGATTTTGGCGACAAGGCAAGAGCGCCCAAGTCCGAAGATGAAGATGAAGATGAAGATGAAGATGAAAACCCTGCGGCAGACGACACCCCTGCAGGTGAAGAAAACGACAAAGCTGCCTGAGCCTGCCAATAAAAAAGGCCCCGTGACGGGGCCTTTTGTCGTTTCGGTTTTGCCGCAATTGCTTACGCCGTCTGCCCGTCATGTTTGCCTTCGCAGAACTCTTCAACCGCCTTGGCGCAAAAAGCATCGAGGTCATCGGGCTTACGGCTGGTGACCAGGCCACTATCAACCACAACTTCCTCATCGACCCATTGGCCGCCAGCGTTTTTGATGTCCGTGCGCAGGCTAGGCCAGGATGTTAGCTTGCGGCCACGCACGACGTCTGCCTCAACCAACACCCATGGGCCATGGCACACTGCAGCCACAGGTTTGGACTGTTTAAAAAACTCTTTGACGAAGGCTACAGCCTGCTCATCCACGCGCAGGCTGTCAGGGTTGTGCACACCGCCCGGCAATACAAGGCCGTTATAGTCACCGGCTTTTGCATCCTTCACCAGTTTATCAACGCTGAACTCGTCGCCAAACTTGTCATGATGCATGCCCTGAATTTTACCGTCCTTTATTGAAACCAGTTCAACCTCAGCACCGGCTTCCTGCAGGTCTTCCCACGGGCGCGTCAGCTCAACCTGTTCAAAACCATCAGTAGCCAGAAACGCAATCTTTTTGCCTTTAAGTTTGTCAGCATTTGTCATTCTTACCTCCAATCGTTTGGGTTATCCGTATTTACGGTTATCGTGCATGTCCGGTGTCTCGCCGGTCAATTTCGCCTTTGCAAGCTCATAAAGCTTGACCATCACGTTGCTTGCAGAGTCCCAGACCTCAGCTTGTGTCACTTGCACGCCCATCAACATGACATTCGGGTCCTCTTTCCCCTCAGGAAACCATGCAGAGGCTTCTGTATTCCAGAACTTGTCGATAAGCGCCTTGTCATCTGAGAATTGGACAAAACCGGAAAGGGAAACATAGGTTGAACTTGATGGGTCGGCGTAGGTCACACATACGCGATCATCGCTGGCAAACTCGCTCACCTTGTCGGATGATTTGGCAGTAAAAAACCATAACACGCCATCAAATTCATCCTGCTCGTGCCGCATGGGGCGCGCGCGGAGCATGCCTTCATCGTGGCTGGTGATCATGGCAACCTTTGTACCTTTGATATAGTCCCATATTTCTTGGGCTTGGTCTCTTGTCATCATCAGAACTTCTCCTCTCTATCATTCCGCCCTTTGTATTAATGCGGCTGGAAGCCTGCGGAACAGTAAGCTGAACGCCCGGCATGGCGTGGTACCGGACAAGTTGAAATCCTTTGATACACATGAACGGATCAGTATCCGATACCGTCGCTGGGCTGAGGCATAAAAAGGCAATAAACGACGCGCGCGAGATAGGCTTTTGATGCGACCTTTATGTCCCGGACTATCATTTCGAATGGAGAAACAAGGAGGTTTCGCGTTTGGTAAAGCTTTAATTCAATGAACAAGAATGAGGGCCTCACTGTGTCTGCCAACCCCTTGCAGTTTGTCTTGCGACACAAAATTCTCGCAGGTGTGATCATTGGTTTTGCCTTCGCTTCGATAGCCTCTCGCATCTATCTTCCCTTTTGGCTGCGAGATTATATCAACGCGGAAATCTCCCAGCTGGAAAACTACAGCGGCTCGGTAGAAAGCGTGGGAGTATCACTTTGGCGTGGGGCATATCAGATTCACGGCATGGATATCTCGAAAACAACGGGGGGCATCGATAAACCTTTCCTTTCCACCTCAAGCATTGATCTGGCGCTCGACTGGGGCTCTCTGATCAGGGGGCGAGTGGTGGCCGAGGTCGATATATATGACATTAAGTTGAACTTTGCCAAAAACCAAACCGGTCAGGGCGCAGGCTGGCCAGCCTTTGTAGATGTTATATCACCGCTGGATGTTAACAGGCTGACGGTCCATGGTGGCCGCATCGCCTACATTGATTATACCGCCGAGCCAACCATTAACCTCTATATCGAAGATATCGTGCTTTCCATTACCAACCTGCGCAACGTCAGGGATGGAGAAAACAGACTTCCCTCGCGAGTGGACGCCTATGGCACCTCAGTAGGAGGTGGTGATTTGCGCATGGGCGGCAATATGAACTTCCTCAAAGACACCCCCGATTTTGATTTTGGTCTTGAGCTGCGCGGCGCGGACCTCACAGCGTTTAATGATTATGCGCGCGAATATGCCCTTCTGGATTTCAGTAAGGGCACAGTCGGTATATTTGCAGAATTAGCGGCAGCCGATGGTCATGTTGTTGGTTACGTAAAACCGGTCGCGACTGATATTGCCCTCATCGACCTTGATCAGGATCAGAACCCGTTCAATATTTTGTGGGAGGCAGTGGCGTCGCTTTTTATTGAACTGTTCGAAAATCAACCGCAGGATCAATTTGCAGCACGCGTGCCTATTGAGGGTGATCTCGGAGACCCCGATCAAGATATGTGGGCAGCTTTCTTCAGCATCTTCAAAAACGCCTTTGGAAAAGCCTTTAGTAAGGATGAAGACGGCACGGTAAACTTCAACGACGCCTACAGGGAAGCTTCTAAGGAAGCTCAAAGCGCCCCCAGGGAAAAGCAGAATGGCTCCCCAAATAATACCGACGAAGAAGGAAAGGCAGACGACACCTCTGCCTAACCCTCCTTTTTGCGCTTATAGCCAAACTGCACAATGTAGGGAAACACCACCAGCGCCATCACAACCGCGAGCACTGCACCATAGGCGATTTCAAGTCCGAACCGCTGCGACGGCGGGAAATCTGACAAGGCAAAGACTGAAAACCCGATCATAATCGCCAGCGTTGAAACCATCGCGGGGCGAGCCTGTGTGGACAAGGCTTTTTGCCACACTCCAGCCTGTCGCATACTGCCTCCCATTTCCTTGAGGTGCCGTTTTGCGGTAACAGTCAGGTGAATCATGTCATCCACTATAAGCCCGAGACATATGTTGATCGCCGGCGAAGATATGATATCCACCGGGATGCCGAATACGCCCAGTGTGCCCAGTACAATAGCGGACACGCAAAGCGCACATATAACCACGCCTAAACAGACCATGAACGATCCGGACACAACGAACCCGATAATCCCAAACATAATAATGAGCGTAACAACACCCACTGTCATGCTGCGTGCAACAGACTCTGCCAATTCACCCTGCAGATAGTAGGTGCCGCCCGTTGCAGTTACTTCGAAACCGTATTTGAGAGGAATTTCTTCAATATCCGCCACGATGGGCAGTCGATCTCTGTTCCTGCCGTTTTCTTTCATCCGCAACATAAACAGCGCCTGCGTCCTGTCTTCTGTGACAAAGCTTTTGGCAACCGCGCCGTATTCAGGTTTTGACAGTATGTCCAGCAGCACATTCCATGGCAGCAGGCTCCCCAGCCAATGCTCATCACCCTCAGCCATGATCACCGGCAGGGAAATCACCGAACCAACAGAAGGATGCTCCGAGAAGGCTGTCTGCAAACGCCACATGCGGTCATAGGCTTCACTTTCGTCAAGCTTTTCCAGGTTTTCACTGCGCACGACAACAAGGAGCGGGTTACTGCCACCATTTTCGTCGACATAAAATATACCTTCATGCAGCTCCGAATCTTCCTTGAAGTAGGACAGCAGACTTGGGTCTGTATCCAGGGCCGTAAATCCGGGCACGCCAAGGCCGATCGCCGCAGCAAATGTCACTAGGGAAATTACAACAGGGGCACGTTTGAACGACCTCGCTTTTTTTATCACCTTTGGCGATGTATCTTTATCTTTAACGCCCTCATGCAGGAACGCCGGGAAGATGAGATATGCGCACATGAGAGCCGAAAGCGCTCCGATGGTGCCGCCGACACCCAGTTGGTTAAGAGGCTTGGCCTCCACGAACACGAGGCTGAAAAAGCCGAGCAGTGTTGTCAGTGCCGCCCAGCCAGATGCGGGCAAGGTGTGTGCAATTGTACCCCACCGCCTTTGGGCCGTGTTTTCCCCCTCCTCGTTTTGCCAGTTTGATGTGAGAAAAATCACATGCGACAAGGTTAACACAAAGACAATAATACCGAGGTTCGCGGTCAGGATGCCGATGGAAATTCCCATTAGGCTTTGTATTGTCAGCGTCAGCATTGCAGCAGAGGCACACGCAACTAGTGCCCCTACCACAACCCTGATGGACCGAAAAATTGCAAAGAGGACAAGGGCGCTCAACAAAATGGCGCCTGAGGTGAAGTTTTTCATATCCCGGGTGAGATTGCGGCGAATCTGCTCCACAATGTAAGGCAAACCGGAGATGCGGATATCGAACCACCGGTTCTTTTCTTCGTCCGCGATTTTTTCCACCTGGCGGACCAGAGGAGCAAACTCTTCTGTATCGACAAAAGCAATTACAAAGCTGGACTTCTCTTCCTCACCAATCAGCAAGCGACGCCAAAGCGGATTTTCGCGGGCGGCCTCAAGGTCATCAGGGCCGCTTGTAATGCTCTGCACATCTGTAACGCCCTCAATCGCCTTGACCCTGTTGGTAATGCTACCTATTTTTTCAATGAAATTGGGGTCGGCAATGCTGCCCGCCGTGGTGACATTCAGCAAAATCTGCTGCTGCGCCGGGAAGACATCCCTGATGGTCTGGTTTTTCTGGAAAATCTCGCTATCGGACGAAAAAAAGAAATCCGGTGTGATCTTGGGCTCAAGGTTAACCTTGAGGAAAAACGCGGCCACGATAAACACCACAAAAATGGGTGCCCAAATGGGTGAATATTTACCGATCACCCCCCCGGTTGAAGATTCTTCCGCCACACTCGCCCCCTTGCGTTGGTGTGTTTCCCATCATCCACATCCGGCCGAAAGTGGATAGCATAATGCGCCCGAATTCCCTGTACCGGGGCGCCAAAAGATGCCGGACAGCAACGCTGCCCGGCACCTATGAGATGGTTATGCTCCAAGCCTACCCTTGGGTCAGAACCGTGATTTTAGCAGAGACGATCTGTTCGCCGATACCAGCAACTTCATCGTCCATCACGCCGGTAACCGTAACCTTCTGACCCTGCTTTACCGTCAGTGGCTGCGAAGGGTGTACATCAATGGTCTCACCACTACGACCACGCAGCTTGAAGCTGTTATCTTCGATGTCGACTTCGTCAACCGTGCCAGAGATGGTTACCATACCTTCATCCGGAAGAGCATCGACCGTATCGAACTCAGTCTCGGATGAACTGAAGTTAACGGTACTTTCCAGCGATGCCTCAAGGCTGGTATGCCTGTCATCAGCAGCATGGGCCATTTCATCGGCGGCATCAATTACAGTCACACTGGTCGCGTCGATTTCCTGACCGAAACCTGCGAGCTCATCGTCCATCATGCCGACGATAGTAACCCGGTCACCTTCCTTGATGGTGAGGGCAGTCATTGCCTCAACATCGATAGTTTTACCGTGACCATCACGGATCGTGAACTCGGTGTTACTGTCTACGTCGTCTACAGTGGCTGTGATCATCACCTTGCCCTTCTCAGGCAGTTGCTCGATCATCGAATATTCTTTGTCACCAGCCAACGCCGCACCAGATGCAGCAAACATGAAACCGGCAGTTACAAGAGCAGTTGTAGATTTATAAAGCATCGCTTTTCTCCTTCTGTCATTCACGCGCTCATCGTCTTCGGTGGTATATGCCATGAGCACGTGAGCTGAGTTAAAGCTATCGGCGACAGAGTCAGAATTCGATGGGAACAGATATGGGCGAATGCTAAGAAAGCATAAAGACGGACGAAAGACGCCGGAAAACACGGAAAGTAAGGCGAGATAACGGCCATAAACCGACCAACATCCGGCGCAGAAACGGCGAAAAAGCGGCCGGCAGCTGTTCGGCCGGCACGCGGCAAGTAATAAAAGGAATAAACGGCGGAGAGTGAGGCTTTTAGCACGCCAAATATTATCAATGATTTAGATTTTTAGCCCCACATTTAGACCCACAGCCTGGCAGAGCATGCGCGCATTATAATATATTGATATTAAAGGCTTTTCGAACTCCATTCTAGGAATCGCACTCTTTTGGGCCCCTCAGTCATATTCTTAGCCGTTGCCCGTAGCTGTGCGTCCTTGTGACCGATTTAGAAAAAAGCGCCGCGGCCGGTCATTTCTCGCGTAGACCCTTTTTCTAGCCTGATAGAAAGAGGACTCATTTAGCAGCGAAGCCAGTCCTTTGGGGTCCTGTTTCCTCAATAGGCCAGCAACTTTATCAGACTTCGCCGCAATGAAGGCTTTTTGAGGAGAAATGGGAAGCGCCAGAATTGTGTCAGGCTCCGATATACCCTTTGTAAGAATACAAGGCCGGTCCGATAACACGAGATCAAAACCTACTCCTGAAAAATCCCACAGCCACCATTTCATGTCACAGATCGCCTGCCCCGCTTTCACACTACCAGCGATTTCGTGATAAAAGGAAAGCCCAAAGTTCTCAATTAGGCCCGGAAAATTTTGTTCGGTGAAATCCAGCAAGCAAGCCGGGGCATTCTCGAGTGCCAACTCGTCGTATTCTTCGGGTGCATTTTGTAATGAGCCGATCAACACATCAGCAGCCTGTGCCTTTAGGGCGTGTATAATGTCTGGTTGCCGCGCCAATAGGCAGGTAAGGAAACGCACCCACTCTATTCTATCTTCCGACGAAAGCGACTTGAAACCTTGTTCAATCAGTTTCTGGTGAATTTTTGCAGCTTTATCGTCAATTGCCATATGAAAGCGCGTTTCGAGGTCCTGCTTTTGCATCCCCGCAATTTCGTTCTTTGATAGAGCGTAAAGATCGTCTTCGTATCCTGTAAATTTAGTACCTGTACGTTTCGAAGGATATCGAGGAAGGTCCAACCTAAACACCTCAAGCTTGCTGTCGGCGGCTTCGCCAACCCACGAGCGCAGGAGAAACTGCGGTACGAAATGATGCTTCATATAACACTCATGTTAAATGCAATCGGGCTTCTTAACCACCCTGCGATTAATGCTTCCACTTTCCAAGTGCCAGTCAACCCATGGAACGGCCGCCCTTCTACCTCCCTAGATTTTCATGCAAGATCGCAAAAACAGGCATTTTCCAGACCCACAAATGTGTTGGCCTGAGTGAGGTTTATTGAAGTGTCTTGGCAAACGCTAGAAAATAAACCGCAGAAATCTGCGGATTCTGGGCATTTCTAAAATTTCTTAGCTGAAAATAATGGCGGAGAGTGAGGGATTCGAACCCTCGGTACGCTTGCACGCACAACGGTTTTCGAGACCGCCCCATTCGACCGCTCTGGCAACTCTCCGCATAAGGGGCATGGCCGCACCATGGGTGCGGCAGCGGCGCGCACCCTACTCCAAGCCCCTACCCCTTTCAAGCGCTAATCTTCCGAAAGGTCGAGGAAATATTTTCGCACACTCTCAGTCGGTATCTGGCAGGCGTCAGTACGGCCAAACCAGCGGTAGCGATTGCGGCCGATACAATTATACACTGCGTCCCTCAGTGGCTTTGGCAAAATAAGGAAAACCGTCATCAACCGCCAGGGGAAGCCCAGGTATCCGCATATGCGCAGCGCAGCACTTGATCGGTCATGAAGCTTGCCATCCGCAATCAGATATATGGTATCAAGCTTGGACTGAACGCCAAACCCAGCTAAAAGGCGCGCCGCAACGGTGGACTGGATGGACGCAAAACGCAGTTTGTTGTCCGTGTCACGGGCGAGCACAAAGCGCACACTGTCATTGCACAGATTGCACACACCGTCATAAAGCATAACGGGCGCCTCGCTCATGGAATCACCCTCTGTGTGCGGTCCTCTGAATAAGGTTCAATCCAGTCATCCTGCCGCAGGAAGGTGCGCTTCACCCCCGCGAGGTCACGGTCAGGCGCAATGAAACGCTCCATCGGCCGACCATTTACTGACACAAAGGACTGCACAAAAACCTGCACATCCTGCACAGCATGATGTTGGTGCCAATAGTCCCGGAGATAATGGGCAAACTCAAGGATCATATCAGGTCTGGCCACCATCTTGCGCACCTGCCTGTTGTCGAGAAAGTCGTCAAGGTCAACGTGCCAGCGCTTCTCCGACCGCGGGTCCACCAAAATGAATGCGATCTCGCCCTCCTTGTCCCTCAGCTTCATGCGCCATGAAAAGCGGTGCCCCTGCTCGTTCCACGCCACAGTGCCGTCATATATATAGGGCCTGAGCGGCAGCAGTGCCTGCGAGGTCAGCCACAAACAGAAGAATACGGTCACCACCGGCCGCACATGAAACGGCGCGCCAAGTTCTGGCAGGCGCGCGGCTTGATGGCCTGCAAGGCCAAATAGCTTTCGCGGCCATGACGCATCCAGGAACAAAAGCGTGCCCGCAATAGTGAGCCATGGGAAAATACCGATCTGCCATAAAAAATGGTTGGAAACATGGAAACCAGCATAGATGAAAAATACCAACACCCGCACGCGCGGCACCAAAAGAAGCGGTGCGCCGACGATGTGCAACAATGCAGCGGCCCACGCCGCAGCGACCCCAAAATCAGCGGACCGCAGAAGGTCTGCGATAATGCCGGAAAAATCTTCCGCGTCTTTTGCCAGCCAGTCATGCAGCGGCAGACCGCGCAGCCAGTCGCCATTCAGTTTCACGAGCCCGGCCCACAAAAGCATGATTTCCATCTGCCCGCGTGCGAGCCACAAGGCCCATGCGGGCATGGCGTCAGACCCCACCACGCGCCCTAGCATACGGTCAAGCGACCAAGTGCGGTGGGCGGGCACAACAACAAGAATGAAAGCCAGCAGGATGGTGAAATAAAAATGGTTCAGATACTGCGCTTTATCGAGCAGGAAGATATAGCTGAACAGTATCAAAAGACCTGTCGCGGCGACACGGTAAAAAAGCCCGACCATGACCAGAAAGGCGCATACTGCCAACAGCTTGGTTACCCAAAACATCAGGAGTGGCGGCAATGGGTCGACCCAACCAAAACCATGATAGCTAAAGCGAAAGGCCGGAAAGAGAAACTTATCCGCTATCCAGTTATGGGCGTCATAACGCCAGGCTTCATAGAGGATAACTGCACCAAACAGGATACGAAAGGCGGCGAGCGATGCACCGTCAACCGGCGCAAATAGCTTCCGCTGCCAACCCCTTAGCCTGTTGCTGACCATATACCCAACCCTGTTGCCAACCCCGGTTACGTGTCAGCATTCTGCCTAGCATGGCATTCTGCCCTTGGCCAGAAGGAGCTATATCCGCCCGATACTGTCATTATTTACTGGACTATATAGTCCAAGAAACTATTTTCGCCCTGAGGCAAGTTGACGTACGCGGCAATCACGCTACCGTCACGCTCAAGACAAGGTTATTTCAAAGGTAAGGGACGGCACAGACATGGCGCTACCGAAACAGTTTTCAAATTTGCGGATTCCGGTGATCGGGTCCCCGCTTTTTATCATTTCGAACCCCGATCTGGTGATTGCGCAATGTAAAGCCGGTATCGTCGGCTCGTTCCCCGCGCTCAACGCGCGCCCGGCGCATGTGCTTGAGGAATGGCTTAAGCGCATCACCGAGGAGCTGGACGCCTATAATCAGGCCAACCCTGACAAACCGGCCGCCCCTTTCGCCGTGAACCAGATTGTGCACAAGTCAAACGAACGCCTGATGCATGACGTTGAGATGTGCGTGAAATATAAAGTGCCGCTGATCATCACCTCGCTTGGCGCGGTTAAGGAAGTCAACGACGCGGCGCATTCCTATGGTGGTATCGTTATGCATGACGTCATCAACAACCGCTTCGCCAAAAAGGCCATCGAAAAAGGCGCGGATGGCCTGATCGCCGTAGCTGCTGGCGCTGGTGGGCACGCAGGCACCCTGTCGCCTTTCGCACTCATTCAGGAAATTCGTGAGTGGTTTGATGGCCCGCTCGCGCTCTCGGGCTCCATCGCCACGGGCGGTGCTGTGCTTGCAGCCCAAGCCATGGGCGCAGACTTCGGCTATATCGGCTCCGCCTTTATCGCGACGGAAGAAGCCAACGCGGATGAGCGTTACAAGCAGGCGATTGTTGACTATGGCGCCGATGACATCATCTATTCGAACCTCTTCACCGGGGTGCATGGCAACTATCTTGCGCCTTCCATTGAGGCTGCGGGCCTTGACCCCCGCAACCTGCCGGAAAGCGATCCGTCCAAGATGAGCTTTGGCTCCGGCGGCAGTGAAAAATCCAAGGCCTGGAAAGATATCTGGGGCTGTGGCCAGGGTATTGGCGCTGTGAAGGAAATTGTGCCTGCCGCCAAGATGGTTGAGCGCTTGGCGAACGAATATTTCGCCGCCAAGGAACGCCTCACAGGCTTCGCCAAAGCGGCTGAATAAACTTAACAAGAGACAAGACAAAGAGGGCGGCATGAGTCGCCCTTGTTTCATACCCCTTGACACACAGCAGCCTGCCGCCGAACCTGACGAGGGAAACACACTAGGGGGTAGACGATAATGCAGTTTGATCGCCGCACTTTTTTAGCCAGTGCCGCAGCCGCCAGCGCTGCTGCACTCACGCCGCGGGCAGCCTTTGCAGCCGCAGGAACCGACTTCAAGGCGCTCTATGACAATGCCATTGTCGTAGACACCCTGAGTTTTGCGCGCAAGTGGGATGATGAAGAATATGCCGCTGTCGAACAGTCGGGCTACACGGGCATTATTACCAGCCTGAACCGGAAGTCGCTCAAGGTCGCTCTGGATGAACTGCTGGCATGGCACCAGCGCGTGGATGAGCACCCGGAGCGCTATATGTTCGCGCTCAAGGCCGACGATTTTCTGGAAGCCAAAAAAACCGGCCGTCTGGCGGTGATGATGAATTTCCAGAACGCCACCATGCTCGAAGGAGATGTCGATAATATCGATATCCTTTACGAGATGGGCATGCGTTGTTTTCAATTGACCTACAATAGCCGGAACCTTGTCGGCGATGGCAGTACAGAACGCACCAACGTCGGCTTATCCGACTTTGGTGTCGCCGTCGTTGAGCGCATGAACAAGCTGGGCATTCTGGTTGACGTCTCGCACTCAGGCAAACAGACCACCCTTGACGCCATTGCTGTCTCGCAAAAGCCCATCGCCTTCACCCACACTATGTGTGAAAGCCTGCGCCCCGGCCATCCGCGCGCCAAAGAAGATGACGCGCTGAAAAAACTTGCCGATAAAGGCGGTGTGGCAGGCATCGCGGCGCTCGGCTATTTTCTTGGCAAAAAGCCAGGCACTGAGACCACGATTGAAACCTATGCCGACCACATCGACCATGCGGTGAAGGTTATGGGCATTGACCATGTTGGCCTTGCCACCGACTTCCCGGTGCGCGGTATCGCCAGTTGGGCCACCCGCGAGAACTGGTATGAGCCCCGGCTCAAAAGCTTCAAGCCAGTGTATGACGTGCAGTGGCCGTCATGGATCCCTGAGCTGGACACACCTGACCGCTTCCGCAACGTGCTACCTATTCTGGAGCGGCGGGGCTATTCCACGGGCGATATGGAAAAACTGCTGGGCCAGAACTGGATGCGGCTGTTCCGGGACACACTGGGCTGACCATTTGCTCTGGTTAAGGTTTAATCCACCACCTTTAATGGCTTTTCATTGACCGAAAGGTGGAAGACATCGGGGCGCGCATAGTGCCCCACTACATCAAGGTCATATTTTCCCCGGATGATCTCGCCCCGGTCCATCTCGGCGAGTTGAATAATCTCCCGGCCAAAAACAGGCGCGGCCAGCACCTCGCCCATCGGGGAGATGATGCAACTACCGCCCGCGATCAGCACCGTGTCGGGCGCATCGCCCTGAACGGGATGATAGTCTGCCGGGCCGTCAGCCCTCACAAGATACTGGCACGCGGAAAGCACAAAACAGCGTCCCTCAAGCGCGATGGTCTGCATGGTGGGCAACCACACCGCCCGGTCATCCACGGTGGGCGCACAGTAAAACTCAACACCCTTGCCGTACATCGCCAGCCTCAGTTGCGGCATGTAGTTCTCCCAGCAGATGGCACCACCCAGTGTGCCGATATCCGTTTTCGGTGCCGCTAGGGTGGAGCCGTCTCCAAAACCCCAGACCACCCGCTCCAGCGCTGTCGGCATCAGTTTCCGGTGTTTACCTATCAGCGCACCGCTTGGCGCATAATAGAGTGACGAACAATATAGCGTGCCGCCATCGCGCTCCACCACACCAACAACAAGAAATACACCTGACGCGGCAACAATTTTGCCGATGGCGTCTGCATCGGGCCCGGGTACAGTGATCGCCTGTTCGGCATAGCGCTTGAACATATCCCGGCCCTCGGCGCTGCGGGAGCCAAGATGCACACCAAAATCAAGCCCCTTCGGATAGCCGCCAACAAAAGCCTCCGGCAATACCACCAGCTTTGCGCCCCGTCGCGCTGCATCCCCGACCAGATCAGCAAGCTTCTCAAAGGTCTTCTTCTTGTCAAACAGCGGGGTGCCAGCCTGCACCACCGCCCCAACTACCGTATCCATTGTTTATCTCCTCGGCTCTTATCTATAACCTGTATCGCCAAGTGGGGGTTGTCCAATGAAACATGGCGCAGCTTCAGCGTAGCCAGCCAAGCCCTCAGCCGCTTAATTTATTGACTCATTCGCTCATATCCGTATATTGCGCGCGAGTTGGCGGAAGGCATCGATTCCTTTCCGCCGCTTTTGCTTTGAAAAAAGCCAGCGGAAACCGCCCAAAGTGTGGGACGTTTCAAAGGGTTTGGTCCACCCGGTTGTCTGCGGCGTACATTAGAAAGGAACATTTATGTTCGCAGTCGTAAAGACAGGCGGTAAGCAGTACCGTGTTGCCGAAGGCGACGTTATCAAGGTTGAAAAGCTTGATGGCGAAGTTGGCAAAAACATTAGCCTCGACGAAATCCTTATGGTTGGCGACGACAAGGGCATCAAAGTTGGTGAGCCACTTGTAAAAGGCGCCAAAGTGACCTTCGAGGTACTGGAGCAAAAGAAAGACAAGAAGATCATCGTCTTCAAAAAGAAGCGCCGTCAGAACTATCGCCGTAAAAAAGGCCATCGCCAGGAAATTACGGTTCTGCGTGTGACGAAGATCGCTGGCGCAGCTGCCAAGAAAGCAGCGCCGAAGAAGAAGACTGAAGAAGCAGCGGCTGAGTAAGACACGGCCCGATTAGATAAAGGAGTACTCTGATGGCTCATAAAAAAGCTGGTGGTAGTTCCCGTAACGGTCGTGACAGTGCTGGTCGCCGTTTGGGTGTAAAAAAATTCGGTGGTGAAGCGGTTCTTGCGGGCAATATCATTGTTCGTCAGCGCGGCACCAAAGTATATCCGGGTGAAAACGTAGGCATGGGTAAAGACCACACCCTCTTCGCATTGACCGAAGGCCACGTAAAATTCTCCAAAGGCCGGGGCGGTCGCGCCTTCGTCTCCATCGAGAATTAATCCCCGGCATACATGCCGTTGATTTTGGAGAAGGCGGGCTCTCGGGTCCGCCTTTTTCCGTGAAAATGCCAAACTAAGAACAACAAGCCGGTGCAAAAACATTGCACCAAACTCTAGAAATTATTGCGGGTACCAGGCGCCATGTGCCTTTCCCACATCCTTGTGATCTGATAAAAGCGGCCCATGAAATTTGTAGACCAGACCAGAATTTTCATCCAAAGCGGTAAGGGCGGCAACGGCTGTGTTTCCTTCCGACGGGAAAAGTTTGTCGAATTCGGCGGGCCAAACGGCGGTGACGGCGGCAAAGGTGGCGATGTCATCGTGGAAGCTGTCACTGGTCTGAATACCCTTGTGGACTACCGCTACAAGCGCCACCACAAGGCGCAAAAGGGCCAGCACGGCATGGGCAAAAACATGACCGGCGCTAATGGTCAGGACCTTGTACTCAAGGTACCTGTCGGCACACAGATTTTTGACGAAGACAAGGAATTCCTGATCGCGGACCTCGCCAAGGTTGGCGACCGTGTGATCCTGGCCAAGGGTGGTCATGGCGGGCTTGGTAATACGCACTTCAAATCGAGTACCAACCGGGCACCGCGCCGCACCACACCAGGCGGCGAAGCCGAAGAAATGTACGTTGTCTTCCGCCTGAAACTGATCGCTGACGCTGGTCTTCTCGGCATGCCAAATGCTGGTAAATCCACTTTCCTCAGCGTTGTCTCCCGCGCCAAACCAAAAATCGCCGATTACCCCTTCACAACGATCGCACCGCAGCTTGGTGTGGTGGGTGTTGGCGAAAGCGAATTTGTCCTTGCGGACATCCCCGGCCTGATCGAAGGCGCAAGCGAAGGTGTTGGCCTTGGCACGCGGTTCCTTGGCCATGTGGAGCGCTGCGGCGTGCTATTGCACCTCATCGACGGCACACAAGAGGATGTTGTCGGCGCCTATGAGACCATTATGGCTGAGCTTGAGCAATACGGCGGCGACCTGATTGATAAACCGATAATCATCGGCCTTAACAAATGCGACGCCGTGGAAGAGGAAGAGCTTGAGGAAAAGCGCCTCGCGCTGCAGAACGCCTCCGGCCAGCCGGTGATGACCCTTTCCGGCGTGACCCGCGAAGGTGTCAAAGAAGTGCTGTCTGCCCTGTGGGATGTAGTCAGGGAAGACAAAGTCAAGCGTGCCACTGAAGACGAAGGCCACACAAGCAATGACGACGACAGCCCGGCAACCGGCGACGAGTGGTCCCCCATCTAAGGCTTGTCCGTCATGACCCCGCTTTCGGCCCCTGCAACTGTTGAGAAATCCCGCCGCCTTGTGATCAAGATCGGCTCGGCCCTCCTTGTGGACAGCGAGACCGGGCAACTGCGCACAGCGTGGCTGGAAGCGCTGGCAAAAGATGTCGCACGGCTGAAAGCGCGCGGCATACAGGTTCTTCTCGTATCCTCGGGTGCGATTGCCATGGGCCTTGAGCCTCTTGGTTTTAGTCGCCGTCCTGCCCGTCTTGAAGAAGCGCAGGCTGCGGCTGCGGTCGGTCAAATTCGCCTTGCCCAGGCATATCAAAGCCTTTTTGGTGCCGAAGGCATGGTCATTGGCCAGATTTTGCTGACCATTCATGACCTTGAGAACCGCCCCAGTTACCTTAACGCCCGCAATACCGTGGAAGCACTGGTGGAACGTGGTGTTATTCCTGTCATCAACGAAAATGACACGGTTGCCACGGCAGAAATCCGTTTCGGTGATAATGACCGCCTGGCCGCCCGTGTGGCCCAAATGGCAAACGCTGATACGCTCATCCTGCTTAGCGACATTGACGGACTTTACGAAAGTGATCCGCGCACAAACGATCACGCGCGCTTCCTCGACCGTGTTGATGCCATCACACCGGAAGTTGAAGCCATGGCAGGCCCTCCCGCCGCCATCACCCCCGGCACCGGCGGCATGATCACCAAACTAAAAGCGGCCAAGATCGCCCTCGCGGGAGGTTGTTCCATGATCATCATGAACGGCCATGCGAACCAGCCAATTACCCGACTTGAAGCCGGCGAACGCTCAACTCTTTTCCCGGCGACCACCGACCCGTTGACCGTGCGCAAGCAGTGGATCGCCTCCCTGATGGCACCCAAAGGTTTCCTTCATGTAGACGCCGGTGCTGTGAAGGCGCTCAAACAAGGGGCAAGCCTGTTGCCTGCGGGTGTGAAAGAAGTAGACGGTGCCTTCGAACGGGGGGACCTTGTTGCATTTATTGGCCCCGACGGCCACATTGTCGGACAAGGCCTCGCATCCTATAGCGCCGCGCACGCATTTTTAATGCAGGGCCGTACGATGCAGGACGCTTATGAGGTGCTTGGCCATGTGGGCCGCTCCGCGCTCATCCACCGCGACGACCTCGTTTTACTTTAAGGAGACCATCATGGACGACACACAAAACATTCCCGAAATGATGGCCGAGATGGGCAGGAAAGCCAAAGCCGCCGCGCGGGAGCTTGCCCTTGCCAGTACGGACGCCAAAAACACGGCCCTGCGCACGGCCGCCGCCAAGCTCAGAACAAATGCAAAAGATATTATAAAAGCAAATGCTGACGATATTGAATTTGCCAGGAATAAAGGCATTTCCGACGCCATGATTGACCGCCTTGTGCTGAACAAGGACCGCATCAAGGCCATTGCCAAGGGCCTTGAGGATATAGCAGCACTCAAGGACCCGGTCGGGGACGTGATCGGCGCGTGGGACCGCCCCAACGGCCTGAACATCGCCCGTGTGCGCGTGCCACTGGGTGTGATTGGTGTCATATACGAAAGCCGTCCCAATGTGACTGCGGATGCAGGTGCCCTGTGCCTCAAGGCTGGCAATGCCGTCATCCTGCGCGGTGGCAGTGAAAGCCTGAATTCAAGCCGTGCGATCCATGACTGCCTTGTGGCGGGACTAAAGGAAGCCGGACTGCCCGAAGACGCCATCCAGCTTGTACCCACACGCGACCGCGCGGCCGTGGGAGAGATGCTTACAATGTCTGGCGTGATTGATATTATCGTGCCACGGGGTGGGCGATCCCTTGTCGAGCGTGTACAAAACGAGAGCCGCGTCCCGGTCTTCGCGCACCTTGAAGGCATCTGCCACGTTTATATCGACGGTGCTGCCGACCCGAGCAAGGCCAAAGACATTGCCGTCAACGCCAAAATGCGGCGCACCGGCATTTGTGGCGCGGCAGAAACCCTGCTGGTAGACCGGGGCGCCGAAGCCATTGCGATTTTTGTGATAGGCGCGCTTCTTGACGCAGGCTGTGAGGTCCGCGGTGACGCTGACATGCAGATGCTGGATGATCGGGTGAAGCCCGCATCAGACGACGACTGGAACACCGAATATCTGGATGCCATCATTTCAGCCCGCTTTGTCGACGGTGTCGAGGGTGCCATCACGCATATCGCGGAGCATTCCTCAGGCCACACCGAAAGCATTATCACCGAAGATGCCCGCGCCGCCGCTCAGTTCCTGAGCGAGGTCGACAGTGCAATCGTGATGCACAATGCCTCAACACAGTTCGCCGACGGTGGCGAGTTTGGTATGGGCGCCGAAATCGGCATCGCCACCGGACGCATTCATGCGCGCGGCCCGGTGGGGCTGGAACAACTCACCAGCTTCAAATATCAGGTCCGTGGTGACGGCCAGACAAGACCTTGAGATTTGACCTCCCGGCCCTCATATACGCTTTTGCCTGAAGCCGCGCGCTGGCGCGGGCGTACAGTGGCGCTTTACGGCGGCAGCTTCAACCCGGCGCATAAAGGACATCGGCGCGTCGCCCGCGAGTGCCTGAAGCGGCTGGAGGTAGACGCGATCTGGTTCATGATCAGCCCCGGCAACCCGCAAAAGGCCGACGATACCATGGCGGCTTTCAACCGCCGATGCGAAAGCGTGAGTATGATGGTAGGCCATCATCCACGCATGATTGTAACCGATGTCGAGAAACGTCTCGGCACACGTTACAGCGCAGACACAATAACGGCGCTCCAGCGCGCCATGCCGAAAACCCGGTTTATCTGGGTGATGGGGGCAGATAATCTTGCCGCCTTCCATAGCTGGCACCGCTGGAAAGACATTGCCACGTCGCTTCCCATTGCGGTTTTTGACCGTCCGGGGTATGCTGTCCGTGGGTTAAACAGCCGGTTCGCCAAGTGTTTTGCTCAGTTTCGTAAAACACCTCAGGAACTTAAGGCTTCCCGGTCACCGGCTTGGGCGTTCGTGACAATGCCACGTCACCCCGCCTCGGCCACGCAGGCTCGTCAGCTTCTCGGTAAAAAATGGCTGTCGGGTTTTGATAGAAAGGAAAATTAGTTGCAGGCATCATCGGAGACGCTTGGCGTCACTGAACCTCACCAGGCCCTAGTGGCCGAGGACATCTTGAAAATAGCGGTTTCCAACCTTGACGACAACAAGGCTGAAGAAATCACTTCCATCAATCTGGCAGGTAAATCCAGCATCGCTGATTATATGGTCATTGCGAGCGGTCGCTCGCAGCGCCAAGTGTCTGCGC